>NZ_CP113783.1:1059061-1693123 GCF_029542205.1 Pseudoxanthomonas sp. SE1 | reverse complement strand
ACCAGCATTTCGTCGCCACCGTAGCGCCCGAGGAAATCGTGCTTGCGCAGTTTTCCCCGGGTACGGGTGGCGACCAGCCGCAGACTCTGGTCGCCTACCGGGTGACCGTGCTCGTCGTTGATCCGCTTGAAGTGGTCGATGTCGAAGAACACCACCGACAATGGCGTGCCACGGGCGTGGGCGAGTTCCACTTCGCGCTGCAGCTGGTCGATGATCGCGGTGCGCGACAGCACGCCCGTCAGCATGTCCAGCGCAGCCATGCGGCTGGCGCGGTCGCGGTCGCGGCGCAGTTGCTGCATCTTGTCCGCCAGGCCGACCGTCAGCACCAATCCGGCCAGCGCGAAGCCGAGCGGGAATGCATGTATCAGCCAGGCCGGCCCCACCCACCAGCCGAGCAGTTCGCCCACGCGCGCCGCGGTGAGCGAGATCATCGGGAGCCACGACAGCAACAGGAAGAACGCCGGACGCTCGTTGCGCAACGCGCCACGGATGCAGGCCAGCAGCACGCAGGCTGTCGCGACCAGCAAGATGAGGTTGCCCGCACGGGGAACCAGCAGGCTGGTACTCGCCAGGGAAGCGAGCATCAGGCCGCCCAGCAGCACGTTGCATGCGCGCAGCACGCGGGCGAGCACCGGGCCGCGATGCGCCAGATCCAGATAGAACGCGAGGAAGGTATTGCTGGCGATCACCGACAGCATGCCGGCGATGCGCGACATCCGGGGATCCGCACCCAACGCATGGCCGAAGACCTCGATGCTGCGCAGTTCGCCGCCCGCGAGCGCGAGGAACAACGCCTGCGAGAGCAGGGTCAGCGCCAGGAATCCGTAGCTGCGCTCCCCCAGCCCGATGCAGAACCCCAATGCCAGCACCGAGAGCACGCACATCGCACCCAGGACCATCGCCCGCCAAGCCACGTGTTCCAGGTCCTGCCGATGGACGTCGCGCAAGGGCTGGATCGACAGCGGCATCGGCGTGCCGCCCACCGAGATCACCCGCAGGTAGAGGGGCTGGCCGGCCCGGACGCCTTCCGGCAACGGGAACGCCAGTGCGCGCGCCGAGAACGCGAGGTCGGCGTCCGCGCCAAACAGCGCGCGCACGACCGGCGTTCCTTCACGGGTCCAAAGTTCCATCCGGTTCTGGTACGGCGCGCGCACCACCAGGTGCGGTTGCAGGCCTGCATCCACGTCCACGGGGCTGACGACACGCCACCAACGGGGCGATGTCTGGGATTCGAAGATCACGCCATCGCGGTCGGCCACGACAAACTGCGCATCCACTTTGCCGGACACGACATCGCGCGCCGGCGGATCGGCGTCGAGCCGGGCCAGCGAAAGCGTTTGCGCGGTGGCGGGCATCGCCCACCCGATCAGGCAGAACCAGAGCAACCAGTCTCTGGCCAGGCGCCGTGGATTCCCCATATCCATTCCGCCGAGCGGTCAGCGCCCGAGCTTAGCGCGGATCGGGTCACAAATGTGAAGTGACGCAACCTCGCCGACTGGCGGCCTCAGTCGTTGCTGCCGCTCACGCGGGCCACCGCGTCATGCGGGTGCAGGCTCTCGTAATGGGCCACGGTGGCGTCGTAGCGGGCGATGCGGGCGTCACCCGACAGGACCGACGCCACGCGGCGCGCGGCGTCTTCGCAGAACATGAGGTTCTCGGCATTGAGGCGGGCGAAGGCCTGCTCGTCCACGCGCTTGACCGCGGTCTGCACCGGGGTGCCGAGCGCGGCTTCGATGGCGTCGACCAGGGCGACAAGCGGCAATTCGTCGAACTGCGGGCGCAATTCCACCCGCACGCTGGCCCGGCTGCGCTGCGCGTGCGGCGTGGCGGCCAGGCCGCGCTCGGAGGCCAGCCAGTCGTGCACCACGTTGACCGACAGCGGATGCGCGGCAGCGAAATCTCCCGCGAAACGCTCCGCGTTGGCCTGCCGCGACAGTGCCGCCGAGGCCGGACAGGTGCTGGAATACTCGACCGCGAACGACAGCGCCAGCACCAGATGACCGTCCGCCAACGTGGCTTCGATTTCGACCGGATAGCGCTTCCAGCCGGCATAGTCGCTTTCCAGCGCCTTGCGTTGCAGGAGGGCTTCGTAACGGATCTTCAGGCGGGCGCTGGTTGCCAGACCGGACTGCGAGGCCACGCTGTCCTGCAGCAGGTGCCGCAGGCCCGCGGGCGTGATCGCTTCGCGCGCCAGTCCGTCCTGCAGTTGCAGGTACAGGCGCGACATGTGGATGCCGCGCGCATCCGCGTTTGCCAGGTTCACCGACAGGTCGATGCTGGCGGCCACCTGCAGTTGCCCGCCCTGCCCGTCGGCGATGCGCACCGGCAGCGCGATGTTCTCCATGCCCACCCAGTCCAGGGGGCGCGCCAGCGGCACGCGCTGGTGGGCGACATCGGGGAGGTCGGCGCGGGGCGCCAGGGGAAGCGAGGGAGCCATGGTCATGCACGGGGGAGTGGATGCCGCGCATTGTACGCCCTGCCCCGAATCCCCAGATGAAACAGTCCGTTACGGCCGTTTCCCGCCGCTATCGCAACGATATGCGTGCTCTTCAGTCACCGCGCGCGGCGCGCCAGCCTGTGAACAGGAGCGAGGCGCGCGATGGCAGCGCGCCGGGTTCGCTCCGCTGTGCAAGCCGGCGCAGGCGTCCATGCGCAAAGGCCGACACCAGGCGGCGTTCGCGCGCACCCTCGCGCAGCGTCCATTGTCCCAGCAGGCAGTCCGCCCACGCACGCGCCGCATGCGCGTCGTTTCCGCCCTGCCTGAGCTCCATGGGAATACCCGCCGCGCCGGCCTCCGCCAATCGCATCGCGAGCGCCTGCGCGACGATGCTGCGTGAAGCGGGCGCGCGGCCCAGCACCCCGGCTTCCACGGCCGCGACCGCATCGCCGTAGCGCGACAGCGCGGCAAGCCCCGCATTCCGGTCCACCGGCTGCGCGCGTGCCTCCGCCAACGTGGGCAGCGCCTCCGCGAGCCTTGCCCAGTCGGCGCGCACGGGTTCGAGGCGCCGGCCGAGCGGATGGCGCGAGCGCTGTCCTGCCCAGCCACGCAGTTCCTCGCCCCACCACGCCAGCTTGGCATCCGCCGGCAGCGGCTCGCCGGCGATGTTCAGGGCGTCCTCGAACTCCTGCAGCAGCGCGAACCATGCCACCGCGATATCGCGTCGCGCAGGCGCGACGAACACCTCGGCCACCGACCATTCGGGCCAACGTGCACGCCATTTGTCGAGAAAGCTGTCGAGGGCGGCGGAGTCGGACATGCAGAAAACTCTTGTAGGAGCGACGTAAGTCGCGACCGTGATGCTGGGCGCTCGGGAAAGAACACAACACTGCAGGAGAACCTGCCGATGGAACGAGAGGACGCCGCCGCCATGCGGTCGCGACTTACGTCGCTCCTGCAACAAGCTGCGCCGATGGCCAGACTGAAGGTTCAACAAGGGCTGCGGGTAGCTGGACCATCACGTCCGCCAGCCACAGCGCGGGCTCTTCGTGCGCCTGCCGGTACCCCCACAACGCCGCGATGGACGGCATGCCGGCGGCACGCGCCGACTGGATGTCGCGCTCGTCGTCGCCCACGTACACGCAGTCGGCGATGGCGATGCCGATGCGCTCGGAGGCCACCTGCAGCGGCAAAGGGTGCGGCTTCTTCTCGGCCAGCGTGTCGCCCCCGATCAATACGGCGCAGCGGCTCTCCCAACCCAGTTGCGGCAGGATGTCGCGCGCCAGGTATTCGGGTTTGTTGGTCACGATGCCCCACACGCTGCCGGCCTGCTCCAGCGCTTCAAGCATGTCGGCGACACCATCGAAGAGGAGGCTGTGGCGGCCGAGTTCTTGCTGGTAGATCGCCAGGAATTCCGGCACCAGCGCTTCGCGGGATCCCTGCTCCATCTCCGGAAACGCGGCCGCCAGCATCGCGCGCGCGCCCTTGGAGACGTGGGGCCGCAGGACATCGAGCGTCATCGCGCCGACACCGCGCGACGCGCGCATCCGGTTCGCCGTGGCCAGCATGTCCGGCGCGCTGTCCAGCAGCGTGCCGTCCAGGTCGAACAGCGCGGCGCGCGGGAACCCCCGCGCCGTCACGGCTTCACCGCACTGGCGAGGTAGTTCACGTCGGTGCGCGAGGTCAGCCGCGCGCGCTGCCGCCATGGTTCGTACGCCAGGCCGGTGACGTCCTGCAACTGGAAGCCGGCATCGCGCAGCCATCCGGCCAGTTCGGACGGCCTGATGAATTCCTTGTAGTGATGCGTGCCCTTCGGCAGCAGGCGCGCGATGTACTCGGCGCCGACGATGGCCAGCGCGAAGGCGGCCGGCGTGCGGTTCAGCGTGGACAGGAAGAGCTGTCCGCCCGGCTTCAGCAGCGCGTGGCAGGCACGGATGATGGCCGCCGGATCGGGCACGTGCTCCAGCATCTCCATGCAGGTGACCACGTCGAAGCTGCCAGGGCGCTCCTCGGCCAGCGACTCGACCGAACGCAGCTGATAGTCCACCTGCACGCCCGATTCCAGCTTGTGCAGACGCCCCACCTTCACCAGTTCGGGCGCGAGGTCGATCGCGGTGATATGCGCGCCCTCGCGCGCCAGCGCTTCGCTCAGCAGTCCTCCGCCACAGCCGACATCCAGTGCGGTGGCGCCCGCGAGCCGCACGCGATCACGCACGTACTGCAGGCGCACCGGATTGAGCGCATGCAACGCCTTTTGCGGGCCATCCGGATCCCACCAGCGATTGGCGAGCGCGCCGAACTTGTCGAGTTCGGCCTGGCTGAAGTTGTCGTCGCGGGGCGAAGTCGTGGTCGTCATGCCGCCATTGTAGATCGGGCCGACCCCGCGAGGCGCCGATTCCGTCGTCCCAGCGAACGCTGGGACCCATCTTGCTCTTGCTTGGAGCCGCACTGGAAACAGCAAACGCAACGTCCACATGGATCCCAGCGTTCGCTGGGATGACGTTGTCAAGACAGCCGGATGCCGGCGATCCGCTCGCGCCACTGCCGCGCATTGGCGATGACGCCGTCGATGTCCATCTCGACCAGCACACGCTGCCGCAGCTTCGCCTTGCCGGCGATCCACACATCGCTGACCTGCTGCCGGCCGGTGGCGTAGATCAGCTGGGACACCACGTGGTGCAGCGGCTGCGTCTCCAACGCGGACAGATCCACGCAGACCAGGTCGGCCTCCTTGCCCGGCTCGATCGAGCCGATGCGGTCGTCGAAGCCGATCGCCTTCGCGCCGCCCAGCGTGGCCGCGCGCAAGGCGCTGAACGCATCCAGCGCGGCGGCATCCTGCGCCACCGCCTTGGCCAGCAGCGCCGCAGTGCGCGTCTCGCTGAACATGTCCAGGTCGTTGTTGCTGGCGCAGCCGTCGGTGCCGACCGCCAAAGTCACGCCTGCACGCTCCAGCGCGCACGCCGGGCAGAAACCGGACGCGAGCTTGAGGTTGGATTCCGGGCAATGCACGACGCTGACGCCACGTTCGGCACAGAGGTGGATCTCCGCCTCGGTGAGCTGGGTCATGTGGATGGCGATCAGGCGGTCGTTGACCAGCCCCAGCCGGTCCAGCCGCGCGATCGGGCGCTGTCCGTGCTTCTCCAGCGACTGTTCCACTTCCTGTGCGGTTTCATGCAGGTGCAGGTGCACGGGCACGTCGAGCTGGTCCGACAGCATGCGCACGCGTTCGAAATTGGCGTCGTTCACCGTGTACGGCGCATGCGGGGCGAACGCGGTCGCGATCAGCGCGTCGTCCCGCCATTGGTCGTGCACTTCGCCGGCCTTCTCGAAGTACTCGTCGTCCGACGCCGCCCAGGCCGTCGGGAAATCGATCACCGGCAGTCCCACGCGTGCGCGGAAGCCGTGGCGCTTGTACGTCGCGGCCTGCACGTCGGGGAAGAAGTAGTTCTCGTTGACGCAGGTGGTGCCGCCGCGGAGCATCTCGGCGATCGCCAGGGTGATGCCGTCGGCCACGAAATCCGGCCCGATCACCGCGCCCTCGATGGGCCAGATGTGCTGCTGCAGCCAGACCTTCAGCGGCAGGTCGTCGGCAACGCCACGCAACAGCGTCATGGGGTTGTGGGTGTGCGCGTTGACCATGCCCGGGATCAGCGCGGCATCAGGGCGCGATACCGTCTCGCGCGGGACGAAGCGCGTGCGCGCCTCGTGCACCGGCAGAATCGCGACGATGCGGCCGGCGGTGACGGCGACCGCATGGTCCTCCAACACCACCCCGTGCGGGACGACCGGCACCACGAAACCGGCTTCGATCAACAGGTCGCAGGTGTCGGGGATGCGGTCGCTCATGGGCCTCGGCTCAGAATCCCAGCGTATAGGTCAGGCCGATGGCGCCGGCGCCGAACAGCAGCCAGCACAGCAGCATCAGCGCCAACGCGCGCCCGTAGTTCAGCCGCGGCACGCTGGGGAACAGCCGCGGCAGGGTCACATTCCAGCAGAGCATCACGCCCAGCGCGGCGATCAGAACGCCGACGGCCCAGACGCCCAGGTAAAGCGCCAGCTGTTCCATCACTTCACGCGGCTGACGTATTCACCGGTGCGGGTATCGACCTTGATGATCTCATCCTGCCCGACGAACAGCGGCACACGCACGACGGCGCCCGTTTCCAGCGTGGCCGGCTTGCCGCCGGTACCGGCGGTATCTCCCTTCACGCCCGGGTCGGTCTCGGTGATCTGCAGTTCGACGAAATTCGGCGGGGTCACCTGGATCGGGTTGCCGTTCCACAGCGTGACCACGCAGTCCTCCTCACCCTTCAGCCACTTCTCGGCGCCGCCCATGCCGGCCTTGTCGGCCTGCACCTGCTCGAAGGTCTCCTGCTGCATGAAGTGCCAGTACTCGCCGTCGGAATACAGGTACTGCATGTCGGTGTCCACCACGTCCGCCGCCTCGACCGAGTCGGTGCTCTTCATAGTGATTTCCTGCACGCGGCCGCTCTTGATCAGGCGGTACTTCACGCGGGTGAACGCCTGGCCCTTGCCCGGCTTGACGTATTCCGTGTCGCTGATGATCGCCGGCTCGTTGTTGATCAGGATCTTCATCCCGTTCTTGACGTCGTTCATGCCGTAACTGGCCATGCTGCTGCTCCTGGAGGTAAGGCGTACCCGCCGCGCAAGGCGGCCGGCCGGATAGAATGTCGGGAACCCGCCGGACCCGGCGGGTGCTTGTTTTCAGACCCGACATGATAACCGCAGCCCCCGAACCCCGACAGCCCGCCCCGCTGGCCGCGCCGCGCTGGCAGCAGGCCTGGCGCGATGCCGTGCGTGACCCGCGCGACCTGTTGGCACTGCTGGGACTGGGGGCGCTGGCGGACCGGGTGTCCGACGAAGCGGCGGCCCAGTTCCCGCTGCGCGTGCCGCGTGGCTTCGTGGCCCGCATGCGCCATGGCGACCCGCACGACCCGCTGCTGCGTCAGGTGTTGCCGCTGGATGACGAAATGCATCCGGCCGCCGGCTATGGACTGGATGCCGTCGGTGACGGCGCGGCCAGGACGGGGCCCGGCGTGATCCAGAAATACCGCGGGCGGGCGCTGCTGGTGGCGACGGGCAGTTGCGCGATCAATTGCCGGTATTGCTTCCGCCGCCATTTTCCTTATTCGGACGAGACCGCGGCACGCGACGGGTGGCGGGAAGCCGTGGACTTGATCCGCGCCGATATGGACGTGGAGGAAGTGCTGCTGTCCGGTGGCGACCCGTTGTCGCTGTCGAACGCCAAGCTGGCCGAGCTCACCGACGCACTGGCGGGGATTCCCCACCTGCGCCGCCTGCGCATCCACAGCCGCCTGCCGGTGGTGCTGCCCGAACGCATCGACGATGGCCTGCTGGCCTGGCTGTCCGGCCTGCCCTGGCCGGTGACCCTGGTCATCCATGCCAACCATGCCAACGAGTTCGACGACGCCGTCGACGCGGCACTCGGGCGCCTGCGCGGTGCCGGCGTGCACCTGCTGAACCAGGCGGTGCTGCTGCGTGGCGTGAATGACGATGTCGAGGCGCTGGCGAAGCTCAGCGAGCGCGGCTTCGCGGCGGGCGTGCTGCCCTACTACCTGCACCAGTTGGACCGGGTGGCCGGCGCGGCGCATTTCGAGGTCGACGACGACCGTGCGAAGACGCTGCATGCGGCGCTGGCCGCGCGCCTCTCCGGCTATCTGGTGCCGCGGCTGGTGCGGGAAGTCCCCGGCGACACCGGCAAACGCCCGCTCTAGCCCGTCGCCTGCCGTCCATGCGCACATCTGCGACGGTTGCATTGGACTCCCCCCTCCCGTTCATGTATTAAACGCGCTCCCCTCGCGGACGCGTTGCATGCAGATCGGCAAAGACACCACGCTACGACTGACTTTGGTGGATGACAGCGGGGAAGATGCCGAAGCCGTCGTCTCCGCCCTGCGCAACGGCGGCATCGCCGTGCGCCCGCTGCGACCACTGGACGCAGCCGAGCTGGAACAGATGGTGGCCACCCAGCCGATGGACCTGCTGCTCGCGTCCCGTTCGGCCAGGAGCATCCCCCTGGCGACGGTGCTGGCGCAGGTGGATGGCAGCGGCAAGGACATTCCCGTCATCGTGCTGGCCGACGCCCTGAGCGAAGCCGACCTGCTGGCCGACCAGGCCGCCGGCGCGCGGGCCACGGCGTTGCGTGGCCGGTTCGACCATGTGCTCACCGTCCTGCGCCGCGAATGGGCCGACCTGGACGCGCGCCGCTCGCAGCGCCGGCTCGAAGGCCAGATGCGCGAGACCGAGCGCCGTTGCGACGCCTTGATCTCGTCCTCGCGCGACCCGATCGCCTACATCCACGAAGGGATGCACATCCGGGCCAATGACGCCTACCTGGAGATGTTCGGCTTCGAGTCCTTCGAGGATGTCGAAGGCCTGTCGCTGCTGGACCTGGTGGCCCCGCAGTACGTCAACGACTTCAAGGCCCTGCTGAAGAAGCTCAGCAAGGGCGAACCGCCGCCGGCCCGCTTCGAACTGGAGGCGCGCAGCATCGATGGCGACAGCTTCCCGGCCACGCTGGAGTTCGCCACCGCCACCTACGAGAGCGAACCCTGCGTGCAGGTGGTGTTCCGTCGGCGCGAGGAGTTCGACCCGGAACTCGCGCGCGAAGTCGAAGACCTGCGCCAGCGCGACATGGTCACCGGCCTGATGAACCGCCCCACCTTCCTGCGCGAGCTGGAGAACGCCGTGACCCAGGTGGCCCGCGGCGAGGACCAGTACGCCCTGCTGCTGGTCGAACCGGACCACTACCAGCGCCTGCTGCAGGACATCGGCATCGACTCGGCCGACGACCTCGCGGCCGCGCTCGCGGCGCGCCTGGCGGAAAAGCTCGACGACCAGTGCACCGCCGCACGCTTCGGCGAGCGCACTTTCGCCGTGCTGCTGCGGGGCAACCACGCCCACTCGGCCGCGTTGGCCGACAAGCTGCGTGCTTCGTATGCCTCGCACGTGTTCAACGTGGGCGAGCGTTCGGCCTCGGTCACCGCCAGCATCGGCGGCGTGCAGATCGGCGAAAAGATCGCCAGCATCGGCCAGGTGCTCACGCGCGCCACCGACTGCCTGCAGGCGGCCACCAACCTGGGCGGCAACCGCTTCGAGATCTTCGACCCCGGCGCTGTGGACCGTGCCGAGGAAGAGCGCGTGCAGAACTGGATCAAGCGCCTGCAGGAAGCCCTGCAGGACGGCAGCTTCCGCCTGCACTACCAGCCCGTGGTCAGCCTGCAGGGCGAGCCCGGCGAGGTCTACGAGGCCCTGCTGCGCATGGAATCCAATGGCGAAACCGTGCTCCCGCAGTCCTTCATCGGGATCGCCGAGGACAACGGCCTGCTCGATGCCATCGACCGCTGGGTGGTGAACCGTGCCATCGAAGTGCTGGCCGAACGCAAGCGTGCCGGCCACGATACCCGCCTGGTGGTGAAGGTCAGCCCGGCCTCCTTCGCCGACAACCGCCTGCTCGACCTCATCGCCCGGGAACTGGCCGCACATGACGTGCCCGGCGACCGGCTGTGGCTGCAGACGCCCGAGGCCAAGGTCTTCACCCACCTGCGCCAGGCACAGGCGTTCCAGTCGGCGGCGGCCAAGCTGGGCTGCCAGGTGGGTCTGGAGCATTTCGGCGCGGGCCTGGATTCGTTCCAGTTGCTGTCGCACTTCCAGCCGACCTTCCTCAAGATCGACCGCGTCTTCAGCGAAGACCTGGGCAAGAACACCGAGCACCAGCAGAAGATCCGCGAGATCGCCGAGCGCGCCCAAGCGCTGGGCATCCTGACGGTGGCGGAACACGTGCAGGACGCGGCGACGATGTCCTTCCTGTTCACCGCCAACCTGGACTACGTGGAAGGCAACTTCCTCGCGGCGCCCGGCCCGGCGATGAATTACGACTTCAACTGACCGGTCGTTTGCCTTTGTAGGAGCGGGCCATGCCCGCGATGCTTTTCTTCGACGGCCGCAAAAGCATCGCGGGCATGGCCCGCTCCTACAACGAATCGCAAACGAAAAACCCGCCGGAAGGCGGGTTTCTCGTTCAAGGTCACGCCCTGGTCGCTCAGGCCATCGTGCCCTGCTGCGCGCGCAGGGCGGCGATGCGCTGCTCCAGCGGCGGGTGGCTGAGGAACAGCTTCTTCATCCCCTGGCCGATGCCGCCGGCGATGCCGAACGCCTCCACCTGCGCCGGCAACGTGCTCGGACTGTGCTGCCGACCCAGGCGTTCCAGCGCGGCGATCATCTTCTGCCGGCCGGCCAGCGTGGCACCGCCATGGTCGGCGCGGAACTCGCGGCGGCGCGAGAACCACATCGCGATCATCGTCGCGAACAGGCCGAACACCACTTCCAGCACCATCACGATGATGTAGTAGCCGAAGCCGCGTCCGCCGCCCTCGCGGTTGCCCGACAGGAAGCCGTCGACGATGCCGCCGACGACGCGCGCCAGCACGATGACGAAGGTGTTCAGCACGCCCTGCAGCAGCGCCATGGTCACCATGTCGCCGTTGGCGACGTGGGCCACTTCGTGGCCCAGCACCGCCTCGGCCTCGTCCTGGTTCATCTGGCGCAACAGGCCGGTGGAGACCGCCACCAGCGCATTGTTGCGGTTGGCGCCGGTGGCGAACGCGTTGATCTCCGGGGCGTCGTAGATGGCGACCTCCGGCATGCCGATGCCGGCCGCCTGCGCCTGCCGCTGCACGGTGGCCACCAGCCAGCGTTCGGTATCGTTGCGCGGCTGTTCGATGACCTGCGCGCCGGTCGCGCGCTTGGCCATCCACTTGGAGGTGAGCAGCGAGATCAGCGAACCACCGAAACCGAAGATCGCGGCGAATACCAGCAGTCCCCCCATCTGGCTGGAGTTGACGCCCAGGAGGGACATGACAACGCTGGCCAGCGCCAGCACGGCCAGATTGGTGGCAAGAAACAATGCAACACGCGTAAACACGACGGAGTCTCCGGTTGAACTGGCACGCGGGTGCCCGTGGACGCAGAATTGCGGTTGCGACGTGTCGAATTCAAGCAACTGGCTGACCGCACGGTTCAGCTTTCCCTCCTTCCGACGAATGACAGCGAACGATCCCCCTCCTCATTACCGTGGCCGCTTCGCGCCCTCGCCCACCGGCCGCCTGCATTTCGGGTCGCTGGTCGCCGCGCTAGGCAGCTGGCTGCTGGCACGGCACCACGCCGGAACGTGGCTGGTGCGGGTGGAGGATCTCGATCCGCCGCGCGAAGTGCCGGGCGCTGCGCAACGGCAGCTCGACACGCTGGCGGCGTTCGGCCTGGTGCCGGATGCACCCGTCGTGTGGCAGAGCGCGCGCCAGGATCTTTACGCCACCGCGCTGACGCGATTGCTGGACGATGGCAGCGCGTTCGAGTGCCGCTGCAGCCGCAGCGACCTGGCGGCGGCAGGCGGCATCCACCGCGCATGCGTCGCCAGCGATCCCGTGCGTGCGCCCGCCATCCGGCTGCGCGTGCCCGACGGGACACGCGTGGCATTCGAGGACGGCCTGCAGGGCGCGGTCGAACAACAGGTCGACCGCGAGGTGGGCGACGTCGTCCTGCGCCGCGCCGACGGCTTCTGGGCCTACCAGCTGGCGGTGGTCGTGGATGATGCCGACCAGGGCATCACGGACGTCGTGCGCGGCGCGGACCTGCTGGATTCCACGCCGCGCCAGATCCTGCTGCAACGCGCACTGGGCCTGCCCACCCCGCGTTACCTGCACCTGCCGCTGATCGTCGATGCGCAGGGACAGAAGCTGTCCAAGTCGATGGCGTCGTTGCCGATCGACGATGACGCCCCGATGCCCGCACTGCTGGCCGCCTGGCAGGCGCTGGGCCAGCCGGTGGAGAGGCTGGCGGGCATCGGCAGCGTCTCGGCGGCGGTGCAGGCCGCCGCCCGCGGATTCCGCCCGGATCGCCTGCCAAAAGTGACATGCATGACGTTCGCTGCATCGCACAACAAGCCTGTCGCGGGCGCTGTCTAGAATCGGACGGCCGTCGGCTTGCGGCGGTACAAGGAGATTCCCCACATGACATCGCGCGTCGTCCTGGTCACCGGCGGCACCGGAGGTATCGGTACCGCCATCTGCAAGAAGCTGGCCGACATGGGCCACAAGGTCGCCACCAATTACCGCAACGAAGAAAAAGCCCTCGCCTGGCAGGCGCAGATGAAGGCCGACGGCTACGAGATGACGCTGGTGAAGGGTGACGTGACCTCGCCCGACGAAGCGCAGGCGATGGTGAAGGAGGTCGAGCAGAAGCTGGGCCCGGTCGAAGTGCTGATCAACAACGCCGGCATCACCCGCGACGGCACGTTCCACAAGATGTCCGCCTCGCAGTGGGGCGACGTCATCAACACCAACCTCAACTCGGTGTTCAACGTCACCCGCCCGGTGATCGAGGGCATGCGCGACCGCAAGTGGGGCCGCATCATCCAGATCAGTTCGATCAACGGCCTGAAGGGCCAGTATGGCCAGGCCAACTACGCCGCCGCCAAGGCCGGCATGCACGGCTTCACCATCTCGCTGGCGCGCGAAAACGCCAAGCTCGGCATCACCGTCAACACGGTGTCGCCCGGCTATGTGGCCACCGACATGGTGATGGCGGTGCCGGAGGAAGTCCGCGCCAAGATCGCCGCCGACATTCCCACCGGCCGCCTCGGCAAGCCCGAGGAAATCGCCTACGCCGTGGCGTTCCTGGTGGACGAGCAGGCCAGCTGGATCACCGGCTCCAACCTGGACATCAACGGCGGCCACCACATGGGCTGGTGATGCCGGCGCAGCGTCCTCCGCGACACTTCCCGCCCGCGATGGCGACGCCCCCGCGAGGGGCGTCGCCCGTTCCGATGTCGCGCAGCAACTTCCCTGGCTGAACAGGGCTTCCCTGCCTTGTGGCCTGTTGCAAGGGCTGTTGCGCTGCGTCATGCTGCCGCAATACGCGTTTAGAGCGAAGACTCAATGGCTGCGATCCGCATCATCAAGAAGTACCCCAACCGTCGTCTATACGACACCGAGATCTCCAGCTACATCACCATCGAGGACGTGCGCCAGCTGATCGTCGATGGCGAGGACTTCGAAGTCCGCGACGCCAAGAGCGGCGACGACCTGACCCGCACCGTGCTGCTGCAGATCATCAGCGAGCAGGAACAGGACGGCGAGCCGGTGCTGTCCACCCAGCTGCTCAGCCAGATCATCCGGTTCTACGGCGATTCGCTGCAGGGCTTCATGGGCAACTACTTGGAGCGCAGCATGCAGTTGTTCATGGAGCAGCAGCAGCAGTTCCGCAGCCAGATGGGCAGCATGCTGGGCCAGACGCCGTGGACCATGATGAACCAGCTGACCGAGCGCAACATGGAGTTGTGGCAGGAGTTCCAGCGCAACCTCAGCGGCGGCATGGGCCGCCCGACGACGGTCAAGCCGAAGGATCCGCCGCGCGAAACGCCGAAGACGCGCGCGCGCTGAACCACCTCGTAGTGAAACCCGGCCCGCGCCCCGTTGCGCGGGCCTTTTTTTGACTTCGCGACACAGGGATTCCGCATGACGCAACGCATCGCCGTGGTAACCGGCGGCCTGGGGGGACTGGGGCTGGCGATCTGCCAGGCACTGGCGCGCACCGGCCGCCGAGTGGTCGCCGCCGACCTGCCCGCCTCCGCCGGACAGCTCGACCGTTTCCACGCGCAGACCGCCGGGCTGGATGTCGAAACCGCCACCGTCGACGTGGCCGACTTCGACGCCTGCGCCGCCCTCGTGCGCGATGTCGAAGCCCGCCACGGCGCGCTCGACATCCTGGTCAACAACGCCGGCATCACCCGCGATGCCACCCTGCGCAAGATGGACAAGGCGCAATGGGATGCCGTGATCGGCGTGAACCTGGACAGCGTGTTCAACCTCTGCCGCCATGCCGTGGACGGCATGCAGGCGCGCGGGTTCGGCCGCATCGTCAACATCAGCTCGGTGAGCGGACAGACCGGCAACTTCGGCCAGGTGAACTACGCGGCGGCGAAGGCCGGCCTGCACGGCTTCTCGATGTCGCTGGCGCGCGAAGTGGCGCGCAAGGGCGTCACCGTCAACAGCGTGTCGCCCGGTTACGTGGAAACACCGATGACCCGGGCGATGCCCGATGACGTCCGCGACCGCACCGTCGCCGCCGTGCCGGTCGGCCGCATCGGCCAGCCGGACGACATCGCCCGCGCGGTCGCCTTTCTCACCGCCGACGACGCCGGCTACATCACCGGCGCCAACCTGCCCGTCAACGGCGGCCTCTTCATGAGCTTCTGAACAGGAAGCCGCGTCCCCCTCGTCCCGCTCCCTGCGAATCAACACGCACCTTCGACAAGGAATCCCGCATGAAACTGACCCCTCCCACCTTCGGCGTCTGGCTGATCGCCCTGCTGCTGGGCACCGGCGGCATCGCCGCGAAGTTCGGCTATGTGCCGGTGCTCGCCCCGCATGCGTTCTGGCTGGTGGTGGCCGGGTTCGTGCTGCTGGTGCTCTCCACGTTGTTTGCCAGGCTCTGAGCAATCGGGTCATGCTCCCGGCGTCACCCGTCGGGAGCTGTCCGTGGAATCGATCGCATGGTGGCTGGGGGAGGCGTGGGCAAAGCCACGCCTGCTGGTTCCGCTCCTGCTCGGCATCGGTGCCGGCGTTGCCCTGTACTTCCTGACCGGCAAGCAGCCTTCGTCCGCCGCGATGGCTCTGGGCTGCGCGCTGCTCGGCCTGGTGATCGGCTTCGTGCTGGAATACCTGCGCGAGCCCCCACGCGATACGACAGACTGACCGCTACTCCATCTCGAAGCGGTCGAACGCGATCTCCAGCGTCTCGAACAGCGTCTCCGCCACCGCCGCATCCATCGGCAAGGTGCGATAGGCCGCCGGCCGCGCACGCAGGAAGCGCCAGCGCAGCACCGCGTTGCCCTGCTCGTCCAGCAGCGTCACGCTGATATCGCGCCGCGCGTCGCCGCCGTTGCGCGCCTCGTTCCACCACTGGTACCACGACAGCGAACCGGTCACGCCACGGCGCAGCACCAGATCGTCGTAGTGCGTCAGCGTGGACAGCTTCATCGATTCGCTGGTCTTGTCGTTCCCGCTGCGGTACTCGTTGAGCTGCAGCCGCGCATCGGGGAACACCACGACGGCCACGCCACCGCCGGGACCGTCGTCACCGGTACCGAGGTCGACGAGGAAGTTCATTCCGGGATACGGGCGATCACGTACGTTGGGCATGGCAGGGATGCCCTTCGTGAGGGGAATGCCGGCCACCGGACAGGAACCGGCGCCGCTCACCTTGGGCAACGCGTGGACGTGCCGCCAGCGGTCAGCGGCGGACGGCCGTGGGCCGCGCGCAAGGCCCGGCGCCCGGAAGATCACCGCTCCAGGCCCGCCCTCGGGGCCCTCCATGCCGAAGGCGCGCATCGCCCGCTGCCGCGCAAGGCCAGGAGGCTTGCGCGCACCCGCGCGAACGTGACGCATGAGCCCGAAACCTTCATCCGCGATACCCGGAGGCTTGCGCGCCAGGCGTCGGGGCTCGGCGCCGCAAGCCTCGGAAGGCCGAGGGCAAGGCTGAATGTGAGACCAGCGGAGCGAACGACCCGGCGCGCGACCCGGACCGTCTTGCGCGCGGGCCTCGACGCCTCGCGGCGGCGAGCGGAAACGCGATTTCACAAGGCATGGAGACTTGCGCGCGAAGCACCTGTGGCGTGCGCACGAACGTGGCGCGTTCAAGCGTGACATCGGGAAGCCCGCGCGCAAGCCTTCGGAGCTCGCACGCGGTCTTCGCGCGCTGGCGCTCCGGGCTCAGGCGCCTTCGACCCCGCGCGCCTGCCCGATCCACAACCGGTTGCCGTCCGGATCGTCGATGCGGAACTCGCGCATGCCGTAGAACGTAGTGTCCAGGTCGGGGACGTCCAGACCATTCGCGCGTGCCTGCGCATGGAAGGCGTCGATGTTGTCGGGGTAGAGATAGAGCACCGCGTTGCGCGGCGTATCCGGGTTCACGTTGATCGACTGGTCCAGCATCACCCGGCAGTCGCCCCAGCGCAGCTTCGCCCAGCCCCAGTCGTCGCGGCGATCCTCGACGGTGAAGCCGAGCTGTTCGTAGAACGCGATCGCCCGCGGCAGATGGCGGACAGGTTGCATGGGAATGATGTGGGGCATGGAAACTTGCTCTCCGTAGGATGGGTTGAGCCGAAGGCGATACCCATCGGGCTGGACCATGAATTCGCAAGCGATGGGTATCGCCTTCGGCTCAACCCATCCTACGAAAATGTACTGCCCGCCTTACTCCGCTGCCCACACCACATCGATGCCGTCCGACTCGCCGACCGCCGTGCGCAGCAGCGCGATGAACCCGGCGCTGGCACCGAGGCTCTCCAGCGCATCGATGGCGGTGTGTTCCACGTAATAGTCTTGGTCCCTGGACGATTCCTCTTCCATGTAGTCCACCAGCATCTGCAGGTCGACTTCCGAGATGCTGCCCAGCGTGCGGCCACTGTCCTTTTCCGACAAACGAATGCTCATGCGGTCTTCCTTTCCTCGAACGTTGGGGTGGATGTCAGCGCGGGGCGCCGTCGGTGCCCTTGCGCAGGAAGGCGGCCAGGCCACCGAGTTGCAGGCCCTGCACCTTGTCCACGACGGGCGCGAACTTGCTCATGTCATCCGGCGTGTAGCCGCCGGCGCGATACCACAGGGTGATGCGGGTGCCGCCGTTCTCTTCGGTGAAGCGCCACTCCAGTGCACCGTGCAGGCCCATGCCCTGCAACGGGCCGAGGCCGCCGGTCATGCGCATGAGCTTGCCCGGATCGGTGAAGGTCACCGTCATGTGCCACGCCTGCTGCGCGCCGTTGATCTCGCAGAAGCAGCCACCGGCCTTGTCGCTGATGGCGAGCTTCGACGCGTCGCCCCACCAGGTGTGGTCGGCCGGCCACCAGCGGCCGACATCGTTGACCAGCGCCGCGTACGCCACCTGCGGCGCGACCGGCACCCATTCGGAATTCTCGATGGTGAAGCCGCTGGGCTGCGCGTCCTTGACCGCAGCCTGCGCCGGTACCGCGAAGCCCGCGACGAAGAACAGCAGGACACCGGCCAGCCCCCTCATTGCGCCGCTCCCTGCGGACAGAACTTCTGGCGGTACTCCATCGCCTTGGGCATCAGCGCGGTGAGGTTCTGGATGCGCGTGCCGGGATTCGGGTGGGTGGAGGAAAACTCCGGCGGTGCCTGTCCGCCGCTGGCTTCGCTCATGCGCTGCCACAGCGGCACGGCTTCCTGCGGGTTGAAGCAGGCGGCCGCGGCCAGCATCAGGCCGACTTCATCGGCCTGCGTCTCGTGCTCGCGTGCATACGGCAGCAGGTAGCCGTACCCCATCGCGGCCATCACCATCTGCTGCTGTTGCGGGTCCATGCCGCTCATTGCGCCGGCCATCTGGCCGATCTGGGTGAGCTTCTGCTGCGACATGCGCTGCGCGCCGTGGCGCAGCAGCGCGTGGGCGATCTCGTGGCCCATCACGACCGCTACCGCGTCGGCGTTCTTCGCCACCGGGATCAGCCCGGTGTAGACCGCCATCTTGCCGCCCGGCAGGCAGAAGGCATTAGCCTGGTCGGACTGGATGACGTTGACGTCCCACTCGAAGGTCTTCCAGTTGCCGCTGGGCTGGGTGCCCTTCTCCGCCGCGATGGCGGCTTCGACTTCGGGGATCTTCGCGATCAGGCGTTGCGCGATGGTGCGCACCTGTTGCGCGATCTGCGAGTTGGGATCGACCGGGCGCTCCTGCTGCAGGATTTCCTCGTAGGCCTGCAGGCCCAGGGCCTTTTCCTCTTCCACGCCGATCGAGTTGTCGATCAGCACTTTCTCGCCGGTGTACGGATCGACCACGCGATTGTTGAGGTAATAGCAGCCGCCATACACCAGGAAGCCCAGCAGGATCAGCCAGCGCAGGTTGCCCAGTCCGCCGCCCCGCCGCCCGCCGCCCTGCCCGTAGTGCGAGCGCCCGTTTGGATCTTGCCTCATCACCCTCTCCCTGGCGGCTAGATGCCGCGAACGACGCGGAAGCCCACCCGCGCATTAGTCATATCCGAATCCGACGACGAGCGCCACGCGGCACGTGCCTGTGCCGGTGAACTGGCCCAGGAGCCGCCGCGCACCACCCGCGACCGGCAGCCGGGATTGAACCATGCCGCGCCATCCGCCGGAGCGCGCCGGTAGCTGGCGTGCCAGCAGTCGCCGACCCATTCGCTGATGTTGCCGTCCAGGTCCTTCAGGCCGAAGGCATTGGCGCGGAAGCGGCCCACCGGCGCCGGCCCCCAGTAGCCGTCGCCGTAGCCGATGAAGGCGTTGTTCCAGGTCCGCCCGCTGGGCGAACGGTCGTTGCCCCCGGTCAGGTTGGCCACCCCGCGGGGGGGCTGGCCGTTGCCCCAGGGATAGCGGCCCTGCTGGCCGGCACGCAGGGCGTATTCGTATTCGGCCTCGCTGGGCAGGCGGTAGCCATGGCCGGTCTGGCCGGCCAGCCATTCGGCGTAGGCCTCGGCGTCGTACACGCTGACGTGCAGCACCGGCATGTCGTCGCTGGCGGGCTGGCCGTTGTAGTCCGAGCGCCAGTCCACGCCGCTGCGGCGCACGAAATTGCCGCTGCGCTCGTCGTAGACGATGGAGTGCCCGCGTCGCGTGGCGCGTGGGCGGTACTGGGTTGCTTCCACGAAGCGGCGGAATTCGCCCACCGTCACCGGGTGCAGGGCCATCGCGAATCCGCGATCGAACCGCACGTAGTGGGCGGGCTTCTCGGCATCGGCGGCATCCTTTTCGTCCTCGCCCGCGCCCATGCTGAAGCCACCATGCGGCACCACCACCATCGCCGGCCCGCGGCCACCATGGTGCAGTGCATCGGTGAAAGCCTGGCCCGGACGGTACAGGCCGTAGTGCGTGGCCAGGTCGATGCGCTGGCGGAAATCGGCCGCCACGCGGTTGCCGGGCTCGGCGATGCGCAACACCTCGGCCAGCTTCACGCGTGCGTCCTTCAGCCCGAGCGGGGTGGCCATGTCGCGTACGCCGGCATCGCGCAGTTCGGCGATGCGCGCCATGCGGATGGCCTCCACGCGCACGCGCGCATCGGCCACGGTCTGCGCGTCCTCGCGGACCTTGGCGGCATGGTCCAGCCAGAGGCGCGTGGTGGCGAAGTCGCTGGCCAGCGCCGCCTCTTCCGCGCGGCGGATCATGGCGCTCTCCACTGCGGCAACACCCTGCATGGCGCGCGGCTGGCCGGGCTTCCATTTCAGCACTTCGCGGAAACCCGCCAGTGCGCCGCCGCCGTTCTCGCCCAGCGTGCCTTCGCGCAGGGCGCGTTCGCTGGCCACGTTCAGCCGGGTGAGCTGGTCGGCCTCGTCCACCCGCGCGAGATAGGCGATCACCGCCGGATCGGCCGGGGCCACGGTACGCGCCACGGCGGCGATCTGCCGTGCACGACGGAGGGCCTCGGTGCGGTCCTCGGCATGGCGCATCACCTGCGCGCCCTGGTCCAGCAGGCGGTCCAGGCTGCGGCCGAGGCCGGTCTTCGCGCGCGCATCGCCGGCATCGAGCCGCTGCAGCGCGAGGTAAAGCGGAATCGCGTCGTCCGGCCCATCGAACAGGCGCCCTTCGGACAACGCACGCGCCGCGCGCCGGTGCGCGTCGGCAGCATCGTCGGGCACCAGGGCCACGGCGGGCGGGCGCCAGTTCAGTTCGTCCACGCCGCTGTCGTCGCCCGTCACGGTCACGCTGGGCATGCGCACGGCATCGGCGGCGGCACCCGCTTCGTCCGGCGTCGCCGCATCGCGCGAACACGCGGCGAGCCACGGCAGCGAGATCAACAAGGCGGCAAGGATCGCGCGCAAACACC
The DNA here is from genome assembly GCF_029542205.1 of Pseudoxanthomonas sp. SE1. Lineage (NCBI taxonomy): Bacteria > Pseudomonadati > Pseudomonadota > Gammaproteobacteria > Lysobacterales > Lysobacteraceae > Pseudoxanthomonas > Pseudoxanthomonas sp. SE1. The sequence goes on along the minus strand of NZ_CP113783.1, from coordinate 1,672,806 downwards.
CTCCGTGATGGGAGCCACCGGCCCCCGTGAGAGAATGCCGGCAGACATGACCGGCAGACGATACGGGTTGAGCCCGGACCTTAGGTTATTGTCCCCTGACTGAGCAAACCACGCATCACGCGGAGATTTCGTGCCCCACTGGATCGACACCCCCACCGCGCTGGACGCGCAGCTGCAACGCCTGCCTACGCGGATCGGCCTGGATACCGAGTTCGTGCGCGAACGCACCTATTGGCCGCAGCTGGCGCTGGTGCAGATCGCCATCGACGACGACGTGCTGCTCGTCGACCCCCTGGTGCCCGGCATGACCGATGCGCTGAGGCCGTGGCTGCTGGACACCACGATCACCAAGGTCATGCACAGCGCGAGTGAAGACCTGGTGGCGTTCAAGTTCGCCTGCAATGCGCTGCCGACGCCGTTGTTCGATACGCAGATCGCCGCCGCCATCGGTGGGGTGGCCGCCGGCCTGGGCTACCAGAAGCTGGTGGAACGCATCACCGGCGTGGTGCTGCCCAAGGGCGAGACCCGCTCGGACTGGCTGCGCCGGCCGTTGAGCGAGTCGCAGCTGCACTATGCGGCCGACGATGTGCGCTATCTGTTCGCGGTGCACGACGCGCTCCGGACCGGACTGGCATCCAGTGGCCGCCTCGCATGGCTGGAAGAAGACTGTGCCCGCTTCGTGGAGAACGCGGCGCAGGACGAGGGCGAACGTTGGCCGCACCTGTCCATGCGCAGCGCGCAGTTCCTCGACGCCGAGGCGCAGCAACGGCTGGTGCGCCTGTTGCGCTGGCGCGAAACGCAGGCCCGCGCCAGCGACAAGCCGCGCAGCTGGATCCTGGACAACGAGCTGGCGGTAAACCTCGCCCGCACGCCGCCGATGGACAAGGCGGCGCTGTTGCGCCTGTTCGACACCCAGCCCAAGGCGCCCCGCAAGCTGGCCGACGCGATCTGGCAGACGCTGTCCACGCCGCTGGACGACGAAGCCGGCATGCCGCTGGCGCGCAACGCCACCGATGGCGACAAGGCGCAGATCAAGCGCCTGCAGGATGCGGTGTCGGCCCGCAGTGCCGAACTCGGCCTGCCGGACGGCGTGCTGGCCTCGCGCCGGTACCTGGAGGCGCTGCAGGAATCGGGCCAGTGGCCCGCCGCCCTGTCGGGTTGGCGGCGCGGCGAACTGGAGCCCACGCTGGCGCCCATCCTGGCCCGCGCGGGCTTGGCACAGGAAGCGGCCGCGGGCTAGAATGGCGCCGCTCTTGTGGGGCCATAGCTCAGCTGGGAGAGCGCGTCGTTCGCAATGACGAGGTCGGGAGTTCGATCCTCCCTGGCTCCACCAACATTCAAAGCCCCGCTTCGGCGGGGCTTTCTTTTTCAGGGATTTTCCGCTCTTGCACCTGGGCGCGGATGGTCCTCGCCCTGAGATTGATGCGCGGTCTCTCCGCCTCTCCGACTTACAAGGAACTTACGGAATCGAAAGAAGGCGCGTCCAACTGACCACGATGATCGTCGGCTACCGCCCTGCTCACGGATCACCCCGATGATGTCAGCAACGCGCTGGTGAGCGGCTTTCTGCTCCGGGTGCAGCCTGGGGGGCACAGGGGCTGGATCGTCACTTGGGCACACGGGAAGCGTCACGCTGGGGCTCGTCGAACACCTGCCACTCGTCACGCCAGGGATGTCGCCCTGAATCACCCCGGGTTTCGCAGCAGGACGCATCAATTGACCCTCGCATCCGTAGCGAGCGGGTCAGAAGCTCATGCACGATGACGACGCTCCTCACGGTGGCGCTGGAAGTCCTTGAACCATTGCGTAAACGCGTGACCGACTGGTCCGACGTGGGCGACAGTCGGAACCAACTCCACACAAGGCGACATCATCGAGCTTGAAGCTGGCGACCGCGTCGCGTCACGAGGCGGATGCAGGGTCAATCCGGAATGCCAGCGGCGATGGCGAAACACTCGTGGAGCGGTATCGACAAACTGTTGCGTCGATCGGTTGAATCCAAGGCCAGAATCGGACATCTCGGCGGAGCGCGCCTTGCCCACCCGACGCTCGGACTGTCGCACCCATGCAACGGCTGGCCGCATCGTTCACAGCGTCATAAGACCTCTCTGCTACACAATCAGCTGTCTAGCCACAGGCAAGCCCAGTGCCTCGGCACTCCCGCTTGGCTTGCAGCCAAAGGGTCATCGCCATGACAATTCCGCAAGAACCTTTCAAGTTCAGCCGCCGCGAAGTGCTCCTGGCGGGTGCTTCCTCCGTTGCCGCAAGCACCTCGCCCAGAGCCCTGGCTTCCGCGGTTCAGGGAGCATCCTCTGCTGCCAGACCACCCGTCCTGACGAGGGTGAGCTTTAGCGTCAATGGCGCGACGCACACCCTCGACCTGGACACCCGCACGACACTGCTCGATGCGCTGCGGGAGAATCTGAAACTGACTGGCAGCAAGAAGGGTTGCGATCACGGTCAGTGCGGCGCATGCACGGTGTTGGTGGAGGGTCGCCGGGTGAACTCATGTCTAAGCCTGGCCGTGCTGCATGAGGGCGACCGGATCACCACGATCGAAGGCCTCGGCAAGCCGGAGGCGTTGCATCCGATGCAAAAGGCCTTTGTCGATCACGATGGCTACCAGTGCGGGTACTGCACGCCGGGCCAGATCTGCTCTGCGGTCGCGGTGTTGGATGAAATCAAGGATGGCATCCCCAGCCACGTCACCGCAGACCTGACGGAGCGGCCGCGCGTCACCGCTGCCGAGCTGCGTGAGCGCATGAGCGGCAACATCTGCCGGTGTGGTGCCTACTCCAACATCATCGATGCCATGACCGACGTCTCTGGAGCTCGCTCATGAAGGCATTCTCCTACGAGCGAGCAAAGACGCCTGCGGAGGCCGCCGCCGCCGCGGTTCGTATGCCGGGAGCGCGCTTCATTGCCGGCGGCACGAATCTGGTCGACCTGATGAAGCTGGAGGTGGAAGCTCCGACGCATCTGATCGACATCAACGCTTTGCCACTGAACAAGATCGAGAAGACCAAAGAGGGCGGATTGCGCATAGGAGCCCTGGTACGCAATACCGATCTGGCCGCGGATGCGCGTGTGCGCAAGGACTACGCGGTGCTCTCCCGCGCGTTGCTGGCCGGCGCGTCGGGTCAGTTGCGCAACCGCGCCACGACCGCGGGCAATCTCCTGCAGCGTACGCGATGCCCCTACTTCTACGACACCGCGCAGCCGTGTAACAAGCGCCTGCCGGGCAGTGGGTGCGCGGCTATTGGCGGCTTCGACCGTACGCATGCGATTCTCGGTGCCAGCGAGGCATGTATTGCGACCCACCCCAGCGACATGGCCGTGGCGCTGCGCGCCCTGGATGCGGTTGTGGAGACAGTCAAACCCGATGGCAGCACGCGGCGGATTCCTTTAGGGGAGTTCCATCGACTGCCGGCATCGACGCCTCACTTGGAAACGGCGCTTGAGCAGGGTGAACTGATCACTGCAGTCACATTGCCCGAGCCTGTGGGTGGCAAGCATTTCTATCGAAAGGTCCGCGATCGCGCGTCCTATGCATTTGCGTTGATCTCCGTGGCCGCCATTGTCCAGCGCGACGGCAAGGGCCACGTCGCGCTGGGCGGCGTTGCGGCGCGCCCATGGCGCGTGGAGGAGGCAGAGCGCGAGCTGCCCAACGGCGCCGCCGCCGTGGCCACGCCCTTGCTGGCGGGGGCCAGGACCAGCGAACTCAATGCGTTCAAGGTGCCACTGGTGGAGCGGACCATCGCGTCCGTGCTGGAAGATGCAGGAGTGCGCTCATGAAATTCGACACGCCCGCCACCACCAATCCGATCGACCAGTTGAAGGTCGTAGGCAAGCCCACGGCACGGATCGATGGCCCGCGCAAGGTCACCGGAACTGCCCCTTATGCCTACGAACGGCACGACGTGGTGGCCAATCAAGCTTACGGATATCCGGTCTGTTCCACGATTCCCAAAGGCCGCATCGTCTCGATCGACACCTCTGCCGCGCGTAACGCGCCTGGCGTGCTGGCCGTGGTCACGGGCAAGAATGCGGGCACGCTGGCCAAGGGCAACTTCAATACCGCGCATCTGTTGGCCGTGACGGATGTCCAGCACTACCATCAGGCCGTGGCACTGGTCGTGGCCGAGACGTTCGAGCAAGCCCGGGCCGCTGCCCAGCTGGTCAAGGTGGACTACGCACGGGCCCAGGGCCGCTTCGACCTCGCCGCGGCGAAAGCCTCGGCCACCATGCCCAAGAGCGACCCCGATACAGGGGCCGGCGACTTCGAAGCGAATTTCCCCTCCGCTCCCGTCCAACTGGACGTGACCTACACCACGCCCGACCAGTCCCACGTGATGATGGAACCTCATGCCAGCATCGCGGCCTGGCAGGGCGACGCGCTGACTCTGTGGACGTCCAACCAGATGATCAACTGGGGCAAGCAGGACATGGCGCGCACGCTGGGCATTCCTGCGGACAAGGTGCGCCTGGACTCGCCGTTCATCGGCGGAGGTTTCGGCTCCAAGCTGTTCCTTCGCTCGGATGCGCTATTGGCGGCGTTGGGCGCGCGTGCGGCCAAGCGTCCGGTCAAGGTGGCGCTGCCGCGCCCGTTGTCACTCAACAACACGACGCACCGGCCGGCGACCATCCAGCGGATCCGCATTGGGTGCGGCAACGACGGCCGCATTTCGGCCATTGCTCACGAGAGTTGGTCCGGTGATCTCCCCGGGGGCGGTCCAGAGGTCGCCACGCAGCAGACGCGCTGGCTCTACGCTGGCGAACACCGCAAGTGCGCGCTGCGCCTTGCCGAGCTCGACCTGCCTGAGGGAAATGCCATGCGTGCTCCGGGTGAAGCGCCGGGCATGATGGCGTTGGAAGCAGCCGTGGACGAAATGGCCGAGAAGCTGGCCATGGATCCGGTGGAGTTTCGCATTCTCAATGACACCCAGGTCGATCCGGAAAAGCCGGAGCGCCCTTTCTCGCAGCGCCAACTGGTGCAATGCCTGAAGACAGGTGCGGACAAGTTCGGCTGGGCCAAACGCAATGCCAAGCCCGCGCAGGTGCGTGATGGCCGTTGGTGGGTCGGGATGGGCGTGGCGGCCGCCTACCGCAACAACCTGGTGATGAAGTCCGGCGCCCGGATCCGGCTTACCCCTCAAGGGCGAATCGTTGTCGAAACGGATATGACCGACATCGGTACGGGGACGTACACCATCATTGCGCAGACCGCTGCGGAAATGATGGGCGTCCCGCTGGATCGGGTGGATGTCCGTCTGGGTGATTCAAGCTTCCCGGTCTCAGCGGGCTCGGGCGGCCAATGGGGCGCCAACAGCTCCACCGCAGGCGTATACGCGGCCTGCGTCAAGTTGCGCGATACCGTGGCAACCAAGCTCGGGCTGGATCCCGCTCGCGCGCAGTTCATCGACGGGCATGTTGTGAACGCGGGCAAGGATATCCCTTTGGTCCAAGCCGCCCACGACGGCGAGCTGGTGGCCGAGGACACCATCGAATTCGGCGACCTCCAGAAGAAGTTCCAGCAGGCCACTTTCGGTGCGCACTTCGTTGAAGTCGGCGTGGACGCCTATACGGCCGAGATCCGTATCCGTCGCATGCTGGCTGTCTGCGCCGCGGGCCGGATACTGAATCCCACCTCGGCCCGAAGCCAGGTCATCGGCGCCATGGTCATGGGGGCCGGCGCCGCGCTGATGGAAGAGCTGGCCGTCGACAAGCGGCTAGGCTTCTTCGTCAATCACGATCTGGCCGGCTACGAGGTCCCGGTACATGCGGACATCCCTCACCAGGAGGTGATTTTCCTGGATGAGACGGACCCCATCTCCTCGCCGATGAAGGCAAAGGGCGTTGGCGAACTCGGCATCTGTGGCGTCGGCGGAGCGATCGCCAATGCCGTCTACAACGCGTCAGGTGTTCGCGTCCGCGAATACCCGATCACGCTCGACAAGCTGATCGAAAAGCTCCCTCTCAGGGTTTAGGCATGTGATCCTTGATGTCCGCTTCGGGTCCTGGGTTCGACCGATCGACGCAACAGCTTTTCGCTGCCGCTCTGCCTGTGTTTCGTAGCCAAGCGTGCATGGCCGCTCGTTGAGCTGGCGCGCCACGGCATCCAGCATGGCGTGCGAGACATCCTCCAGGCCGATCCCCCTGGGGAAGTACTGCCGCATCAGGCCGTTGCTGTTCTCGTTGGTGCCCCGTTGCCAAGGAGGATGCGGATCGCAGAAATAGACGTGGATGTCCGTGGCCAAGATGAAGCGGCGACGCTCCGTCATCTCCTCGCCTCGATTCCAGGTCAGTGAAGGGCACAACTGCTTTGGCAGGCGCCGTGCGTTCTTGAAGCGCCGCGCCCTGGCCGGTGACTAGGGGGGCGCCAGATGCCCGACAAACGGCGTTGGCAGATATCCGGTACGTCGATCCTCGTGAAAACGCGTGAAACCTCGCTGATGTACTCAGCTTCGTTGAATCCACGTCTCCATCCGCGCGCGTAGACACGGTGCCTACAGCCAGTCTTGTCCCCTCCCAAAGAAAAAGCCCGCCGGCACAAGGCCGACGGGCTGGGAGAACAAGATATCGCGTGGATCAGAACTTGTAGCTGACGCCCAGCAGGTAGCTGCGGCCCCACTCGACGTATTCCAGCGGACGATCCTTGGTGCCGGCGTAGGTCTGGTAGGCCTCGTCGGTCAGGTTGCTGGCCTGGAACAGCACGCTCAGGCCACCGAGCGCATGCCCGTCCGGGAACGTGTAGCTGACCTGCGCGTCGGTGATGTTCTCGCCGACCACGTAACGCAGCGTGCGGTTGCCGTTGAAGTTGCCGATCTCACCGATGAAGTCCGAACGCCGACGCTGGTTGATGCGCGCCTCGAAGCCGTTCTTCTCGAAGTACACCGTCAGGTTGTAGACCCGCTTGGACAGGCCCGGCAGGTCGATGTCGCCCGCACCCACGCTGGACGCACTCTCCGGGTCGCGGATCTGGATGTTGCTGTCGTTGAACGTGGCGCTGGCCACCGCACCGAAGCCCTGCAGTGCATCGCTGAACATGTCGAACGGCAGCGACGCCGACAGCTCCAGACCCTGCAGCGTCCCGCCCTCGCCGTTCACCGGCCGCGAGTAGCTGCCCGTCGGGTTGACACCGACGCCCGGGAAGTTCGGGTGCGGCGGGATGTCGGACGTGTAGTCCGACAGATCGTAGAACGGATCGGTCTGGGTATAGATGTACGACTGCAGGTCCTTGTAGAAGTACGCCGCCGCCACATACGCCTTGGTGCCGAAGTACTTCTCGTAGGACACGTCGAACGCATACGCCCGCCACGGATCCAGCAGCGGATTGCCGCCGCTGGCGAAGCTGTTGCGCAGGCCGGTGCCGTTGTTCTGGTCCGGACCGTCCGACGCCGTGACTTCCAGCGAAGCGCGCAGCTGGTCCACGCGCGGACGCGCCACCTGCTTGGCCATCGCGACGCGCAGGGTCTGGTCGTTGTCGAAACCGAACGCCAGGTTCATGCTCGGCAGCACGTCGGTGAAGGTCTTGCCCATGTGGATGGGCAGCGGATTGCTGCCGCCACTGAGCCTGATCGCATCGGAGGACTGGTCGACGTGCTGGACCTGCACGCCCGCGTTGCCGCGCACGCTCACGTTGCCCCACGCGGTGTCGATGTTGCCGCGCACGTAGGCCGTGGTGGTCTTCTCGCGCACGTCCCACGCCTTGGCGACGAGATACGGGAATGCGCTGTCGCTCGGCTCGAACGTCATGTAGCGCGCGACGGCTGCGGGCACGTTCCAGGACGGGATATAGCCGATGCCGGCAAAGCCGAGGTCGACCGGACGGTACTGCAGGTCGGACCCGATCGTCGTGTTGCCTTGCGGGCCCAGGTTGATGTTGGCCTCGGGCTGGCGCTTGTTCTTCTCGCGGTCGGCGTAGTTCAGGCCGACATCGATGTCCGACATCCAGGACAGGAACGCCGGCGCCGGGAACGATGCTGCCAGCTTGCCGGTGCGGAGTTCATCGACGACGCTCGGCACCTTGCCGTAGCCCGAGCCGTAGATCGTGCCGGTCAGGTACAGCGACTCCGGGTTCGAATAGTCGCGACCGGGGTTGATCTGCGAGAAGCCGTTGTTCCGGATCTGCAGCTGCAGCGTGTCCAGCTGCGGTGCCGGCAGCAGCTGCGTGTTGTTCTCGAGGTTGAGCTCGTCACGCTTGGCGCGGGACCAGCCCACGTCGGCGATGATGCGCACCTGGCCGGTCGTGAACTCGTTGTTCCAGCCGAAGGCGTTGATCTCGTCTTCGCGACGGTTGTACATGCCGCGCACCAGCGGGTACACGTTGCCCATGGTGCCGCCGGTGAACGTGTTGTCGCCGTTGATGACGGGATTGGTGACGTCCAGACGGCCATAGCCGCCGTTGTAGTCGCCGATATGGACTTCGAACTGGTTGGCCGTATCGACCTGCTCGGCTTCCGAATGGAACAGGTCCAGCGTGCTCGTCCACGCGTTCGACGGACGGAACTGCACCGTGGCCATCACGCCATCACGCTTGGTTTCGCCGGTGCGGCGCAACGCCTTGATGCCGTCGGAATAGAACGTGCCGGCCGGCACGCCCGGGCGCCAGTTGTCGCCGATGGCCTGCCAGGGCTCGTACAGGCCCACCTGGTTTTCCTGGATCGGCGTGGTGGTATGCGAATACCCGATCGAGAAGCCGAACGTGCGCGCTTCGTTCTGGGTGATGTAGCTGGCGTTGATGCGCTCGCCGTAGGCCGACGCATCGGCCGCCGCGCCCAGCGAGTTGCGCTGGCCGCGCACGCCGACGGTGCCCACCGGCGCATCGAAGCTCAACGGGCGCACGGTCTGCATGTCGATGGTGCCCGACAGGCCCTGGCCGATGAGGCCGGCATCGGGTGTCTTGTACACCGTCACGCCACCGACCAGCTCGGACGGATACTGGTCGAACTCGACGCTGCGGTTGTCGCCGGTGCTGACCATCTCGCGACCGTTGAGCAGCGTGGTGGAGAAATCGGGCGACAGGCCGCGCACGCTGATCACCTGCGCACGACCCGCGACGCGCTGCGCGGCCAGGCCGGGCAGGCGGCCGATGGATTCGCCGATGCTGACATCCGGCAGCTTGCCGATGTCTTCGGCGGATACCGCCTCGACGATGGAAGTGGAATCGCGCTTGACCGAAATCGCGCTCTCGATGCCGCGGCGGATGCCCGTCACCACCACCGTTTCCAGCTCGGTGGCATCGGTCGATTGCGTCTGTTCGTCGGCGGTTTCGGCGGTCTGGGCCTGTACGCCCGTCGCGGTGAGCGCGATGGCGGACGCCAACGCCGCGCTCAGCAGGTTGCGCTTGAGTTGCATGTTCCCCTCTCCAAGGACGTTGTATGCGATGAACCGGGTGCGTCGCACGATGCGATCGCCCGGGTCTGCCACGCCAGGGGCAAGTGCCCCGAAACGTGCGGCAATGGTAGTGGCGCGCGCAGCTGCACAATCCGCGCTGCATACGTATTCATGCATATTCCACGCACTGGCGTAACACGGGTTCCGTGGGCGCGGACGACCACGCGCACGCACGATGAAGGCATCGTCGTGGTCGTTCAGGCAACAGGTCGCCACGCGCGGCGCGCGATCATGCGCGCACGCCGGCGGTGGGGCGCGCGCGCGAAGGCGCTGCCGTCAGGGCCGCAGCAGGAAGCCCAGCGGCACTTCGATGCGATCCCGCCACGCCGCTTCGTTATGGTTCGCGCCCAGGTAGCGGTGGCTCAGGAAATCCACGCCCGGACGATAGCCACGCGCGCGCATCACGCTGTCGACACGCTGCTGGTAGGGCTCGTACAGCGCGTCGATGGCCTCGGTGCCGTAGTCGAAGTAGAAACGGTTGCCGCCGGGCGCAGGCAGGTGTTTCGCCACGTAGCCTTCGACGATGCCGCCTGCGATCGGCCAGTGCGTGGATACGCACCCTGCCCCGCCGAACACCTGCGGATATTCGGTCACCGCGTATGCGGAGATCAGCCCGCCCATGCTGGACCCCATCACGAAGGTGTCCGCCGGACCGGTGAGCGTGCGGTACTGCGCATCGATGAACGGCTTCAGCTCGGTGACGAGGAAGGCCAGGTAATCGTCCGCGACGATCTCGGCCGTGGGAAACGGCGGATCACCCGGCGTGGGGATGAATGTTTCGCCATCGATGGCCTTGCGCGGCATGTATTCCTGCAGGCGCTTCGGCGTGTTCCACACCGCGACGACGATGGCCGCGCGCGCATGCCCGTTGGCGATCAGGCGTGTCATCGCCTCGTCCACGCCCCAGTCCACGCGGGTGTACGAGGTCGACGGATCGAACACGTTCTGGCCGTCGTGCATGTAGAGCACGGGATAACGCGTGCCTTCCGCTTCCGTGTAGCCGGGCGGCAACCAGACGTCCACGTTCCTCGCTGCGACACGACGGGAAGGGAACTGCGCGTGCCGCAGCAGCGTGCCGGTGACGCCTTCGCCGGCCACGACCTGCGCAGCGGGGATGGCGGCCGCGCGCTCCTGTGCCTGCGCCCCGAGCGAGGCGGCGGCCAGCAGCAGCGCAATCCCGATCCTGCCCATGCACATGCCCATCTTCGTATCCCGTTGCGTCAATCGATGAGGGCGTAGTACACGCCACGCGGCGGCAGCATGAGCCTGCCATCCTGCAGGGTGCCGGATGGCAGCCGGTGGCTGTCCACCGCACGCGGCTCGATCCCGGCGGGCAGCGCCCACGAGGCGTCGCGCGGCGACAGGTTGAAGACCACCAGCATCGCAGCGCCTTCGGTCTCGCGCACGAAGGCGAGCACCGGTTCGGGGGCATCCAGGAAACGGATGCTGCCCACGCGCAATGCCGGCTGGGTACGTCGCCACGCGAGGAAGCGGCGCACCTGGTTGAGGATGGAACCGGCATCGGCTTCCTGCGCGGCGACGTTGATCGCGCGGTGTTCGGCCGGGATCGGCAACCACGGAGTGCCGTGGCTGAAACCGGCCTGTTCGCCCTCGTTCCATGGCATCGGCGTGCGGCAGCCATCGCGGCCCTTGAAGTTCGGCCAGAAGGTCTTGCCGTACGGATCCTGCAGCGCTTCGTAGGGCACGTCGGCTTCGGGGAGCCCGAGTTCTTCGCCCTGGTACAGGCAGACCGAGCCCCGCAACGAACACACCAGCGCAACCAGTTGAGCCGCCAGTGCCGGCGACGCATCGCCGTTGCCCCAGCGCGTGACCGCACGCTGCACGTCGTGGTTGGAGACTGCCCAGCACGGCCAGCCTTCGACCATCGCGGCCTCCAGCCGCTCGACCGTGTCGCGGATGTAGGCGGCGCTGCCGTCATCGGTCAGCAGCTCGAAGCTGTAGCCCATGTGCAGGCGCTGGTCGCTGACGTACTCGGCGGTGGTGGCCAGCGAGTCCTCGGACGAGATCTCGCCCAGCGCGGCCGCGTCCGGATAGCGGTCAAGCAGTCCGCGCAGGCGCTCCAGGAACGGGATGTTCTCGGGCTGCGTGTTGTTGAAGTAGTGGTACTGGTACGCGTACGGATTGTCGGGGCTGAAGCCGCGCCCGACCCGCTTCTCTTTCGGCTTGGGCGGGTTGTCGCGCAACTGCGCGTCGTGGAAGCAGAAGTTGATCGCGTCCAGCCGCAGGCCATCCACGCCCTTGTCGAGCCAGAACTGCACATTGTCCAGCGTGGCCTGCTGCACGGCCGGGTTGTGGAAATTCAGGTCCGGCTGGCTGGCCAGGAAGTTGTGCAGGTAGTACTGCTCGCGTCGCGGCTCCCAGCGCCATGCGACGCCACCGAACAGCGACATCCAGTTGTTCGGCGGCGTGCCGTCTTCCTTCGGATCGGCCCACACGTACCAGTCGGCCTTGGGGTTGTCGCGGCTCTCGCGGCTCTCCTTGAACCACGCGTGGTCGACCGAGCAGTGGCTCAGCACCTGGTCGATCATCACCTTGACGCCCAGCGAGTGCGCCTTGGCGAGCAGGCGGTCGAAATCGGCCAGCGTGCCGAACAGCGGGTCCACATCGCGGTAGTCGGCGATGTCGTAGCCGAAGTCCGCCATCGGCGACTTGAAGAACGGCGAGATCCAGATGGCGTCCACCCCCAGGCCGGCGATGTAGTCGAGCTTCTCGACAATGCCCGGCAGGTCGCCCACGCCATCCCCGTTGGTGTCCAGGAAGCTGCGGGGGTAGATCTGGTAGATCACCGCACCACGCCACCAGTTGTTCTTCGTCATCGATGCACCCGTCCGCAATGCGCGGCGCACCCCTCCGGTGCGCTCGGCGGGCGCCACTATTCCACGAGCCACCGGCATGCGTGAGCGGAGGTCGTCATGGGTGTGCATGAATACGTATGCAGATGATCGGCCGTGGCCACGCGGCACCGATCGCCCCGGTGATGGTCCATCGCGCATCCGACCGCGCGAAACGCAGGCGTGCCAACGGTTTCCTTCGCCGCAACGCGCCGTGGCGGCGCTCCGGCGCGGCGGTCTCCGCGCATCGGCATTGTTTGCGGTGCAGCATGGAATCGGACGCGCATGCCGGCAAGATGCCGCGACGCTCGCCATCGGGTGCGCGCACTCCGACCGCATCGCACCGCCAGGGATACCGAATGACCGCCAAGCCCCGCCTGTCCTTCTGGCAGATATGGAACATGTCGTTCGGCTTCCTCGGCATCCAGTTCGGTTTCGCGCTGCAGGGCGGCTTCATGTCGCGCATCTTCCAGACACTGGGCGCGGAGAAGGATGCGCTGCCCCTGTTGTGGATCGCCGCACCGCTGACCGGCCTGCTGGTGCAGCCGGTGATCGGCTATCTGAGCGACCGCACCTGGCATCCGCGCCTGGGGCGCCGCCGGCCGTTCTTCCTCATCGGCGCCATCCTCAGCTCCATCGCGCTGGTGTTCATGCCGCACTCGCCCACGCTGTGGATCGCGGCAGGCCTGCTGTGGGTGCTGGATGCCAGCATCAACATCAGCATGGAACCGTTCCGTGCGCTGGTGGCGGACAAGCTGCCGGAAGAGCAGCGCTCTTACGGTTTCGTGCTACAGACGCTGATCATCGGCGTGGGCACCTGGGTGGCCAGCAACCTGCCGTGGTTCATCACCCAGCTCGGCGTGCCGAACGAAGCCGGCCCCGGCGTGGTGCCGCCTTCGGTGAAGGTGGCGTTCGCGATCGGCGCGTTCGTGTTCATGGCCAGCATCCTGGTGACCATCCTCACCACGCCCGAATACCCGCCGGAAGACCTGCAGCGCTTCCGCGAGGAACAGAAGCGGCGCGGCAACTTCGCCGGCGAGATCGTGCACCATGTGATCCACATGCCCGCGCAGATGCTGAGGCTCGGCCTGGTGCAGTTCTTCAGCTGGCTGGCGTTCTTCGCCATGTGGAGCATGGCCACACCCGGCCTGACCGAGCATGTGTTCAAGGCCCCCGCACCCGACCCCGCCGCCTTCGACATGGCGGTACCCGCGCAGGCTGCGGCTTTCCAGTCGACCAATGCCGCGTTCCAGAATGCGGCGGACCTGGTGGGTTCGTACATGGGCTACTACGGGCTGTCGTCGATGCTGGTCGCCTTGCTGCTGAGCTTCTATGCGGCGCGCTTCCCGCTCAACCGCAAGGCGGTGCATGCGGGCTCGCTGGTGTTGGGCGGCATCGGCTTCCTGTCGATGTGGTTCGTGCCGCACCCGGCCTGGCTCATCGGCTCGTTCGCGCTGGTCGGCGTGGCGTGGGCCAGCATCCTGTCGATGCCGTACGCCCTGCTGTCCAGCCATGTCCCGGCGGAGAAGATGGGCATCTACATGGGCATCTTCAACATGTTCATCGTGGTGCCGCAGATCGTGGCCGCCACGCTGCTCGGGCCTTCGCTGCGCATCTTCTTCGCGAACGAATCCGTGTTCGCGCTGGTCATCAGCGGCAGCAGCCTGCTGCTGGCCGCCGCCGCCCTTGTCTTCGTGCGCGAGCCCGCGCACAGCCCCGCCCCTCTTTCCTCGCAGGCCCATTGATGAAGCACGCCCGCCGCCCCCTCGCCATCGCGCTGGCCTCCCTGGTCGGCATGCCCGGCGTCGCGCTCGCAGCCGACGCCTTCTACGGCACCACCGAACCCTTCGCGAAGGAAGCCGTGTACTTCGTGCTGACGGACCGTTTCGTCAATGGCGATCCGTCGAACGACCATCGCGACCAGGGCGGAAAGAACCCGACTTTCGACCGCGCCACCCCCGGCGCACCCGAAGGCCAGACCGACAACGTCGGCTACCTGGGCGGCGACTTCAAGGGCGTACTCGACAACGCCGGCTACATCCGCGACCTCGGCTTCACCTCGGTGTGGATCACGCCGATCATCGACAACCCCGACGAAGCCTTCACCGGTGGCGAGGAGGTGAAATGGGCCGGCATGTTCACCGACCGCGGCAAGACCGGCTACCACGGCTACTGGGGCATCAACTTCTACAGACTCGACGAGCACCTGCCCAGCGAAGGGCTCGATTTCGCCGGTTTCACGAAGGCGATGAAGGAGCAGAAGCTCGACGTGGTACTCGATATCGTCGGCAACCACGGCTCGCCCGCGTATTCGATGCCGAAGATGCAGCCGCAGTACGGCAAGGTCTGGGACAAGGACGGCAAGCTGATCGCCGATCATCAGAACCTCGACCCCGACAGGCTGGACCCGCGCGGCAAGCCGATGCACGCGTTCTACAACACCGGTGGCGGACTGGCGCAGCTGTCGGACTTCAACGAAAACAATCCTGCGGTGATGGAGTACCTGGTCGGCGCGTACGGACAGTGGATCGACCAGGGCGCGGCCGCGTTCCGCGTGGACACCATCGCCTGGATGCCGCACGCGTTCTGGAAGGAATTCGCCGACCGCATGCGCGCGAAGAAGCCGGGGTTCTTCATGTTCGGCGAGAACTTCAACTACGACGCCGCCAGCATCGCCGGCCACACGTGGGTGCGCAACGGCAGCTACAGCGTGCTGGACTTCCCGCTGAAGGGGAAGCTGACGGAGGTGTTCGAGAAACCCGGCACCAGCTACGAGGAGATCGGCAAGGCGCTGTACCTGGAAGACGGCCCGTACGCGAACCCGTACGACCTGATGACCTTCTACGACAACCACGACATGGCGCGCATGAACGCCACGGACGAAGGCTTCATCGATGCGCACAACTGGCTGTTCACCGCACGCGGCATCCCGGTGATCTACTACGGCTCGGAAACCGGCTTCGAACGCGGCCATGCGGAACATGCCGGCAACCGCAACTACTTCGGCCAGGACCGCATCGACGCTGCGCCGCAGAGCCCGATCTTCGCGCCCTTGAAGCGCATCGCCCAGCTGCGGCGCGACACACCGGCCCTGCAGCGCGGCCTCCAGCTCAACGTGCGCATGAAGGGCGACCAGGCGATCTTCTACCGCGTGCTGCAGCACGAAGGCGTCAACCAGACCGCACTGGTGCTGCTGAACAAAGCGGATGCACCGGCGAAGCTGTCCGTTTCCGACCACCTGCAGCCAGGCCAGTGGCGCGATGCGTTCACCGGCAGGAAGCAGCGCGTACGCAACCGCCTGCAGGCCGAAGTGCCCGCACATGGTGTGCGTGTGTTCCTGCTGGACGCACCGATCACCCGCACCGATACCCGCGCGCGCCTGGCCGAGTTGATGGCACGCAAGGCGCCCAAGGCGGATTGAGGTCAATGCCTTCTGTACTGTAGGAGCGACGTAAGTCGCGACCGCAGACTACGCATGCCATGAGCGCATGTTCGCGTGCCCGCAACGAAATTTCGTCCATGACGTCGAGCGCCAAAGCGGGCTGATGGCATCCGGTCGCGACTTACGTCGCTCCTACAACGGGGCCCTCACTTTGCAGCGGTCGACCCGCGCAGCGCCAGCCGGACCGGGATGGTCTGGCTTTCCGCCGGTTCACCATTGATCAGCGCCAACAATGTCTCGACCAGCAATGCACCCGCGCGCTTGGTGTCCTGCTGCACCGTGGACAGGCCGGGGTTGACGAAGCTGGCCAGCGGAATGTCATCGAAACCGGCCACGGCGATATCTTCCGGCACGCGCAGGCCACGCTCGAGCAAGGCCTTCATCGCGCCCGCCGCGATCAGGTCGCTGGCCGCGAAGATCGCATCGAACGGCACGCCACGTGCGAGCAGTTCGCAGGCGGCTTCGTGGCCGGACTGCTCGGTGGTGATGGCATCCACCTGGAGGGCGCTGTCCGACTCGACGCCTGCGGCGTCCAGTGCCTGCCGGTGCCCGAGGTAGCGCTCGAAGAACTCCGGATAGTGGTTGGACGCGTGCCCGAGGAAGGCGATGCGGCGGCGCCCCTGTTCGATGAGGTGCGCGGTGATGTCATGCCCGCCCTGGGTGTTGTCGCACCCGATCGACACGCCCGGCGTACCCGGCTGCACGGCGCCCCAGCGCACGAAGTGGGTGCCCTGCTCCACCAGCCGCTCCAGCCGGCCGCGCGATTCGAGGTAATCGCCATAACCCAGCAGGATGATGCCGTCGGCCTTCTTGCTGTCCTCGTAGTCGGCCTGCCAGTCGGTCGACAGCTGCTGGAACGAGATCAGCAGGTCGTAGCCGCGCAGCGCACAGGCGCGCGTGATGCTGCCCAGCATGGACAGGAAGAACGGGTTGATGGACGACTCGTCCGGGGTGGGGTCTTCGAAGAACAGCAGCGCCAGGGTGCCGGAATGCTGGCGGCGCAGGTTGGAGGCGTTCTTGTCGACCTTGTAGTTCAGCTGCTCGGCGATGGCCAGGATGCGCTTGCGCGTCTCCTCGTTGACCATCGGGCTGCCGCGCAGCGCGCGCGACACGGTGGGCTGGGACACGCCCGCCAGGTGGGCGATGTCCAGCGAGGTGGCCTTCCCCTTGATGGGCGCGATCACGGATGGCTTCGGATACGGACTGCGGAGGACCGGATCATGCCACGCCCGATGGTCGGCGGCGATCCGGGAGCGCGAGGCGAGCGCGGTCCTTCCCCTGCCTTGTGGAAGCGACGCAAGTCGCGAAGGGGCAGCGGTGACGCTTCATCGCGACTTGCGTCGCTCCCACAAGAGCAGCCAGCCTCACGACTCGCCGTGGTCCGCCCGCGCGGTGCCATGCAGCTGGACGCCGTCGGCATCGGTGATGCTGACGGACACATCGATCCCGTGGCGGACGCTCTCCGTCACCACGCAGAAGTTCTCGAACTGGGCCAGGATGCGCTCCAGCGACGCATGCGCCGTGCCGGCTTCCGCGAGCCGGATGTCGGCATGGATGTGGCCCACGCGCAGCCTGCCCTGCTCGTTGCGCACCAGCTCCGCGGTGGCATGGGTCACCAGCTTGCCCGGCGTGTTCTTGAACTTGCGCAGCGCGAACAGCAGGCTGGCCGACAGGCAGTTGGCCACGGCCGACACCAGCAGCCGCGTCGGATTCGGGCCTTCGCCCTTGCCCAGCGGCTCGGGCTCGTCGGTCATCAGATCGGCGATGGTGGTGTCGTCGAAGCGGATGCGGAAGCTGTAGTCCTCTTCCTGTTCCAGAGTGATGCGGATCGGTGCGTCGGTACTCATCGCGTAGCCTCGTCGGGAGTATGGGCAGCGGCGGGCACTTCGACCCATAGCCCGCCGCGCAGGTCGCCCACCGCAAAACCGGTGGCCGCATCGTCAGGATAATGCGCCGCGATGGCCGCGCGGACCTGCGGAGCCATCTTGGTGCCATGGCAGGCCAGGCAACCGGGTTCGGTGGCGATGCCGCGCATCATGCGCAAGGCGATACCTTCGGGAAGACCTTCGCGGACCACCGACATCTGCTCCGCGGCAGGCGCACCCTCCAGGACGGCTTGCTGGAAGGCTTCCAGCGTGGCGAGTTGCCAACCTTCGGCGGCCTGTCCGGCGTTGCGGTGGCGCCCGGGCAGCGCGACGCGGCCCAGGCGCACGCCGTGCTCGGTCATCACCGCGTCCGCGATGGCCGGCGCCTCGGCCTGGCAGACCTCGACGGCAGCGGTGGGTCCGCCGGTCTGCATCGCGGCCTGCAGGCGGCCGCGCAGGCGACCGCTGAAGGCCTGGGCCGCCGCCTTCGCGCGGTCGAGAGCCGGATCGGCCGACGACAGGGGCGTTGCGCTGGTCGCCTGCCCTGTGGCGGCGACCCGGCCGCCGTCCCCGGCTGCGGAAGTGCAAGCGGCGGCGCCCGCCAGACATGCCACCCACAGCAGCCGACGGAGGTCTGGAGCACTCATGCGGTTCCTTCCTTGTGCGCGCGATGTTTCAGCCCGTAGTACAGCAGCGGGATCACCACCAGCGTCAGCACCGTGGACACCAGGATGCCGAAGATCAGCGAGATCGCCAGGCCATTGAAGATGGGGTCGTCCAGGATGAAGAACGCACCCGCCATCGCCGCCAGTGCGGTCAATGCGATCGGCTGTGCGCGCACTGCGCAGGCGTCGACGACCGCCGATTCGAGCGTCTGCCCGCGCTCGACCAGATGGTTGATGAAGTCCACCAGCAGGATCGAGTTGCGCACGATGATGCCCGCCAGCGCGATCATGCCGATCATGCTGGTGGCGGTGAACTGCGCGCCCAGCAGGGCGTGGCCCGGCATCACGCCGATCACGGTCAGCGGGATGGGCGCCATGATCACCAGCGGCACCACGTAGTTGCGGAAGTAGGCCACCACCAGCAGGTAGATCAACACCATGCCGGCCGCGTAAGCGATGCCCATGTCGCGGAAGGTCTCGTACGTGATCTGCCACTCGCCATCCCACTTGATGCCGAAGGCGGTGGTGTCGGGGGGCTGGCGGATGAAGAACTGCGCCACCTGCTGTCCGTCGATGGCGTTGTCGGCGATCTGGCCGACCAGGTCGAACATGCCGTACAGCGGACTGTCGACGGTGCCGCTCTCGTCGCCCATCACGTACACCACCGGCAGCAGGTCCTTGTGGTGGATGGCGCCATCCCACCAGGTGGAACGCGCCTGCACCAGTTCCGACAACGGCACCAGCTGACCATTGCCGCCGCGTACCCGCAGCGCGAGAAGCCCGTCGAGCGAAGCCTGGTCGGCCACCGGCAGGCGCAGGCGAATGGGGCGCGGATACTTGGAGCCGCCGTCGATCACGTGGGTAGCGTCCAGCCCCGACAGGCCGGCGGCGATCGTTTCGGTGATCGCCGACTGCGGCACGCCCAGGCGCGCCGCCCGCACGCGGTCGATCACCAGGATGTCGCGACGCGCATCGGCTTCCACGCTGGTGTCCACGTCGACGATGCCGTCGGTAGCCATGAAGCGCTGTTCGAGCGCCCGCGCCACCCGCCGCTGGCGGGCGTAGTCGGGCCCGTACACTTCAGCGACGATCGGCGACAGCACGGGCGGACCGGGCGGCACTTCCACCACCTTGACCGACGCGCCATGGCGACGGCCGATCGCATCCACCTGCGGGCGCAGGGCGACGGCGATCTCGTGGCTCTTGCGGTCGCGGTCGTGGCGGTCCACCAGGTTCACCTGCAAGTCGCCCACGTTCGCACCCTCGCGCAGGTAGTACTGCCGCACCAGTCCATTGAAGTTGATCGGTGCGGCCGTGCCGGCATAGCCCTGGTAGTGCAGGACTTCCGGCGTGCGGTCCAGCACGCCGGCCAGTTCGGTCAGCAGGGCGTTGGTGTCCTCCAGCGCGCGGCCTTCGGGCAGGTCGACCACGATCTGCAGTTCGGACTTGTTATCGAACGGCAGCATCTTCAGCACCACCAGCTTGAACACCGCCAGGCTGGCGGCCAGCGCCACCAGCGCGGCCATGGCGACGAACAGCAGGCGCCGGCGCCGCGCACCTGCGCCGGCATCGAGGAACGGCGTCATCACGCGTTCGAACAGGCGATGCAGGCGCGCGGCCATGGTGCCTTCCGCGTGCCCGTGGGCGGCGCCCTCGCCCGCATGCGCGACCGCATGTCGCTTGAGCAGCTTCAACGACAGCCACGGCGTCACCACCAGCGCGATCATCAGCGACAGCAGCATGCCGACCGAGGCATTGATCGGGATGGGCCGCATGTACGGCCCCATCAGGCCGGTGACGAAGGCCATGGGCATCAACGCCGCGATCACGGTGAAGGTGGCCAGGATGGTCGGACCGCCCACTTCGTCCACTGCCGGCGGAATGGCCTCGGCCAGCGACTTGCCACCCTGCGCCATGTGCCGGTGGATGTTCTCGACCACCACGATGGCATCGTCCACCAGGATGCCGATGGAGAAGATCAGCGCAAACAGCGACACGCGATTGAGGGTGAAGCCCATCGCCCACGACGCGAACAGCGTGACCGCCAGCGTCAGTACCACCGCGCTGCCGATCACGATGGCCTCGCGACGGCCCAGCGCGAACAGCACCAGCAGCACCACCGAGCCGGTGGCGAAGACCAGCTTCTTGATCAGCGTCTGCGCCTTGTCGCTGGCCGTGAGGCCATAGTCGCGCGTGGTCTCCACCTGGATGCCGTCGGGAATCACGGTGCCCCGCAAGGCGTCCACCCGCGCCAGGGCGGCGGACGTGATGTCGGCCGCATTGCTGCCCGGCTTCTTGGCGATGGCCAGCGTCACCGCGGGCGCCACGCCACTGGAAGGTCCTGCGCGTTTCGCGGGCGCACCGTGCCAGACATAGCTCGATGGTGCGTCGGCCGCATCGCTGACTGTCGCCACATCTTCCAGCCGCACTGGCTGGCCACCCGCCACGCCCAGCACCAGGCCGGCCACGTCCGCGCGGTCGGCCAGGAACTGG
Organism: Pseudoxanthomonas sp. SE1; assembly: GCF_029542205.1. Lineage (NCBI taxonomy): Bacteria > Pseudomonadati > Pseudomonadota > Gammaproteobacteria > Lysobacterales > Lysobacteraceae > Pseudoxanthomonas > Pseudoxanthomonas sp. SE1. The sequence goes on along the minus strand of NZ_CP113783.1, from coordinate 1,652,093 downwards.
CCCGAAGTCACCTGCACCACCCCATCCGTACCGACGCGCTCACCCGCCTGGCGCGCCAGGTTGGCGGCCTGCAGCGCTGAAGAGAGATCGTTCACCGCCAGGCCATGGCTGGCTAGGCGCGCCGCGTCGAGCTGCACCATCACCGCCCGCTCGGGCGCGCCGAGGGTGAACACGTCGCGCGTGCCGGGGATGCGCTTGAGTTCGGTTTCCAGCGTGTGGGCCACTTCGGCCAGGTCGCGTGCGCCGCGCTGCGGATCGTCCGTCCACAGGGTCAGCGCCATCACCGGCACGTCGTCGATGCCCTTGGGCTTGATGATGGGCTGGCCCACGCCGAGGTTCGCCGGCATCCAGTCCTGGTTCGAGAACACCTTGTCGTACAGCCGCACCAGCGCGGGCTGGCGCTTGACGCCCACGTCGAACTCCACCGTCAGCACCGCCATGCCGGGACGGCTGATCGAATACGTGTGCTTGATCTCCTCGATCTCCGACAGCTTCTGCTCCAGCGGATAGGTCACCATCTGCTCGACCTGGCGCGCATCCGCGCCCGGGAACGGCACGATGACGTTGGCCATGGTGACGTCGATCTGCGGCTCTTCCTCGCGCGGCGTGATCATCACCGCCACCAGGCCCAGCAACAGGCCGAGCAGCGCGAGGATCGGCGTCAGCGGATTGGCCTGGAAGCTGCGCGATATACGGCCGGAGATGCCCAGTCGCGGCGGCGACGTCAGCGGCGCCATGTCAGCGCTCCTTGCGCGCGGCGACCAGCGCCTGCTGCGCGACCACCGGATCGGTGGCGACGGTGTCGCCGGGTTTGAGTCCCGAGATCACATCGACGTGCTCGGCAGCGACTTCACCCAGCCTGACCTGGCGCAGCGAAAGCCGGCCGTCGACGAGCACATAGACGGCCGTCACCTCGCCGCGGCGCACCAGCGCGCTGGCGGGCACACGGGGGAACGCGGCGCCTTTCACTGCCGGAAACGCCACCTTGGCGGTAGCTCCCGGTTGCGGCGGCGCATCGAGCGCGGGAAGTTGCACGCGGACGCGCACGGCATGGGTAGACGCGTCGGCCGCGGGAAAGACGGTGACATCATCGGCCTCGATCTGTCGCCCGCTGTCGAGCGTGACGGTGGCCACCGGGGTGGCGCGTATCGCCTCGGCTTCGGACTGGGGCACGGCGACGTCGACGCGCAACGCATCCGGTGCGAACACGGTCATCAGGGTCTGACCGACGCCGACGCTCTCGCCCGGTTCGACATCGCGGGTGGCGACGATGCCCGCATAGGGCGCGCGGATGGTGGTGTAGTCGGTCTGCTGGCCGGCATTCGCCAACTGGGCACGCGCGGCGTCGCGCGCGGCGAGGGCCGAGTCGCGCGCCATCCGGGCCTGGTCCAGTTGCGCCCGGGAAACGAACTGACCCTTGGCCAGGTTGGCGAAGCGCTGATAGTTGGCTTCCGCCTCGGTCGCGGACGCTTCCGCCGCGCGCACCTGGGCGCGTGCGGCGTCGACACCGGATTGCTGCTCGACCGCACTGAGCCGCACCAGTACATCGCCAGCGGCCACGCGATCGTTGACATCGCGCGACACGGCGATGACGCGCCCGTTCGTCTGCGCCGACAGCGTCGCCTGCCGCACGGCCTCCACCACGCCTTCCCAGGCGCGACCGTCCGCCGCGTCGGCGGCATGCACCTGGAAAGTCTGCAGTCCGTCGATGCGCGCGGGAGGCGCGGCGGACTCTTCATGCCCGCACGCGGCAAGCGCGACCATCAGCAACAGCGGCAACAACGGGCGCGACGACATCACGGTTCGACTCACGGCAGGCCCCACACTCACTTGAATGCGCAGCCGGCGCGCACGCCCAGCTTGCGGAAGACGATGGCCGCCGGACAGAAGCCGGTGACGCTGGCCTGCAGCAGGTTCACGCCGATGAAGACGGTGAACCACAGCCACAGCGGCGAAACGAAGTGGGCCAGCGCCAGGCTGGCGAGGGTCATCACGCCGGCGAAGGCGAGGACGGCACGGTCGAGGTTCATGGTGGGGTTCTCCGGAGTGGTTCGGGGACGGGGATCAGCGGGTGCGCATGATGCCGAGCAGCTTCAGCACGTATCTCTCGTAGATCGGTTCTGTGTTGCCCGACTTGATCTTCATCAAGAAATACTTCTCGAACGCGATCTTGGCCACGTGCACCCACTTGCCGACCTTGGCCCAGGTGACGTTGCGGGGCGGCATCTGCGGCAGCGCCACGAAGGCGGCGCCGGTGTCGCCCATGTCGGCCAGGCAGATCGCATTCCAGGTGGCTTCGGCCGTGGCGGGCGTGCCGGCCAGTTCGGCCTGGATGTTGTGCGCCACCGCCGTGACCATGGACTCGATCATGAAGCCGGTCTTCGGCGCGCCCGTCGGCACCGGCGTGGCCTCCACCGGCGGGATGGCCACGCACACCCCGAGCGAGAAGATGTTGGGATAGGCGGGGTTGCGCTGGTGCTTGTCGATCAGGATGAAGCCGCGCGGATTGCACAGCCCCTCGCCCTGGCGCACGGCCGGCACGCCGGTGAACGCCGGCAGCACCATCGAATACGTGAACGGCAGCGTGTGCGCCTTCTTCGGCTGGCCGGCGTCGTCCATTTCGGACACGTCCATCTCGCCGTCGCGCACCGCCGTGATCTTCGCGTTGGTGATCCACCGGATGTGGCGCTGGCGGAATTCCGATTCCATCAGGCCCTTGGAATCGCCGACACCTCCAAGCCCCATGTGTCCGACGTACGGTTCCGGGCTCACGTAGGTGATCGGCACCTTGTCGCGCAGCTTCCGCTTGCGCAGGTCGCTGTCCAGGATCATCGCGAATTCGTACGCCGGCCCGAAGCAGCTGGCCATCGGCGCGGCGCCCACGACGACCGGGCCCGGATTTTCGAGGAATGCCTGGTACGCCTGCCACGCAGTGGTCGCATGCAGCGTGGTGCAGATCGACTGGGTGAAGCCACCTTCAGGCCCCAGGCCCGGCACCTCGTCGAAGGCCAACCGCGGCCCTGTCGCGATCACCAGATAGTCGTAATCGACGTAGCGCCCGTCGCGCAGCAGCACGCGGTTGTCGCCCGGTTCGACCCGCTCGGCGCCGGCACCCTCGAACGCGATCTTTTTCTTCGCCAGATAGCGGGCGACCGGCATCTCGACATCGGACGGCTTGCGCCAGCCCACGGCGACCCAGGGATTGGACGGCGTGAACGAGAAGCGGTCGCCCTCGCCGATCACCGTGATCTCCGGGCCCTGGCCAAGCGTGCCGCGCAGTTCGTACGCGGCACTCATGCCGCCGATGCCTGCACCCAGTACGACGATGCGTGCCATGTCTTCCCCTCCAGGTCGGATGGTGCCCCCGGCGGGAATGCCGGTCGGCTTGCAATGAAAATTAGCATTTACTAATATTAGCGTCAACTAATGTATTGGAGGCATCCATGGCACGCACCGTCCAGGATCTGGTGGCCGAGGCCCGCAGCCGCATCGAAGAGATCGCGCCCGACCAGTTCGCCGCGCAGGGCGGCGGCGTCGTGATCGACGTGCGCGAACCGGCCGAGTACGCGCAAGGCCACCTGCCGGGCGCGATCAACCTGCCGCGCGGCGTGCTGGAGTTCCAGATCCACGCGCACCCGGCGATGGCCTGCGCCACCAGCGAGGCGCTCGCCATGCCTGACCGCGCATTGCTTCTCTACTGCCTGACCGGGGGGCGCTCGGCGCTGGCCGCCGACAGCCTGCAGTCGCTGGGCTTCACCTGCGTGCGCTCGCTTGCCGGCGGCCTCACGGCATGGCGCAATGCAGGCCTGACTCTTTCCACGGATGCCGCATGACCCGACGCACCACCACGCCCGTCTTCGATATCGCCGCCATGCAGGCGCATGCCGGCGACGCGGCGCAGTTGCTCAAGGCCCTCGCCAACGAGAAGCGCCTGCAGATCCTCTGCCTGCTGACCTCGGGCGAGCGCTCGGTGGGCGAGCTCAATGCCCTGCTCGACCTGAGCCAGTCCGCGCTGTCGCAGCACCTGGCCGTGCTGCGCGAAGAAGGCCTGGTGCAGACGCGGCGCGAAGCACAGAACGTGTTCTACGCGTTGATGCCCGGCCCGGCCGCGCAGGTCATGCATACACTGCACGGCATCTACTGTGCTCCTGTCGCACCACCGCGCAAGGCCGTAAGGACATCCCGATGATCGCGCTGCTGAAGGCCCTGTTCGGCGTTGGAGCCCCGCAGGTTTCGCCGCGTGATGCCGTGCAACGGATGAACCAGGGCGCGGCGCTCGTCGACGTGCGCGAGGCGGGCGAGTTCGCCGCGGGGCATGTGCGGGGCGCGTGCCACATCCCGCTCGGCGACCTGCGTGCCGGCGGCCCCGCGCTGCTGGACGCACGCCTTCCGGCGGCCACGACCGAGATCCTGCTGATCTGCCAGAGCGGCATGCGGTCGCGCTTGGCGCAGTCGGGCCTGGCCGGCAAGGACGCACGCACCTATCTGAACATCGCCGGCGGCATGTCCGCATGGCGCGCCCACGGCCTGCCGGTATCCCGGCAAGGTTGACCCCCTCCGTCATCGAGAATCCCATGTCCAGTGCAGACCGCTACCAGGAACTGACCACCCGCATCAACCGCCACCTCGCTCCCTTCCGCACAGCCGCACCCGCGGTGATGCAGGGCTTCGGCGCCATGGCGCGTGGCGCGATGGCCGCCGGCACGCTGGACGAAAAGACCAAGGAACTGATCGCCATGGCCATCGGCGTGGCATCGCGCTGCGATGGCTGCCTCGGCTTCCACGCCAAGGCGCTCGTGCGGCTGGGCGCCACGCCGGAGGAGTTCCACGAAATGTTGGGCGTCGCCGTCTACATGGGCGGTGGTCCCTCGCTGATGTACGCCGCGCACGCGCTGGAAGCCTTCGAGGAGTTCTCGCAGGCGGCCTGAACCCGCTTGGCCTTGTCCGCTCCGACTGCGATCATCCGCATTCCTCGGCCTGCCGGCCTCGCGACACCGGGAGCAGCGTCATGTCGATCCCCTCCGTCCACGCCCAGTTCGACGAAAGCACCAACACCATCAGCTACGTAGTGTGGGATCCCGCCACCGCGCAGGCGGCCATCATCGACCCGGTGCTGGACTACGACCACCGTTCGGGCCGCGCTTCGCACCGTTCCGTAGATGCCCTGCTCGCCTTTGTCGCGGAACAAGGGCTGTCGGTTGCGTGGATCCTGGAGACGCATGCGCACGCCGACCATCTCAGCGCAGCGCCGTGGCTGAAGGAGAAGACCGGCGCACCGATCGGGATCGGAGAGCACATCCGCGACGTGCAACGCACGTTCGCGCCCATGTTCGGACTCGACGATGTCAGCAGCGACGGCCGTGAATTCGATCGATTGTTCCGCGATGGCGAGACGTTCCCGCTCGGCGGACTGCAGGTTGGCGTCATGCATACCCCCGGGCATACACCGGCCTGCGTGTCCTACCGCATCGGTGATGCGGTATTCGTCGGTGACACGCTGTTCATGCCCGACTACGGCACCGCGCGCGCCGACTTCCCCGGCGGCGATGCGCGCACCCTGTACCGTTCGATCCACGCACTGCTGTCGCTGCCGGACGACACGCGCCTGTTCCTGTGCCACGACTACAAGGCACCGGGACGCGACCACTACGCATGGGAAACCACCGTCGCCGACGAGAAGGCGCGCAACGTGCACATCGGCGGTGGCGTGACAGAAGACGACTACGTGAAGATGCGCGAAGCGCGCGACGCAACGCTGGCCGCACCCGTGCTGTTGCTGCCATCGCTGCAGGTCAACATCCGGGCCGGACGACTGCCCGGGCCTGAAGCGAACGGGCGGCGTTACCTGAAGATCCCGCTGGATATCTGAGCCGCGTCAGCCACCCGCGCCCGACGGCGCAGGATGCGCGACCACGCCCTGGCCGCAGTCCGCGCCCAGCAGGCGCGACTGCTTCAGCCAGGCGGGATCGGGGTAGTACGCGAACACGAACGAGCCGCCGCGGATGCTGTCGATCAGCGGCTGCGCCACGGCCGCGCGGATGGCCGGACAACCAAGGCTGCGCCCCAACCGCCCCTGCGCGCGCACCAGCGCGTCGCTGACATAGGGTGCGCCATGGATGACGATGGCGCGTTCGCGCGCGTTGTCGTTGAAGCCCGGTTCCAGGCCCTGCAGGCGCAGCGAGTAGCCATTGGCACCGCGATAGGATTCCTGGGTGACGAACGCGCCCAGGCTGGACATGTAACTGCCGGTCGCATTGGAGAACCGCGTCGCCAGGTTCTCGCCGGTATTGCGGCCGTGCGCGACGCGCTCCTCGAACAGCAGGCGGGCCTTTTCCAGATCGAACACCCACAAGCGCGGCTGGGTCGAGGGCCGCGAATAATCGATCACGCTGAGCCGACGCATCGGCACGGGTTCGCCACGCCGGATCGAGCACGTCATCGCCCGCGTCGCCATGGACAGCACGTTGCGGTCGAGCGAAGGCGCCGCACGATGCAGGACATCGACCATGCGCTCCGACGGCACGGGCGGCGGGGACGCAGCGCGCGCAGCGCCCGCCGACGGAATGACCACGGCGGCAAGGCTCAGCGACAGCAGGCGGCGGGATGGGGTCATGACGGCATCCGGGTATCGATGGAGAAGCGCCAGCGTCCCGATTCCATCCGCAAGGCTCAGCGTACGGCCGTTGTGGGGCTGGCTTCGTCCGATTCCAAGACCGGCACGGACGGCTGGTCATCGGGCGTTGCGCGTACGCCGGGCAGGTCCGACAGCAGCACCGTGGTGCCCGGCTTCAGCACCGTGTACAGGCGACGCGCGAAATCCTGCGGAATCCAGAACGCGTCCCCGAGCGAACGCAGCGGCGGCATCGGCGCGCCCTCTTCGCCCAGCACGCGGTGCGCCACCCAGCGATGTTCCTTCTGCTGCGGATCCAGCAGGCTGGGGATGTCCTCCATTTCCGTCGTCATCACCAGCAATACCGTGCCGTTGAGCGCGAAGTCCCGGATCATCTGCAACGGCGCCGCGCCGATCAGCACGCCATTGCGCAGTACCGACACCCGCTGGTCGTACAGGCTGACCAGGATGCTGACCGGCCCCTCCGGCGACGCCGCCTCGTTCCAGTACACCTCGTAGGCCGACAGGTCCGGATGCGCCGCCTGTCCCCCGGCAGTCACCGGCGCCAGCACGGCGGGGTGCACCAGGCTGGCGGGCGACGCCTTCGCGTTCGCCACCACCACCGAGTCGCCGAAGCGGGTGATGCCGAACAGTTTCTCGGCGAAGGCCTGCGGCAGGCGGACGCAGCCGTGCGACGCCGGATAGCCGGGCAGGTGGCCGCCATGCAGCGCGATGCCATCCCACGTCAGCCGCTGCATGTAAGGCATCGGTGCGTTGTTGTAGAGATTGGACCGATGGTCCTTGTTCTTCTGCAGGATGGTGAACACACCGGTCGGCGTGTCCTTGCCCGCCTTGCCCGAACTGATCGTCGACACGCCGATGGCGATGCCGTTGCGGTACACGTAGGCACGCTGTTCGTCGAGGCTGACCACCAGCACCACGGGACCCTCGGGCGCGATCTGCGGATACCACAGGAATTCGCCCGGCTTCAGCGCGCGGACGTCGGCCTGCGGGACGGCGGATTGCGCGTGCGCGGCGAAGGGGGTGGCACCGGCGAGCAGGCTGGCCAGCAGGAGGGTGGGCAGGAAGTTTCGTGTCATCGGATGAGCTTAGCGCAGGAGGACCCGCACCGCCGATCCTGTACAGAAGGACCGAAGGCGCGTCTGCAACAGCGCAGGCTGCCTGCCTTGTGGGAGCGACGTAAGTCGCGAACGGTCCATGCGATAGCCGTTCGCGACTTACGTCGCTCCCACATGCGCAACGTGGAGCCGGACTACTGCAGCAGGCGCTCGCGCAAGGCGTCGTAGTCGGCGGGAATCGGGTCTGCCTGCGCAGGACGCGCCAGCAGTTCCGCCAGCGCGGGCGGCACTTCGACCTCGCGGCCGATCAGCGATTCCACCACGCTTTCGAACTTGGTCGGATGCGCCGTGGCCGCGACCGCCCAGTCGCCCCGCTCGCTCCGGACGCGCAGGTCCTCCAGCACCTTCACCGCTGTCGCCGTGTGCGGGCAATGCACTTCGTCATGGTCGCGGAAGCGACGGGCGATCACCTCGCGGATGGTTGCGTCATCGACCATGGATGCGCTGAACGCCGCACGCAACGCCGCATCGTCGCCCGCGTAGAGCCAGCGCAGACGCTCGAAGTTGCTGGGCGCACCGACATCCATCGCATTGGCCAGCGTCGCCACGCTGGCGGCCGGAACATAGTCGCCGCCCGCGAAAAAGTCGGGCAGCACGCGGTTCGCATTGGTCGCCAGCACGATCCTGCCGAGCGGCACGCCGAGCGCACGCGCCAGGATCGCCGCCATCGCGTTGCCCAGATTGCCGGTGGGAATGACAACGTTCAGAGCGCGCCCCGTCTCCGCACGATGCATCAGAGCCGCATGGGCGTAATAGCTCATCTGCGGCAGCAGGCGACCCAGGCTGATGCTGTTCGCCGAACTGAGCGGCGCCCGCGCCTGCAGCTCGGCATCGTTGAGGGCGCGCTTCACCAGCGCCTGGCAGTCGTCGAACGAACCCGCCACGCGCAATGCGGTGATGTTGTCGCCGAAACATCCCAACTGGTGCGCCTGCCGCGGCGACACGCGCCCGTCCGGATACAGCACGACCACGCGCAGGCCCGGTTGGCGATGGAACGCTGCGGCCACCGCCGCGCCCGTATCGCCGGAGGTGGCGACGAGGATCGTCAGGGGCGTGGCTTCATCGCGACGCAGCCGCGCCATGCTGGCGGCAAGGAAACGCGCGCCGAAGTCCTTGAACGCCGCCGTCGGTCCGTGGAACAGCTCCAGCACATGGTCGTCCGGCGTGCCCAGCGATCGCAGCGGCGCCGGGAAGTCGAAGGCCTCGCGGCAGATCGACGCCAGTTCGCCCTCCAGCGCATCGCCGGCGAAGAACGGGGCCAGCAGGGCCGTCGCCGTCCCGGCAATGTCGCGCCCGGGTATCAGGTCGCGGACGGGCGGCAGCGCTTCGGGGACGTACAGCCCGCCGTCGGGCGCCAGTCCGGCGGCGATCGCCTCGCTGAGCGTGACGGTGGGCGCGGCATTGCGGGTCGAGATGAAGTTCATGGTCTGTCGTCAGGAGAGCGCCACGCACGGAGCGCGGCCGCTGGAAGAGAAGTTCAGTTGGAGGGGAGAAGTTCCGCGCCCGTCGCGTTGATCGGCGACACCCAGGCCTGGCTGTCGAAGCCCGCAGCCGCGAAGGCTGCCTGCACGGCGGGCACCGCGGCTTCCGCTTCGCCGCGCGACTCGAACCAGGCGAATACGCTGGGGCCGGCGCCGGAGATGCTGGCCCCCATCGCACCGGCATCCAGCGCCGCCTGTTTCGCCGCATCGAAGCCGACGATCAGTGGCGCGCGGCGTGGTTCGACCAGCACATCGCGCAGGCCTTCGCGCACCAGCCCGGCATCACCGGCATGGCAACCGGCGAGCACCAGTGCAAGGTTCGCGCTCTGCGCCACGAAGTCCTTCAGCTCGTATGCGCCCTGCAACGCGGCGCGCGCGCGGCGCGTCTCCAGGATCGCATCCGGGTGCACCAGCACGCTGTGCCAATGCTCCGGCACGGGCACGCGCACCAAGCGGTCGGCCGTGGACAGGACCAGTCCACCGAGCAGCATCGGGCCGAGGTTGTCGCCGTGCCTGCCTCCGCTGGCGACCGCCTCGCCGACCAGCGCGTGCGGGTACAGCTGCTCGCGCGTCAGCGGCACGTCGAGCAGCGCGTTGGCTGCGACAAGCGCAGCGACGCACGACGCGGCGGAACCGCCCATGCCGGAGCCCAGCGGAATGCCCTTGTCGATCTCCACGTCGAACCCGAATGGCAGCGCCAAGGCATCGCGCAGCGAGATCAATGCTGCGCCAGCCGTATTGCCCGGCGCGTCCAGCGGCAGGTCCACGGTGGCGCCGCGGATGGCGGCGATGCGCACGTCCGGCGATGCCGTCCGGCGCACGGTCACCGTGTCGCCGACGCCTTCGATCACATGGCCCAGGATGTCGAACCCCACGCCGACGTTGCCCACCGATGCCGGCGAAAACGCACTTGCCTGCTGCCTCATGCCCACTCCATCTCGTTCGTCCCCGGATGCGTCACAGCTTCGCGCCCTGCCCTGCCGCCACGCGCAGCACGTCGGCGAACACGCCGGCCGCGGTGACTTCCGGGCCTGCGCCCGGCCCCTGCACGATCAGCGGATTGTCGCAGTAACGGCGCGTGGTGAACTGCACGATGTTGTCGGTCAGGCGCAGGTTGCCGAAGGCATGCGCCGCCGGCAGCTCTACCAGCCCCACGCTTGCGCGGCCTTCCGCATCCAGTCGTGCGACGTAGCGCAACACGTTGCCGTCCGCGCGCGCGCTCGCCAGGCGGGCATCGAAGCCGGCATCCACCTCGGCCAACCGCGCCATGAAGTCGTCCACGCTGGCCTGTCGCAGCGCTTCCGGCACCAGGCTTTCGACCTGCACGTCCTCCAGCGCCAGTTCGCGACCGGCCTCGCGGGCCAGGATCACCAGCTTGCGCGCCACGTCGGTGCCCGAAAGGTCATCGCGGGGGTCCGGTTCGGTATAGCCCAGGCCGCGCGCCTCGGTGACCAGCCGCGAGAACGGCACGCTGCCGTCGTACTTGTTGAACAGCCACGCCAGCGTGCCGGAGAAGATGCCTTCCACCGACACCACCGTGTCGCCCGTATCCAGCAGGTCGCGCAGGGTGGAGATCACCGGCAGGCCGGCGCCGACGGTCGCCTCGTAGCGGAAGCGCGCGCCGCTGGCCGCGGCGGCGTCGCGGATGGCGTGGTAGCGCGCCAGCGGACCTGCGCCGGCCTGCTTGTTCGGCGTCACCACATGGATGCCGGCGGCCAGCCATTCTGCGTAGCGGTCGGCGACGAGGGGGCTTGCGCTGCAGTCCACGATCACCGCATGCGGCATGTGCGCCGACAGCAGGTGCTGGGTGAAGCGGTCGAGATCGGTGGCCTGCGCACTGGCATCGAAGCGCGCGCGCCAGTCGTGGTCCGGACTGCGATCGTCCAGCAGCATGCGCGTGCTCGAGGCGATGGCGCGCAGGCGCAGGTCGAGGTTGGCCTTGGCCAGCAATTGCGGCTGCGCCGCACGCAACTGGTCGATCAATGCCGCGCCGACGTTGCCGGGACCGATCACCCCTACCGCGAAGGTCTGCGGCGACAACCAGAAGCCGGCGTGCGCGGCGCGCAGGGCCTTGGTCGCGTCGGCACCGTCGATGGCCACGGAAATGTTGCGTTCGGACGAACCCTGCGCGATCGCCAGGATGTTCACCTGGGCGCGTCCCAGCGCGCCGAACAGGCGCGCCGACACGCCCGGCGTCCCGGCCATGCCATCGCCGACCGCGGCCAGCACGCTGACGCCGTCGCGGCGCTGCACGCGCTGGATCTGCCGGGTGTCCAGCTCATGTGCGAATGCATCGAGCAGCGCCGCCTGTCCCTTGCCCGCCTCGCTGGCCCTGACCACGCAGCAGATCGAATGCTCCGACGAACCCTGCGAGATCATCACCACCGACACATGCGCATTGCGCAACGCCGCGAACACGCGCTCCGCCGTGCCGGGCACGCCGATCAGGCCGGTGCCTTCCAGGTTGAGCAGGGCGAGGTCGGCGCTGAGCGTCAGGCCCTTCACCGGGCCCACCGCGTCGCGCTCGGCGGTGATGCGGGTGCCGGGATGTTCCGGATGGAAGGTGTTGCGGATGATGATGGGCAGCCCGCGTTCCATGGCCGGCGACATGGTCTGCGGATGCACGACCTTGGCGCCGAAGTACGCGAGTTCACAGGCCTCGTCGTAGCTCAGGGCACCCAGCTGCACGGCTTCGGGCACCACGCGCGGATCGGCCGACAGCACGCCGTCGACATCGGTCCAGATGTGCAGTTCGGCCGCGTCGTACAGCGCCGCGAAGATCGCACCGGAATAGTCGCTGCCGTTGCGGCCCAGGGTGGTGAAGCGGCCTTCGCGATCGCGCGCGACGAAGCCGGTGACCACCACGCGCCGCTGCGGGTGCGAGGCCTGCCACGCCGCCAGGCGTTGCGCGCTGGTGTCCCAATCGACCACCACGCCGAGTTCGCCGTGGTCGACCCGCAGCACGTCGCGCGCGTCCAGCACGGCACAGTCCTCGCCCTGCAGCGTCAGGTATTCGCCCAGCAATCGCGCGGAGCACACTTCGCCCAGTCCCTGCACGCGCTGCAGCACCAGTTCCGGCAGGCCGCCGATGACGATCAGCGCGTTGAGGATCTCCTCCAGTTTCCCGAAGCGTTCGTCCACCCATTCGATCACCGGTCCCGCCGCCTCTCCCAGCAACGCCACGGCAGCGCCGCGATGGCGTGCCCGCAACGCATGCCAGCTTTCGTGCCATTCGGGGCGGTTGGCCGCCGCCAGCTCGCACAGTTCGATCAGCGCGTCGGTGACGCCCTTCATCGCGGAGACGACGGTGACCTGCACGTCCTCGTCGCGCGCGAGCAGCAACTGCGCCACGTGGCGGTACCGGTCGGCATCGGCAACGGAGGTGCCGCCGAACTTGTGGACGACGGTGCGGGGTTTGGATTCGACTTCAGCGCTGCGGGACGACATGGGTCAGGAACCTCGGTAAGGAGGCCCGGCACGCATCAGGAAGTCGGGTGGCCCTGCATCCTGATCCGGGTGCGGGGCCGTGGTTTGCGAGCTACGCGAACACGACCAGCCGCACCTGACGAGTCAGAGTGGTAATGGTCGTAATCAGGGTGGTGCGTCCATCGCACGCAAGCATCGACGCCGCCATCAAGGCCGGGGACGTGTTCGCGGGAGCGTGGGCAAGGGAACGCATGGAGGAAGAAAACCACGACACCCCCGGGGGCTGTCAAGCGTTGCGATGCAACAAAGCCAATGATTTCAGATGGATGCAACTGAAACCAATGCGCACCTTAGAGCGTGCGGGTCATGAAAACGCTGTTCGGGTCTTCCGCATAGTCATCGAAGGGCGCACAGGCGATGAAACCGGCGCGTGCATACAGCGCGCGTGCGGGTGCGAAGTAGGCCATCGACCCGGTCTCCAGGCTGAGACGTGCGTAGCCCCGTCCGCGCGCCTCGGCCAGGATATGGTCGAGCATCCGCGCCGCCACGCCACGACGCAGATGGGTCTGCGCCGTGCGCATCGACTTCACTTCGCCATGCCGCGCGTCCAACTCGCGCAGCGCACCGCAGCCCGCGAGAGCGTCGCCATCCCAGAGCGCCCAGAAGGTGATGCCAGGCCCGCGCAATGCGTCCAGATCCAGCGCGTGAACGCTTTCCGGTGGCGAGATGCGGTGCATCCAGTCCAGGTGCTCCTGCAACAGCGCGATCACGGCGGGATGGCGGAGGTCGTCGATGCGGATGTCCATGCGATCCGGGCGTACGGGTATACCCGCCACACTGCCATGCGGATGCTCGCCCTGGTACCCATACCCTGCACGGGAGCGTCGTGCGCGAGAGCGCTTCGTGCGAGAATCGCCGCCGATGGCCCCGTAGCTCAGCTGGATAGAGCGGTCCCCTCCTAAGGGACAGGTCGTGCGTTCGAATCGCGCCGGGGTCACCATCTTCCTTCACATGCCGACACCCTGGCGCCACACCGCCCGCTCGGCGAATCGCCGAACGCCTTCATCGCCAGTCGGCGAACCGAACAAACCCCGGCAGCGGATCAACGGCTGCGCCCGCAAGCGCCTGTTTGCGCAAGAACCATTGGAAAAACACAGGCTTACGCGCGGTCCGCCCGGCCCGCTCTGGTAGAATTCCGCTCCTCTTCCGGTGCCGCACCCCGTTCGGCGGCATCCCGCGCAATGACCCTGGAGCTTCCATGCCTGCTGACCTCCTCAAGGCCCTTGGCCTCGCCACCACCAACTCCGGTACCTACCTCGGCAGTGGCGAGTGGTCCACGACCACCGATGCCGGCCTGCTGCAGTCGATCAACCCGACCACCAACGAGGTGATCGCCGAAGTGCACGCCAGCAGCCAGGCCGACTACGAGAAGATCGTCGAACGCGCCCAGGCCGCCTTCAAGGTGTGGCGCACCACCCCCGCACCGCGTCGCGGCGAAGCCGTGCGCCTGTGCGGCGAAGCGCTGCGCAGGCACAAGGATGCGCTGGGTTCGCTGGTCGCGCTGGAAATGGGCAAGAGCAAGCCCGAGGGCGATGGCGAAGTGCAGGAGATGATCGACATCGCCGACTTCGCCGTGGGCCAGAGCCGCATGCTGTATGGCTACACCATGCACTCCGAGCGCCCTGGCCACCGCATGTACGAGCAGTACCAGCCGCTCGGCCTGGTCGGCATCATCAGTGCGTTCAACTTCCCGGTCGCCGTGTGGGCGTGGAACTCGTTCCTGGCCGCGATCTGCGGCGACATCTGCATCTGGAAGCCGTCCAACAAGACGCCGCTCACCGCGATCGCCAGCATGAAGATCTGCAACGAAGCGCTGAAGGCCGGCGGCTTCCCGGACATCTTCTTCCTGATCAACGATGCTGGCGTCGAGCTGGCGCAGCAGTTCGTCGACGACAAGCGCATCCCGCTGATCAGCTTCACCGGCTCCACCCAGGTCGGCCGCACCGTCGGTGAGCGCGTCGCGCGCCGCATGGGCCGCAGCCTGCTGGAACTGGGCGGCAACAACGCCATCATCCTGGACGAAACCGCCGACCTGAAGCTGGCCGTGCCCGGCATCGTGTTCGGCGCCGTCGGCACTGCCGGCCAGCGCTGCACCACCACGCGCCGCCTGATCGTGCACGAATCCATCTACGACACCGTGCTGTCCACGCTGGTCAAGGCGTACAAGCAGGTGGAAGGCAAGATCGGCGATCCGCTGGACCCGGCCAACCTGATGGGCCCGCTCAACAGCCAGGGCGCCGTGCAGCAGTTCCTGGACTCCATCGCCAAGGCCAAGGCCAGCGGCGGCACCGTCGAGACCGGCGGCACCGCGATCGACCGCCCGGGCAACTTCGTGCTGCCGGCCATCGTCACCGGCCTGAAGAACTCCGATGAAGTCGTCCAGCACGAAACCTTCGCGCCGATCCTGTACGTGATGAAGTACAAGACCCTCGACGAAGCCATCGACATGCAGAACGCCGTGCCGCAGGGCCTGTCGTCGTCGATCTTCACCCAGAACCTGAAGGCGGCCGAGCAGTTCCTGTCGGCGGCCGGCAGCGACTGCGGCATCGCCAACGTCAACATCGGCACCAGCGGCGCCGAGATCGGCGGCGCGTTCGGTGGCGAGAAGGAAACCGGTGGCGGTCGCGAGTCCGGTTCGGACGCGTGGAAGGTCTACATGCGCCGCCAGACCAACACCATCAACTACTCCGACTCGCTGCCGCTCGCGCAGGGCATCAAGTTCGACCTTTGATCCGCAAGGCAGCCGGCGTGCCCGCATGCCGGCTGCCCCGAACGGGCCAGCATCTGGGATAATCGCGCCACCTTTTACGGGCGGCGCGTTTTTTTGCCTGCCCGATCCAGCGCCATCGCCTCCCTGACCCCTGCACGGAGCCCCTGATGAACCAAGCCCGCACCACCAGCAGCCTCGCCATCGCCAGCCTCGTGTCGGGCATCCTCGGCTGGACCCTGCTGCCCTTCATCGGCACGCTCGTGGCCATCGTCACCGGCCACATGGCGCGCGCGGAAATCCGCCGCAGCGCCGGCACGCTGGAAGGCGACGGCATGGCCATCGGCGGACTGATCCTTGGCTGGGTGTCGGCGCTGCTGTGGGTGGTCGGCATCGCGGTGATCTTCCTGTTCCTGGGCGGGATGGCCTGGCTGGCGACGCTGAACTGAACCCGCCCGCCTCCATGTATTCCCTCGCCCGACCTTTCCTCTTCGGCCTCGATGCCGAGACCGCCCATGGCATGGGCCTGAAGGCACTGGACCTTGCCTACCGCACCGGCACCACGCCGCTGGTGGCGCGCCCGATCACCCCCATGCCCACCAAGGTCATGGGCCTGACCTTTCCCAATCCCGTGGGCCTGGCCGCCGGCATGGACAAGAATGGCGCGCACATCGATGCGCTGTTCGCGCTGGGTTTCGGCTTCGTCGAAATCGGCACGGTCACGCCCAAGCCGCAGCCCGGCAATCCGAAGCCGCGCATGTTCCGCCTGCCGCAGCACCAGGCCGTCATCAATCGGCTCGGCTTCAACAATGACGGCGTCGATGCGTTGATCCGCAATGTCCAAGCCGCGCGCCGCGACCGTGGCCTGCTGGGCATCAACATCGGCAAGAACAAGGACACCTCCAACGAGCGTGCCGCGTCCGACTACCTGTACTGCCTGGAACGCGTCTATCCGTTGGCGGACTACATCACCGTCAACATTTCCTCACCCAACACCGCCGGCCTGCGCGAACTGCAGGAAGAACAGGCGCTGCGCCAGCTGATCGGCACCCTGCGCGAAGCGCAGGAAGACCTGGCGGCGCAGCACGGCAAGCGCGTGCCGATGCTGGTGAAGATCGCCCCGGATCTGTCGGACAGCGACATCGATGCCGTGGCGCGCGTGCTGGGCGACATGCAGGTGGATGGCGTCATCGCTACCAACACCACGGTCTCCCGCCTGAGCGTGCAGGACCATCCCCACGCGCGCGAGACCGGTGGCCTGTCCGGCGCGCCGCTGATGGGCCAGGCCACGCTGGTGCTGCGCCGCCTGCGCACGCGTCTGCCGCACAGCATCCCGCTGATCGGCGTGGGCGGCATCCTGTCCGGTGCCGATGCGGTGGCGAAGATGTCCGCCGGCGCCTCGCTGGTGCAGTGCTACACGGGACTGGTCTACCGCGGGCCGGAGCTGGTCCGCGAATGCGTGGAAGCCATCCGCCGCCGCCGCGAAGCCCCCAGCGGTGGTCCGGTAGCCCCGGAATGACCACCGGATACCGCGTCACCGCGAACGCATCGATGCGCGAGCGCAACACCTTCGGCGTGCCTGCCGCAGCGCCGTGGCTGGTCGAAGTGGACGATGTGGCCGCGCTGGAGGAGGTGCTTGCCCTGCCGCAGGTCTCCGGTGCGGAAACGCTGGTGATCGGTGGCGGCAGCAACCTGCTGTTCGCAGGCGATGCGCCGGGCGCGGTGATCAGCCTCGCGACCCGCTCGACCCGCATCGTGTCCGACGATGGCGAGCGCGTGCGCGTGCGCGCCGACGCCGGCGTGCCGTGGCATCCGCTGGTGGTCTGGACGCTGGAACAGGGCCTGTGCGGACTGGAAAACCTGGCGCTGATCCCGGGCACCGCGGGGGCCTCGCCCATCCAGAACATAGGCGCCTATGGCACCGAGGTCGGCGAGTTCATCGATATCGTCGAAGCGTTCGACCGCCACCATGGCGTGCGCGCAAGACTGGACCGCGAAGCCTGCGCCTTCGCCTACCGCGACAGCGTGTTCAAGCGTGCGCCTGACCGCTACCTGGTGACTGCGGTCGAATTCCTGCTGCCGCGCACGCCGTCCCTGCGCCTGGACTACGCCGGCATCCGCGAGGAACTCGGCGCGATGGGCATCGTCGCGCCGACCGCACGCGACGTGGGCGATGCCGTAGTCCGCATCCGTCGCCGCAAGCTGCCCGATCCGGCCGTGATCGGCAATGCCGGCAGCTTCTTCAAGAACCCCATCGTGTCGCAGGCGCAGGCCGAAGCACTGCTGGTCGATTACCCCACCCTGCCCGTGTTCCGCGGCGATGCAGGACACAACCGCAAGCTGTCGGCGGCCTGGATGATCGAAGCCTGCGGCTGGAAGGGGCATCGCGACGGCGATGCCGGTGTATCGGCCGCGCACGCACTGGTGCTGGTCAACCATGGCGCGGCGACCGGCGCGCAGTTGCTGGCGCTGGCAAGGAAGATCGCGGCGTCGGTGCAGGCGCGCTTCGGCGTGGCCATCGAGCCGGAGCCGAAGCTCATCGGGGCGAGCTGGTAATCCCGCGATGATGCGCATCGGCGCCCTTGAACCCGCTCCCTCCCCCGTTCACGGGCGAGGGTTGGGGTGGGGGCGGACCGAAGCCAGTCCCCTGCGGTCTGCGCGACGGACTCGACCGCCGCGGCTTGTCGTGTCGCCACGGATCAGCGGTGGGTTCGACGTCCGTTACTTCGTTCGCTCCCATCCCATCCTTCCCCCGCGTGCGGGGGAAGGGGCCGGTTCCCGCCGCTGATGCCCACCCTGCCCGCCCACTACCGCGCCGCCGTGCTGATGCTGGGCAGCACGGTGTTCTTCGCGCTGATGGTGGTGGCGATCCGCCTGGCCTCGGCCACGCTGCACACGTTCGAGATCGCGTTCTTCCGCAACTTCTTCGGACTGCTCGCGGCGGCGCCGCTGATCCTGCGCCATGGTCCCGGCTTCCTGAAGACCACCCAGTTCCCGCGCTACCTGTTCCGTTGCGTGATCGGCATCTGCTCGATGCTGGCCGGCTTCTGGGCCATCGGCCACCTGCCGCTGGCACAGGCCGTCTCGCTGTCCTATTCCACCCCGCTGTTCGTCACCATCGCTGCCGCCGCAATGCTCAACGAGCAGGTGCGCGCGCGTCGCTGGACGGCGGTGGTACTCGGCTTCATCGGCGTGCTGGTGATCGTGCGGCCGGGCACGTCGGCCTTCACCGCGGATGCGCTGATCGCCGTGCTCGCGGCGGTGATGAGCGCGCTGGTGGCGATCCAGATCAAGCAGCTCTCGCACACCGAACCGGCCGACCGCATCGTCATCTACACCACGCTGCTGTGGGTACCGATGTCGTTGCTGCCGGCGCTGGCGGTGTGGGAATGGCCGCAGGGCATCACCTGGGTATGGGTGGTCGCGGCCGGCGTACTCGGCACCGGCGGCCACATGCTGTGGACGCGCGCGTTGAAGCTGGGCGAGGTCTCCGCGCTGACGCCGATCAGCTTCATGCAGCTGCCGGTGGTCGCGGTGTTCGGCTGGTTGCTGTTCGACGAGACGCTGGATACCTGGACGCTGCTGGGCGCCGGCATCATCTTTGGCGCCAATGCCTATATCGCCCACCGCGAAGCCGTGCTGTCGCGCCGCGCGGCGTCGGAAGCCTCCAGTTCGGCGGCCAAGCCAGGCGAGTGAGGCCGGGCGTTCTCAGGTCTGCTTGCCGGGCCGCTTTCCTTCGCGATAACGGTCGACGAACTCGGTATCGGCATCGTCCAGCGTCTCGGGATCCGCTGCGAGCAGCGGTGCGATGTACTGCCGGTGCAGCGCGTCGGCCTCGGCGCCGCGCCCGAGCTCACGGTAGGTGTCGATCAGGTTCCAGGCCGCCGTGCGCGTCTCGACGTGCGTCTCGCCCAGCACCGCGCGACGCAGGGCGAACAATTTCAGGTATTCCTCCAGCGCCTCGCGCGTGCGCCCGGTGGTGCGCAGCGCTTCGGCACGGATGACCATCGTCAGCTGCGCCTGCGGGTGCTTGTCGCCCAGCACCTTCAGCGCCAGGGGCTGGATGTCGCCGAGCAGGCGCAGCGCGGCCTCGGGTTGCTTCGCATTGAGCAGCGTGCCGGCATGATTGACCAGGATCGACAGCGTGTCCGGGTGCGATGGCCCCAGCACGCGGCTGCGTACGGTGATCACCTGCTCCTCGAGCGGCAACGCGGCGGCATAGTCCTTCAGGCGTGCATGCGCGGTCGCCAGGTTGAGCCGGGTGCGCACGGTCTGCGGATGATCACGGCCCAGCACGCGTTCGCGCGCGGCCAGCGCGTCCTTCAGCAGGGGCAGCGCCTCATCGGCCTGGCCTGCGTCGACCATCATCGTGGCCAGCGTGCTGCGCGCCTGCAGGGTGACCGGGTGTTCGCTGCCCAGCTTGCGCGTGTAGCGTCCGGTCAGGTCCCGCTGCATCGCGATGGCGGCATCCTTTTCGCGATTCATGATGCGCAGCACCGCGAGGTTGCCCATCGCCGAAAGCGTTTCCTCGTGGTCAGCACCCAGCGTGGCCGTGCGCAGCCGGACCACCTTCTCCATGTTGGCGCGCGCCTCGGGCAGTTCGCCCAGGTTGCGCTGCACGGCCGCCAGGTCGTTGGTGGCTTCCAGCGTCGCCGGGTCGCCCTCGCCCACGCTGGCCAGCAGGCGCTCCTGCACGGCCTGCACCACGCCCTTCGCGCGCGGCCGGTCGCCACGTGCGGAGATCACCTGCGCCTGCGCGAGTTCCAGCTTCACCCGCACGCGGTCGTTGACCGGCAATGCGAACGCGCGCGGCAGCGCCTTCTGCAACACCGCCTCCGCCTGGTCGACATGGGCGCCTTCCAGCAGCGCCTGCACCTGGTCACGCCGCGCGCGCAGGGTTTCCTGCGCACCTTCGCCCAGCACCGTGCTGCGGTAGTCCGCCACATGCGCGAAGTGCGCCGCCGCCTTGTCATGGCGGCCGATGGCGGCGTACACGTGCCCCACCGACTCGCGCAGGCTGGCCGCCACGTCGGGTTGATCCGCGAAATCGCGCGCGATCGCATCTTCGGCGTTCGCCAGCAACTGCCGGTCCACGAGGTCGCGCGCCAGGTCGCCGGTGCTGGTCTTCGCCAGCGTGGCGCCGAACGCCTCGGCTGCCGACGGATCGAGGCTGCCGACCTGCCGGACCAGACCCTCCGCCAGGCCCACGCCCATGGTCTCGATGTCGATCCCTTCCAGCATCGACTGCTGGAAGGCCGCCACCTTTTCCAGTTCCGCGCTGCGGGCCTCCGCCACGCTGCGCTGCATCTGCGCCTGTTGCAGCCCATACAGCGACAGCCCCAGTCCGCCCAGCAGCGCCACCAGCGCTACGCCGGCCGCGACGGCCGCAGCGCGGTGGCGGCGCAGGAACTTGCGCCACACGTAGCCACGGCTGGCGGGCACCGCGGAGACCACCCGGTCATCCAGGTAGCGCTGCAGATCGTCTGCCAGGGCCGCAGCCGAATCGTAGCGGGCGTCGCGCTCGTGCTGCATGGCCTTCAGCACGATCCAGTCCAGGTCGCCGCGCAGGCGATCGCGCATCCGCGCGAGCGAAAGCCCCCGCTCCTGCGCCATTTCGCGTGCCTGTTCGGCCGGCAGCCCCGCCAGCCGCGACGACGGCGCGACGGCCGTGGGCGTCTCCGCGGACCAAGTCTCGCCCACGGCTTCCGGCCGCACGCCGGTCACCAGTTCGCACAGCACCACGCCGAGTGAGTACACATCGCTGCGGGTATCCACTTCGCGCGGATCGCCCTGCGCCTGCTCGGGGCTCATGTACTCCGGCGTTCCCGCGCGTTCAAGCACGGCATCGCCCGCCAGCGACGCGGTGGTCGCGATGCCGAAATCGATGATCTTCGGCACCGGCCTGCCGTCCAGGGTGTCCACCAGCAGGTTGCCGGGCTTGAGGTCGCGATGCACCACGCCCTTGTGGTGCGCGTGCTGCACGCCCTCGCAGACGCGGATCAGCAACGCGACGCGGGCATCCAGCGACAGACGCTGGTCGCGGCAGTAGCGCGTGATGGGGGTGCCTTCGATCAGCTCCATCGCGAAGAACGGGAAGCCTTCTTCGGTCGCGCCGGCGTCGTAGATCTGCGCGATCGCCGGATGGCGCATCTGCGCGAGCACCTGCCGCTCCACTTCGAAGTACGCCAGATGGCGCGCCTGCAGGCGTTGCGCGCGCATCAGCTTCAACGCCACCTCGCGGCGGACCGGTTCCAGCTGCGCGGCACGGTAGACCTCGCCCATGCCGCCCCGACCCAGCAGCCCTTCGATGCGGTAACGCCCCAGCCGTGCACCCGGCGCGAGCGTCCCGTCGGGCGCGGTGGGCGCGTCCTGCAGGCGCGTGGCCAGGCTCTCGGTGGGTGCGAGGTCGTCGTAAGGTTGCGATGTCATGCCACTGTCCCCGGTGCGCCCGGCCATGGTAGCGGAAGCGTGAGTTGACGGACCGATCCGTTACACTCGGACCCGCACCTGCCAGCAGCACACGCATGCCCCGGGATTTCCACGATCCGCCCACCACGCAACGGACCATCCTGAGCGATGGCCCGCGTCCGCACGCGCCGCGTTCGGCGTGCGTGGTGGTGATCCATGGCGAAGGCTTGGGCCGGCGCGCGGACATCGATGCCCAACCGGTGCGCGTGGGGCGTTCGCAGGAAACCGACCTGCATATCCCGCACAACAGCGTCTCGCGCGTGCACTGCGAGATCTGGCGCAACGGCGATACCTACTGGGTGCGCGATCTCGGCGCCACCAACACCACCCGGCTGAACGACATGCCGGTGACCGAGGCGGCGCTGGTGGACGGCGACCACATCACGCTGGGCGAAAGCATCCTCAAGTTCATCAGCCACAGCAGCGTGGAAGCGCGCTACCACGAGGAGATCTACCAGCTCGCCACCCACGATGCCCTGACGGAGATGTACAACCGCCGCCACTTCATCGAAACGGTGGAGAAGGAGATCGCGCGCGCCATGCGGCACCAGCGCGCGTTGACGATGTGCATCATCGACGTGGACCTGTTCAAGCCGATCAACGACCGCTACGGCCACATCTCCGGCGACCTCGTGCTGAAGCAGATCGCCACCCTCGTGCGGCGGCACGTGCGCAACGACGACGCCGCGGCGCGGATCGGCGGCGAGGAGTTCGCCGTACTGCTGCCCGAATGCGGGCCCGAGGCCGCCTACGGCTTCGCCGAGCGCCTCCGCGAGGCCGTGGAAGCGGTGGTGTTCCGGCCCGGTGGTGAAGCCCAGCGGATCACCGTCAGCATCGGCATCGCCGCGCTGACGCCTGATCGCGACACCGTGAGCCGTATGATGGCCGCCGCCGACGCGGCGCTGTACCGCGCCAAGAGCGAAGGTCGCAACCGGGTGTGCATCGAGCACTGATCCCGGCGCGCGGGTTCAGCCGCCGATGCGCTCCACCCGGTAGCCCGCGCTCCGCCAGGCATCGATCCCTCCCCGCAACGGCAACACATCGCGGAAGCCCGCCTTGCGCAGCCTTGCCGCCATCCAGGCGGCCGACACCTCGTCGGGACAGGCGCAGTAGATGACGATCTTGCCCTCGCGCGGGTACGTGGCCAGGATGCCGTCGAGCTGGCGTTCGTCCGCGAACACCGCACCCGGGATGACGTAGGGGTCCACATCGCGGAAACCGGGCGCGCGGATGTCGAACACCACCGGCGGCGGGCCCGCCTGGACCAGTGCCTCCAGTTCCGGCGGATCGATCCGTGCCGCTTCCAGCGACCTCAACAGCGAACGCCGACGCCACCAGCGCCAGCCCACATAGGCAGCCAGCAGCGCGCCGATGACCACGCCTGCACCGGTCCCCAGTTGCGACAGCGTGTCGATGACCGTTTCCACCTGGGGAGCGAACACCACGCCCAACCCCAGGCCCAGCGCGGCCCACAGCGTCGCACCCAGTCCGTCGTAGCGCAGGAACGGCGGCAGCCGCACCTGCATCGCGCCCGCCAGCGGCACGGACACCATCGACAGCCCCGGGATGAACTTCGCCACCGACAGGATGCGGATGCCGAAACGGCCGTAGAAGCGCTCGGTGCGCTTCATGCAGGTGTCGCGCGACAGCGACAGCCGGCACAGCGACTGCAGCGTGCGGTTGCCATAGCGGCGGCCGGCGTAGAACCACACGCCGTCGCCGATCAGGCTGGCCAGCACGGAGACGGCCAGCACGCCCAGCAGCGGCAGCCACATCGCCTCCGGCTGCAACGCCAGGCCGGCGCCGACGAGGATCAAGGTCGGCATGGCGGGCACGGGCAGCCCGAGCGACAGCGCCAGCACATTGGCGAACACCAGCAGCACGCCGTATCGGTCGACCAGTTCCTGCATTGCGATCCCCGTGAAGCCTTCCACTGCGCACGATGCGAGGGACGCACATGTTCATGCTGCGCCGGACGGGCGGCAAGGCATTACCACGCAACGGTCCGTTGCCAGCGTCCATCGCGCACGCCCGTACAACCACGCGCCCATGCGTGCTGCAACGCAGGATCGTCTCCCTCACCGACAGCTCTCCGTCTGGTTCGAAGGGGGGTATTCCGGCCAACACGGGGGGTGACGGCAGCCAAACCGGACGCCATCACACCCGCTTAATTCACCTGCGCCGCGAAGCCACCACCATCCGCCCCTGTACGGTCGCCGCCCCCACGCGTGCCGCACGCCAAGGCAGTCCATCCCGTTGAACGTCCACCTGACTCTCGCCGGAGGATCCGATCATGGTTGCACCCGTACGACCCGCACGCCTGCCCCTCGTCCTGGCGGCCGCCAGCTTCACCCTGCTGGTGGCGGCGCCACTGAAAGCCGAGCAAGGCGATTACAGTTTCTGGCAGACCTTGGTGAACCTGGTCTCGCCCCCCAAGGCCGACAACAAGGTCACCGCCGCGCAGCGCACCGGCACCTATCCGTTGCTGGCCAATCCGTCCGGATTCAACGACGGCTTCCAGCCCGGCCGCTACGACGCATGGCAGACCATCCAGCTGGCACCGCAGACGGGCGCCGTGTGCGGCGACGGTTCGCCGTTCAAGTTCTTCGTCAACCGCGTGGCGGATACGCGCAACACCATCATCTACATGGAAGGCGGCGGCGCGTGCTGGGACTACGCCAGTTGCAGCGGGCAGAGCGGCATCCGCGGCGCGCGCAATCCCAACGGCATCCCCGACGACTACATGAGCCTGCTGAACCCGGGCGCCAGCCTGGTCAGTCCGTTCGTCACCCGTGTCAGCCCGTTCGATGGGGTGAAGACGCAGGGCTGGAACATGGTCTACGTGCCCTACTGCACCGGCGACATCTACAGCGGCGACCGCGTCGCGGTCTACAACGACCCGAGCGGCCAGAACACGCCGCTGGTCTGGCACCACAACGGCGTGCGCAACGTGCGCGCGGTGGCGGGCTGGTTGAAGGACAACCTGCCCAGGCCCACGCAGATGCTGTCCACCGGCTGCAGCGCCGGCGGTGCGGGCAGCCTGACCAGCTACCACCCGCTGCGTCGCGACATGGCTCCCACGCGCAGTTTCCTGATCGACGACTCCGGCCCGATCTTCCCCACGCCGAAGAACGGCAATCCGGCGGACTACCCCTCGCAACCGTTGATGGCGCTGATCCGCAGCGCCTGGGGCCTGGACCAGCCCAACGGCCCACTGCCCTACCTCGCCAGCGGCCTGCCGCAATTCGATCTGAACGAACTCGGCAGCCTGTATCCCGCGCTTTCCAGCAAGTATGCGAACGACCGACTCGGCCATACGCACTTCTGGAAAGACCTCAACTATTCCTCGTATTCGTACGAGCGCTTCTATCCCGACATCGCCAATGCGCCCGACCAGGCGACCAAGGAGGCCCGCATCCACGCACGCTGGGATGTCGACACCGCACGGCTGCGCGACCGCCTGAACGGACTGGACAACGTCGGCGGCTACTTCCCGCAGTACCGCGCGCTCAACGAGAGCCACTGCACCACCATCGTCGACTTCAAGAACGCCGACGTGCAGGCGCAGAACCTGGAACTGAAGCACTTCATCGACAGCGTGCTCGACGGCCAGGGCAAGGTGCTCGACGCCAGCGAGCAGGACGACAAGGCCGACAAGGCCAAGCCGTTCAACCTGTTGTACTGGCTGGTGGACCAGTTGATGGGCTGAGGCCGATGTCCGGGGCCGCCCTGCCGTGGCGGCCCCGGCGCACGAGGGACGCTGCATGAAGAAGCTGCTGATACTGCTGGTGCCTTGCCTGGTCTTCGTGGCGGCCGTGCTGTGGTGGAAACGCGATGACGCGGGCATGCCGTCGGACGCACGACGCCCGCAGGCCGAAGTGCCCGATGCCTCTTCATCGGCACTGTCGTCGTTGCAAGCCACGCCAGAGGCGCAGGAGCATCTCGAGCGCCAGCGCTTCGAGGCCGATGCGAAAGATTTCTTCGCGCGTTCCGCGTCGTTGCGCGCGGTGGAACGCAGCGAACGCGCCGATGCGCTGACGCGCCAGATCGACAAGTACGAAGCAGCGGGCGGCCTGTCTGCGGGCGAAGCCGTGCTGCTGCGCACCGCGCTGATCAAGGCGACCGTGGACGATCCCGCGCGGCAGGCGGAGGAAGTCGCGGCCATCGCCGACCGCTATCGCGCCCACGCCGACCAGCGCATGGCCGCCTTCGCCGCGCAGCAACGCAATGACCCCCGCTTCCAGTCCTACAAGGCGCGCGAAGCACAGGTCGTGGCCGAGGTCGCGGCGATGTCGACCATCCCCGCTGGCCTCACCCGCGACCAGTACCTGCGGCAGCGACTGCAGGAGGAGCGCGAGCGGGCGTATGCGCCGTAGGACGCGGCTGTTTGTAGGAGCGACGTAAGTCGCGACCGCACGCCGTCACTCACAGCAGTGCCATCGCCTGCTCCGGCGAGAGGCCAACGAACAAGGCGCTATCGGTTACGCACCGGAATGTTCAATTCGTGCGGTCGCGACTTACGTCGCTCCTACAGGAGAGCAGACGCCTCATCTGACCTGCCACGGCCGCTCACGGATGCGGTACAGCACCAGGTAGACGCCCGAGACCCAGGCGACGCCGGCGGCCCAGCCGCCGAGGATGTCGGATGGGTAGTGCACGCCCAAATAGATGCGCGAGGCGCCGACGGCCAGCGCGAACAGCGCGGCAAGCACGACGACCGGCCAACGGAAGCGGGTATGCCAGCACAGCAGCAGGACCACCATCGCCAGGGTCGCCGAGCCCATCGCGTGGCCACTGGGGAAACTGAAGGTGTGCTCGGGCGCGATGGATTCCCACAGCGCCGGCCTATCGCGCTGGAAGAACTGCTTGGTCGCCATGTTCAACAGCGCGGACCCGCCCAGCGACACGCCGGCGAAAGTCGCTTCGCGCCAGCGGCGTGCGACCAGCAGGCCCAGCGTCAGCGCGATGTCGGCCGGGACCACGCCCCACTGGTAGCCGAGCGCCGACAGCACCATGAAGAACCGGTCAAGGCTGGGGCCGGAAAGCGCATGTGCCTGCAAGAGCAGCGCATCGTCGAAGTAGAAGTCTTCCAGCTCGTGGATTTCGTCGGCCAGTTCGACGAACAGCCACAACGGCGCCAGCAGGCAGAGGAACAGCAGGACCAGGCGCCCGCCGTGTTCGCGGAACAGGCCGGCGATGAAGCGCCGGCCGTTGGCCAGCGTGTCAGCCGGCAGCACGCGCGTACTTGGCCTCGACGTAGTCGTCGATCAGCGCGACGAACTCGTGCGCGATGTTCTCGCCGCGCAGGGTGATCTTCTTCTCGCCATCGACGAATACCGGCGCCGCCGGCGCCTCGCCCGTGCCCGGCAGCGAGATGCCGATGTTGGCGTGGCGCGATTCGCCCGGGCCGTTGACCACGCAGCCCATCACCGCCAGCGTCATGTTCTCGGCGCCGGGATGGGTGACCTTCCATTCCGGCATCTTGCCGCGCACGTGCTCCTGCACCACCTTCGCCAGCTCCTGGAAGAATTCGGAGGTGGTGCGGCCGCAGCCGGGGCACGCGGTGACCATCGGCGTGAATGCGCGCAGGCCGGTGGTCTGCAGCAGCTCCTGCGCGACGATGACTTCCTGTGTACGCGACTGGCCGGGCTCGGGCGTCAGCGAAATACGGATGGTGTCGCCGATGCCTTCCTGCAGCAGCACCGCCAGCGCGGCGCTCGAAGCGACGATGCCCTTGCTGCCGATACCGGCCTCGGTCAGGCCCAGGTGCAGGGCGAAGTCCGTGCGGGACGCCATGTCGCGGTAGACGGCGATCAGTTCCTGCACCCCGCTGACCTTGGCCGACAGCACGATGCGGTCGCGCGGCAGGCCGATCTCGACGGCACGTTCGGCCGAATCCACCGCCGAGCGGATCAGCGCCTCGCGCAGCACGCGGCCGGCGTCCCACGGCACCTCGCGCGCATGGTTCTCGTCCATCAGCTGCGCGGCCAGCGCCTGGTCCAGCGAGCCCCAGTTGGCGCCGATGCGCACCGGCTTGCCGTAACGGATCGCGAACTCGATCAGCTGCGCGAACTGGGTGTCGCGCTTCTTGCCGAAGCCGACGTTGCCGGGGTTGATGCGGTACTTCGCCAGCGCTTCGGCACAGGCCGGTTCGCCTGCCAGCAGCTGGTGGCCGTTGTAGTGGAAGTCGCCGATCAGCGGCACCGACACGCCCATCATCTCCAGCTTGTCGCGGATGCGCGGGATGGCGGCGGCGGACTCGGGATTGTTGACGGTCAAACGGACCATCTCCGAGCCGGCGCGCCAGAGTTCGGCCACCTGTTTCACGCTTCCGGCGATGTCGGCGGTGTCGGTATTGGTCATCGACTGCACCACCACCGGGCGGCCGCCGCCGACGGTGGCGTTGCCGATCTGGACAGCCTGGGTGATGCGGCGCGGCCAGGGCGCGGCGTCGGTGGGGGGCGTGGGGCGGGTGACGGCGTCGTGCATGCGGGCATTGTAGCGTGGGCGCCCGGCCCGCCTGCGACGCCATGCCGCAGGCTGCCCGGACCCGCTTGCACTAGCATGTCGCCATGCCGAATACCCTCTTCATCACCACGCCCTCGTTCCTGCGCACCCTGTGCAACCTGCGCTGGGTGGCGATCGTGGGCCAGGCGGTGACGGTACTGGTGGCGCTGGGCCCGCTCGGCATCGCCCTGCCCCGCTGGCCGTTGTGGGGCGGCATCGGCGCGCTTGCGCTGTTCAACGTCTACGCCACGTGGCGCAGCCATCGCCCCGGCGAGGAGACGCCGGCCGAGGCCTTCGCCCACATGCTGGTGGACGTGGCGGTGCTGTCCTGGCTCGTCGCCTGGAGCGGCGGCATCGGCAACCCGTTCAGCTCGATGTTCCTGCTGCTGATCGCCGTCTCCGCGCTGGCCCTGCCGCTGCGCTGGGTACTGGCCACTGGGGTGGCCTGCCTGCTCGGCTACATCCTGACGGCGGTGCTGGGACGTCCCCTGCCGCACCTGCATGGCAACAGCTTCAATGTGCACCTGTGGGGCATGGCGGTGAACTTCGTGCTGTCGGCCGGCGTAGTGCTGTACTTCTCCACGCGGCTGGTGGCCGCGCTGCGCCTGCGCGAACAGGAGCTGGCCCGCCTGCGCGAGCGCTTCGCGCGAAACGAGGGCATCGTGGCGCTGGCCACGCACGCGGCGGCGGTCGCGCACGAACTCAACACCCCGCTGGCGACCATGACGTTGCTGACGGAAGACATCCGCGAACACGCATCCGAACCCGACATCCGCGAAGACGCCGGCACCATGCGCCAGCTGATCGACCTGTGCCGCGACCGCGTGCGCGCGCTCGCGGCCTCGGCCGACATGGGCGTACGCCAGCGCGTCGACCTGGACGAGGTCGCGCAGCGCTGGCAACTGGTCCGCCCCACGGTGGAACTGCAGCGCACCGGCGCGCTGCCGCCATGGCTGGCGACCGACGCCTCCACCGGGCACCTGCTGCAGGCGCTGCTGAACAATGCCGCCGACGCCAGCCGCCAGGCGGGTTCGCAGCGCGTGGATCTGGACCTGCGCTGCGAGGGCGACGAACTGGTCGGCACCGTGCGCGACTACGGCAACGGTTTCCACGAAGCGCTGCCATTCCAGTCCGAACAGCTCTTCCGCACCAGCAAGCCCGAAGGCATGGGCGTGGGCCTGGCCCTGTCGCATGCCACCATCGAACGGCTGGGTGGGCGCATGACCATGCGCGCGGTGCCGCCGAAGGGCGTGCAGGTGCAGTTCCGCCTGCCGGTGACGGCCAATGACGAAACTCCCTGATGAGAGGCATCCGATGAAAGGCCTGCTGGTCGACGACGACGAACTTTACGCACGCACGCTGCAGCGCAGCTTGGCGCGCAAGGGCATCGAGACCGAAATCGCGCTGGATGCCGCCAGCGCGATTGCGCGGGCACGCGAGTATCAGCCCGACTTCGCCCTGGTCGACCTGAAGCTCGGCAGCGATTCCGGCCTGGCCCTGATCGAGCCATTGCGTGCGCTGCGCGCCGACATGCAGATCCTGCTGGTCACCGGCTACGCCAGCGTCGCCACGGCGGTGGAATCGATCAAGCGCGGCGCGGACGATTACCTGCCCAAACCGGCGACGGTGCCGACCATCCTGCGTGCACTTGGGCTGGAAGCGCCCGCCGCTGCGGATGACGCCGGCGCCACCGACGACACCATGACCCCGCTCAGCCGGCTGGAGTGGGAACACATCCAGCAGGCGCTGGCCGAAACCGAAGGCAACATCTCCGCCGCCGCACGCCTGCTGGGCATGCACCGGCGCTCGCTGCAGCGCAAGCTGGCCAAGCGACCGGGGCCGGAACGGCGCTGGATCGACGAGTAAGCGTCAGCGCGCGGGATCGCGGTCCGGGTCGACCGTCGCCCCGACGCCCACGCCTGCGGCGCCTCCCACTCCGGCGCCGCCCGCACCACCGCCACCGCCCAGGCGCCCCTCGCCTTTTGCGCCATCGCCCTTGCCTTTGGACGCCACCGGTCGCGCCGGTCCCTGGCGGGGAATCGCCAGCGACGACGGGATCGGTTCCAGGTCCAGCACGCTGCGGATGAAGTCACGCAGCGACACCACCAGTGCGTCGGTGCGGATGGGACGGCCTGCTGCCAGGTCCGTCGCCGCCTGCGCGGCCAGCTTCACCTGCTCATCGGTGCCCAGCAGGATGATGTCCGACAGGGCGGCCTCGACCGCGTCGCGGATGCGCCGGGGCCGCTCGTTGCCCTCGTCGAAGGTGTCGGCGCCGGCCTCCCTTGCCTGCACACGCAGGTCGCGCAGGTGTCGGGGGTCGACATCCAGTGCGCCGGTGAAAGAACCACCCAG
Organism: Pseudoxanthomonas sp. SE1; assembly: GCF_029542205.1. Classification (NCBI taxonomy): domain Bacteria; kingdom Pseudomonadati; phylum Pseudomonadota; class Gammaproteobacteria; order Lysobacterales; family Lysobacteraceae; genus Pseudoxanthomonas; species Pseudoxanthomonas sp. SE1. The sequence continues at coordinate 1,621,343 of NZ_CP113783.1, read as the reverse complement.
CACCTTGTAGGCCGCGATCAGCGTGCGCAGGCGCTCGTTGATCTGGCGGTTCTCGCGCGCACGCCGCTCCTGCACCGTCTGCATCACCAGCAGGCGGATGCCGACGCCGATCACCGTGATCAGCGCCAGCCCCGCGAGCGTGGTCAGCAGGCCCTGCCACGAACTGAAATCGAGACCGCGCATGCCGCGCACCCTTCGACGATGAGGTGGCCGTCATCCTATCCAGAAAGGCGGACGCCGATGCGAAGATCGCGCGCGACGTCCGTTGTCCGGCAATTCCGCTAGACACCCGAGCCTCGGCGGGCGTCAGTGATGCGGCACTGCGCCCGACGCACCGAGCGGCCGGACCTCGAACGTGACGGGGACGCGTCCGGCATGATCGAAGACCAACGTGGCGTCCACCTGTTCGCCCGCCTGCAGCGGACGTTGCGGCTGCATGAACATCAGGTGGTGACCACCCGGCTGCAGCTGGACCGTGGCACCGGCAGGCAGCGGCAGGCCGTCGGCCAGTTCGCGCATGCGAGCCACGCCACCCTCGTCACGCATCACGTGGATCTCCACCCGCTGCGCCAATGCGCTTTCGACCGCCAGCAGCCTGTCGTCGTCCGACGATGGATTCTGCAAGGTGAGGAAGCCGCCCGCGACAGGCGCACCGGGCGGCGTCTCGCGCAACCAGGGTGATGCCACGGCGATGCCGCTGGCATGTCCGTCGTCACCGGCAGCGGTTTGCGGTGTGGGCTGGCATGCCGCCAGCAGCAGGGCCAGCAGGCTGGCAAGAGGAAGCTTCATGTCGTGGTCTCCCTATCGGATGCGGATGCAGGGGTGTCGAACAACGCCAGCGGACGTGCGGTCGCCGCCGCCCGCGCGAGCCACTGAAGGCCGAGCGCGGATGCCCACGCGATCAGCCAGGAGCCGACACCGAGGAAGAAGATCGTGCCCATGGGAATCTCCTGCGCGCCGCACTCAGAACGTCTTGCGCAGCACGACTTCCCAGCTGCGCGGATCGCCGAGATAGGCCATCGTGCTGCCCAGCGCGTACACCACGTGCGTGCGGTCGCCGAGGTTGCGGCCACGCAGGGTCAGCTCCGTGCTGGCGTTCCACTTGAAGCCCACGTGCGCGCCCCAGGTGGCGTAACCCGCCGTCGACAGGGTGTTGGCGGCGTTGGCGTAGCGCGAGGACACGCCCCGGGCGTCGACGCCGGCGGACCAGCGCGGTCCGAACGTGTAGTCCACCCACAGGTTGCCCACGCGCGACGGCGTATTGGTGGGCCGGTTGCCGGCGCGGGAAACCGGCACGCCACCGACGTTCTCATGGAAGTCATCGAGCGTGGCGTCCACCCACGCCAGGTTGCCCTCCACCTTCAGCGCCTCCAGAGGGCGCCAACCGAAGGTCGCTTCCACGCCGCGCGAAGACTGCTGGCCTATCGGCAGCGTCTGCCCCGGATTTGCGGGATCGGTGATGGCGAGGTTCCGCCGCACGATGCGGTACGCGGCCAGCGTGGCGAAGTGGCGTGCATCCCGTGACTGGAACTTGGCACCGATCTCGCCCTGCCGTCCCGTGGTCAGGTCGAAGTCGCGCAGCGTGGCGAAATTGGCTGTGCTGAGGATGCCGGCCGGCGGATCGGCCGCGGTGCTGTACTGCACGTAGACGCTTGCCTGCGGGGTGATGGCCCAGTTCAGCGCGGCGCGGCCCGTGATGGGCGTGTATTCGCGATCGAAGCGCGCCGGGTTGGTGGCGGTGACCGCACGATGGTTCACCACGTCCAGCACGATGCGGTCGTGGCGCAGGCCGGTCAGCAACGACAGCGACGGGACCAGTTCGGTCATGCTTTCCACGTACACCGCCTGCGTATGCAACCGGTTGGTACGGTCGGGCGTGTAGACGATCGCCGTACCGGGTACATCCAGGAAGCGCCCTGGCGTCACCGCGTCGAGCGGCACGGTATCCACCGTGGACGACAGCGACAACGGAAACCGCGTCTGTCGGTTGTAGCTGATGTCCAGGCCGGTGGCCCATTGCGACGGCAGGCCGAACAGCTCGCCCTCGTGGGTCCACTCTAGCCGGTTGCCGTAGACCTGCTGGTCGTGACGCTGCAGCAGCGTGCCGGAGCGGATCACGCCGTCATTGCCGGCGGTCAGGCGGTAGCTCTCGACGTTGCGGTAATCGCGCAGTGCGTCGTAGTGGTAGACCGTGTTGCGCACGGTGTCGTGCTCGCCGGGCGTCCACTCCAGCAGCGACCTGACCCACAATACCTCCTGCCCGTAGTAGCCATCCGCGACGTTGTAATTGCGGCCGATGGTCTGCGGCAGTACCGAAAGTCGACCGGTCGCCGGCTGGCGCACGGGCGTGCCCCAGTAGGGACGATGGCTGTCTTCCTGCTGGTACTCGACGGCCAGCGTGTGGCGCACCGTGGGCGCCCATTGCACCAGCCACGACGCGGCCAGCGTCGACGCTTCGCGTTCCTGGCCATCGATCCAGCTCTCGCCATCGCGCGTACTGGCATCCAGGCGGACGGCCTGGCGCCCCTCATCGCCACCGATGCGCAGGTTGGCGCCCATCGCCAACGTGCCGTCGCGGACTGAGCCCCATGACGCCTGCACCGCGGCTTCGTCGCGATCCAGTCGCGGCAACCGCGTGACGTAGTTGATCGTGCCGCCGACCGCACCGGCACCGTAGAGAAAACTCGACGGACCGCCGATCGCTTCCACCCGCTCGTACTGCCACGCATCGACCGGACGCGCGGCGATGCTGGCGTACTGCACGTCGATGCCGTTGAACAGCTGGGTGATCTGGCTGCCGGAAAAGCCGCGGTAGGTCACCGCATTGCCGTTGCCGGGCGGCGAGGCCACGGTCAGACCCGGGATACCGGCCAGAGCCTCCTGCGTGGTGCGTACGCCGCGGGCATCCAGCGTGTCGCGGTCGAGCACCGTGACGGAAGCCGGCGTTTCCATGACGCTGAGTGAGAGGCGCGTGCCGGTGCCGGCGGCCTGTTCGAGGTCGGTCTTGTGACCTTTGACTTCGACCGTATCGAGTTGGGTGGCGCGGGAACCATCGGGCAGCGCGACGCTGTCGGCTGCATGGGCGGACAAGGACATCGAGAGGGTCGCGGCGACAGCCACGGACAGGCGTGACGCACGCGGCGCCACGCAGGCAAACAGGGACATGGAAACTCCAAAGCACAAGGACGCGGCGCGCGGGCCGCACGATCAACGGAAGGTCTTGTGGTTCAGAGCAGGAGGGGCGGCCCTTGTCCGCCGAGGCCGCGCAGGCGCAGCCGCCCGGGGTATGGAAGCGCCACGGCGCGTGCGATGACGTGCCCCGAAAGACGTGGGAACACCAACGCGATGCAGAGCAGCAGCAACGGCAGCGCGGCGGCCAACGTGCAGTACGCGCAATCGCCGCCCATCGGCATGCCGGCAGGCGACGGCGATTTCTCGACCGGGGATTCCGCGCGGGTGTCGACCCACTTGATGCCATCCGTGGTGCACAGTTCGGTCCAGCCGGCCAGCACCTGCGTGCCGGCGCTGGCCACCCAACGCGTGACCGACGGCGCGGACGCCATCAGCAACGCCGCCAGCAGGGCCAGGTGCAGCATCGGTCGGAGGAAGGCGGACGAGCGGATCACGGCGCGATTCTAAGCGGTCAGTTGCGCAGCGGGCAGATGCGACGAAGTGTCGCACCCGTGCGGATCAGCGGAACACCACGCGCGCGCCCTGCAGTCGCGACGCCTCGGCGGCCACGTCGGTCCACGCCAGCCATGCGGCATCGCCGTGCCATTGCAATCGGGGGATTCCGCTGGCACGGCCGCGTGCGGACAGGGCGGCGACTTCGACGCGTTGCGCGCCGCCCCATGCCTCGTCGTAACGGCCGAGCACCAGGTGCTGGCGTTCGTCGGGCGACTGTTCCAGCCAGCTGGCCAGCAAGTGGCCATCGCCGTGCGCCAACCCCAGCCGACCCAATACCTGCGCTCCCTTCGCCAGCGTCACCGGCGTTCCGAAAGTATCGCCTGCATCATCCGAGCGCGCGGCGCGCAGTTCCGGCACACCGTCCGCTTCCGTGTACCAGGCGACCCACACCCGGCGTCCAGCGGCCACCACCATTGGCCCGTTGACCGGGCAGCCGGCGATCTGCCAGCCATCCGCATGCACGTCACGCGGCGGCGTCCAGCGCTCGCCATCGAAGCGGACGATGCGCGTGTCGCGGATCTCTCCGTCACTCCGCCCGCGGTAGACGACCACCACGCCACGATCCGTCACCGCGGACGACGTGGTGCAGCAATCGCAGGTCGACGTGTCCAATGGCCACTCTCCGCCCTGCTTCGCCTCTGCGTCGTAGAGCGCGGCACGCAGCATCATCGGGGCACCGCCGCCATGGTGGCCGTCGTCGTGGTGCGCATGCGCGCCATCGACGGCTTTCTGCCGACTGTCCAGCCAGGCGATGCCGAGCCGGTCGTGCGCCTGCGGCCAGAACGTCACGAAGCCATGGTCACCCGGCGTGCCGGACGGATGCACCAGTTGAGGTGCACTCCACGTCGCGCCGCCGTCGCCGGAACGGACCAGGTCGATGCCGTAGTCCATGCGCGAGGGACCCGTGCTGCGAAGCCAGTGCGCCCACAGCGAGCCGTCCGCCAGCGCATGGACATGCGGTGTATCGGCCCAGTTGACGAACCACGTCCGGCCTTCGGCGATCGTGCGCGGCGCTTCCCAGTCGCCTGTCTGCGTCGACAGGCGACTGAAGCGCAGGCGATGTCCGGCGTCGCCCGTCGGCTCCAACCAGCTCAACAGCAACTGGCCGTCCGGCGCAGACACCAGATCGGGCTGCGCGGCCCCGGCGGGCGACGGCAGGCTGCGCGCCTCCACCGAGGGAGAACGGTTGGCGGCGGCGGGCGCCGGCGCCTCCGCAGGCGAACACCCCGCAAGCGCGGCAACCAGCATCGGCAACACGGGACGGGACCAGCGGGACAGGCGCATGCGGACGACTCCGGCCATCAGGACCCCGGCATTCCACCACGGAACGCGAGCACCCGGCTGCGACCGCATGTCGCAGGCCTTCGCATCATCCGCCGTCGCCACCGTTTATCCTTGTCGCATGACCGACACCGCGCGCGACATCCTCACGCCCACCCAGCTCAACACGCTGGCGCGCGACCTGCTGGAGGGCGCGTTTCCGCTGGTGTGGGTGGAAGGCGAGCTGGGGAACGTCACGCGGCCGGCATCGGGACATCTGTACTTCACCCTCAAGGACGCGCGCGCGCAGGTGCGCTGCGCGATGTTCAAGCCCAAGAGCCAATGGCTGAAATTCGTCCCGCGCGAGGGCCTGCGCGTGCTGGCACGCGGCCGGCTGACGCTGTACGAAGCGCGCGGCGACTACCAGTTGGTGATCGACAGCCTGGAGGAAGCCGGCGAAGGCGCGCTGCGGCGCGCGTTCGAGGAACTGAAGGCGAGACTGACCGCGGAAGGTCTGTTCGACGATGCGCGCAAGCGCACCCTGCCCGCCCACGTGCGACGGCTCGCCGTGCTCACTTCGCCCACCGGCGCGGCCGTGCGCGATGTCCTGAGCGTGCTGCAGCGCCGTTTCCCATTGTTGGACGTGGACGTGCTGCCGGTGCAGGTGCAGGGCGAAACGGCGGCCGCACAGATCGTCGACATGCTGCAGCGCGCCGCGCGCAGCGGCCGTTACGACGTGCTGCTGGTCGCCCGTGGCGGCGGCTCGCTGGAAGACCTCTGGGCGTTCAACGATGAACGCCTGGCGCGCGCCATCGCCGCCTCGCCGGTACCCGTCGTGTCCGCGATCGGCCACGAGACCGACTTCACCCTTGCCGATTTCGCCGCCGACCTGCGCGCACCCACACCCTCCGTCGCAGCCGAGCTGCTGGTGCCGGACCGGCGCGACCTGCTGGCGCGCGTGCAGGCGCTGCAGCGCCGGCTCGCCACCACCCAGGCGCATCGGTTGCGCAACGCCATGCAGCGCGCCGACCGCGCCGCGCTGCGCCTCAATGCGCTGCGCCCCCAGGCGCGGCTGGAGATGCTGCGGCGTCGCCAGGAAGACGCCGCGCGTCGCCTGCATGCGCTGTGGCGCGACCAGCTGGCACGTCGCCAGGCCGCACTCCGCCATGCCGATGCCGTCCTGCGCGCCCATTCGCCCCAACGTCGGCTGGAACAACTTCGCGCGCGGCTGCTGGCCCTTGCGCCCCGCCCCCAGGCCGCCGTCGCGCGCACGCTGCAACGCGACGCCCTGCGCCTGCGCGGGCTCGCGCGCTCGCTGGAGGCCGTCAGCCCCATCGCGACCGTTGCCCGCGGCTACGCCCTGGTGACCAAGGAGGACGGCACGCTGGTGCGCTCGGTCACCCAGGTGCAGCCGGGCGAGCGCGTCGATGCGCAGGTCGGCGATGGCCGCTTGAAGCTGCGTGCCGAATCGTAGCCTTGGTGCGGATATCGCACGCAGGCCACCAGAGCATCTTCCATGACATCCCCTTTCATCGCGCGACCATCCTGTCGCGCGCGCAACATCAGGAGCACGACATGATCACCCGCGAACAACTGGTCGAGATGTTCGACAACATGGCCAAGGAGACGCCCTGGGACCTGGGCAAGCCGCTGGTCTGGGGCTACTTCTTCACGCATGGCTCGCGTCCCGCACTGGAGGCGGTGGTGCCGCTGCTGCAGGCGCAGGGCTACCGCGTGATCGCGCTGTACCTGGAAGACAAGGACAACCGCAAGGACCCGGACCTGTGGTGGCTGCATGTCGAGAAGACCGAAGTCCACACGCCCGACAGCCTTCATGAGCGCAACCAGGCGTTGTACCGCTTCGCCGAGGAGCACGGCCTGGATGCCTACGACGGCATGGATGTGGGCGCCATCGACTGACGCGACCCGGCCCCGTGCAGGGTCCGGATCCTGAGGCACCACCCCGCTCAACCCCGTTCACCGGCCCCGCGCGTTCGACTCCCTGTCCCACACACGGAGTCACGCCATGTCGCACCGTCTGACCGTCACCCTGCTGTCCGTCGCCCTGCTGGCCGCCTGCCAGTCCAGTCCTACCGCGCAGCATTCGCCCGAAGCGGAGGCGGCCGCTGCCGCTGCCGGCGCCAGCCTCGCCAACCAGGCCGCGGATGCGGCACGGACTGAGCAGGCCACGCTGGACAGCGTCGTCGTGACCGGCAACCGCCTGCGCCGCGAGCAGGCCAAGGCCATCATGCCCGCGGGGCACGCCTACGCACCGCCTCCACCGCCGGCTCCGGTGATGGCGATGGAATACCGTGTCGCCCACGCCGCCATCGCCCCGCCCGCCACGCCGGTCAACACGGAAAAGTACGCAGGGCGCGACGACAACCCTGTGCGCCGGACGCTGGATGAACCTGTCTCCACCTTCTCTGTGGATGTGGACACCGGCAGCTACAGCAACGTGCGCCGGATGCTGCGTGAAGGGCAGCGTCCACCCGCCGATGCGGTGCGCGCGGAGGAGTTCATCAACTACTTCCGTTACGGCCACGCTGCGCCTGCGGACCGCAGCCGTCCTTTCAACGTGACCACCGAGCTCGCCCCGGCGCCCTGGAATGCGAAGCGCCAGTTGCTGATGGTCGGCATCAAGGGCTACGACGTGCCGAAGGCGACGCTGCCGCCGGCCAACCTGGTGTTCCTGCTCGACACTTCCGGCTCGATGGAGTCGCCGGACAAGCTGCCGCTGCTGAAACAATCCTTCGCCCAGCTGGTCCCGCAACTGCGTGCGCAGGATCGCGTCAGCATCGTCGTGTACGCCGGTTCTGCGGGCCTGGTGCTGCCGCCGACACCGGGCGACCGGCATGACGAGATCCTTGCCGCGCTCGATCGCCTGCAAGCCGGCGGCAGCACCAACGGCGGGGACGGTATCCGGCTGGCCTATGCGATGGCGAAGCAGGCGTTCGTCAAGGAAGGCGTGAATCGCGTGATCCTGGCGACCGATGGCGACTTCAATGTCGGCACGGTCAGCCAGGACGCGCTGGAGACCATGGTCGCCGACCAGCGCACCTCCGGTATCGCGCTGACGACGCTGGGCTTCGGCACCGGCAATTACAACGACGCACTGGCCGAGAAGCTGGCCGACGTGGGCGACGGCAACCACGCCTACATCGACACGCTGCAGGAAGGCCGCAAGGTGCTGGTGGACGAAATGCAATCCACCCTGCTGACCATCGCCCGTGACGTGAAGATCCAGGTGGAATTCAACCCCGCCGTCGTCTCGGAATATCGTCTGATCGGCTACGAGAACCGCGTGCTGGCCAACGAGGACTTCGCCAACGACAAGGTGGATGCCGGCGACATCGGCGCGGGCCACGAAGTCACGGCCCTGTACGAGATCACGTCGGTCGATAGCGGTGCCGAGCGCCTGCCCGCACTGCGCTACGGTGGCAAGCAGCTCGCCACTGGCGCCTCCACCAACGAGGTCGCGCATGTGCGTCTGCGGTACAAGTTGCCGGGGCAGGACAGCAGCCGCCTGATCGAGACGCCGATCGCGAGCACGTCGCTGACCACCCGTCCCAGCAATGCCTTCCGCTTCGCCAGCGCGGTAGCAGCCTATGCCGATCTGCTGCGTGGCGGACAGCGTATCGATGGCTGGAGCTGGAACGACGTGGCGCGCACCGCGCGCGGCGCGGCCGGCCGCGACCCGCATGGCCTGAAGGCGGAGTTCATCGGGATGATCGACCAGGCACATCGGCTGGTGGCCGTACAGAACGACGCACCTGCCATTGCGGGCGACTGAGTGGAGAAAGCCGGGGCCGAGGGATCGGCCCCGGCCCTTATCCTCATACCCGAAGAGCGTCTCCCCATGAAGCGCCTCACTCTGTTGCTCTCGTGCCTGCTGCTGGCTCCCATCCCTGCGTTCGCTGACAGCTGTGGCATCCGCATCGTCGTGGTGAACCACCGTGCCGATGCGGTCTCGGTAGCGCTGAAGAGCTTCTATGCGGATCGCGCGTTGGCCGCTCCGTCGCCCCGGGACTTCGACGCCCCCCTCTACGGCAACACGGTCCCTCCCCACTTCTCATCACTGCAGCAGATCGAGGTTCCGGCGCATGGCTCCGCCAGCGTGGCCTTCAGGCGACTCTGTGTCGGTGACTTCTGGGTGAACTGGCGGGAGGTATCCGCCGACGGGAAAGTCCATTCCTCGGGCCAAATGCAGCCGGATAACAATGAACCCATCCACATCCGCTAGCACGGCGTGTGCAGCGAATCACAGGGCTCAGGCGACGTCGGCCGCCACCGCCTCCATCTGCGCTGCCGGCCGTCCCAGCAGGTAGCCCTGGCCGAGCAGGCAGCCCAGTTCGATCAACGTCTTTCGCTGCTCTTCGGTTTCAACGCCCTCGGCGATGGTCTCGATGCCCAGCGTACCCGCCAGCGCCAGGATCGCGCGCACCAGCGCCAGGCTTTCCGGCCGCGCTTCGCTGCCCAGCCCGGAGACGAAACTGCGATCGATCTTGAGCACCGAGATCGGGAAACGGTGCAGGTAGGACAACGCCGAGAAGCCCGTGCCGAAGTCGTCCAACTGCGCCAGGATGCCGTGCTGGCGCAGCGTGCGCAGGATGCGCAATGTGCGTGGGGCATCATCCAGCAGCGCCACCTCGGTGATCTCCAGCCGCAACCGTGCGGGATCCGCGCCATGCGCTTCGAACATCGCCAGCAGACGATCGCCGAAATCGGGCGAACGGAAATGCCGTGGCGACACGTTGACCGAGATGTAGCCCTCCACGCCACGCGCGATCTGCCGTACCACCTGCTCGTACAACAGCCAATCGACCTGCTCGATCAGTCCGCTGTCCTCGCCCAACCCGATGAACTCCGCCGGCAGCAGCAGCCCGCGCCGTTCGTGCTGCCAGCGCAGCAGCGCTTCATGGCCGATCACCCGCCCGTCGTCCATGCGACGGATGGGCTGGTAGAACGGCAGGAAGTCGCGATGGTTGATCGCGCGGCGCAGGTCGGCCTCCAGGTCCAGGCTCTGCATCGCCGCTTCGCGCATGGCCTCGTCGAACAGGGCGCAACGGTCGCGCCCCTGTTCCTTGGCGCGGTACATCGCAGCGTCGGCATCGCGCAGCAACTCCTCGCCATTCCGGTAGCGCGGGTGCCAGACGGCGATGCCCAGGCTGGCGGAGGGAAACAGTTCGCGCCCCGCCACCCACATCGGCCGCCCCAGCAACGCCAGCAGGCGCTGGGCGAAGTCGCGTACGTTCTCCACGCCATCCGCATACTCGACCAGCAGTGCGAACTCGTCGCCCCCCAGGCGCGAGACCACGTCGTCGTCACGCACGCTCATGATGATGCGTCGGGCGACTTCCACCAGCAGTTCGTCGCCCGCCGCGTGCCCCATGCTGTCGTTGACCAGCTTGAACCGGTCCAGGTCGAGGAACAGCACCGCGAAGGCCTGGCCGTCGCCATGGCGCGCGCGGTCGATGGCAGCCGACAGCCGATCCAGCAGGTGTGGGCGGTTGGGCAGCCCCGTGAGTGCGTCGTGCGTCGCCTGGTACGTCAGCTGCTGTTCGGCGCGCAGGCGCTCGCCGATCTGCGCACGCAACTGGTGGTTCGCCTCGGCCAGCTCGCGCGTGCGCTCGTCGACCCTGCGCTCCAGTTCCGCGTGCGCACTGCGCAGGCGCTCCTGCGCGCGCTGCCGGTCCAGGCCGTTGCCGATGTGGTGCGCGACGAAGGTCAACAGGTTCTGGTCGTGCGAAGTGAACTTCACTTCTTCGGTGTAGCTCTGCACCACTACCGTGCCGACCACGTCTTCGCCGCGGAACAGCGGCACACCCAGCCAGCTGTACGCGGGTGGACCGTGCTGCAGGAGCTTGCCCTGCTCCGCCAGTTGGCCGATCACCTCGCGGTCGGCCAGCAGCGGCCGACCGGTGGCGATGACGTACTCGGTCAACCCGTTGGTCATGCGCCGCGACTTGCGCATCGGGTCGCGTTCGTCGATCGAGTACGGAAAGGCCAGTTGCTCGCCATCGTCCGAAATCAGGGCGATGTAGAAATTGCGCGCATTGATCAGCTCATCGACCACCACGTGCACATCGGCGTAGAAGCGCTCCAGACTCTCCGATGTGATGGCCAGGTCGGTGATGCGGAACAATGCGCGCTGCAGCTTCTCCGCGCGCTTGCGCTCCATGATCTCGGCCTGCAGCTCGCGGTTGGCGCGCTGCAGTTCGTGCGTGCGCACCGCCACGCGGTGCTCCAGTTCCACGTGCGCGTGCTTGCGATCCAGCGCGGTCAGGATGTGCTGTGCCACATAGCCGAGCAGCGCGCGATCCTCGTCGGCATAACTCGCCGGCGCGTCGTAGCTCTGCACGACGATGGCGCCGCAGACCCGGTCGTCCCGGCGCATCGGCACACCCAGCCAGTCCAGACTGTCCGGGCCATGCGAGGGATCGCGCATCACGCCCAGCTTCTGCCGGATGACGGCCGACGGTCCGCGCAGCGGCTGGCCATGGCGCAGCAGCGCGAAGGTCATGCTGTTGGCCATTTCCTCCTCGCCGAACTCGCGCTCGGGTTCGGCGACATAGGGATCGCGCTGGTCGGCGAAGTAAAGAAAGCGGACCGAACGGCGCTGGTCGTCGTACAGCACGATGTAGCAGTTCTCGGCATACATCAGCGAGTTCACCACCGCGTGGATGCGGCGGAGCATCTCCGGCATCTCGAGGTCGGCACCGGCCAGGTCGGCGATTTCGTAGAGCGCCTGCTGAAGCCGCTTGGATTTTTCCAGCGAAACGATGCGCGCCTGCGCGCGCGCGGCATCCAGCGAGGTCACCAGCAGCGTGCGGGCCAGCGACAGCCACGCATCTTCCTCCGGCGCCGCCAGCGGGTGCGGCAATGCCAGCGCCAGCGCAACGCGCGCAGTGCCATCGGCGTTGTCCCACGCGTAGGTGCGCTGCACGGGGCCATCGTGCTCCACCTGCGTTTCGGCGAGCGCATGCTCGGCGCGGCGCTTCAGCGCACCGGAAGCCCCCGGCGTGGCACCGCTGTCGTTGCCCAGCGCCCAGTCGCGCCAGCTGAGCGCCAGTTCAGCGCCGGCCGGCAGCAGCCCGCGCAGGATCGACGCAATCCGGTCCGCCGGCGAGGCGTCTGCGCTGGCCGGGTTGTCGGCGCTGATCGATGGCGTAGGCATGCCCTTGTCCCGACCGAGTCGGTGCGTGGTGTCTGGAAGTCCCCCGCGGCGAGCATACCGCCTGTGCCCCCCTGAACGGAAACGGCCAGGGCAACCCCTTCAAGGCCCGTCGCGCGTTTGAAAACGTGTGCCCCGCCCCGTTCCCCCTGCCGCCTTGACCCACCCGACCACGATCCCCGACGGGCGTCGATCACTGAACGTGTCGGCGCCGCGGCCCCGCCCCGACTTCACGGGCGTGCGCGGACGGCTTACGCTGGTGTCGGTGAACGACCTCGCAGAACCCGCCGACGAGACCCTGATGCTGGCCTACGCCGCCGGCGATGCGTCGGCCTTCGAACAGCTCTACGCGCGCCATCGCGGGCCGCTGTACCGGTTCCTGTTGCGCCACCTTCGCGACCCTGCACTGGCCGACGAGTTCTTCCAGGACACCTGGCAACGCGTGATCAGCGCGCGCCAGGGGTGGAAACCGGAGGCGGCGTTCGGGACGTGGCTGTACCGGATCGCGCACAATCGGTTGAACGACCACTGGCGCGCGTCGAAGCATCGACCCGCCGCGCCCGTGGATGCGGACGAGCGGACCGCACGCGTTCCGGACCCGGATACCCCGGAGCGCCAGCTCTCCGAGTTCGAGCAGCGGCGGCAGCTGCAGCTGGCCATGGATGAACTGCCGCCGGAACAGCGCGAGGTCGTGCTGCTCCGGCTGGAGCAGGAACTGACCCTGGAGGAAATCGGCGACATCACCGGCGTGGGCCGGGAAACCGTGAAATCGCGCCTGCGCTATGCGATGGACCGGTTGCGGACGAGATTGAATCAATGAAGACGCCCCACGAGCCCCTGACGCCCGAAGAACGCGCGCTGGCGCAGTCGCTGTCCCGGCTGGGACCGCACGGTGCGCCGTCGCCGGAGCTGGATGCGCGCATCCTGGACGCCGCGCGGGCGGCGGTGGAGGACACGCCGTCACGAGGCGGCGCGGTGCCGCCAAACCGCCGTCGTTGGCCGCTGGGCATGGGCGTGGCGGCATCCGTGCTGCTGGCCGCCGGCATCGCCTGGCAGCTTCGCCCCAGCCACGACATTCCGGTGGCCAGCGAAGCCCCGGCACAGACGCAGCGCTCGGCCCAGCTGATCGGCGAGGACGCCGATGTCGCCGCCGCGGATGCCGCCGCGCCCGCCGTCGAATCGCTCGCTCCTCCGCCCGCGATCGTGGCGACGGAACCTGCCGCCGCGACAAAGGCCATACAACCTCCTTCGCCATCCGCCGCCATCGAACGCGACGCCACGCCGTCCGGCCCGGCGCGCAAGAACGCGGAAGCGGCCGCGCGCCAGGAAGCCGTGCCGAAGCGCAGCCCCCTTGCGCTGATTCCCGCTGTTCCGGGCCTGCCTTCAGCCGAGGAGACATCGCCGCGCGAGCAACCGGCCGCACCCCAGGCCTTCCCGGCCGAAATGGACGCGTACGCGCCGCCGGCAGCCATGGCTGCGGACGTCCCGGAAGCCGTCACGGGAGCGCAGACGCAACATCGTGCGGCGATCCAGCAACAAGAGGAACAGCGCATCCGGTACGAGGAGGAGCGCAAGCAGGCAGCAGCGAATGAAAGCCGCACCCTCGACACCATCTCCGTGACCGGCAGTCGCGTGAGGACGCGCGAACGCCAGGCCCGTGCGCAGGACGGGGCACCGGTAGCTGCAACTGCAGCCGCCGCCCCACCGCCCCCGCCCGCCCTGGCCGCCAGTGCCGCAGCACCCAGCCCAGTGCCGCACGCACCGCCCTTCGGCGCACCGACCTGCAGCTACCCGTCGACGCGGACACGCGATTGCCTCCCGACGAATGGCTCGACCGCATCCGCCTGCGCCGCGACCTGGGCGACAACGCCAATGCGCTGCGCAGCCTGCAGCTGTTCGTGCAGGAGCACCCGTTCCAGCGTGTCCCGGACGACCTGCGTCCCCTGCTCGGCACGCCGTGAGCCACACCCTCGCCGCGCGCGCCTCCCAAGTGCTGGAGGTGAAGCACAGCCGTTTCCTGGCACAGGCCGCCCCCGTCACCGATACCGACGGCGCGCTCGCCTTCCTGCGCGAGGTCGGCGATCCCGCCGCGACGCATAACTGCTGGGCCTACCGGATCGGCGGCGAATACCGGTCCAGCGATGACGGCGAGCCCTCGGGCACCGCGGGCCGGCCGATCCTGGCTGCCATCGACGGCCAGGGTTTCGATCGCATCGTTGTCGTGGTGACGCGCTGGTACGGTGGCATCAAACTGGGCGCGGGTGGACTGGTACGGGCGTATGGCGGTGCAGCGGCGGAATGCCTGCGTACGGCCCCAAGGCAGGCACTCGTGGCCACCACGCACCTGGTGCTGGCCTGCCTGTTCGACGATCTGGGTGCGGTGCATGCCGCGCTCGCGCCGCATCTGGCGACCAGGCTGCAGGAATCGTTCGACGAGAACGGAGCCTTGCTGACGCTGGAACTGCCGGCGGATCGCGCCGACGCCTTGAAAAACCATCTGCGCGACGCCACCCGTAATCGGGTACGCGTTGTCGATCCGGTGTGATCGCCCGGGCTGCACAGGTGTTTGTGGAAAGGGCTTCCGGCACGAGGGAAGCGCAGCGGCCTGGTCGGGGCTGAAGCCCCTTCCACAACCGCTTTGAGAACGGATCCCCGATGAACACCCCGCTCGAGACGCCGGACGGTACTCCCTCGTCCAAAGCCAAGGCCAAGCTGGGCACCCTGCGTGCCCTGTGGCCCTTCGTGCGCCAGCACGGCGGCCTGTTCACCGCGTGGCTACTGGCGCTGGCGCTGGCGTCTGCGGCGACGCTGAGCCTGCCGGTCGCCTTCCGGCAGATGATCGACAACGGCTTTACCGACGGCGCGAACATCAACCGTGCGTTCCTGTTCCTGTTCGTGGTGGCTGTCGTGCTGGCGCTGGCCAGCGCGGCGCGCTTCTACTTCGTGTCGCTGCTGGGCGAAAAGGTCGTGGCGGACCTGCGCGGTCAGTTGTACGGCCACCTGATCGGACTGGACGCCGAATTCCATGACCGCAGCCGCTCCGGCGAACTCGTATCGCGACTCTCCGCCGACAGCGAGCTGCTGCGCACGGTGGTAGCCACCAGCATGTCGGTAGCGCTGCGCAGCAGCGTCACCGTGATCGGCAGCCTGGCGATGCTGTTCGTCACCAGCCCCCGACTGGCGGCCTTCGCACTGATCGGCATCCCCCTGGCGGTACTGCCCATCGTGCTGGGTGCCCGCCGGCTGGAGAAAGCGTCGCGCGCCAGCCAGGACCGCGTGGCCGATGCCAACACGCTGGCCAGCGAAACCCTGAGCGCCGTCCGCACGGTGCAGGCGCACGCACGCGAGCCGTACGAACGCGGCCGCTTCGGTGCCGCCATCGCGACCGCGGTGGAAACCGCCCGCAAGCGCATCCGCGCGCAGGCATGGGTGACCGCCGCGGCCATCACCCTGATCTTCGGCGCGATCACGCTCGTGCTCTGGTCGGGCGCGCATGACGTGATCGACGGCACGATGAGCGCCGGCACGCTGGGCCAGTTCGTGCTGTACGCGCTGATCGGCGGTGGATCGGTCGGTGCACTGGCCGAGGTATGGAACGAACTGCAACGCGCGGCCGGCGGCATGGGCCGCATCGCGGAGTTGCTGGGCGAAACACCTGCCATCCAGGCGCCGACACAACCACGCACATTGCCGCAGCCGGTCAACGGCGAGATCCGCTTCGACAACGTCTCGTTCCACTACCCGTCGCGCCCCGATCTTCCCGCACTGGATGGCTTCGACCTCACCGTCAATCCAGGCGAAACCGTGGCCCTGGTCGGCCCGTCCGGCGCCGGCAAAAGCACGGTGTTCTCGATGCTGCTTCGCTTCCATGATGCGCAAACGGGCGGCGTGCGCATCGATGGCGTGGACCTGCGTGAACTCGACCCGGCGCAGTTGCGCGAACACATCGCACTGGTGCCGCAGCAACCGACCATCTTCGCGGCCAGCGCAGCGGAGAACATCCGCTACGGCAAGCTGGATGCCACCGATGCCGAGCTGCAGGCGGCCGCCGAAGCCGCCGAGGCCGAGGACTTCATCCGCGAACTGCCGGGCGGCTTCGACAGCCAGCTCGGCGAGCGTGGCGCACGCCTGTCGGGTGGCCAGCAGCAGCGCATCGCCATCGCCCGCGCCCTGTTGAAGGACGCCCCCATCCTGCTGCTGGACGAAGCCACCAGTGCCCTGGACGCGCAGAGCGAGCGCGCAGTGCAGCAGGCGCTGGAAAGGTTGATGGACGGCCGCACCACATTGGTCATCGCGCACCGGCTGGCCACCGTGTTGAAGGCCGATCGCATCGTGGTGATGGACCGGGGCCGCATCGTCGCGCAGGGCACGCACGCGGAACTGCTGGCGCAGGATGGCCTTTACGCCGAGCTTGCGCGACTGCAGTTTCTGGATTGACCGTGCGCGGATCGCATCCGCCATTCCCTTGTTGCTTGGACTAGGATGCGGCGGACCAGAGCCGGAGCCCGCGCATGATCCATGAGTCACTCCCACCCTTGCTGCGTGGCCTGGGCACCACGCTGATCCTGCTGACCAGCGCACTGGTCGTCACGGTGGAACGTCGTGAAGACACTGACCCCACAGGACACGCGGCAATGGCGCGCCTGGCGTTGCAGGCGGAGGAAGCCGCTCATCGTGGCGAATCCGGATCGGACGCACTGGCCACGGAAGTACGCCTGCTGCGCCTCCAGTTGCAGGACAGCGACCTGGCCGACGAGGTCTTCGAGAATCCCTGGTTCCAGTGGCTGTGCCTGCTGGGTACGGGCCTGATCGCCGCTTCGTTCTTTGCCGAATGGCGACTCAGGCGCGACATCGCGCGTGCGGCGCGTGCCGTGGCACCACCGGGCGGCGCCGCGTAGCCCTTAGGCGACGGCTTCCGCCTGGACCAGCGCCATCGCGCGTCGCGGCCGGCTGGGGAAGGCATGCCGCACGATGCGCCAGCAGACCTGCCCGAACTGCGTGAGCAGCGTGCCGGTGTTGTAGTGCTGGCCGTAGCGGGCGCAGATCGCGCGCACTTCGCGTGCCATCTCGGCGTAACGGTTGGCCGGGATGTCGGGGAAGAAATGGTGCTCGATCTGGTGGCTCAGGTTGCCCGACAGCACGTTGATCAGGAATCCGCCGCGCAGGTTGGACGAACCACGCAACTGGCGCAGGTACCAGTGGCCACGCGACTCGTTCTTGATGCATTCCTTGGGGAATGTTTCCGCATTGGCGGTGAAGTGCCCGCAGAAGATGATCACGTAGGTCCATACGTTGCGCAGGCCGTTGGCCACCAGGTTGCCCAGCAGTACCGGCAGGAAGAAAGGCCCGGCCAGCGCCGGATAGATCACGTAATCCTTGGCCAGCTGGCGCCCCATCTTGCGCACCACCGGTGCGGACTTGCGGCGCAGCTGCTGGGTGGTCATCTTGCCGTGCCACCAGCGGCCCAGCTTGAGGTCCTGGATGGCGATGCCCCACTGGAACAGCAGCGCGAACACCACCGCGACCACCGGCTGCGCCAGGTAGAACGGCTTCCACTTCTGCTCCGGGAAGATGCGCAGCAGGCCATAGCCGATGTCGTCGTCCATGCCCCGCACGTTGGTATACGTGTGGTGACGGAAATTGTGCGTGTGCCGCCAGTTCTCGCTGGTGGCAACGATGTCCCAGTCGTAGGTCTTGCCGTTGAGCTGCGGGTCGCCCAGCCAGTCGTACTGGCCATGGATGACGTTGTGGCCCAGTTCCATGTTGTCGAGGATCTTGCCCAGGCCCAGCGACAGTGCGCCCAGCGCCCACAGCACCCAGAACAGCCAGCCCACCGCGCTGTCGGCCAGCCAGAGGCCACCGGCGATCGCGGCGGCGAGCAGCAGCACGCGGCCGGTCAGGTTGGCGTACCGCACCGCTTTGACCACGTTGCGGATATAGCGTGCATCACGCTGGCCCAGCGTGGCCACGGTACGCGCACGCAGGGCATCCAGCTCCTCGCCGAAGCGATCCAGTTCGTCGGTGGTGAGACTGCGGTTGCGGGGGGAGGTAAGGGTCGTCATTACAGATCCAGCTCGATGTCGGTGGCGGCGCTGTGGATGCACAGCTTCAACGCCTGGGTGGGCTCGTGCATCAGGTCGCCACTGGGCAGGTGGCGCGTGCTGCCCGCGGACTTGCCGCAGGCGCAGGTATTGCAGATGCCCATGCGGCAGCCGGACGGCGGCTTGAGGCCATGCTGCTCCAGGGCCACCAGCAGGGATTCGCCGCGCGGCACACGCAGCGTGCGCCCGCTGCGTTGCAGGCGGATGTCCACCTCGCCCTCGTCCACGACGAGTGCCGGCGGCGCGGTGAACGCTTCGGCCTGGAACGAGGCCACGCGCGAGGCCAGCAGGCCGCGCGCGGTTTCGACGAAACCGCCAGGGCCGCAGGCGACCACTTGTTGCATGGCGGGGTCGCCCGCCTGCGCGGAGAGCACCGCGTCATCGATGCGGCCTTCGGCCTCGTCGTCGGCCGACGCGGCTTCGCGCGTGAGCAGCAACCGGAAGCGGAAGCCCGGATGGGCGGCGGCGAGCGCACGCAGTTCGTCGAGGAAGCAGGCCTCCTCGCGCCGGCGCACCCAGTAGAGCAACGTCAGTCCGACCGGCATGCCCTGCCCGGCCAGTTCACGCACCAGCGCCATGAGCGGTGTGATGCCGCTGCCGGCGGCGAGCAGCAGGTAGGCGCCGGTCGGCGCTGCGGGCAGCGTCATGTCGCCGAACGCCTGCCCCAGCTCGACGATCTCGCCGATGCGGGCCCTGGAGTGGAGGTAACGGCTGACCTTGCCACCCTCGATCGCTTTCACTGTCAGGGGCAGCAACCCGTCCGCCCGCGGGGGCGCCGTCAGGCTGTAACTGCGGGTAACCCGCACCCCGTCGATCTCGACGCCGAGGTTCACATGCTGGCCGGCGCGATGGCCCGCCCAGTGGCGATTCGGCTTCAACAGCAGGGTGACCGCGTCCGCGGAGGCGGATTCGCGGCCCACAAGCCGGGCCAGCGGGCGCTCCCAGGTCCAGGTACGGTGCAAGCGGGTGGCCCAGAAATCGAACACATCCGGCTTGACCAGCGGCCGGATCAGGCGTTTCAGGGGACCGGGCCGGCGGGGGGTCGGACGGATCTGGGCGTTCATGGCCTCCACTATACCCATGTAAGGACGGGTGTGTATACAGTTGTATATTAATTTACGAGGCTATGATGCCCTCATCACTCCGCACGTCCGGCCTTCCCGCGTGACTTCATACCCGCAACCGCTGCCCCACGACGACAACGGCCCTGGCCGCAAGGCGTCGATTTCGCGCGAAGACCTGATGGCGGCCGCGCTGAAACTGGTGGGCCCGCATCGCAGCGTGTCCACGCTGAGCCTGCGCGAAGTGGCCCGCGAGGCCGGCATCGCCCCCAACAGCTTCTATCGCCAGTTCCGCGACATGGACGAACTGGCCGTGGCGCTGATCGATCTGGCCGGCCGCTCACTGCGCAAGATCATCGGCGAGGCCCGCCATCGCGCCTACAGCAGCGACCGCAGCGTGGTGCGCGGCTCGGTGGAAGCTTTCATCGAACAACTGCGCGCGGACGACAAGCTGCTGCACGTGCTGCTGCGCGAAGGCAACGTCGGTTCGGACGCGTTCAAGCACGCAGTGGAACTCGAGCTGCAGTTCTTCGAAGAAGAGCTGTGCATGGACCTGGTACGACTGGCCACGCGCGACAACGCTCCGCTGTACGAACCGGCGCTGGTATCCAAGGCCATCACCCGGCTGGTGTTCGCGATGGGCGCCACCGCGATGGATCTGCCGCCGGAGAAGGACCAGGAACTGATCGAACAACTTTCGGAGATGGTCCGCATGATCATCACCGGCTCGCGTGCGCTGGCCTCGCGCGGCGGCGGCCAGCGCTGACCTGTCCGCGACGCGCCCGTCAGGGTTCGATGCGGATCGGCGTGCCCACCGGCACGCGCTGCCAGATCGCTTCCATTTCCGTGTTTGTCACGGCGATGCAGCCCTCCGTCCAGTCCACGCGTGAGCCCGGCGGCGTAGCGCCATGGATCATGATGTCGCCGCCCGGATCGACGCCACGCGCAAGCGCCTGTCGACGGTCGGCGGCATCCGGATAGGAAATGCGCAACGACAGGTGGAAGCGGCTGCGTCCGTTGCGGTAGGTGATGCGGTACTCGCCTTCCGGTGTGCGCTGGTCGCCCTGCTCGCGCTTGTGCCCCACCGGCACGCCCCCGAGCACGATGCGATACGTGGCAATGGTGTGCCCATCGCGCAGCAGCGCCATGCGACGCTGGGCCTTGTGGACAACGATCGCGTCAGCCTGCTCCGCGGCAGGCAACAGGGGCGGCGGCCAATCCCCGTGTTCGCGTGCCTGCGACGACGGACCCAACGCAGCCAGAAGCGCGATCATCCAGCGCAAAGCCTTCATACCGGCAACGCCCGTGCCAGCAAAGGAGCTGCGTCCACTTCCGCCGGCAGCGTGCCGAGCGCAAGGCCATGCTCCCCGCCCAGTCGGCTGCGGATGAACAGCGCCGCAGCCGGACTGTCTGCACGCAGCAGCGCCGCGGCCTGCATCGCCAGCGCCAGCCGCTCGACGAGCAGGCGCGCACCGGCTTCGCGGGCGGCCGCCAGGTCGACACGCAGGCGATCGACAAACGCATCGAACGCCGCGTCGTGTCCGGATGCGGCGGCCAGTTCGTCCGCCACCGCCTGCACGGCCTCGGGTTCGCGCGCGAGGGCGCGCAGCACGTCGAGGCATTGGATGTTGCCGCTGCCTTCCCAGATCGAATTCAGTGGTGCTTGCCGATACAGCCGCGGCAGGATCGACTCCTCCACGTAGCCGGCACCGCCCAGGCACTCCTGCGCCTCGTTGACGAACGCGGGCGCGCGCTTGCAGACCCAGTATTTTCCTGCAGCGGTGGCAATGCGCGCGAAGGCGGCTTCGCGTGGATCGCGCGGCGCCGCATCCACCGCGCGCGCCACCCGCAGCGCGAAGGCGGTCGCCGCCTCCGACTCCAGCGCGAGGTCGGCCAGCACGTTGCGCATCAGGGCGTGTTCCACCAGCGGCTTGCCGAACGTGCGGCGATGCCGCGCATGGTGCAATGCCTGCACCAGCGCCATCCGCATCTCGGCCGCCGACCCCAGCATGCAGTCGAGCCGGGTCAGCATCACCATCTCGATGATGGTGGCCACACCGCGCCCTTCGTCGCCGACACGCCATGCCCGCGCGCCAGTGAATTCGACTTCGCTCGACGCATTCGCCCAGTCGCCCAGCTTGTCCTTCAGCCGCATCAGCCTGAATGCGTTCTTCGCACCGTCTTCCCGCCGGCGCGGCATCAGGAAGCACGTCAGCCCGCCCGGCGCCTGTGCCAGCACCAGGAAGCCATCGCACATCGGTGCGGAGAAGAACCACTTGTGCCCGGCCAGCGTGTAGGTGCCATCGGCGTCCGGCGTGGCGATGGTGGCGTTCGCCCGCACGTCGGAACCGCCCTGCTTTTCGGTCATGCCCATGCCCAGCGTGATGCCGGCCTTGCCGTCGATGGGAACGTCGCGCGGATCGTAATGGGGCGCGGCCGCCTTCGCCGCCCATTCGCGCAGCGCAGGCTCGCGCTGCAGGACGGGGACGGCCGCATGCGTCATCGTCAGCGGACAACTGGTCCCCGCTTCCGCCTGGTGATGCAGATAACTCAACGCAGCGCGCGCGACGTGTGCGCCGGGCAACGGCTCGTGCCACGACAGGCCGGCGACACCGTGCGTCTTCGCCGCCTCCATCAACTGGTGATAGGCGGGGTGGAATTCCACCAGGTCGATGCGATGGCCGTGCTGGTCGTGGGTCCGCAGGCGCGGCCGGTCCCGGTTCGCGTCGAAGCCAAGACGGTAGAGCGTGTCGCCCGCCAGCGCGCCATAGGTCGCCAGCCGTGGGGCGAACGCTCCCGCGCCCTCACGCATCACGCACTCGCGCAACACGATGTCGTCCGCCCACAGGTTGCGCGGCGCGAACGGTGGCGGCTGGTTTTCCACGGAATGCGTTTCGAACGGAAAGAGTTCGCTCATCGTCGGTTCCCGTTGCACGCCCGGATTCTCGCGCAATTCAGCGCGGCGTGCGGATGCACTGCGGGCCATGCCACCGATTGCGATGCTCCTAGCCAGTGCGGGCGAGCTCGCGAAGTGTCCCGAGGAACGCCTGCTTCAGCTCCAGCTTGCGGAAGAAGCCGTGCTGCGTGCCGCTCAGCACCCGCAGCATGTGGCCGCGCCCACCCGGCAGCCGGCCCATCGGGAGGAAGGCCAGATCGCGGGCATGCGCGATGACATCGCGGTCGGACTGGAATATCGGGGTCAGCCAGCGGCTCCAGAACTGGTACACGCCGACATGCGCGCGGCGTTCGCGCTGATACGCCTCCAGCGCCGCCGGGACATGGCCCTGCACGCGCAGCGCGTCACGCAGGGCCATCGCATCCATCAGTGCCATGTTGACGCCCTGGCCCAACTGCGGACTCATGCCATGCGCGGCGTCCCCGATCACGACGAGGCGGTCCCTGTACCACTGCCGCAGGGTCACGTCGCGATAACTGGCGCGCGCGAGTTGGCCGGCGTCCACGGTGTCGGCCAGGCAGGCGTCGGCCTCTGGCCAAAGGCGTGCCACTTCATCGCGCCATGCCGGCAGACCGCGCGCGCGCCAGGCATCGAAGTCGCTGACGGGCAGACTCCAGAAAAAGCTCAACCTCGGCGTTCCATCACCGGGCCGCGTGCCCACCGGCAGCAGCCCGATCATCTTGCGCGCGGCCACGTACCGCTGGCGCAGTTCATCGTTCCAGCGCCAATCGCCTTGCGGCACCAGTCGCCACAACGCACCCCACGGATAGACGGCCTCGCGCTTCACGGCTCCGGTCGCCACGCGAAGCCGCGAAGCCGCACCGTCGGCGCTCACCACCAGGTCGAACGGGCCATGCCAGCGACCATGCTGGTCGCGCACGCGGCGCGTATCGTCGCTGACGGCCTCGATGGCGTGGCCACGATGGATCTCGCCCTGCCCGGCCCATGCCTCCGCCAGCAGCGTGAACAACGCTCCGCGCTGCATGCCCAGCCCGAACAAGCGCGCGTCCAGCCCGGCATAGCGCATGTCCATCACCGCGCGACCGCAGGGCGTTTCGCCATACAGGCGATTGACCCGCCGGCCATGCGCCAGCACATCGGGCAACAGGCCCAGTTCCCACAGCACCTGCAGTCCCGTCGGTTGCAGCAGGAAGCCCGCGCCGACCGGCCCCAGTGTTTCCGCCTGCTCGAAGACCTCCACGCGGTGGCCGTCACGCGACAGCAGCAGTGCCGCGGCCTGGCCAGCGGTGCCGTAACCGACGATGGCGATATGCAGGGAGTTCATCGAATGCGGCGTCTCTTTCCTGCCGAAGCACGATGGGCCGGAACGCAGGCGTTAAAAAACCCCGCCGGAGCGGGGTTCAAGAAAATCGTCTTGGATCAGGCTGCCGGCGTGATGTTGGACGCCTGTGCACCCTTCGGGCCCTGGGTCAGCTCGTAACTGACGCGCTGGCCTTCCTGCAGGCTGCGGAAGCCCTTGCTATTGATGGCGGTGTGGTGCGCAAAGACATCGGCGCTGCCATCTTCTGGCGCGATGAATCCGAAGCCCTTGGCATCGTTGAACCATTTCACGGTACCGTACGGCATAGCGCTTGTATTTCCTTTTCTGGATGCGGGTGGAATGTGTGGCGGTGACGTCACACACGCCGAGTATGCAAAGGCCGGCGCGCGTTGACAATCACCCTCGCGCCAACGCGGCCACCAGGGCCGGGATGCCGGCGGAGGCAGCGGCCACGTTCGCCAGTACCTCCTCCATCGTGATTTCCTCGTCTGTGCCGCAGCCCGCCGCCCAGTTGGCCACGATGGCCAGGCAGGCATATTCCAGGCCCATTTCCCGCGCCAGACCGGCTTCGGGCATGCCGGTCATGCCGACCAGATCGCAGCCATCGCGGCGCATCCGGCGTATTTCGGCACGGGTCTCCAGACGCGGTCCCTGCGTGGCGCCATAGCACCCGCCATCCACCAGATCCACACCGGCCTCGCGGGCCGCGGAAAGGATCTGCTGGCGAAGTAAATGCGTGTACGGATCACCGAAATCGACGTGCAGCACTTCGCTGCCGGGTTCCTCGCAGATCGTCGAGACCCGGCCCCAGGTGTAGTCGATCAACTGGTCCGGGCAAGCCAGCACGCGCGGACCGCAGGCATCGGTGATGCCGCCGACGGTGTTCAACGCCAGCACCCGGGTGGCGCCCAGGTCCTTCAGCACCTGCAGGTTGGCGCGGTAGTTGACCCGATGCGGCGGCACCGAATGGCCTTCGCCATGACGGGCGAGGAAAGCCACGCGACGCCCGTCCAGCGTGCCGATGCGGACAGGACCCGATGGTGCGCCGAAGCGCGTGTGCAGCTCCTTCGTCTCCACGTCCTGCAGGTCGGCAAGCCTGTAGACGCCGGTACCGCCGATGACGGCAAGCGCGATGTCGGCCATGGTCAGTCCTTCAGCGCGTAGATGCCCGGCAGGTTGCGGCCCTGCTCGTGGTAGTCCATGCCGAAACCGAACACGTAGCGGTCCGCGACCTCCAGGCCCACATAGTCCGCGCAGATGCCCGGCACGCAGCGATCATGCTGCTTGGTGGTCAGCGCGGCGATGCGTACGTCGGTGGCGCCCTGCTCCAGGCACCACTGCTTCACCGCCAGCAAGGTATGGCCTTCGTCGAGGATGTCGTCCACCAGCAGCACACGGCGACCGTAGAGCGCGGTCGCGGGGCGGTGCTTCCACACCAGCTCCCCGCCCGTGGTCTCGCCGCGATAGCGGGTGGCGTGCAGGTAGTCGAACTCCAGGTCCAATCCCAGCGCGCCCAGTTCCAGCGACAGCTGCCCGGCGAAGGGAAGCGCACCGTGCATGATGGTCAGGTAGACCGGCACTTCGCCGGCATAGTCGCGCGCGATCGGCGCGGCCATCGTGGTGATGGCACGGTCTATCGTCGCGCGGTCGACCAGCAGGTCGGCATTGGCCAGCGCGTCGGCCAGCTTCGGCTTCGGATTGCCCAGCGATTCCATCATGCAACTCCCGTGAGACTGTCGAGCACGCGCGTCTGGGTGTCGCCATAGCGTGCATCGGCGATCAGGCCGTCCCACCCCAGTGCGCCACGGCCCAGCACCCCGAGCACGGCGGCGGTATTCAGTGTGCGGCCTTCCACCGCCTTCAGCGACTCGTCCACCAGTTTGGGCGAACACACCAGCACCACGTCGCATCCCGCGTCCAGGTGATCATGGATGCGCTGCTTCACGCCCCCCGCCGAGAACGCCGCGGCCATGCCGATGTCGTCCGAGAACACGACGCCGCGGAAACCCATCTCGTCGCGCAGGATCTTCTGGATCCAGAACGGCGAATAGCCCGCCGGTTCCGGTGCCACCGCCGGATACTTCACGTGCCCCATCATCACCGCATCGGCCTTGGCCTCGATGCCGGCGACGAACGGGACCAGATCCTCCACCCGCAGCACGTCCAGGCTGCGCGGATCGACGGCGTCGTCGAAGTGGGTGTCTTCCAGCACCGTGCCGTGGCCGGGGAAATGCTTCAGCGTGGCCGCCATGCCGGCCGCGTGCATGCCGCGGATGTACGCGCGGGTGAACTCGGCCACGATCTGCGGATCGGCGTCGAACGCGCGATTGCCGATGGCACGGTTGCCACGCGCAAGGTCCACCACGGGCGCAAAGCTCAGGTCCACGCCACTGGCGAGGATCTCGCTGGCCATCAGCCATGCGTGCTCTTCGGCGCGCTGCAGGGCCAACTGCGGCTCACGTGCATAGAGCTTGCCGAAGCCTTCCAGCGCCGGCAGATCGCTGTAGCCATCGCGGAAGCGCTGCACGCGGCCGCCTTCCTGGTCCACGCAGACCAGCTGCGGGCGAGGCGCGGCGGCGCGGATGGCCTGCGACAGTTCCGCTACCTGCGCGCGCGAGGCGAAGTTGCGGGTGAACAGGATGACGCCTGCGACGGCGTCGTGCTGCAGCCAGTCGCGTTCCTGCGTGGTGAGTTCGGTGCCGGCGATGCCGATGACGAGCATGGGGTGTTCCTCAGGGAATATCGGTGGCGGCGCGTTCGTCGTCGGACCATTGCCCGTAGGGACGCGACGCCAGCGCCAGATTGTAATAGCGGGCGGTGTCGGTGACCTGCTTGCCGGCCCAGGCAGGTTTCACGAAGTCTTCATCGGCACGGTCGAGTTCGATTTCCGCGACCACCAGCCCTGCGTTGTCACCCACGAACTCGTCGACTTCCCACAGGTGACCTTCGTGCCGCACGTAGTGCCGGCGCTTGTCGATCACGCCACCCACGCACAGCGCAAGCAGCGCGCGCGCGTCGGCGACCGGGATGGCGTAGTCGAATTCCTGCCGGCTGGCGCCCAGCTCGCGCGATTTCAGGTTGAGGAAGGCGGCCTCGCCCTGGATGCGCACACGCACCGAGGCCTTCTGTTCGCCGCGGTCCATTGCCCCCATGTCGTTGATGTAGCCCTGCGCCATCGGCACGACCTCGTGCGCGGCATCGCGCCATGCATCGCCGGTGACCAGGAATTTGCGCTCTATCTCTATGCCCATCGTGGGAGTCCTGCGCTTTGTAGGAGGGGCTTCAGCCCCGACCGCGGGCCATCGGAACAGCAGTCGGGGCTGAAGCCCCTCCTGCACGGATCAATGCCGTTCGAACAGGGCGATGGATTCCACATGTGCCGTATGCGGGAACATGTCCATCACACCGGCCGACGCCAACGTGTAGCCCTGCTCGTTGACCAGGTAACCCGCGTCGCGCGCCAGCGAGCCGGGATGGCAGCTGACGTAGACGATGCGGTCGAACTGCTTGAGCGGCAACTGCTGCAGCACTTCGATGGCACCGGAGCGCGGCGGATCGAGCAGCAGCTTGTCGAAGCCCTGCCGCATCCACGGCGTGCCGCGCTGGTCCTGGGTGAGGTCAGCGGCGTGGAAATGCGCGTTGTCCAGCCCATTGCGGGCAGCGTTGTCGCGCGCACGCACCACCAGACCCGCCTCGCCTTCCACGCCCACGACCTCGCCAACCAGGCGCGCCATCGGCAGCGTGAAGTTGCCCAGCCCGCAGAACAGGTCGAGCACACGGTCCTGCGGCTGCGGGTCGAGCAGTTCGAACGTCCGCGCGATCATCTTCTCGTTGAGCGCCGCGTTCACCTGGATGAAGTCCAGCGGGCGGAAAGCCAGCGATACATCCCACGGCGCCAGTGCGAACGCCAGCTGCGGCGCCTCCGGCCACAAGGCATGCACGCTCTCCAGTCCACCCGGCTGCAGGAAGATGGCGAAACGGGTGGCCTGGCCGAACGCGGCCAGCTTCACGCGATCGCCTTCGCTCAGCGGCAACAGGTGACGGAACACCAGCGCGATGCCACTGAAGTCCGCACTGGCGTCGCCCGCGATGAACTCGATCTGCGGGATGTGCTCGCGCGCGTCGAGGCTTTCGACCAGCTCTGCCAGGGCGGTGATCTTCGTGCCGATCTCCGGGATGACGGTGTGGCACTCGGACAGGTCGGCGACGAAGCGCGGATCCTGTTCGCGGAACCCCACCAGCGTCTTGTCCTTCTTGTTGACCCGGCGCACGGAGAAGCGGCCCTTGCGGCGGTAACCCCAGGCGGCACCGGTCAGCGGGGGCAGCACGGTCCGCGGCGTGACGTGGCCGATGCGCTCCAGATTCTCCAGCAGCACGCGCTGCTTGGCTTCGATCTGCCGGGCCTCGTCCAGGTGCTGCAGCACGCAGCCGCCGCAGGTACCGAAATGCGGACAGCGCGGGGTGACGCGGTCGGGCGACGCTTCCAGCACATCGAGTGCTTTCGCTTCGTCGAAATGGCGGTTCTTCGCGGTCTGTTCGGCCATCACCCGCTCGCCCGGCAATGCACCGGAGACGAATACGGCCTTGCCGTCGCGGCGGGCGACGCCCCGTCCGTCGTGGGTCAGGTCGGTGATGGTGGCTTCGAAGGGGGTCTTGTCGATGCGGGGGGAGCGGGTACGTGCCACGTGGCGTCAGGCTGCGTGTGTTGGCGGGGCCGCATTGTCGCATGGGCGCCGCCCGCCCCCGCCGACGCTAAGATGGGACCAGTCCGCAGGATGCCCGACCATGACCCACACCGACGGCACGATGCCCCTGCTCCTGCTGGTGGAAGACGACCCCATCAGCGCCGAGTTCCTGTCGGCCGCCCTGTCCGCATTGCCTGCACGTGTGGAGCGCGCGGCGGACTGCGCGCAGGCGCTGGCGTTTCCGCTCGCCTTCGACGCGTGGCTGATCGACGCCAACCTGCCCGATGGCACCGGAGCGGCGCTGCTGCAACGCCTGCGCGCGCGCCATCCGTCCACGCCCGCCCTCGCGCATACGGCTGATGCGACGCCTGAGACACGCAAGCGGCTGGTCCAGGCCGGCTTTGCCGACGTGCTGGTCAAGCCGCTCCCGGCACAGGCGCTGCAACGCGCCGTGCGCAGTGCGCTGGCAGGCGGCGCCGGCATCCCGTCGGCACAGGCCCTCCCCGACTGGGACGAGGCCGCCGCACTCGCCGTACTCGCCGGCAATCGCGAACATGCCGCGCTGCTGAGGGAATTGTTCCTGTCCGAGTTGCCCACGGCGACTGCAGCCTGCCTGGAGGCATTCACCCGTGCGGATGCGGCTGCGCTGCGTGCCCAGTTGCACAGACTGCAGGCCAGCTGTGGCTTCGCCGGTGCCTGTGCGTTGGCCGGCATCGCGGGCCGCTGGCACGCCGCCCCCACCGATGTGGCGCTGCGCGACGCCTTTGAAGACGCGAGCAGGCGCCTGCTGTCGCCGACGGACTGACGGCGTCAGCCCGTCGGCACGCCGCGTTGTTTCAGCCGCCCCAGGTCACTGATCATTTCCCAGGATTTCAGCCCCCTCGGGCCAAGGTGGTGCGCCAGTACCGAGCGCATCGGCAACCGCAGGCTGGCGAGGTCGTCGGGCGAAGGTGCTGCATCCTCCGCCAAGGCGAGCAGCGCGCGGCCGGTGGCCGCCTGGCTTCGCTCCCCGTGGCCGCGATCGCTGAGCAGGCGACGCGGGCCGTGTTCCGGATCGAGCAGGTAGCGCGCCGCCGGGTCCACCGGTTCGCCATCGCCATCCACATCCAGCGCGAAGCCGACACCCAGTGCGTCCAGCAGGTCACGTTCGAACCGTCGCAGCGACCATGCCAGTCCGTCACGCAACCGCAACCGTTCGCGGGCCTGCGCATAGGCGTCGAAGAGCTCGGGCAACGGGTCGTGCCGCGGCACCAGCCGCAGTACGAGTTCGCTGAGATAGAACGCGGCCAGCATGGCGTCACCTGCGGGCTGCGGTGCCGCGTCCAGCGCTTCGGCGCTCACCAGTCGTGCCAGTTCGCCGCGCAGGTCGCAATCGAGCCGGATGTGTTGCAGCGGCTGCAGCGCGGCACGCAGGACGTGCTTCTTCGGCCCTTGCACGCCCCGCGCGACCAGGCCCAGGCGCCCCTGTTCCCGGCCCAGCACTTCGACCAGCAGGCTGGTCTCGCGCCAGGGGCGCGCATGCAGGACGAAGGCGGTCTCGCCGGTGATGCGCATTCAGGCCCGCGCGGGCTCACTCATACCCGAAGGCCTTGAGTGCCGTCTCGTCGTCGGACCAGCCCTCGCGCACGCGTACCCAGGTTTCAAGGAATACCTTGCGGCCGAACAGGTGTTCCATCTGCTGGCGCGACTTGCTGCCGATCTCCTTCAGCCGCGCGCCGCCCTTGCCGATCACGATGGCCTTCTGGCTCTCGCGCTCCACCCAGATCACCGCACCGATGCGGGCCAGCTCGCCTTTGGGCGAGTCTTCGGTGGTGAAGTTCTCGATTTCGACGGTGGTGGCGTACGGCAGTTCCGCACCGAGCTGGCGCATCAGCTGTTCGCGCACCAGTTCGGCCGCGAGGAACCGCTCGCTGCGGTCGGTGATTTCGTCTTCGCCGAACATCGGCGGCTGCTCCGGCAGCAGCGCCAGGATGTCCTTCACCAACGCGTCCAGGCCATTGCGCTTCAGCGCCGACACCGGATGCACCGCCGCGAACTCGCGACCCTGCCCGACCTCGGCCAGGAACGGCAGCATCGCCGCCTTCTCCTTGATCCGGTCGACCTTGTTGACCACCAGCACCACCGGAATGCCTGCATCGCGCAACACGTTGTAAGCCAGGGTGTCTTCCTCGTCCCAGCGGCCCGCTTCGACCACCATCAAGGCCGCCTCGACCTCTTCCAGCGCACCACGGGCGGCCCGGTTCATCACCCGGCTCATCGCCGAGGCGGAGAACTTGCCCTGCTGCTTGTGCAGGCCGGGGGTATCGACCAGCGCGATCTGGCCTGCCGGCCGGTCCTTGCCCGCCGCGAAGGTCGCGATGCCGAGCAGCCGGTGCCGCGTGGTCTGCGGGCGGTTGGAGGTGATGCTGACCTTGGCACCGACCAGCGCGTTGGTCAGCGTGGACTTGCCCACGTTGGGACGACCGATGACGGCAACACTGCCGCTGCGGTAGGAGGAGGAATCGCTCACCTGGGGGTACTCATTTCAGAATGTCGAGCTTGTCGAGCAGTGCCGCCGCGGCGACCTGTTCGGCATTGCGGCGCGAGGTGCCCTCGCCGTCCGCCGCAAGGGGCGGGTCCAGCGTGGTGCAACGCGCGAGGAAGAGTTTGGCGTGGTCGTCGCCGCTTTCCGAGACCAGTTCGTAGACCGGCAGCGGACGCTGGCGCCCCTGCAGCCATTCCTGCAGCCGCGTCTTGGCGTCCTTCTCCGGTCGGCCGACCGGGAGGGCGGCCAGCGAGGCTTCGAACCACGGCAGGACGACCGCGCGGCAGCCCTCGAAACCGGCGTCCAGGTAGATCGCAGCGACCACCGCCTCAAGGGCGTCGGCGAGGATGGAATCGCGGCGATGCCCGCCGGACTTCATCTCGCCCGGCCCCATCGTCAATCGCTCGCCGAGTTGCAGTTCGCGGGCGATGACGGCCAGCGCCGCTTCACGCACCAGTTCGGCGCGGGCGCGGGTCAATGCGCCTTCATCGGCCTTGGGCCAGCGCTGGAACAGCGCTTCTGCCACCAGCAGGTTGACCACGCTGTCGCCCAGGAACTCCAGCCGCTCGTTGTGGGGAGCCCCCGCGCTGCGATGCGTCAGGGCCTGCGCAAGCAGGCCCTGGTCGGCGAACGCATGGCCGATGCGGTCAACCGCCAAATCCCTATTCCGCGCCGCGACGCGTCATCGCCTGCTCGGCGGCGAAGTTGCCGACCACATCGAGGTTGCCGACCAGCGGCCGGCGCACTTCATAGGCGACCTTCATGTTCCAGCCGCCCTCCATCCGCTCGATCTTCACGTGCGAAGGCTTGATGTTGGTCGCGTAGTTGATGTCGAGGCGGCGGAAGAACAGCTCGTGGATCCGGGCCGGGTCCATGTCCGCCACGCCCGCCTCGTTGGCCAGTCCCTTCATGGAGGACTTGACCGCGTAATACTCCTGGTACATCGGGAACAATCGCATGGCGATGTAGGCGGCGAAGCCCACCACGGCCAGCACCATCAGAAAGCTCATCAATGTCATGCCGCTTTGCTTGCGCTTCATTGCCATTCCCCCGTGCTTCCCCGTTAGCGTTGAAAGATCACTCGATGCCGTTGCCGATACGCGAGGCATCGAAGCCATTCTTGCAGAACCAGCCTTCGCAGTTCAGCCAGACCAGGAAGGCCTTGCCGCGCAGGTTCTGTTCCGGCAGGAAATGGGTCTGCGTCCAGAACCGGCTGTCCTCGCTATTATCACGATTGTCGCCCATGACGAAATAATGCCCGGGCGGAACCACCCATTCGCCCTGCCCCTCCGGGCGTGCGCTGTCCAGCCATTCCAGCACCGTATGGGGCCGTCCAGGCAGCTTTTCCTTCAATAGTGCGGCCCCGGTCTCGCCGGCACCGCTGCCCTTGCCCACGTAGTCGCCCAGCTTCTCGTAGGTCAGCGGCTGACCGTTGATCGACACGGTGTCCCCATGGAACCCGATCTTGTCGCCCGGCAGGCCGATCACGCGCTTGATCCAGTTGTTCTGGGGGTCGTGCGGCGGCTTGAACACCACCACGTCGCCGCGGGCCGGCTCACCGAGGGCCAGGAACTTCTGGTTGGTGATCGGCAGGCGCAGGCCGTAGGAGAATTTGTTGACCAGGATGAAGTCGCCGATCAGCAGGTTCGGCATCATCGAGCTGGACGGGATCTTGTACGGCTCGGCGATGAAGCTGCGCAGCACCAGCACCACCGCCAGCACCGGGAAGAACGCACGCGAGTAGTCCACCAGCACCGGCTCTTCGTCCAGCAATCCGCTCCTGGCGCGGCGGCGCTTGGCCAGGAACAGCTTGTCGGCCAGCCACACCAGGCCGGTCAGCAGCGTCAGTACCACGAGGATCGTTTCAAACCAGACCATACACACTCCGTTGGATGACCCCTCTCCCACCGGGAAAGGGGTTGGGATAAGGGTACGGCGAAGTCCACGCGCGCCCTACTTCGCAGACTTCGCCGTACCCTCACCCGGCGCTACGCGCCACCTTCTCCCGCGGGGAGAAGGACAACGCTACTTGCTGTCCACCTGCAGCACGGCGAGGAAGGCTTCCTGCGGAATCTCCACGCGTCCCACCTGCTTCATCCGCTTCTTGCC
This sequence comes from Pseudoxanthomonas sp. SE1, assembly GCF_029542205.1. Lineage (NCBI taxonomy): Bacteria > Pseudomonadati > Pseudomonadota > Gammaproteobacteria > Lysobacterales > Lysobacteraceae > Pseudoxanthomonas > Pseudoxanthomonas sp. SE1. The sequence goes on along the minus strand of NZ_CP113783.1, from coordinate 1,588,504 downwards.
CTCTTTCTGCTTTTCGAGGAGCTTCTTCTTGCGGGTGATGTCGCCACCATAGCATTTGGCCAGCACGTTCTTGCGCATGGCCTTGACCGTGCTGCGCGCGATGATCTGCGAGCCCACGGCGGCCTGGATGGCCACGTCGAACATCTGCCGCGGGATCAGCTCCTTCATCTTCTCGCACAGCTCGCGGCCGCGCCGGTCGGCGTGGCTGCGGTGCACGATCAGACTTAGCGCGTCCACCTTGTCGCCGTTGATCAGTGTGTCCAGCCGCACGAACGGGCCGGGCTGGAAGCGCAAGAACGAGTAGTCCAGCGACGCATAGCCGCGGCTGACCGACTTGAGCTTGTCGAAGAAGTCCAGCACCACTTCGGCCATCGGCAGCTCGTAGCTGATCTGTACCTGGCTGGCGAGATACTGGATGCCGATCTGCGCGCCACGCTTCTCCTCGCACAGCTTGATGATCGCGCCGATGTAGGTTTCCGGGGTGAGGATATTGGCGCGGATGATGGGCTCGCGCACCTCTTCGATCAGGTTGGACTGCGGCAGTTTGGCCGGGTTGTCCAGCGAAACCACCGTGCCATCGGTCCTGAGGACTTCATACACCACCGTCGGCGCGGTGCTGATCAGGTCCAGGTCGTACTCGCGCTCCAGGCGCTCCTGCACGATCTCCATGTGCAGCATGCCGAGGAAGCCGCAACGGAAGCCGAAGCCCATGGCTTCCGAACTTTCCGGCTCGAAGCGCAGTGCGGCGTCGTTGAGGCGCAGCTTTTCCAGCGCCTCGCGCAGGGCCGGATAGTCCTCGGCGTTGACCGGGAACAGGCCGGCGAACACGCGTGGCTGCATCTCCTGGAAGCCCGGCAGCGGGCCGGGGGCCGGGTCGGACGCGAGGGTGAGGGTGTCGCCCACCGGCGCGCCGTGCACGTCCTTGATGCTGGCGGTGATCCAGCCCACTTCGCCTGCGCCGAGCTTCTTCAGCTCCTTGCGCTTCGGAGTGAACACGCCGACCTTGTCCACCTCGTGGGTGCGGCCGGTGGACATGACCAGGATCTTGCTCTTGGGCCCGATCTCGCCCTGCATCACGCGCACCAGCGAAACCACGCCCAGGTAGTTGTCGAACCACGAGTCGATGATCAGCGCCTGCAGCTTGTCGGTGTCGCGCGGCTTCGGCGGCGGGATGCGCTGCACGATGGCTTCCAGCACCAGGTCGACGTTGAGTCCGGTCTTGGCACTGACCGGCACGGCATCGTCGGCATCGATGCCGATGACGGCCTCGATTTCCCGCTTGGCGCGCTCGATGTCGGCCGTCGGCAGGTCGATCTTGTTGAGCACCGGCACCACTTCCAGGCCCTGCTCCACGGCGGTGTAGCAGTTGGCGACCGACTGCGCTTCCACGCCCTGGGCGGCGTCCACCACCAGCAGCGCGCCTTCGCAGGCCGCCAGCGAGCGGCTGACTTCGTAGGAGAAGTCCACGTGGCCGGGGGTGTCGATGAAGTTGAGCTGGTAGACCTGCCCGTCCTTGGCCTTGTACGGCAGGGACACGGACTGGGCCTTGATGGTGATGCCGCGCTCGCGCTCGATGGGATTGGAGTCGAGCACCTGCGCTTCCATCTCGCGGGCCTCGAGGCCGCCACAGAGCTGGATGATGCGGTCGGCCAGGGTCGACTTGCCGTGGTCGACGTGCGCGATGATGGAGAAGTTGCGGATGTTCCGCATCGAATCAGAAGACATGGGGAATGCGCGGCGGCCTGTGCGGTCGTCAGGAATAACGGGACATTATCGCACGGACACTGGCCGGTCTCGCCGATCCGGGTCCCGGCCCCCGGAAACGCCGTCGCCCCGCGGAAGCGGGGCGACGGGGGTCACCTGCGCTCGCGAGTGTTGTTCAGCCTTTTTCCACGGTTACGGCGATGAAGCGGGTCACGCCGCGATGGCGCACCAGCAGCATCACCGTGTCACCCGCCTTTGCAGAGGCCAGTTCCCGGTCGAGCGCCGCAGGGCTGTCGACCTTCGTCCGGCCGACCTGCAGGATCACCATGCCCGGCGCAAGGCCCGCCTCGCGGGCGGCGGCACTGTCCACGCGCGCCACCAGCACGCCGTCAGTGCCTTCGACGCCCAGTTGCTTGCGGCTATTCGCGTCAAGCGGCTGGGTCTGGATGCCGAGCGCATTGCGCCCTGCCGGAGCCGCCGGCCGGTCGGGCGAGGCCGGGGCGACACTCGTTCCCGCCTCGCCTTCGTCCAGTTCGCTGAGCGTCACGGTCAGGTCACGTGGCTTCCCATCGCGCAGGACGCCCAAGGTGACTTTGGTTCCCGGCGCCATCGCACCGATGATCGGCGGCAGATCGCTCGAATCGTTGATCGCCCGGCCATTGACCGAACGGATGACATCTCCGGGACCGATGCCGGCCTTCGCCGCAGGGCTGCCACCCACCACGTCATTGACCAGCGCACCCCGGTTGTCGGGAAGCCCGAAACCCTTCACTGCATCGGAGGTCACCGCGCCTACCTGCACGCCCAACTGCCCGCGACTGACCTTGCCGGTGCTCTTGAGCTGCTCCACCGCGCCCATCGCCAGATCGATCGGGATGGCGAAGCTGATGCCCATGTAGCCACCGGACACCGAGAAGATCTGCGAATTGATGCCGACCACCTCACCGCGCGTATTGAGCAGCGGGCCACCGGAGTTGCCCTGGTTGATCGCCACGTCGGTCTGGATGAAGGGCACGTAGCGTTGCTCGGCCGACGCACTGCGCCCCACGGCGCTGACGATGCCGGCAGTCACGGAGTGATCCAGTCCCAGCGGCGAGCCGATCGCCACCACCCACTGGCCCGGCTTCAGCGCGGCCGAGTTGCCGATCCGCACGGTCGGCAGGCCCTTGGCCTCGACCTTCAGCAGCGCCACGTCGTATTGCTGGTCGCTGCCCACCACCTTGGCGGTCAGCTCGCGACGGTCCGGCAGGGTGACCTTGACCTCGTCGGCGCCATCCACCACGTGATGGTTGGTCAGTACGTAGCCATCGGCCGAGATGATGAAGCCCGAGCCCATCGAGGTGCCGCGGCGCTGAGGCCCCTGCTGGCCAGGACCCGGCATCGGGAAGCCCGGCGGCAGCATGCGCCGGAAGATTTCAGGTATCTCGGCCTCCTCGGCCTGCGCACTGCGGCGCGATCCCACCGTCGCCTCGATGTTCACCACACCCGGACCGACCTGCTCCACCAACTGGGTGAAGTCGGGAAGGCCGGTCACCAGTTGTGGAGCCGACGACTGCGCGACGACAGGCGCCGTCGCCGCCGTGGGCACAGGCGCCTCCGGCTGCTGCGCGCAGGCGGCGAGAGGGGTAGTGAGCATCAGCACGGCCAACAGGCCGGAACGGGCGTGAGGAGTCATCGAACGCATGCCTCGATCAGGAAAAGGTGGGGATTTCATGTCGCCTCCGGTCAACGACCGGAGGCAGGGATCATTCGCGCGGCGCGTCGATCGGCGGTGTCGCCGGCGGCGCGGACTGCAGGCGCGGCTCGAACGGATAGAAGGTCCGGGCACCCGAATCCGAGCTGTAGCCCGTCGTCAGGCCGCCATTGGCTGATGGGTACCCCGACAGCGCAGACCGTGGCCACGGCCGGGACGATACGTTGCCTGCATCCTCCGCACGGTGCGCGAAGGGATTGGCGGCGAGTTGCGACGGTGCGGCCGCCACCAGCGTACCGACGCTGTCCATCGGCACGGTGTGCGCGGTGCCCGTCGCACGGACCGGAGCTTGTGCGCGCGCCACGCGCTGCGCGCTGCGCGCTGCCTGCTGGCTGCGCGTGGCGCTGCGACGGGCGGCATTGTCCTGCCGGCGTGGCACGCTGGCCACGGCAGCGACAGCGGCCACCGCGTAAGCTTCGGCGTCCGGCGCGGGCGCTGAAGGCGTCTCTGCCGGAACGGCCGGGGATGTCGTCTGCGTGGATGCCACCTGGGTTCCCTCACCCACCGGCACGTCCTGCGGCGATTGCTGGCGCGCCATGAACAACGCCACCAGAGCCACGGAGGCGGCGAGCGCGCCCCCACCCCAGCGCGCAAGCAGGTTGCGCGAGCGCGGGGCCTGCATCTGCGATGCGGCGGATGCAGGAACGGATTCGGCTGCGATCGCCCGCGCCACGCGCTCGGCGAAGCCCGCGGGCGCCGGCGCGCGACCTTCACCGCGCAGCACGTCGCCGCACAACTGCCAGCGTTCCCAGCAACCGGCCAGGTCCTGGTCGTGCTGCAGTCGCCGCAGCAGGAAGCGCGCTTCATCCGCAGGCAGGTGGCCGTCCATCAGGGCGGACAGTTGCTGGCGGTGATGGGTTTCTAGCTTATCGATGATCGGAGTCTCGTTGCGGGCGGTCATGAGCGGGCTCGCTCCCGGGTTGCACTGTCGTTGTCCAGCAAGGGACGCAGTTGTTCGTCGATGGCCTCGCGCGCCCGGAAAATGCGGGAACGCACGGTACCGATCGGGCAATCCATCTTCTGCGCGATCTCCTCGTAGCTGAGGCCTTCCACCTCGCGCAAGGTGATCGCGGTCCGCAGTTCCTCGGGCAGGCCGTCCACGGCCTTCATCACCGTCGCCTCCATCTCCTGGCGCATCAGCTCGCGCTCGGGGGTGTCGGTGTCGCGCAGCCGGGCGCCGATGTCGTACTGCTCGGCGTCGGCGGCATCCACGTCCGCCGTCGGGGGACGGCGATTGTGTGCGACCAGGTGATTCTTGGCGGTGTTCACGGCGATACGGTGCAGCCACGTATAGAACTGGGAATCGCCCCGGAAATTTCCCAGCGCGCGGTAAGCGCGCAGGAAGGTCTCCTGGGCCACGTCCTGGCACTCGCTCCAGTCATGGATGTACCGCCCGATCAGCGCCACCACGCGATGCTGGTACTTGCGCACCAGCAGGTCGAAGGCCGCGCTGTCGCCGCGTTGCACGCGCCTGACCAGCTCGAGGTCCAGCTCCTGGGTTGGATCTGTTTCGGCCATGCCGGGCCGCACTCCTGTCGGCTCGGCGTTGGCCGTGCCCTGTGACCGCGCTAGCGGAGGAAAGTTCAACGCCTTGTCCAAACCGTTGCCCTATCAAGAATTTAACCGGCGCAGCGGGAACATCCCCCTGCCGCCGGTCACGCCCGTGACGACGTTCTCGTTGATATGTGGATTTGACGGGGATGAAACAACCTCGGGATGATAGCGGCCTTATCCATACGTGAACGGATGGTCCCTGCATGGCCGCAAACTTCGATGGGCTGCGATTCAGTCACTGGCAGACCGAGCTGCGCGCCGACGGCATCGTCGTGCTGGCCTTCGATCGCCAGGGCGCGAGTGTCAATGCGTTCTCGCAGGATGTGCTGATCGAACTGGCCGACATCATCGAGCGCCTGTCCATCGATCCACCCAAGGGCGTGGTGCTGCGCTCGGCCAAGGCCAGCGGCTTCATCGCCGGTGCGGACCTGAAGGAGTTCCAGGAGTTCGACCGCAAGGGCACCGTCAACGACGCGATCCGCCGCGGCCAGGCCGTGTTCCAGAAACTGGCCGAACTGCCCTGCCCCACGGTGTCGGCCATCCACGGCTTCTGCATGGGCGGCGGCACCGAGATTTCGCTGGCCTGCGATTACCGCGTGGCCAGCAGCGACCCGTCCACCCGCATCGGCCTGCCCGAAGTGAAGCTGGGCATCTTCCCCGGCTGGGGCGGCAGTGCACGCTTGCCACGTCTGGTGGGATCGCCGAAGGCGATGGACATGATGCTCACCGGCCGCACGCTGTCGGCCGGTTCGGCGAAGGCCATGGGCCTGGTCGACAAGATCGCGGAACCTGCCGTGCTGATCGATGCCGCGGTCGCATTGATCGCTTCGCGCCCGCAGCGCGCGTTCAAGCAACGCTTCACCGGCTGGATCAGCAACAGCTGGATCGCGCGCCAGATCCTGGCCCCGCAGATGACCAAACAGGTGGCACGCAAGGCACCGAAGGCGCACTATCCCGCGCCGTATGCCCTCATCAACGTGTGGAAGACGGCGGGCGGCAAGGGCATCCAGACGCGCCTGGACGCCGAACGCAGGGCCGTGGTGAAACTGGCCGGCACGCCGACCGCGCGCAACCTGATCCGCATCTTCTTCCTGACCGAACGTTTGAAGGGCCTTGGCGGGAAAGACCACGGCATCGCGAACGTGCACGTCGTCGGCGCGGGCGTGATGGGCGGCGACATCGCGGCGTGGTCGGCCTACAAGGGCTTCAACGTCATCCTGCAGGACCGCGAGCAGCGCTTCATCGATGGCGCCCTGTCGCGTGCGCAGGAACTGTTCGCCAAGAAGGTGAAGGACGAGAGCAAGCGTCCCGCCGTGGCCGCGCGCCTGAAGGGCGACCTGGCCGGCGACGGCGTGCCGCAGGCCGACCTGGTGATCGAGGCCATCATCGAGAACCCCGAGGCCAAGCGCGATCTGTACCAGACCATCGAGCCGCGCCTGAAGGCCGACGCGCTGCTGACCACCAACACCTCATCGATTCCGCTGACCGAGCTGCGCGAGCACATCCAGCGCCCGGCGCAGTTCGCCGGCCTGCACTACTTCAACCCGGTGGCGTTGATGCCGCTGGTGGAGATCGTGCAGCACGACGCGCTCGACGACGCCAACGTCAAGCGCCTGGCCGCATTCTGCAAGGCACTGGACAAGTTCCCGGTGCCGGTCGCCGGCACGCCGGGCTTCCTGGTCAACCGCGTGCTGTTCCCCTACATGCTGGAAGCCGCGACCGCCTATGCCGAAGGCATCCCCGGCCCGGTGATCGACAAGGCCGCGGTGAAGTTCGGCATGCCGATGGGGCCGATCGAACTGATCGACACCGTCGGCCTGGATGTGGCGCAGGGCGTGGGCGCGGAACTGTCGCCCTTCCTCGGGCTGACGTTGCCGGCGGCGCTGGCGACGGTGGAGCCCGGCAAGCGCGGCAAGAAGGACGGCCAGGGCCTGTACAAGTGGGAAAACGGCAAAGCCGTGAAGCCGCAGGTCCCGCAGGACTACAAGACGCCTGACGACCTGGAAGACCGCCTGATCCTGCCGCTGCTCAACGAAGCCGTTGCGTGCCTGCACGACGGCGTGGTCGCCGACAGCGACCTGCTGGATGCCGGCGTGATCTTCGGCACCGGCTTCGCGCCGTTCCGCGGCGGCCCGATCGAGCACGTCAAGGCCGTCGGCCCCGATGCCCTGCTGGAAAAACTCAAGGCCCTGCAGGCCCGCCATGGCGACCGCTTCGCGCCGCGCCCCGGTTGGGACAACCCGGTATTGCGGCAACAGACGGTGTAGCCCGCACGAAAAAGGCCGTTCATCCGAACGGCCTTTTTTGTCGTACCCCGCAGCGCCAATGGCGCGGGGCATTCACCCCGCCGGCAGCACCTGCGTCATCACCCAGTCTTCCTTGGGATCATCGCCCACGTGGAAGAGGGAGCGACCGACGATCTCGAAGCCATGCTTGCGCCAGAACCGGATGGCCTGCGGGGCCTCCTGCCAGACCGTCAGCCACACCGAGCGCGACCCGCGCAGCCGCGCTGCCGCCAGCAGGTGCGACACCAGCACGGCGGCGATACCCTGCCCGTGGAAGGCTTCGTCCAGGTAGATGCGCGCCAGTTCCACCGTCGGCCGCAGCCCCACTTCGGCTGGCGGCACCGTACCCCAGCGCAGTTGCGCGAAGCCCGCCCAGACGCCGTCCTGTTCGACGATCAGCGTGAGCGTGTCGGGGTCGCGGATTTCCTGGGCCTGCCGCTCGGGCGTATAGGCCTGCGCGACGAAGGCCGAGACGTTTTCCGGCGTACTGCAATGGCCGTTCGCGGCGAGGAAGGTACGCCGCATCATTGCGGCCAGTTCAGCGGCTTCGGACAGCCTTGCGGGGCGGATTTCGGTTTTCATGCAGTGCGCATGTTACGTGCTTCCATGCCTTGCAGAACGCAGGCGCGCCGCGGATGAGGTCAGTGTGAGTCGTCCGCACCCCTGATCGCCTACCATGGCGCGCCCCACGCCATGGAAGTACCGCATGTCCCGCTGGCTGATCCTGTGCCTGCTGCTCGCCCCCATCTTCAGTGTCCACGCAGCCGACGACGAAGCCGCGGTGCGTGCCGCGTTCGCGGCGTACAAGTCCGCCGTGCTCGCCCGGCAGGGCGAACACGCCGCCGACCAGGTCACCCCCGGCACGCTGCGCGAGTACGCGCGCTATCGCGAACTGGCGTTGAGCGCCCCACGCACCGAACTGGAAGCCCTGCCGATGACCGAGCGCCTGCAGGTGCTGATCATCCGCGCACGCGTCCCGGCCCATGACCTGCGTGCGATGGACGGGCGCACGGTGTTCACGCATGCGGTGGATCGCGGCTGGATCGGCCGCGAAGGCGTCGAGCGCAGCGAACTGGGCACCCTGCAGGTGGACGGCGACCGCGCGGCGGCGCGACTGAAGATCGGCACCGTCGAGATGCCCTTCGACTTCGAGTTCGAACGCGAGCAGGGCCGCTGGCGCTTCAACCTGATCCCGCTGGTCACGATGAGCGAGGACGTGTTCAAGCAGCTCGCGCGACAGAATGGCGTCAGCCAGAACGAGATGGTGATGACGCTGGCGCGGGGACTGTCCGAGACGCCCGTGGATGACAGCCTCTGGGACCCGCCCGCGCAGTGAGCGCCACTAGCGCCGCACGAACACCTCGGGCGGGGCGCGCACCGGGCTGCGATGCGTGGGCAGGTCGCCCATCAGGCCCAGTTGCGCGGAGAAGTCCGCCAGCCGCGCCCACACGTAGGGTTGCAGATCGTCGGGGGCGGCGTCGTAGACCTGACGCCACAGCTGGTCCATGAACACGCGCGGGTCCTCGCGCAACGCACCGCGTTCGATGCGTTCCCCGGCGACGGCCAGTGCGGCCCGGATGGTGGCCAACGTGTCCATGCCCGCAGCGTAAGCGGGGTGCATGCCGGTTGTGTGACATGGCGGTGGTTTTTCCGACGACCGGCAGCGTTCTGTGAACGCGGTTACGGTCCGTGCGCGCTCAGCGGGCCGGCGCCGGCGCGTCGTTCCCCTCGCGGAACAGCCACAGCATCGCGCGCCGGTAGGTTTCCCCGATGCTGGCCGCATGGGTGCCGTCGGCGATCTCGATGAAGCCGACCTGCCACGGCGCATCCGCGCGGGACGTCCACGCATCGGCCCACTCCCTCGCCACCTGCCGGCGTTCGACGGTGTCGCGCGTGCCGCTGGCCACCGCCACACGCAGGTCTCCGCGCGCATGCGGCAGCGCCTCGGCGAACAACGCCTCGCGCGCCGGGCCGTGCGCCGGATTGCTGGCGATGCGGCCCCAGAACAGGTCCGGCGCCTCCCGCGCCGACCACAGCACGAAGTAGCCCGCGCGCGACTGCCCCACCAGGACGCGTCGCGCCGGGTCGGCGGCGTAGCGACGCTCCACTTCGGGCACCAGTTGCCCGCGCAGGAAGGCCAGGAACCCGGGCGACCCGCCCTGCTCCGGCGTGGCGTCCGCACCCGGCGCAGTGAAGTCGATGTGGCGCTTGTTGATGGCCGGGTCGAAGCCGCCATAGGCGATGCCCACCAGGATGGCCTCCGGCAGCTTCTCGTCGTAATGCAGGAACAGATGCGTGGGCGCCAGCAGCGGGAACAGGCTGTCGCCATCCAGCAGGTACACCACCGGATAACGCGTCGGTGCCGACGCGTCGTAGCCCTCGGGATAGCGCACGTAGACGTGGTACACGCGCCCGGATCCGCGGTCGGTCAACGGGAAATAATCCCCCTTCAGCGCGGGCAGATACTCCAGCGGTACGCGCGGGCCGGTGCCGTCTTCCGCACTGGGCGCAGGCGGTGCCGCCAGGGCCGTCGGCATCGCGGTCACCAGCAGCCACGCCAGGATGGCCATCATGCAGCGGATCATGCTCTTCCCTCCCATGCCCGCGCGCACGGCGGGCCCGGCCGCATTCTCGCAGGATCGGCAGGCGGCCGACCGGGATCATTCCGCAGCGGACTTCAACGCCTGCGCATGCTCCCAGACATCCTTGAACAGCTCCGCATACACCTTGCCGTCGCGTTCCGCCAGCGAGGTATTGGTGAACAGCACCACGGCCACGTCTCCCTCCGGCGTGGCGAGCATCTCGGTCCGCACGCCCGGGTCGGAGCCGCCGTGGCCGACGAAGCGGCCATCGTACTTGGTGGCCCAGAACAGGCCGGAATTCTTCTCCGCCAGGACGATGTTGCCCGGCTTGTTCGCCGCGGTGTACTGCAGCCTCATCATCTCCGCGGCCGAGGCAGGCTGCAGGATGCGCGCGCCCTCGTACTGGCCGCCGGCAAGCAGTGCGATGAAGAACCGCGACAGTTCCGCCACCGATGTCCGCACGCCGCCATCGGGATAGGTGGTCAGGCCGTAGGGCGGAAGGGGAATGCTGAAGCCATCCTGCGCCACGTACAGCGTGGCATGCGCCTCGGCCGGCACCTCCGACAGCAACCAGCCGCTGCGTGCCATCCGCAATGGCGCGAAGATGGTGCGGCGCGTGTAGATGTTCAGCGGTTCGCCGACCGCACGCTCAACGATGTAGCCCGCCAGTGCCGCCCCGATGTTGGAGTAGTCGCGGTGCGTGCCCGGCGCATGCGGCACGAAGTTCTCCGGCGCGTAGTCCTTGCCGCCCGCTACCAGATAGCCCGGCAGGAAATCTCCCAGCGTTTCCGGTGCATCGCCGCCCCAGTGGTACAGGCGCTCGTACACCGCCCAACGGTCCGTGATGCCCGAGGTGTGCGTGGCCAGCTGGCGCAGCGTGATGCGCGCCTCCGGGAACGCGGGATGCGCCACCTTGAAAGGCAGATAGCGGTTGATGTCCTCGTCCAGCGACAGCCTGCCGTCCTGCACCGCCTGCATCATCGCCACGCCGGTGAAGGTCTTGCTGATCGAGCCGATCGCCATCACCGTGTCGGGCGTGAACGGCACGCCGCGCTGCTTGTCGGCGAAACCGTAGCCCTTCGACCACGCCACCTTCCGGTCGATGATCACCGCCGCGCCCACGCCCACCAGGCCGGCCTCGGCCATGCGTGCCGGAATGCGGGCATCGATGCCCGCGGGCGCATCCGCAGCCCCCGCCAAGCCCGACACCAGCATCGCGACCAGCACCGCAGCCATCCGCCATGACGTCCTGAAACGCATCTGTCCTCTCCTGCCGGTCCCGGCGTGTCGTGATGGCCATGCCAGGCGAAGGAGACCCGCGCCTGTCCAGCCCGGGAGGATGCACGCAGACCAGCCTGCCGGCCAGCAGGATGCGACGAAGCCGCGATGGGACCGATGAATCACCCGGCCCCTTGCGCACGTTACTCCGGCCAGCGCACCACGCTCATGCCCGCGGGCATGGAGGCCCGGACCTCCTGCTGCGCGCCGGCGGGCGTCCACATGCCCTGGCCGATCCGCGAGACGTCGTCGAACGTGCCCAGCAGGCGGTAGCGCGCGAACGTGTACGCGATGCCTTCGCTGGCCAGTTCATCCGGGCCGTCGGTGAGGGCGAAGTGGAGTTGCGGATTAGAGGCGCTGCCACTGAACCCGACCTGCGCGATCCTGTCGCCCGCCCTGACGCGCATGCCCGGCGTGACCGTCGCACTGCCGGGGCGCAGGTGGCCGTAGTGCGCGTAGTAGCCGTTGTCGAGCTGCAGGACCACATGGTTGCCTTCGGTGCCGGTGATGCCGTCCGAAAGCCGCGTACGCTCCGGCGAGCGATCGTGCACGCGGCTCACCACGCCATCGGCCACGGCATACACAGGCTGTCCATGGCTGTAGGTGCGTGCGGCAAGATCGTTGCCCGGCGGTGCCTTGCGCCCGGAAGCATCCAGCTTCACCCAGTCGGCCGCATGGCGACCCGGGGTGCGCAGGGCACCGTTGAAGGCATAGCCCACGCGGCGATGCCCGCGCGCCCAGCGTGGATCATGGACGGCGACCCAAGGACCGCCGTCGAGCGGCGGCGCCAGCACCGGGGTCTTGCCGGCGATCACCGGTGTCGAACCGCCTTCGATCGTGTCGATGCCCGCATCGGCCTCGGCCTCGGCCTCGGCATCCGCATCCGCATCCGCAAAGCCGACACGATGGCGCAAGGCGCCGGGCAACGTGCCCGTCAATGGCAGTTCGATGAACACCACGCCGCGCCGCCCCGACGGGATCGCATCGAAGGTCTCGGCCTTCCATTGCACGCCCGAGCGGTCCAGCCGCTGCTCCAGCGCCGCGCCTTCGTAGGCGGCCAGCACGCGCCCATCAGCCGCATCCAGCACCTCAACGCGCACGGGCCGCAGATCGCGGCGGGCATGGTTGTCCAGGTGCAGTTCGTAGACCAGTTCCTGGCCTCCCTGCATCGCGCGCGCCATGGGCGCCACGGGTACGCGCAGATCGAAGGACTCCCTGGGTTGCGCTGCCCACGCGGGAAGCGCACTGCAGGCCAGCATCGCGATCACGGACCAACGGCCAAGGTGGAACCGCATGCAGGATTCTCCGGGATGAACAGGGTGGGCGGATGCCGCGGCGGCGTCGATGCTCCACGCCCGCGCAGGCCGCCGCACTGTGCCATGGAACGGTGCCACCCGGCCCGCTGTCCTGCCCTTGATGCGATCGCCACCCTCGCGGGGCGGTTCAACCGTCGACATCCGCCAGGTGCGGCGCCTGTTCGAAACATCCGATCAGCAACTCGGTGAGCGCCCGCACCTTGAGTGAGGGATGCGGGCCGGGCGGCCGGATGACATAGATGCCGGCCGGCGGCGGCGGATAGCGGGTCATGACCGGCACCAGCGCGCCGGAGGCCACGTAGTCGCGGGTGAGGCCATCGGGAAGCCACGCGATGCCGAGCCCCGCGACGGCGGCGGCGATCAGCGCGGTGCCGTTGTCGGCCTTGAAGCGCCCGCGCGGGTGCACGGTGATGACCTCGTCGCCGTCCATGAACTGCCACGCTTCGGTTCCCTGCATCAGCGCTTCATGCATGGCAATGTCACCCGGCACCTCGGGGGCGCCATGCGCATCGAGATAGTCCGGGCTGGCGACGAGCCTTCCGTACAGCGGCCCCACGCAGCGTGCGACCAGCGTGGAATCCTGCAGGTAGCCCACGCGGATCGCGCAATCGAACCCTTCCGCGACAAGATCGACGAAGCGATCGCTGTAGGCGGTATGCACGTGCAGCTGCGGGTGGCGCCGCGCCATTTCCGCGAGCACGGGAGCGAAGTGGGTCGGCCCGAACGACAGCGGCGCCGCAATGCGCAGGCGGCCACGCAGGTCACCGCTGGGCAGGATGGTGTCCCGGGCCGCGTCGATCTCGGCGCAGGCCCGGGCGGCGTGCTCGCGGAAGGTGGCGCCGGCCTCGGTGAGCGCGGCGCCGCGCGTGGTGCGTGCAAGCAGTTGCACGCCCAGTTCGGCCTCGACCCGGCCCAGCCGCCGACTGACGATGGACTTGGCAACGCCGAGCCGGCGCGCAGCGGGGGAAACGCCGCCGGCATCGGCCACTTCCACGAATGTCCGCAGGTCTTCGATATCCAACGTGGTCTCCCGGATGCGCGACATAGCCTGCCACAGCCCTCGCGAATCCCGTGTTCCCGACTCCGCGACACAGCTTGGCACGAAAGGGCGCTACCGCCCCGCGCAGGGGGATGACAAGGTTTGCGCCGGGACGATGCAGCCACCGCTGCTCCCGTCCCTGCACCTTCCCTCACCACAGGATGTATCCATGACTTTTCGCAACGGTCTCGCGTCGCTGCTTCGTCCGGAAGACTCGGTCCTCGTTCTGATCGACCACCAGCCGTACCAGCTCGCCAACCTCAACAGCCACGACCCGCACATGGTGGTCAACAATGCCACCGCGCTGGCGAAATCCGCCAAGGCGTTCGGTGTGCCCACCATCCTGACCAGCGTCGTCGCCGAACGCGGCGGCCTCATCTTTCCGCAGATCACCGACGTGTTTCCGGGGCAGGAGGTGATCGACCGGACGTTCATCAACACCTGGGAAGACCGCAAGGTGGTGGACGCGGTCAAGGCGACGGGCCGCAAGCAACTGATCATCGCCGGCCTGTGGACCGAGATCTGCGTCGCCATGCCGGTGATCCAGGCACTGGGCGAAGGCTGGGATGTCACCGTCATCACCGATGCCTCCGGCGCGGTGTCGGTCGAGGCGCACCAGGTGGCCATCCAGCGCATGATCGCGGCCGGCGCGAACATGATGACCTGGCTTGCACTCGCGGCCGAGTGGCAGCGCGACTGGGCCCGGACCGACCACGCCGCCGGACTGACCGAGGTGCTCAAGCAGCATGCCGCAGGCAGCGGGATCGCGTACCTGTGGGAACAGCAACTGCTCAACACGCCGGTGCCGCGCAACGCAGGCTGACCCGCGCGGGATGACGGGTAACCGGATTGTCGCGGCGGGAAAATCCCGCGACACATGTGCCGGATCCCGGTGAAACGACACACCGCATCCAGTCGGGTGCAGCCTGGGCACCAGGCCGCACCCGACCTTCGCCACTCGGATGTTCAGCGCGGAATGCGCGCGATGACCTTGATCTCGAAGTCGAAGCCCGCGAGCCAGGTGACGCCGATGGCGGTCCAGCTCGGATAGGGTGCTTGCGGAAAGATTTCGTCCTTCACGGCCAGCACCGTGTCGAACTGGCGTGCGGGATCGGTATGGAAGGTGGTGACGTCGACGATGTCGTCGAATCCGCATCCGGCGGCACGCAGGGTCGCTTCGAGATTGGCGAATGCCAGGCGGACCTGGGCTTCGAAATCCGGTGCGGGCGAACCGTCGTCGCGGCTGCCGACCTGACCGGACACGAACAGCAGGTCATCCGACCTGATCGCGGCGGAATAGCGGTGGGTGGCGTACAGCTCATGCCGGCCGGCGGGGAACACAGCATCACGGGTACTCATGGGATATCTCCTTGGGGGGCCGGTGATTCCGGCACGTGGGATCACTCTAGGCAGCCGCGTCCGCGCGATAAACACGCGGGTCCGGGGATCACTGTTTGTAGAATCCAAACAATCCCGTTCGGCCCTCCGGAGACCACATGGACCGTATCGATGCGATGCAGGCCTTCGTCCGCGTGGTGGAAACCGGCAGCTTCACCCAGGCCGCCGACACGCTGCAGACCAGCAGGACGCGCGTGACCCAGCTCGTGCAGCAGTTGGAAACCCACCTGCGCGTGAAGCTGCTCCACCGCACCACGCGCAGGGTCAACGCCACTGCCGACGGGACCGCCTACTACGAGCGCGTCGTGCGCCTGCTGGCCGACCTGGACGATGCCGAGACCAGTCTGTCGGCAGCGTCCGCCTCGCCGCGCGGCCGCCTGCGCGTGGACGTGCCCGCGCCGTTGGCCACCCTGATCGTGGTGCCTGCCCTGCCCGTCTTCCACGCGCGGTATCCGGACATCCAGCTGGATCTGGGCGCCAGCGACCGCAAGGTGGACCTGATCGACGAGAACGTGGACTGCGTGGTGCGCGGCGGCGAACTCACCGAGCCGTCGCTGCGCGCGCGGCACGTCGCCGACCTGACGCTGGGGGTGTACGCCGCGCCGGACTATCTGGCGCGCGCGGGCGAGCCGTCGCATCCGCAGGCACTGGAAGACGGCCACCACCGCATCATCGGATATCGCGGTTCACGCACCGGCGCGCCGCTGGCGTATGCGATGTGGCGCGGCGACGAGCAGGTGCGCGTGCACGGCCGGCATGTGCTGTCGGTGGACGATGGCAATACCTACCTGGCCGCGGGCATCGCAGGCCTGGGCGTGTTGTGGCTGCCGCAGTACATGGCGCGCGCACCGCTGGCGCGCGGCGAACTGGTGCCGCTGTTCGAGGACTGGCAGCTCGACCCGATGCCGCTGTACGTGGCCTTCCCGCCAAGCCGCCACGTCAGCCGCAAGCTGCGGGTGTTCATCGACTGGATCGTGGAGCTGATGGCGCAGCATGCGCCGGCCATACAGCCGCCGCGTTGAGTGGGCGCGCTCACTCCGTCTGCTTGAGCGTGAGCAGATGGGTCGCCATCACGCCGAAGCCGAAGCCGCAATCCAAGTCGGAGCCGACCTGCTTGATCTCCACCTCATCGCCGACGAACGCGAAGGCCAACGCGCACCCCGGGAGTTCGTAGGGCTGATAGATGCCCAGATGGTGTTCCAGGGGGAACTGCCCGGAGGCCCGGCCGAGGTTGTACGACGGTTCCCCCCGGTTCAATTCGAGGCTGAACGTGACCGTGCTTCCGCGCTTCTCTGTCTGCAGCCACGCACCCGCCTCACCGGGGCCGTGCCATTCCCATTTCTTGCGCTCGGTCTTCTCCGTTGCGAGGGTGGAAAAACAGGTGAGGAGAAGCAGCAGGGCGGCGACTGGGGTCTTCATCGGGGCCTGTCGTCTGTCGTGGGTGGGCCTGCGGAGTATCGATGATTCATCCGGTTTCCTGTCGCCACTGCAAGCGGCGGTCCTAGTTCGCTTCATGCAACAGGCAGACCGGTTGCGCCGTTGAAGGCCATCCGCGACTTACCCGTCCTGCGAGCCGCAGGTGATCACGCAGGTAGATGCGTTTACCTGAAGTTATCCGATGTGCGGTTGCCCGGATTTCATCCTTTGACCGTGACAGCAGGCGTAAGGTCACGTGCCAGGAACGGTGGATCAGGAGCAAGGAATGTCGGAAGCCAGACGATTGGACGGAAATCAGGCGCGTCGGCTGGAGATACTGAGCGGTATTGCGGATGACCTGGTCGCCGCGACCATGTACGTGGATCGGATACTGGATGCAGCGCCAGACAGCGATGTCGAGGCGTGGTGGACGGCGGCCCTGGTCCACTATGGCCGGTGCTTCGGCAAGGGCGTCGCGCCCTGGGGTGCTGCCGAGGTGATCGGGAGCCTCCCGGAACTGCTTCAGGTGCGCCACCGACACTTCAGGAGGCTGCGCGACACGCTGATTTCGCATCCTGGCGGCGTCGATCACACCTACGCCGCAAAGGCCGTGCGTGATGGCGACGGCTACCTCCGTATCGGCTGCGAACGGGTCCCGATGTTCTCCCTGGGCCGTCTTGAGGCCATGGATTTTTCCGAACTTCTGGATGCGCTGCAGACCCTGGTCAACCGGCGGAGAGTCGAGGTGGAGAACGATCTCCGGATCCAACTCTCCGGAATGACGGAGGAAGAGTTCGGGCAGATGTCGCCTTCCAATGCAGCGGGCATGACCGACCGTGGCGAGACGAACGTCGTGCGCCATGCACCGCGTGACCGGCCGAATTGACGATGCCCCGTTACGACGGAAGCGCGCGTAGGATGGGTTGAGCCGAAGGCGGCTTTCAACGGCGAAGCCGGTCTACCCATCGATACGACGGCATGGCAGAGACTGAAGTCTGCGTTGCGCTGCTTCTTTCGCCGTCACAACTCGCTGTTGTCGGTCCCTGCACGCGATGGGTATCGCCTTCGGCTCAACCCATCCTACGGCTGCCGCTCATCTGTTCTTCAAGCCGGCAACCACTTCCCGCACGCTGAGTCCCAGTTCGAGCTGGAGGCGCACGTACTCGCGTTCTTTGCGCGATAGATTGCGCCCCATTTCGATGCGCACGTCCTCGGCCTCCAGGATGCGCAGGATCCTGGGCATCGCCGAGCCGATGGCGTCCTGCCCGTAACCCGCCTCGCGCAGCGCGGCACTCAGAAGGGCTTCGATGTCCATGATGCGTCCAGATCAAATAAAGGTGCCGCATTGTGCACCAGCAACCCGGGATAGGTTGGGCTGAACGAAGTGAAGCCCAACGGCGCTGGCTTTCCGGCATCCCGATGTTGGGGTTCGAAAGCTCACCTCTACGTAGTTGGGCGCGTAGCTATCGGCGACCAAACTCAGCGCCCCCTCAACACCCCATCGGCGGCAAAAACCCCACCGTCGTCACCTCGATCCATTTCCCCTTCCGCAACACTTCCACCCTCACCCGCACCGCGCTGATCGCCACGAACGGCACCACTGTGCCCAGCGCGTCGCCCTCTCCGATGCGGGGAATCCAGTCATCGGCCATCGCCGGATCGCCCTGCGCCACCGCGTACGCACGCACCGCCTGCTCAAGTTCCGCACGCGTGTAGCTGGGGAAACACGCGTGCTGTTCCGCTGACGGCGTGGGCAACACGAACGACACCGCATCGACCGCCTCCGCCACCTCCCAGTCCGACACACAGTGCTTCCAGTCCGTGAGATCCAGGTGCGGACCTTCCGCACTCAGGCCCAGGCTGGTTTCGTATTGCACCCGCACCCGGTACGTTTCGCCCGCCTTCGCCGGCTGCACCTGCAACGTCGCGCCGTACACCTCGTCGCCCAGCTCCAGCGGCACCGTCAACGCCGCCGGCACCGCACCCTCGCTCTGCCACCCGGAAAACGAAGAGTCCGGACCTTCATGCGGCAATACCCGCAGGCCCGACAACGCCTGCGCCTGCGCCAGCCACGGCGCGCACACCATCAACACCGACAACAGCACGGCCCACGAGCGCGGCGGCTGGATTGCGCGTGATTCCTTCATCCCCTGCTCCCTGCGGGACTCCGACGGCCCCGGGGAGGATGGTAGCGCGGCGTGAAGAGGTTGCGGGGGGTGGAGACTGCGCTCGCCCCTCATCCGGCCTTCGGCCACCTTCTCCCCGCCGTGCGAGGAGAAGGCACATGGCGTGCATTCCTGCAAACGGGACTGGAAAGGCTTCGCTGGTACGTTCGCGGTCATGTTGCGACGGAATGCCGCTTGCCATTGCCCTGCGTGAAGAAAACGTGCTGAACGCAGCTCCACTGACACCGGGATGACTTCACGAAGGCGTGACCGGGGCCGCCCTATGTTCGGACGAACCGCGAATGCGCGCGGCACGAGGGAAGAGCATGACCATGATCAGACTGCGAGCCACCGGCCCGCGCATCGGCTTCGATGCGCTGGTGACGGCGTTGCATGGACTGGACGGCGTGGAACGCGTCGAGGAACTGGCGGACCTGATGCCGCACATGGACGACGACGACTCCAGTTCCGCCGGCCTTGCCGACGACATCGGCGGCGGCGACGTGCATGCGCTGGAGATCGAAGTGGGTTCGTCGCACGCCGATGCCGTGCGCGATGCAGCCGACGATGTCGCCGCGCAGTACGGACTGGTGCTCGAGTACGTCGACGACTTCTGAGGCGCGATGGGCAGCCTGCACTACACCACGGATGCGATGCCCGGCCTGCGCAGGCGCCGCCGCGGGCGTGGCTTCACGTATCTGGATGCGCGCGACCGCGCGGTTCGCGATCCCGCCACGCTTGCACGCATCCGCCAACTCGCCATTCCGCCCGCCTATACCGACGTATGGATCTGCGCCGATGCGCGCGGCCACCTGCAGGCCACCGGCCGTGACGCGCGCGGGCGCAAGCAGTACCGCTACCACCGCGCGTGGCAGGCCGAGCGCGGGGCACGCAAGTACGACCGCCTGATCGCCTTCGCCGAAGCCCTGCCGCACCTGCGCCGGCAGGTGCGTGCCGATCTCGCCCTGCCGGGCTTCCCTCGCGAGAAAGTGGTGGCGCTGGTCGTCGCCCTGCTCGGCCACACCCTGCTGCGGGTGGGCAACGCAAGCTATGCGAAGGAGAACGGTTCGTACGGCCTCACCACCCTGCGCAACGTGCACGCGCACTTCATCGCCGGGGGCGAAGTGCGTTTCGCCTTCCGTGGCAAGGGCGGCAAGGCACTGCTATCCCGCGTCAGCGATGCGCGACTGGTACGGCTGGTGCGCCAGTGCCGGCAACTGCCCGGCCAGGCGCTGTTCCAGTATCGCGAGCACGGCCGCGTGCAGCGCATCACCTCGGGCGATGTCAACGACTACCTGCAGACGCACCTGCATGGCCCGTACACCGCGAAGGATTTCCGCACATTGGGCGCCACGCTGTTCGCGTTCCGCGCACTGGCTGCGCTGCCAGCGCCGGCCCCGGAAGATGCATCGGCCCGCGCGCAGGTGCGGCGGGACGTGCTGCGCGGTGCCGCCGACTTGCTGGGCAATACACCGCGCATCTGCGAGAAGAACTACGTGGATCCGCGCGTGTTCAGCGGTTGGGAAGATGGCCGCCTGCGGCAGGCCGCCCGCGGCGCAAGCGGCCCGCGGCAATGGGAAGCCGCCACGATCCGCTACCTCCGCCGGGCCACGCGCAAGGCGTCGTGAATCCGGGCGGGCGTGCCGCTACTTCGCCGGTTCGAACAGCAGGTCGTGGTAGTCGTAGCTGAAATCGGCCAGCGGCGAGGCGGCCTTCATCGTGATGCGGGCCACCCGGCCTTCGGCATCGAGCGCGAACGTCACGTACCCCGGTTCGATGGATGCGTCATCCCACTCGGCGCGGAAGGTGTCGTACTGCCAGTGGCGCAGCGTGCCCACCATGCCGGGCGTCTGCCGGAAGTCGATGCGCAGCGCGCCGGCCTGCTCGGCGATGCGGACCGGGCCATACCACGCGTCCGCGTAATCGCCGGCATAGCCGGCCAGCGGCAGCGACGGGCGCGATGCCGCCGCGGTGGCGCTGCCGGCCTGCGCCAGTGCCTCCAGGCCGCCGGCCAGCCGTTCGCGGTTCCAGGTGGAGAACGCGTCCACCCAGTCGCGCGCCTCGAAGCCCAGGTAGTGGTCGAGCAGTTCGTAACCGAGGCCACGCATCACCTCCACGTCCTCGGCGTTGATCTGCAGCGCGATGCCCAGGTTGCGCTCGGGCACCAGCACCACGAAGGCGAGCACGCCGAACACCGCGCCGCCGTGCTGCACGACTTTCACGCCGCGGTAGTCCTGCACGCTCCAGCCATAGCCGTAGCCGGAGAACTGCGGCGTGATGTCGCTGATCGGTGCGGGAAACGGCCTGATCGGCACGGGCACCTGCGGCGTCCACATCGCGCGCGCGGAAGCTTCGCTGTACAGGCGCGCGCCGTCCCCGCCGGGGACTGCGCCGAGCGCCAGCTGCACCTGCATCCAGCGCGCGAAATCCTTCGCACTCCACGACAGCCCGCCCGCGGGCGCACCCACCTGCCCCAGCCCCTCGCGTTCCGGCAACACCTGCTGCGGCCCCAGCCCGCGCAATCTCGAATCCAGGCGCGCATGCGGCTGCACGCGATTGGCCGTGGCGAAACGGTCTTTCTCGTCGCTCACCGCCGTCGTCATGCCCAGGGGCTTGAAGATGCGCGCACGCACGAAGTCTTCCCAGGGCTGCCCGCTGACCCGGGTGACCAGTTCGCCCGCGACGATGTACAGGATGTTGTCGTACGCATAGCCGCTGCGGAAGCTGGTGGCTGGCTTGATGCCGCGCAGCGCGTGCACGATGTCGGTGCGGCTCCGCGACGTGCGGGGGATGAACAGAAGATCGCCGGCACCCAGCCCCAGCCCACTGCGATGCAGCAGCAGGTCGGCCACTGTCATCTCGCGGGTGACCCATGCGTCATGCATGCGGAAATCCGGCAGGTGGTCGATCACCTTGTCGTCCCAGGCGAGCTTGCCGTCGTCGACCAGGATCGCCAGGGCCGCGGCGGTGACGGCCTTGCCGGTGGAGCCGGTGGGGAAGATCGTGTCCGCGTCGACCGGCGTGGGACTACCCAGCCGGCGCACGCCGTAGCCCCGGGCGTGCACGATCTTTCCATCCTTCACGATCGAGATGGCCATGCCCGGCACATCGCGCGAATGCATGGCCTGCTCGACGCGGGCGTCGAAGCCGGCGGGCACCTGCGCGCCTGCCTGCGGCGCGAGGCCCAGCAGCAGGAGGGCAAGCATCGCCTTCATGGTTAGGGTCATGCGGAATCTCCTTCAGGCATCGGGTCCGGCGAGGCAGCGGGCCGCGGCGGCCGCCACAGTCGCCAGACGCCAAGGGTGAACAGCGGCAGCACGTAGACCACCAGGAACAGGTACGCCAGGCCCCGGTAGCCCTGGGCGATCAATGCCACCAGGCCGACCCGGTCGGCGATGAAGATGGAGCCCGTCAACAGCAGCGCGGCCACGCCGAGCCGCCAGGTCTTCGTCAGCACGGCACCACGGCGCGCATGCCACGCACCGGCGATGCGTTCGTTCGACGCATGGATCACGGCGGTGCCGCTTTCCAGCAGCGCGCTGAAGATCATCAACTGGAACAGGAGATGGAACACGGGCATGTCGAGCTGCCGCAGGATGTAGTCCGACGGCAGGGCTTCCTGCCCGATCTGCGGATACCACGCCAGCATGCAGACGAAGAACAACAGGCCCGGCAGCATCGCCAACGGACCTGACAGCACGCCGGCCACGATGGCATCGCGTTGACTGAGGAAGTGCCGCACCAGCGGCAGCACGATCACGGCGCCGACGATGTTGTAGCCGGCGTAGGTCAGGCCGCCCTGCAGCCAGCCCGTGGTCGGCTGCGGCGTGGCCAGGGTGGCGAAGGCGCGGTCGCCGAAACCTGCCAGCACGATCAGCACGAACAACGCGTAGATGCCGTAGAGGAACACCGAGACCCACTTGAACAGCGCCTCGACGGTGTCGTTGCCGAACGCGGTGAACGCCCCGATGCCCGCCATCAGCAGCAGCGTGCCCGCCAGCGTGGGCCACCCGGACTGCGCCGCGAATATCTCGCCCGCCGCGGCGCCGAACACGGCGAGGATCAGCACCATGAACACCAGGTAGGCCAGTTCGAACAGGAACGCGAAGGGCCCGAGCAGGACGGCGAAGAAACTGCGGTAATCCAGGCTGCGGGTGGCGTGGGCCAGCGCGAAGGTCAGCGCGCAGACCAGGCTCCAGCAGATCATCGCCGTGAGGATGGCCAGCATGCCGCCCTGCGGCCCGCTGGGGATGAAGTACTCGGCCAGTTCGCGCCCGGTGGCGTAGCCGCCACCGATCACCGCGGCCTTGAACGCCAGCCCCGGCAGGATGAAGCGCTGGAAGCGCGTGGGCGCGCCGCTCACCGGCTCACCCTGGCGCGCTCCGTTGCAGGCAGGCATCGACCAGCGCCGTGAAGCCGGCGCCACCGCGGACGGGGTCCGCGACCGGCAGGCCGAGGCGGTGGGCGACTTCGTCGATCGTGCGTTGCGCCCCTGCGGCGTCGAGTTTTCCCGTGTTGAGGCT
The DNA here is from genome assembly GCF_029542205.1 of Pseudoxanthomonas sp. SE1. Classification (NCBI taxonomy): domain Bacteria; kingdom Pseudomonadati; phylum Pseudomonadota; class Gammaproteobacteria; order Lysobacterales; family Lysobacteraceae; genus Pseudoxanthomonas; species Pseudoxanthomonas sp. SE1. The sequence goes on along the minus strand of NZ_CP113783.1, from coordinate 1,565,491 downwards.
GACGCCCGCGCAACGGATGGCGGGATTGGTGCGCGCGCCGAGTCTGAGGGCGAGGTGGAGGGTCTCCTCGATCGATGGAAGCGCGTAGTGCGGATAGCCGAGCGCATGCGCACGGCCGGGTTCGTGGCAGACCACGATGACGTCCGGCTGGCTGCCATGCAGGATGGCGAGCGAGACGCCCGCGTAGGCCGGATGGGACAGCGAGCCCTGCCCTTCGATCACGTCCCAGTGCGTCGGCGCCGCCGCCGGCGAGAGCGCTTCGGCGGCGCCCGCCGCGAAGTCCGCGACCACCGCATCCATCGGCATGCCGGCGCCGGCGATCAGGATGCCGGTCTGCCCCGTGGCGCGGAAATCGGCATCCACGCCGCGGGCGCGGAACGCACGCGCGAGTGCCAGCGCGGTGTACTTCTTGCCGAGTGCGCAATCGGTCCCGACCGTCAGCAGCCGGTTGCCGGAACGCTTCGCACCGGTGGCGACCGGAATGTTCGGCGGCGGTTCGCGCACATCGATCAGACGACGCCCCAGGGTCAGCGCCGCCTGGCGCAGGGGCTCGACCGCCGGCAACCGGGTATGCATGCCGCCGATCAGGTCCAGGCCGGCTTCCAGCGCCTGGATCAGCGGCGGTATCCATGAAGACGGAATATGTCCGCCCGGATTGGCCACGCCGATCACCATCGCGCGCGCGCCGGCCGCGCGGGCTTGCGCCGGGGTCAACCATGGCAGTCCCGTGGTGACGGTGGCCGCTTCGCAGGCGAACTCGCCCACGCAGCGCTCGGGCGCCCAGTCGCGCAGCCCGAAGGCGGTCTTCGCGTAACTGGGCTCGACGGTGTCGCCCAGGAACAGGAGATAGGGGTGCGGAAGCGTGTCGGCTTCGGACACCCACGAAACGGCGGTCTGCATGCGCGCTGTATCCGGATCCTGGAGGGGTGCGAGCGCCGTCCGCATAGCGGACGGCGTGCGATCAGAAGCGGAAGTCGATTTCCACGCCGAACGTGCGGGGCTGGATCGGCACGGCCAGCAGGTGCGAGCGCGCGCCGGTGATCTCGCTGTCGACCGGCGACATCGACGAATACGCCTGCTCGCCGGTGACGTTGTTGACGTACGCGCGCAGTTCCCAGCGCCCGTTGCCGATCCCCGCGTACACGTCGAGCGCGCGGTAGCTGTCCAGTTCCAGCGGTGCGAACACCTGCTCGTCCAGGATCGTCGACGGATCGCCCGACGCGGTGACGCGCTGGCGTTCGGTGGTGTCGTTCAGCTGGCTGCCCACGCCGCGCAGCATCGCGCCGACCTGGCCATTCAATCCACCGGCGGTCGAGAACGTGTATTCGCCGAACGCCGTCCACGTCAGCTTGGGCGTGTAGGGAATGCGGTCGCCCGCCAACCCGGTGTTGAGGACCACGTCGAACCCGGCCTGCGGGATCACCGTCGGCTCGAAGTCGTTCTTCACTTCGGTCTTCGTGTACGCCGCGTTCACGCCCAGCGACAGGTTGTCGCCAACGCGGAACAGCGACGACAGTTCGACACCCTCGCTGGTCGCTGCGCCACCGTTGACCAGGCCGCCGATGCCGTTGAAGGAGGACGCCACCTGGATATCCTCCCAATCGATGCGGAACGCCGCCAGGTCCAGCGTCACCCGCCTGTCGGCGAACTGGGATTTCAGGCCGATCTCATAGCTGTCCAGCATCGAGGAATCCACCTGCGGCGGAATGCCGGGCAGCGCCACGTTCGGACCACCGGGCTGATAGCCGGTTGCCGCACGCGCATACACCATCACGCTGTCGCTGAACCTGTACTGCGGACTCAGGCTCCAGGTGAAGACGTCTTCGCTCGACTCACCGGGCGATTCGCCCAGCGGCACCAGGATGCCCTCGGTGACGTTCTGGCTGAACCACTGGTCGTTGCGCGCCTGGCGCACGCCGGCATCCAGCTTGAAACGTTCGCCGAAACGCCACGAGCCGTTGGCGAACACCGCCGTTTCTTCATACGTACTGGGCAGGGTCAGCAGCGCAAGCGTGCCGAACATGCTGTCGAACGGCACCGGCAGCGGCGACCCGTCGAGCTGCCCCAGCCATACGTTCTGCGCCTGCACCGCGTCTTCCTTCGTGTAGAACGCGCCCACCATCCATTCGAACGTACCGCCGCTCTTCGAGCTCAGGCGGAGTTCCTGGGTGAACTTCTCCAGATCGAAGGTGTAGCGCACGTTGGAGCTTCCGGGCTCGGGAAGACCCAGCAGGGCATCGGCCACGCCGCCGAACTGCACGGTCGCATCGATCTGGTCCAGCGTGTCGGTCTGCGACCAGCCGGTCGCGGACACCAGGTTGCTCCAGCCCAGGTCCCAGTCCAGGCTCAGCGAGGCCAGCGTCAGCTCCTTCGAGAAGGGCCGCGGCTGCCAGGCCAGATCGTCGTCCTCGCCGGACAGCGGCTGCCGGGTATCCGCATCCAGTGCCACGCCCGCGCGGTCATCGCTGCGGATCCGCTGGTGCAGCACGGCCATGTTTAGATCGAAGGCGTCGCCATCCCATGACAACGCCGTGCGTGCACCGAGCTGTTCGCCGCCGTTGATGTCTTCGCGCCCGTCCACCGCATTGTCGGTGTATCCCGGGATGTCGTTGCGGACGAAGCTCATGCGCAGCGCCATGCGGTCCTGCTGCAGCGGCAACGTGGCGCCGAAACGCAGGTTGATGCCCTGGTCGCCGTCCTCAACCGAGCGCACGCCCACCCCGACGCGCGCTTCCTCGGTGGCCATGTCAGGTGAACGCGTCACGTACTTGAGCAGGCCACCGATGGCGCCGGCACCGTACAGCGTACCCTGCGGCCCGCGCAGCACTTCCACACGGCTGACATCGTAGGGCAGCAGGTCGAGCATCAGCGTGTTGGCGCCCTGGTAGATGCCACTGGAGCCGACCGGTACTTCGTCGATGTACGTGGCCACCGTGGCGCTGGAGGACATGGCGGAAATGCCGCGCAGCGATACCGACGTCAGACCTGGGGCACCACCGTTCTGCACCTGCATGCCGGGGATGAGGGCTGCGTAGTCGGACAGCGAGACGGCACCGATGTTCTCCAGTTGGCGTTCGCCGACCACGCTGATCGAGGCAGCCACCTCGCGCACGTTCTCCACGCGCTTGTTGGCGGTGACCACCACAGTATCGAGGTTGGTCGCCGCGTCCGCGGTGCCGGCGGAAGACTGGGCGTCGGCACCCGGGCTGTCCTGCGCCAATGCGGGAACGCCGGCACAGGCCAGCGCACCGGCGATCGCGAGGGAAAGTTGCTTGCGGTACCACGGCCGTGCGGACTGGAACGCGTTCATGCCTGCTCTCCCGGACGAAGAAGGATCAGCGGAGGGGTGGTTCCGGCCCCGACCGGAACGCACAGAGGGATATCCTGATCCGGACTATTTATCTCAATCAGAGAATTGTCAACAGGAACGGAAAATTTCAGTCGGGCGCCTGTCCGGCCGGCGCCACCCAACCGGGGCCGCGCACGACCCGGCCCGGCGTGGCCCCGGTGTGCTCGCCCGCACGCAGCACCTGCACGCCGTTGACGAAGACCTCGTCCACGCCCGTGGCGTACTGCTGGGGCTTGTCGTAGGTGGCGTGATCGGTGATGGCCACCGGATCGAACACCACGATGTCCGCATGGCAGCCGGGGCGCAGGCAGCCGCGGTCGGTCAGCTTCCAGTTCGCGGCAGGCAGGCCGGTGAGGCGATGGATGCCCTCCTCCAGCGACATGAGCCTGCGGTCGCGCACGTAGTGGCCGAGGAAGCGCGCGACATTGCCGTAGGCGCGCGGATGCGTGCTCGACTTCAGGAACACGCCTTCCGGCGCAGAGGATTCGGCGTCGGAGCCGAGGCTGACCCAGGGCTGCTTCAGGCCCAGCTCGACGTTCTCCTCGCTCATCAGGAAGTAGGCCGTGCCGATGCGGTAGTCGTCCTCCAGGACCAGGTCGATCACCGTGTCCTCGACCGGCGTACCGCGTTCGCGCGCCACCGATGCCAGCGTCCTGCCCGTCAGCGGTTTCAGCGCCGGGTTCTTGAAGTCGATCAGCACCAGGCGTTCGTCGGAGCCGGCTAGCAGCCGCAGGTTCTCCCAGGCGACGCCGGGGTCGCGCATCTCGGCCACCACGCGCGCGCGGATCGCGGGGTCCCTCAGCCTCTGCATCATGGCGTCGTGGCCGCCGGCCTGGACCCACGGCGGCAGGCTCGCGGTCAGGCCGGTGCCGCCCGCGGTATAGGCGTACATGTTGGCGCTCACCTTCAGGCCTTCCGCGCGTGCCGCTTCGATCCTGGCGATGGCCTGGCCCATCTTCGGCCAGTTCTTCTCGCCCGCGGCCTTGAGGTGGTAGACCTCGGCGCGCTGACCGGTGGCGCGCGCGATGGCGATGGTTTCGTCCAGCGATTCTAGGAAGCGGTCCGCCTCGCTGCGCATGTGCGACACGTAGCCACCGCCCGACTCGGCCGCCGCCTGCGCGAGTGCGATGAGCTCAGGGGTGTCCGCGAACGAGGCGGGCGGATAGATCAGCGAGCTGCCGACGCCCAGCGCGCCCTCGCGCATGCCCTGGCGCACCACGTCCTGCATCTGGCGCAGCTGTCCGGCATCGGGCGTGATGTCGTCCTCGCCTAGGGTCTGGATGCGCACGGTGGTCGCGCCGATGAACGAGGCGACGTTGGGCGTGACGCCGCGCTTCTCGAGGAAGTCGAGGTAGCCGCCGAGCGTGCTCCACGGGATGTCGTAGCGGATGTCGCCCTGCTGCTTCAATGCATCGGCCTTCATGCGCGCGTTGACCGGTCCCATCGACCAGCCTTCGCCGAAGATCTCCAGCGTCACGCCCTGTTTCGTGTCGCTCACGCCGCGACCATCCACGATCAGGGATTCGGTCGCCCAACTGAGCGTGTTGATGAATCCGGGCGACACCGCCCTGCCCCGGGCATCCACCACGTGGCCGGCCGTCGCAGGCTGGCCCGCCGGAAGCAGCGCGACGATGCGGTCCGCGTTCACCGCCACGTCCAGCGCGCGTGGCGCGGCGCCGGTACCGTCGTACACCAGCCCGTTGCGGATCAGCAGGTCGTAACGGGGCACGGATGCTTCGCCCGCATGCGCCGTACTGCTGGCGGCAAGCGCGAGTGCAAGCAATGTCAGCGGCAGTCGTGGCATGGTCGGTGCTCCGTCAGTCAGTGAAGGTCATGGCAGGGTGCGGATCGGGCGGTCCAGCCGCCACAGCAGCGCAGCCGCCAGCACGGCCAGCGCCGCGAGCAGCAGGAAGAAGCCGGCATGGCTCATCGTCGACCACAGGGTTCCCACCAGGCCGGCCAGCAGACTGCCGCTGAACACAGCGAGGAACCACGAGGCGACCGTGGTGGCGCCCAGCCGCGGCGGCGCCAGTTTCGCGAACAACCCCAACCCCGTCGGCAGGATATAGAGCTCGCCGAAGGTCAGGATGACGAAGAACGCCACCAGCCAGGGCCACCCCACGCGCGCATCGCCGTGGACGCCGGCGACCACGGCCAGCAGCACATACGCCACGGCGACGATCAGCGCGCCGATCGCCATGCGGAGGGCGGGTGATGTGTCGCTGCCCCGCTCCGCGCGACGACGCCAGTGAAGCAGCAGCAACGGGGTCATGCTGATGACCAGCAACGGATTGAGCGACTGGAACCATGTCATGGGGATCACGAAGCCCGCCGAAGCACGCTCGACGCTGCCGTCGATCCACAGTGGCAACGTATTGCCGATCTGCTCGTAGGCACCCCGGAAGATCGTGGCCGCGATGCCTACGCCCAGCAGCAGCCACCACAGCCTGCGATCCTGGCGACCCGGTGCCGCGTCGGCCGGCGGACGCGTGCGCGGCGGCTCCGGCGGCAGGTAGCCGCGACCGAACACGTACACCAGCAGACCGATGAACATGCCGATGCCGGCCGCGCCGAAGCCGTAGTGCCAGCCGTAGACCTCGCCGAGCGTGCCGCAGACCAGCGGCGCCATGAAGCCGCCGATGTTCAGGCCCACGTAGTACACGTTGTACGCGCGGCCCCGCCGCGGATCATCGGCTGCATACAGGTCGTTGATCTGGCTGGGCAGGCTGGGCAGGAACAGCCCGTTGCCCAGTGCGATGGTCGCCAGCGCCAGGTAGAACATGGGCTCGAACGTCATCACGAAGTGGCCGATCGCCATGATGGTGCCGCCGATCACCACCGCATTGCGCTTGCCCAGGTAACGGTCCGCGATCATGCCGCCGAGGATCGGCGTGAAGTACGCCATCGCAGTGTAGGTGCCGTAGATCAGCGAAGCTTTTTCCTGCGCGAACAGCAGTTGCTTGGTCATGTAGTAGACCAGCAGCACCCGCATGCCGTAGTAGGAGAACAACTCCCACATGTTGGTGAGGAACAGGATGGTCAGTCCGCGCGGATGGCCGAACCACGTCTTGTCGACCACGGCCGTCATGCGCGCGCCTTCGGCCCCCACACCTCGTCGCCACAATGGATGCGCCCGTCCTCGTAGCGCACCGACGGCGTGCGGTCGCGCGCCATGAAGATGGGGCCGTCCAGATCGACGACATCGCAGTACTGGCCCAGCACGAAGGCCGGCGCGGCCGCCAAGCTGGTGCCCGCCATGTTGCCGACCATCACCTGCTTGCCCAGCTCGCGTGCGCGGCGCGCCATCATCAGGCCTTCGGTAAGCCCGCCGCACTTGTCGAGCTTGATGTTGATGACGTCGAAGCGGGCGTGCCGTGCTTCCAGTTCGGCCAGGTCGAGGATGCTTTCGTCGGCGGCGAACGGCACCGCCCGTGCAATGCCGTCGAGCTGCTGCTCTTCGCCGCGCACGCACGGTTGTTCCAGCAGCGAGATCCTCGCTTCCACCAGCACCGGCAGCAACGACGGCAACGTATCGGCTGCGTAGCCCTGATTGGCGTCCACGCCGATCCAGGCGTCCGGGCATCGCGCGCGCACCGCACGCACCCGCGCGATATCGAGCGACGCCTCACCGGTCAGCTTCAACTTCAGGGCACGGGCCTGCCGATACGAGGCGGCGCGTTCGGCCATGACGTCGGGATCGTCGGCGCCGACGGTGAACGTGGTCACCAGCGGAGCAACGCTTTCCAGGCCCGCAAGCTTCCACACGGGTTGCCCGCTGCGCTGGGATTCCAGTTCCCACAGCGCACAGTCGAGTGCGTTGCGGGCGCCACCTGCGGGCAACAGGGTGCGCAGCGTTTCGCGGTCCAGGCCGGCCTCGATGCGTGGGCGCAGGCGTTCGAGCGTGGCCAGCATCTGCCCGGGATGGTCGTCGTTGTAGTAGACGCCCGCGGCCTCGCCACGCCCGATGTGATCGCCATCGCGCAGCGTGACGATGGTGGCCGGCATGGCCTCGAACACATGGCCCGCGATCCGGAAAGGTGCGGACAGGGGCAAGGGTTCGTTGTGCAGTTCGAGTTCGACGGGCACGGCAGCCTCGCGCGGATGCAGGCGGATACGGAATGCATGGCCGGCGCTGGTGCGCGCCGGCCATGCGCGGGTCAGTAGTTGGCGCCGAAACCGATCAGATGGTGGGCGAAGCCGATCCAGAGCAGGAACAGGCACGCCAGCGCCAGCAACAGCGCCCACAGTTTGGCGAGCAGCCTGCGGCGACTACCCAGCACCTGCCATGCGTTCCAGACGGCGATCAACGCGCTCACCGGAAGCGCCACGGTAGCGAACAGGCGCAGTGCGATGATCAACCCGTCAGTGCTCGGGCTTGTCATCTCCAGCTTTGTCAGCATGGCCGTCACAAGCCCCAGCGCACCACCGACGGCCAGCAGCGACAGCAGGGCCGCGATGCGCACCAGGCGGTGCGTGCGCGCATCGATTCCACTCAACGCGTAGCGCACGCCGTAGTACCGGCGCACCAGCGCCGACACCGGCCACGCCACCACGGTCAGCAGCACGACCAGCAGGCTGGCGACGAGCAACGGCATCGAGAGCGAACGCCACATCGACAGCCGTTCGAACACCATGATCGGCGCGTACGGTTCCATGCTGAAGCGCGTCACCTTGCCATCCACGACATCCGCCGCGAGCCGGTCGGTGCTGGTGGTGTCCTGCCACAGGTAGGGGGCGACCTCGCGCCATTTCCTGGGTGCGCCACCCGGACCCAAGGCGAGCGTGACGCTGATCGTGCCGTCTTCGTTCGCGACCACCTTGACCGGGCCAAGAAGATTGGCCAGCGACACGAAGTTGCTGTCGGGACGGCGACTGCTCGTATAGGTGCCGGCGAGTTGCGCGGCATGGAGCTTCGCATCGTCCTTCGACACGCCGGCCGTCTTGTCCGGTGTGCCGGGCAGATAGCGGTCGGCGAAGCCGCGCGAAAGCGCGTAGCGGATATGCCCGGTCGCACCATCGCGGCCTGAGCTGTTCATCGACACGAACAGGCCGATGCCGTCATCGAGGAACAACTGCAGGTCGCTGTGGAACCACTGCGTGTCGCCACCATGCGAAATGGCGCGATGCCCGTTCACCGACGTCTCGTAGAAGCCGAGCATCATGCGGTTGAGCGGACCCACCGATGCCTGGCCGGTGGAGTGCATCTTCTCCGCGGTTTCCGCGCTCAGGATGCGCGCATCGCCGTAGGCACCGTCCTGCAGGTGCGCGATCATGAAGCGCGCCATGTCCGGACCGGTCGCGGCAAGGCTGCCTGCCGGTGCAAGGCTGATGAACTCGTAGGGTTTGGCTTCGCCTTCCGACGCCTTCGCATAGCCTTTCGACATACCTTCCAGCAGCGGCGCCGGCAGCGGCTGGCGGAAGCTCGACCGGGTCATGCCCAGCGGCTTGAAGATGTGGGCATCAAGGTAGTCGTCGAACGACTGGCCCGACACGCGCTCGACCACATAACCGGCCAGCGCGGTGGCGTAGTTCGAATACGCGGGCGTGGTGCCAGGCGGATGGATGCGTTCGGGCACCCAGCGCTTCAGTGCGTCGCCCAGCGGCGTGATCTCGTCGGCGCGCGCGGTGATCAATCCGCGGATCTGTTCTTCCATGCCGGTGGTGTGCGTCATCACCTGCCGCAGCGTCACTGGCTTGCCATCGCGCGGCGGGATATCGAAGTCGATGTACTGGTTGACGTCGGCGTCGAGATCGAGCTTGCCCTGTTCGACCAGTTGCATCACAGCGGTCCAGGTGAACAGCTTCGAGACTGAGCCCGGGCGGAACAGCGTCTTTTCCGGATCCACCGGTGTGCGCTTTTCGAGGTCGGCATAACCGTAGCCCTTCTGCAGCAGCACCTGCCCGTCCTTCACCACCACCACTACCGCGCCCGCGATGTCTCCGGCGGCAAGCGCATAGGGGAAGAACCCGTCCAGCCAGGCTTCCGCATCCTCCCGGGTGAGGACCGGGCCGACCGTCTGTGGCTGCACCGGGACAACGGGGCCTGCGGTCCCAGACGCTGGCGGCACGGACGCGGCTGGTACGGCGGCCTCCTGGGCCAGCAAAGGCAGTGCGACCATGATGGACATGACGGCCCCGCACAGGACCTGATGAATCGAACGCATCGAACGGTCTCCCCACTGAAGCAAGTTGATGGTCGCCGCCTCCGTTGCTTGGCGAGGCTGGCAGATATATCCTGATTCGGCGATAATGATCCCAATCAGAGAATTGTCAACCCGTGCCGAAAGTCGTGCACCGGATCCTTTCACTCCGGCCACTCTTTCCAGAGGTCGGCATCGGAAGCGATGATGACCGTATGCCGGGCATGCCAGCCCAACGCGGACGGGTCCAAGGAGATCCCGCAAGGATGACTGCACAACACCCCACCATCGGCGGACTGCTGCGCTCGCTTCGCGCACGCAAGGGATGGACGCTCAAGCAGATGAGCGAACATTCGGGCATTCCGCTGTCGACGCTGTCCAAGGTCGAACACGACCGCCTGACGCTCACGTACGACAAGCTGCTGCAGCTCAGCCAACGGCTGCAGGTGCGGATGTCCGAGCTGTTCGCCGAGCAGGTCGAGATACCGGAACCCGCGGTCACGGCGCGGCGCAGCATCGGACGCATCGAAGATGCGATCCGCGTCAACACGCCCAACTACGATTACTACTACCTGTGCCCGGAACTTCGCCGCAAGCGGATGATCCCGGTCCTGACCCGCGTGCGCGCGAAGAGCATCGAGGAATTCGGCGCGCTGGTGCACCACTCCGGCGAGGAATACATCCACGTGCTCGAAGGCCGGATGGAAGTGCACACCGAGTTCTACGACCCGATCGTGCTGGAGACCGGCCAGTCGGTCTACATCGACTCCAACATGGGCCATGCCTACATCGCGGCGGAGGGCTGCGACGAAGTCCTGCTGCTCGGCGTATGTTCCAGCGCGGACGAACAGTTGATGGAATCCCTGCTCACCCTGCACGGCGAGGAGCACGCGCCGCAGCATGGCAAGGTCGAGCGCATCAAGCCGCCGGTCGCGAAGGTGGAGAAGCGCGCGCAGAAGAAGGTGCCCGCGAAGACGAAGTCGTGACAGCGACGCGCCTCTGCCCGGGATCCTGACCCGCCCACGCGCATTCATCGCGAGAACGGCATCGTGCCGGCGGGAACCTGGCCGGTTTCACCTGTAATGTCCTGTCCGCAACCCTTCTGTTGCCGGATCACGCCTCCGGAGCGTCAGTTGCCTGTCGGGCAAACACGTGCCGCTTTGCGTCGATGGAATCGGCTCCTCTGCGCTGCTTGCGGCAGATCCATCCACTGCAGGCAGCGCCAACACGCGTAGCCTGAAATTTCGATCTGCCGATGCGCGCCCCGACTCACTTCATGGAAGCGGTCTGGCACGCATGCGAACGGCCACTGCGCGGCATCCCGGCTGCTTCAACGACAGCAACCGCACCAGCTGCCGCAAAGGCCGCCGATCACAAGCCGGTTGCGGTGACGGCGCACTGCAGGGAAACCGTCACCTGCCCGCCCACCGGCAAGCTCGGAATCGTGATGCCGGCGCCAAGGAGGCTGCTCACCGGCACGGTCGGCGACGGACAGCTGGCTCCGTCTGTCGCGGTGCAGGTCGCCGTCGTGCTGGGCACGGTGCAGTCCTGCCCTGCCCCTGCCACGTCGGTCAGCAGGACGTTGCTGGCCGCCTGCGGACCGTTGTTGCTGGCCACGATGGAATAGGTGACCACGCCTCCACTGAGCACCGGGTCCGGCGAGGCCGTCTTCACCACCTGGATGTCCGCCTGCTGCAAGGTGTTGGTGAACGTGCACACGATATCGCTGCCGGGCGCCGTGGCGGCAGCGTTCAGTGCGACCGTGCGCGCGGCGAGATCCGGCGTGGCCGTGCCACCTGCACCCAGCCCGGTACAGGTGATGTCGGTGACGCGGTACGTCGCCGGCGAGGTGTTCTCGGTGATGGTGGTGGCGGTGGATGTGGCCGTGAGCGGCTGCGTGACCCCGGCCTCCGGCGTGCCGTCCGTGATCGTGGTCAGTGTCTGGGTCGCCACGCCATTGCTGCCGCTGAACCCGAAGCTGTCCACGCCGCCGAGGCTGATCTTGCGCAAGGTCAGCTGCGTCACCGAGCCATCGGTATCCGTGGCGGTGTTGTTCGCCGGCGTCGCGTCCACATAGCCATCGGGTACCCGGATCGTCGCCGTATTGGTGACGGGCGATATGCCGGCGGCCACCGTCGCGGTCACCGTGAACGTCATCGTACTGTTCGGCGGCAGGGTCGGAATGGCGATACCGCCAGCACTTTCCAGCGCCGCCACGGTCACGTCGCCCGAGGACGGACATACGGCCCCGCCGGTCGTTGCCGTACACGCCACCGCCGTCTTGGTCAGTCCGGTGGTCGCCGGGTCGATGAGGGTCGCCAGGTCGGCGTAGTTCATCGATGGGTTACTGACAACGAGGGTGTACGTGGTCGTGCTTCCGGGCGCCACCGTGTCGTTCACCTGATCGACGTTGCCATTGATGCCGGGGGTGTTTGTCTTGGTGATGGACAGATCCACCAGCGCGCGCGTCAGCGTGAACTTGGCCGACATGCCACCCGAGGTACTCTGCGCGGGGGTCAGCGCGCCGTTCTGCGATTGCAGGGTGACGTTGGCGCTGGGTATTCCGCTGGCGAACTGGAACGAAGTGCTGAAGCCGTCGGATTCCGTGGCGGCCAGGAAGTGCGCACCGGCCACGCCCGTTGTGCTGGGGTCTGTGTTGATCACCGCGGGATTCAGTATCTCGGTGAAGCCCGGCACCGTGGCAAAGTCCATCGGCCCGCTGCGGGCGTATCCATTGATGCCCACCAGCAACACGCCATCGCCCGCATTCACGGGCGCCTGGCCTGCGTCGTAGCCGTTCAGGCATGACGACCAGTTGCCGGGGGCGTTCGTGCCCGGCAGGTAGATCAGGCCGGTGCCGCAGTTGGTGGTGGCGGAATCGATGCCGGAACGTACGATGCCGGTGCCGGGTCCACCGGTGGCCAGCTGGCTCACGTGATTGAACTGCATGGCCGACAGCAGGGCTTCGTCGCCCGCGCGATTCGGCGCGTCCACGTTCGGCAGGGTGATGGTGAGCGTGCCGCTGTCGGCACCGCCCAGCAGGATGCGCAGCTGCGACTCGTAGAGCGCAGTGAAGTAGATCTCCTGCGAATATGCCGTCCGATCAGCACCGCTGGCGGCCGCGGCCGTGGCGTAGATATTGATGAACCGGAGATCGCCGGCCGGGGGCACCAGAGGATTGGTCACCGTCGTCGACCCGCCCGGCCCGGTTACGGTGAACTGGATCTGCACGTTCGCCCCCCCCATCGCCCCGAAGGCGGGAGACGCGAAATTGCTGTTGGCGGAGGTTTCGTCGACACAGGTCGACGAGACTTCGGTGGTATTCGTCGTGCAGTGGTCACGCTCGAACGTGGCCGTGATGAAGACGATGCGATTCTGCCCCGCAGTCACGTTGAAGCTGAGCGACGGCGTACCGGTAGCGCCCGCACCGGTCGCGGTCGCCGCGCCGCCATGATCGAACGCGACGGTCTGCGCCTGCGTCGGCGCGCCACCGCCCAGTGCCAACGCGAGCGTGGCCAGCCCGGCGAATAGTCTGTTCTTCATGCAGAGTCCCTTTCCTTCCGATGGATGCGCATCCGGCTCGCTATCGCGTCATTCGCGATGACGCACCCGGGATTCTTCCGGGCGCGCCATCGTGCCGACCGCATCCACAACGGCGATGCAGCGAAGACCACGGATCAGCCGTTGCCGCCACCAGGATTGCCGCTGCTGTCGCAGGTGCCGGTGCCGATCAGACCGTTGTTCCAGTCATCGAGCACACGCGACACCGCGATCATTTCCTGGCGCAGTTCGCTGCTCTTCGGCATCGCGGCGATCTGGGCCGGCGTGTACTGGGCCATCAGCTGGTTGGCGCGCGCCAGGGCGTCCGCGACGAGGGTGGAAGCCTGCGCGCCGAGCACGTAGTTGGCCTGGGCAGCCACCTGCTGGTGGGCCAGGATCCAGTACGCATTGCCGCGCGAGGGTTCCTGCAGTACCTGCTGATAGGTCAGGCCCGACAGGTAGAAGGGCTGATAGCGAAGGGTCAGCCAGACGTCGGTGCTCAGGTCGCCGGCGTTCTGCGCACGGTTCTGCCAGTAGCCCTGGGTGAACTGGCAACCGCTTTCCGCGCGGGCATCCACGGCCGCGGTCAGACCGGCGGCCGCCATCAGCAGGCCCGCCGTTACGTTACGAAACAACATCATGGGTGTGATCCTTGATCCGGGTGATGGTGGAGCACGGCGCATCGCGCCCGTGCTGTCGACCTCCACTCACCTCACGCATGCACCGCCTGCGTCGTTCGAGTGAGGTCAACTCCCGATCAATTCGTGACGGCCGTCAAAAAAAGGACAGGTGAGTTCAACCCGTCGACGCAACGGCTTGGCTCAGCTTAGCGGCTGGCGTCTGGAAGCCCAAGGTCTTACGAGGTCTTTCGTTGAGACGTCTGGCGATCTTGTTCAAGAATGCCTGCGAATGGCGGGATAGATCCGTGCCGTCGGGGAAGTACTGCCGCAGAAGGCCATTGGTGTTTTCGTTCGAACCGCGCTGCCAAGGGCTTTGCGGATCGCAGAAGTAGACCTGCGTGTCGGTCGCCACGGTGAAGTTCTTGTGGCTGGCCATCTCACCGCCTCGATCCCACGTCAGCGATTTTCGCAGCGCGGTTGGCAGTGTTTTCACTTGCCGGCTCAGCGCCGAGACGACGCTGTTGGTGTCCTTACCCTTCACTTTCACCAGCATCACGAAGCGCGAGTGCCGTTCCACAAGCGTCGCGATGTGGGAATTGTTGCTGCCCGTGATCAGATCACCCTCCCAATGCCCTGGCACGGCGCGATCTTCGACCTCCGCCGGACGCTCCCGAATCGATACCGCGTCGATGATCCCGCCGCGAGGCATCGCGGTGGCCAGCTTTGAGTGGCGCATACGACGACGCGTGCGCAGGTGCGCCAGGAGTTCCTTCTTGAGCAGGCCGCGCGCCTGGATGAACAAGCTCCGGTAGATCGTTTCGTGCGACACCTGCAGTGCCTGGTTGAGCGGGAACCTCAGCTTAAGCCAGCCGGCGATCTGTTCCGGCGACCACTGCTGGCCCAGCTTGCAAGCCACCAACCAGCGCAGACGAGGGTTATCGGCCAACCGGCAAGACTGTGGCCTCCGGGCTGCCTCCCAAGCGGCCTCATCGGCATGTGCGGCCCGATATCGGTCACGGTCACCATGCCGTGCCACTTCCCGGCTAATCGTCGAGGTAGGCCGCCCTAGGCTGAGCGCAATCTGGCGAAACGACTGGCCAGAAGCTAGGCATCGAGATATCTCTTCGCGGTCCATTAAGCTCAGCGACCGGGCGGATCGGCGACGTTCCCTCGGCGCGATCCCGCCTTGCGCGGCCAGAACCCCGAAAATCGAACCCGGATTCTTGTCAAAGAAGCGGGCAATGTCGCTGAGCGACTGGCCGCCCTTCCATCGTCGCCATAGATCTCGCTTCTGGGCTCGAGACATGCCGGGCCGTCCCATCCTTGCCATATCGTTCGCTCCTATCAGTGCAACTGTTGATCATGTTGCATTGACGGGTTGAACTCACCCAGCGCTTGCACACGGAAGTGAGTCGGCCACGCGTGGTGGTCGACTCACTTTTACGTCGTGTTGTTCACGTCGTGTGCGGCGCGACGGAAAGCCTGTCCGGTTTCAGGGTGTACCTGTGGCCGTAACGGTGCACTGCAATTCAACGGTAATCTGACCGCCCACCGGCAGGGTCGGTATGGTGATGCCTGCGCCCAGCAGGCTGCTCACCGGCACCGTCGGCGAGCAGCTCGCGCCACCTGCAGCAGAACAGGTCGCGGTCGTGCTCGGCGTGGTGCAGTCCTGCCCTGCCCCGGCCACGTCGGTCAGCAGGACGTTGCTGACCGCCAGCGGACCGTTGTTGCTGACCACGATCTGGTAGGTCACCACATCCCCCGACACGACCGGATCAGGCGACGCGGTCTTCACCACCTGGATATCCGTCTGCTGCAGCGTGTTGGTGAACGTGCATTCGATGTTGGCACCCGTCGCCGTCGCCGCGGCATCGAGTGCCACGGTGCGGTTGGCCAGGTCAGGCGTGGCCGTGCCACCTGCGCCCAAGCCCGTGCAGGTGATGTCGGTGAGCTGGTAGGTTGCCGGCGTGGTGCTTTCGGTGATCGTGGTGGCGATGCCGGCTGCCGTCAGTGCCTGGGTGGCGCCGCTCACCGGGCTGCCGGCGGTCGTGGTGGTCAGGGTCTGGTCGACCACGCCATTGGTACCGGTGAAGCCGAAGCTGTCCACGCCCCCGACACTGATCTTGCGGATCGTCAGTTGCGGTGCGGACTGGTCCACATCGGTGGCGGTGTTGTTGGCGGCATTCGTATCGTTGATCGTGCTCGGCGGTGTGATGGTCACCGTGTTCGTCAGGTCGCCGGTGAAACCGGCGGGTACCGTCATCGTCACGGTGTAGGTCGCCACCGAACCCGACGGCAGGTCCAGCGCGGTGTCGTTGAGTGCGCCCGTGCCGCTGGCCGCGCCGCAACGCGATCCGCCCGAGGTGTTGGTGCAGGTCCAGCTCACGGTGGCCGCATCGATGCCCGCCGGTACCGGGTCGCTCACCGTGACGTTCTGCGCGCCAAAGCTGGTGCTCGGATTGCTCACCACGATGGTGTACGTGCGCGTCGCACCGGGCGTATAGGTGTCCGTCGGCAGATCATTCGGCCCCGAAGCGGGCGTGTTGGTCTTGGTGACCGACAGGTCGCCGTTGAAGGCAATGTTCGCAGTGGGACAGTTGGCACCGTCTCCGTTGTTGGCAGAAGGCGAGATAACGCTCAATAACGTGCCCGCACCCGAAACGGGATCGAGGGCATAGATGGCTCCCCCGGATGAACCCAGCAACATGTTGTTGAAGCCCCACATGGCCAGCGCATTGGTCAACGGAAAGGTCGACCCAATGGTCGTCACCGCGCCACTGACGGGGTCGATGCTGACCAGTTGGCTCGGGCTCGACGTGATGTCCACGCCATACAGCAGCCCGTTGTGCCAGGCCAGATCGAAGGTCTGTACCGGTTGGCTCAGGGTGATTGGGATGGCGGTGTATGGCAGAGTGGCCAGATTCACACGGTAGAGCGTCGTGGTCGACAAACCGCTCTTCAGGTAATAGTCGCCGGCCGGTGAAATGACGCCGTTGTTCCAGACGGTCCCTGTTGGCAGACCCGCGATGGCGCCCAGGTTCTGGCCAGTGCCGTTGGCACCTACACGGATGAGCTCAACGATGCTTCCGCTCGTCGGCCACCGGATGCCGTAGATGTAGTTGTCCAGCACGTTGTAGCCAACGCCATTGCGGCCGGTGGTGGAGGTGGAGGACCCCAGTGAGGTCAGCGTGAACGGCGCCGTGGTGTAGTTCACGTTGTACAGCGTCGAGATGTTCGAGGGCACCTGGTCCATGAACATCCGCGCATCACAGGTGCCGAAGCTGGGTTGCGATGTATCGGTATCCGACGCCGTGTTGTTGCCCGGCACCGGATCGGTCTGTCCGCTCGGCGTGGCGATGTTGGCGACATTGGTCAGGTTGGCCGTGGTGCCGGCGTTGACCGTGGCGGTCAGCTGGAACGTCACACTGCTGCCAGATGGCAGACTGGGAATGACGATACCGCTGCCCTGCACCAGCGCAACCGTGGTGTTGGCGGCCGTGGGGCACGTGGCGCCGCCGGTCGGGCTGCCGCAGGTCACGCCTGTCTTCGTCATGCCGGTCACCGCAGGATCGGTGAACACCGCATTGTTGGAGGCACCCGGGCCAAGGTTGCTGACCACGATGGTGTAGGTCATCGCCTGGCCCGCCGTGTACACGTCCTGGTTGTTGGTCTTGGTGATGGACAGGTCGGCCGGTATGGGACAGCCATAGAGCGCGGGACCGGAGAAGAAGAAGTCGTCCGCCGTCGAACCGCCGGTGTACACCATCTGCACGCTGGTGATGGTGGTGACCGAGGCAGGCAACGTGACCCAGAAGTTCTCGTTCGAGGTGCGGTTGGTCTCCACCGTGGTGGTGCCGTCGAACAGGCTCGCGCCATTCTGGGCCACCAGGGTTGCGTAGCCGGCGTAGCCCGCCTGCGTGGTCATGGTCGCGTAGTCGGTGCCATTGACGCGCAAGGACATGGTCGACGCATTGGATGGCAGCGGGAATCCGGGACTCCAGCGCCAGTTCATGTCCACGACGAAGCGCCCACCGGTGCCGGTGCCCACCGAGTAGCCGCCCGCCGTGGCGAGCAGCGTCGCCGTGCGTGTTTGCGTGGCGTTGTCTGTGAAGAAGTTGCTTTGGAAGGGTGCCGTGGCGAACAGGTTCACCGCCGTGGTCGCCGTGCAGGTGGCAGGCGCGGGCGGCGAGGCCGTGACCGCCGTCGACACGCTGGCGCAGTGGTCGGCATCGGTACATGTGGCGCCCGCGACGGGGGCGGTGCCGCCATTGAACGGATCGCCGCCACCGCCGACGGAGGCATGGTTGGTCACGGAAGCCGGCGATGCCGACGTCACCAGCACGGGGATCGTCAGTGCCACCGTGCCGCCGGCCGGAATGGCCGTGGTCGAGGTACAGGTGACCACCATGCCGGTGTTGGGAACGATGGTGGTCGCATTCTGCGCCGCCTCGTCGGAGTAGCTGCAGGTCCATCCCGTCGCCGCCGTGAATCCGGTCGCGGGACGGATGCCGATGCCGGTGGGCAACTGTTCGCGCACGGTGACGGTACCGGACGTCGCACCGGTACCGTTGTTGGTGACGTTCAAGGTATAGGTGGCGCCGGTCTGGCCCACCGTCCACGGCCCGTTGCCGGCCTTGGTGATGGAGAGCGCCGGCACCGCGGCGGCGATCGTGAGGCGGTAGTCTTCGACCTCGCCACTGTCTGCACGGCCCTTGCCGTCGGCGGTCTGGATCTGCGCGGTGGTGTAGCCCGCGCGCAGGCGCACGTAGTTGTTGCCGGCGCTCATGCCCGTGGGCGCATTGCCGTTCGCGCTGTTCCAGGCCAGGGTGACACTGCTCGCACCGCTCGCGAAGGTCGAGCATGCGCGCTCGGTGGCGACGAAGGCGTTGTTGCGGTTGAAGTCGATCCAGCCGCATACGATGCCTGCCTTGCTGGCGCCGCTGATGGGCACGACGAGGCTGTAGCTGGTGACGGCCGAGTGGATGGTGGGGAAGGTGGTGATGGCGTCTTCGTCGGCACCCGCGAGGTTGTCGCCCACACCGATGGTGTTGTCGGCACCGGCAGCGACCGGGAACGGGCTTGCGGTGGCCGCGGTCACGTTGACGTTATCCGCATCGAGCGCGGCGCCGAGCCGCAGGTCGCCCACGATGTGGGTGGGCGCCTGCGCCGAGTTGAAGTTGGTGGTCGGCGCGTCGCTGAAATCCTCGTCCACCGTGACGGTGATGCCGAAGGTGTCGAATTCCGTCGAAGCCAGTGCGCCTGACGCACGCAGGTCCACCGCGAACGTCAGCGAAGTGACCGTGCCGTTGACGCGGATGCTGCCGCAGCCCGCACCTGTGCCCGTCGCATTGCAGGCGGTGGCGCCGTTGAGCGTGCCGCTTGTGAACGACGTGGCCGTGATGTTCATGTTCGTGGGCGCGCCCTGGCTGCTCAGGGTGACGCCGGTTGCCGGCGATGTCAGGCGGAGAACCGGCGCGTGGTTGTCCCCGCCACTGGCGCCACCCAATCCCGACACATGCAGTACGGGATCGGTCACGGGTTGGCTGAAGGTGATCGTTATCGTGCCGCGATCGAGGCAGACTCCCCCCGACGGTGTGCAGGGCCCATACACGCCGATACTCGATGAAGAACTTCCCGCCCCCACCGCAATGCCGGGCGAGTAGTACGCCGTCGCCGGGCTGCCCGTCTGGTTCAGTGCCCCCTGGCCAGCGAACTGGAACGGCACCCCGCTCGCGCCGGACAACGTGAGCGTGTAGGTGAGTCCCGACGGATAGGTCTTGGTCACCGTGGTGCTGGTGGCGACCGTTCCTCCCGAGGAGGCCGTGGGAATCTGGTTGGCGTTCGCGGGCATGACCCACGCGATCAGTCCAAGGACCGTCAGTTGGAGAAAGCGTCTCGTCATCGATTTTCCCGGATATGCAAGGGTGGTCATCGCTGCTTCCCCTGCTGCCACGTGTCAGTCCTTCGCCCGGCAAGGGCGCCATCGTTTTCCTGCCTTTCTGTAAAAGCAGGATTCCGCACACGCACCGCCATCGGCAATGGTGAACGTCGAATACGAGGACGGTATGCGCCCATGCCGCCAAGCAGCATGGCCTCCGCATGTTGTGCCTTCATACCCCTTCCCCTGTACGCGTTGGGTAGTGCACCCGATACTCGACCAGAGCGACGGCATAGCCGGCGACTCTCACATTTGGCAAAGATATTCGCACCAGTGGGCATTCACCGGACACGACGAGTCGACGGACGTAACGGCATTTACAGAGCGGTGCCGACCACCATCGGCACTCGACGCTTCAACAGGGCATCCTGTTACAAGCCATCTGCGGACACCGAACACTGCAGGCTGATGGTGACCAGCCCCCCCACGGGCAGGACCGGAATCGTGATGCCTGCGCCCAGCAGGCTGCTCACCGGCACCGTCGGCGACGGGCAGCTCGCGCCACCTGCAGCAGAACAGGTCGCCGTCGTGCTCGGCGTGGTGCAGTCCTGCCCCACTCCCGCGACATCGGTCAGCAGGACGTTGCTGGCCGCCAGCGGACCGTTGTTGCTGACCACGATCTGGTAGGTCACCACCTCACCACTGACCACCGGATCAGGCGACGCGGTCTTCACCACCTGGATGTCCGTCTGCTGCAGCGTGTTGGTGAACGTGCATACGATGTTGGCGCCCGCCGCCGTTGCTGCGACATCGAGTGCCACGGTGCGGTTGACCAGGTCCGGGGTCGCCGTACCGCCTGCGCCCAGACCCGTGCACGTGATGCCGGTCAGCTGGTAGGCGGCCGGCGTGGTGCTCTCGGTAATTGTGGTGGCGGTGCCGGCCGCCGTCAGTACCTGGGTGACACCGCTCACCGGACTACCAGCCGTCGTGGTGGTCAGGGTCTGCGCAACCACGCCATTGGTACCGGTGAAGCCGAAGCTGTCCACGCCACCGATGCTGATCTTGCGGATCGTCAGCTGCGGCGCGGACTGGTCCACATCGGTGGCCGTGTTGTTGGCGGCATTCGTATCGTTGATCGTGCTCGGCGGCGTGATGGTGACCGTGTTGGTCAGGTCACCCGTGAAACCGGTCGGCACCGTCATCGTCACCCGATAGGTGGCCACCGCATTCGGCGGCAGGTCCAGGCCGGTATCGTTCAGCGCACCGGTCCCGCTGGCGGCACCACAACGCGAACCGCCCGAGGTGTTGGCACAGGTCCAGCTCACGGTGGCCGCATCGATGCCTGCCGGAATCGGATCGCTGACCGTGACGTTCTGCGCGCCGAAGGAACCGCTGAGGTTGGTCACCACGACGGTATATGTGCGCGTCTCGCCGGGCGAATAGGTGTCGGTCGACAAGTCGTTCGGGCCCGAACCAGGCGTGTTGGTCTTGGTGACCGACAGGTCGGCGTTGAACTGGATGGTTGCACCGGGGCAATTGGCGCCGTCGGCGTTGGTGGCGCCCGGCGCTGTACTCATCAGCGTTGCCGCACCCGTAGCCGGATCGATGGCGTAGATGGTGGAACCACCGCTGGCGAACAAGCCGTTGTCGAAACCCCACATCGCAATCGCATTGTTGACCGGAAATGATGATCCGATCGTAGTCACCGCACCGCTGGCGGGATCGATGCTGACCAGCGTGCCTTCGTTGGAATTAATGCCCCACAGCAGTCCGTTATGCCAGGCAAAGTCGGAGACGCTGATGGACGAACTCAGCGTGACGACCGTGGCCACCCGAGTGGTGAGGTTGACGCGGTAGAGTGTCGTCCCACCAAAGCCGGGCATCACGTAGTAATCGCCGGTCGGCGAAATTACGCCGTTGTTGTAATTGGAAGCCGGAAGGCCAGTTACCACTCCCAGGTTGACGGTGCTGCCATCCGAACCCACACGCACCAGCTCATTGCCCGAGAAGCCGCCCCACTCCATGGCGTAGATGTAGTTATCCAACATGTTGTAGCCGATGCCATTGCGTGGCGCCCCCGATCCCAGACTGGCATAGGTGAACGGCGTACTCGCGTAGCCGACGTTGTACAGCGTCGATAGCGTCGCCCCGGAGTTCGTCTGATCCAGGAACATCCGCGCATCGCAGGTGCCGAAGTCCGGTTGTGGCGGCGGGGTGTTGAGGTAAGTGCATTCGACCTGCGGAGTGTTCCCGCCAAGCGTCACCCCGGGTATCACTACACCGTAAGCGCGGCTGGTCCCCGTCGTGGTGACGGCTGTCGCCGGTACAACGACGTTGCTATTGGCTACGTCCCGGCAAGTCAATGAAACGTCGTAGTTGTTGAGCACCGCCGTACCCTGCTGGGTCTCGGTCAGCGTATAGGTCTCCCCGGCGATCACCGGCAGGTGGCCAACGCGGGCAGTTTGCACGCCATTGGTCGAACCCGTCGTGGTTGCAGTGTTGCCCGGCGCGGTGCCGGGAGTGATCTGCAGCTGGAACTGATCCGTGGACACCAGCCGCGTCGCGTCCTTGCTCAACCGCAAGGTTGGCGCGGTGTTGCAATCGGCAAGGTCAAGTACGTACGCAGCACCTCCAGCTCCGGAAACCGCGACCGGGTAGCCTGCAGCGATGGCACCGGTGGTCGGATTGATCTTGAAAATCTGGGTGGTCGTCGTGGCGTAGAGCCACCCGTCGCCGTCGAACGCCAACCCGGGCAACAGGCCCGCCGAGGACGGAATGGTGCCGATCGAGGTGGAGGGGACGAGCGCGGTAGACGAGGATGTAGGAATCGAACCCTGGTCGATCCGATAGATGTAACTGCCGTTCGCTCCGGACGCGACCAGGTACATGTTGCCGTAGGCGTCAAACGTAAGGTCGCCGTTGCCAGTATTCGTTACACTTGCAACCCGTGCCACCTGGCCGATGAACGTATTGGCGCTGGTGTCGAACGCGTAAACCAGTTGCTCCGACGCATTGCTCGCGTTCGGCCTGCTGATGTAATAGACGCCGTTCACCGGACTGACCGCTCCGCGCGGAATCTCTGTCAGCCCGCCGGCATTGGCCTGGCCGGGGATGGAGACGTTGAAGTTCGACCACGCCCCACTGACTGCATCGTAACCGCGCACCTGTAGCACTGAACTGCCGCCGCTGGCGTAGGCTTCGATCATCCAGGCGGCGGAGCCATCCACCGTCAAGCCAAGCGCATTCGATAAACCAGTGTACGGCGTACTCGCCACGACATTCGTCCACGTGCCGTTCGACAGGTTGAGACGCCTGAGTGCCGTTGTCGCTGGCGTCGTGGTGTTGTTCAGCATGAGCATGTAGGCGTAACCGGTGTCGCACGACAGTTGCGCCTGTGCCTGCTGGCTGAAACCAAGAAGTGGCAATGCCACCAAGCCGAGCAAAGATTTCGACCACCTGAGCAGGTGCCTCCTGACGTGCGAGAGGCATGTATGACTATTCATTAGGAATTCCTTGCATTGCACATTCGCGGGGACTGCCCGCAGGTCGCCCATCCAGCCCTTCGGCCACTCCTGCCTGCTCTTTCTTGATCATTACTGCGTGTTTCCGATGGTTGTTCCGCAGAACTGCCAAGCCCGCATCCCCGATGGACAATGCGTCCGGCCTAGCCACTCATTCAAATGTACGTGCCCAGCGGCAAGGTCCGGTTGACGGTATAGCGGATGCGGCCACCCAACCCCAAGCCATTGATCGCGCTCATTTCCGGTATCTGCGGCGTGGTCGCCGGGTAGCCGGAACCTGCGCTGAGAATTCCGGACACGAACTGCGACACGTTGCCCGTCCCCGAAGCGATGTCCATCTGGGTGACGGTGAAGGTATGCAGTGTGGATGTCTGCCCCGTTGTCGCCGCCGCACCGTTCGCGCCTGTGAACGTGCTGAACAGATGGCCGTTGAAGTAGTTGGAGCCAGCGGGCGTTGTGAAGGTCGCCGAATGAATGACGGCAGATACTAGGAGGAGAACCAGCGGCAACCGGATCGACTTGAGGCGGCACGTCACGACACGGGAAGCCGCATACGCTGCTAGCCGTGGCAAAGATCCAGCGCGCTGGTCGAGCAAAACGTCATCAAGAGTTGCGATTTCCATCTTGGTCCCCAGTGTTCTGCCAACAATGCCTGCGCCTCCTTCATTCGTTATCGCGATGTCGTTGGCAGGCAGCTTGAGCAGTGACGGGGCATCGACAATATCTGTCACATCTGACAGGTTTTTCGCACCGACAATCTCAGACCGGACACTACCCAACCTGGTGCGTAACAGTGTTTACGGAGGGACAGGATCGAGGACGACCACACCGTTATCGCGCCGGCTTAGAGGCCACTGGCCGATATCGAGCACTGCACGGTCACGGTGACCTGCCCCCCCACGGGCAGGACCGGAATCGTGATGCCTGCGCCCAGCAGACTGCTCACCGGCACCGTCGGTGACGGGCAGCTCGCGCCACCGGCCGTCGAACAGGTCGCCGTCGTGCTCGGTGTGGTGCAGTCCTGCCCCACCCCCGCGACATCGGTCAGCAGGACGCTGCTGGCCGCCAGCGGACCGTTGTTGCTGACCACGATCTGGTAGCTCACCACATCACCCGACACGACCGGATCAGGCGATGCGGTCTTCACCACCTGGATGTCCGTCTGCTGCAATGTGTTGGTGAAGGTACAAGTGATATCGGCGCCGGACAGCACCAGCGATGCCGCGTTCAAGCTGAGCGTGCTGCCCGACAGCGTGCCCACCGTGCCTGTGTTGCCGGTGACCGCACTGTTGGCATCCGTGCAGGTGGTCGAAGTCAGAACCCAGCCGGAAGGCAGGCTCTCCGTCACCGTGACATTCGCGCCGGGACCGCTGATTTCATGCGCGCCAGGACTGGCTGGTGTCGGCGTATCGGCCACCGTGGTGGTAATGCCCGCGGGTGCGGTCAGCAGATTGGTCTGCGTGAACGCGAAAGGCCCGCCTACGCCTCCATTGGTGAGCTTCTGCACGCGCACTGCACCCGAATCCCAGCTCAGGTCATCGATGGTCACGGTCTGTCCCAGCCTGGCGCCTGAGCTGGTGGGGCCCGCCACGTAGCGCACCGTCACCGAGGTCACCGGCGTGGCGTACTGGAAGCGGATATTGCCCGTGGCATCGAAGATGCTCGCATTGGAGATCGCCTGGGCAGTGCGTGTCGCCGCGTTCCACGACACCTGGCTGCCGACAAGAGGGGTGGTTGGCGTCAGGAGAGGTGTCGAGCTCACGGTGACGATGTCATTCCAGCTGCCTGACGGGCCACCATCCAGATCGACCACCGTGAAGGCCAGATTGGTCACCGGTCGAGAGAAGGTGAACGTCACCTGTGTCCACGACGACGATGTCCCAGTCGACGCGTCCATCGACATGTAGATGACACCGCTCGTTCCATTGATTCCGCCGTTGCTGCGGAAGACCGCGGGTGGCGCGTCCCAGGTTCCACCCGATTGCTGCGCTGCGGTTGTCACCGTGATACCGCCCACCGTGCTGATCATGGGCGTCGTCAACAAATCGGTTCCGCCTGTCTCGGTGCCGAAATTGAGGATCTCGACGGCGAGCGATTGCCCGACAAGGGCACAGTACAGCGCAGCCACGGCCAACAGGCGGACGACTATTGTCCGGAACGGCGTCATTGCGCCTGCGCGGACAACACCCTCGGCCGGCCCCGAATCGACGCCCGCTTCCGGCGCACGCATAGGGACAGCGCACGGCACAAGCGCAAAGAAATGGCCGACATGTTTCTTGATCATTACTGCATGTTTCCGATGGTTGTTACGTAGACCTGCCAATCCCGCATCCCCGATGGATGACGCGTCCGGCACGGTCATTCAGTACTCCGCCATCGATGCATTCCGCGATGGCGCGCGGACTACACCGAACGAAGCAGACAGATTCGTGATGACCCTATCCCCAGCCCCCAGCCTTCCCTGAAAGGCAAGGAGGAGGTGACCCGGCGCCACCCGGCGCTTCGAATCACTCTTGCTCTAAGTTCGCAAAAGCCCGACGTTTCCGGTCAACACTCCCGAAAACAGCTGTCCCTCCGGGCAGAGGTGCTTGGAAGAGATGCGGATCGCGCGGCGCGAATATGCTTTGGGCACCCGGCCGCTCCCGTCGACTGCAGGCATCCTCAGCCCGCTGCTCGCAACGTGACGCCAACGCGTCCTGATGTCTGGTCGAGTCCGGCGAATGCGCCACGCTTATGCCCGAACGCGCGGCACCGCCGGGTAACGGCAAGTACGCACGTCCGGATTCGGCTCGCTGCAGGCGGATGCCCTGCGCGATCTTCCTGGAACCGACACCGTCCCCGTGGGCGGGCGCTCCGGACCTGTTCCGATGATGCTTGACGTCAGGGCCATGTTCGGCCCACACCCGTACGTGCCGCCAACGACGCCGCGTTGCAGGATCGTGCGGAAGCGTGCCGCGTTCCGGCTTACATCGTGTGGGTGGGCTTCTCGCCGCCGAGGCTGCCTGCCAGCATCGTTTCGATGCGGTTCTTGATGGCTTCGCCTTCACTGTTCTCGGCGAACTGCACGCCGATGCCGGCGGCGCGGTTGCCCTGCGCGCCGATGGGCGTCACCCACACCACCTTGCCGGCGACAGGCAGACGATCGCTGGATTCCGGCAGCGTGAGCAGCAGGAAGACCTCATCGCCGAGGAAATAACGCTTGGGCGTGGGCACGAAGATGCCGCCGCCTTTCACGAACGGCATGTAGGCGTTGTACAGCGCGGCCTTGTCTTTCACTGCCAGCGACAGGATGCCCTGCCGTCCACCTGCTGCATTCATTCCCCGTCTCCGTGCGTATCGGTCATCCGCGCCGCGCCCCGACAGCGCGACCGCGGTCGCTGCCGGCCCAGGCCAGCAGCAGTTCCACCATGGCCAGATCGCCGCGCACCGTGGTCCGCAACAGGTCGCGGGTGCGGTTGGCGGCATCGAACCAGGTGGCCAGCTTGTTCAATCGGGCCGGATCGGTCAAGCCGGCACTTCCCGCCTGTTCCAGCGCCAGGTCTGCCGCATGGCGCAGGCGCGCATCCGCCAGTTCGTCGTTGGCCCAGCGCTGTGCGGTTTCCACCACACCGATCTCGCCCTGCTCCAGCCGCTGCAGATCGCGCGCCACCGCCTCGCGCAGGGCCAGCCCGTCGTTGCGCAGCCAATCGTCTGCCAAGCCGGGATGGCCGCGTGCCGCGTCCAGTGCGCGTGCCGCATCGGCGGCAGCGTGGCCTTGCGACTGCAGCCACGCCAGCGCTTCGTCACGCGGAGGCAGCCGGAATTCGATGCGCTGGCAGCGGCTGCGGATGGTGGCCGGCAGGCGTGCGGGCTGCGCGCTGACCAGCCACAGGTAGCGCTCCGGCGCCGGCTCTTCCAGTGTCTTCAACAGGGCGTTGCAGGCCGAGCGATTGATCGCATCGGCCGGATCGATCAGCGCCACCTGCGCACCGCCGTACTGCGGCGTCAGCGCCAGTTTCTGCGACACCTCGCGGATCTGGTCGATCACGATCTCGGTGCGCAGCTTGCTGCCGTCCTTGGTGGCGACAAATGAGATGACCTGCAGATCCGGATGCGTACCCGCGTCGATCAGGCGCGAGCTGCGATCGCCCGGCGCAGGTTCGCCGTTTGCGTCCCGCTGCTGTGCCAGCACGCGGCGGGCCAGGCGATCCAGCACGGCACGCTTGCCCAGGCCGGCGGGACCGCAGACCAGCAGGCCATGGCCAAGGCGGCCCGACGCCAGCGCCGCGACAGCGTGGTCATAGGCGCGTTGCTGCCAGGGCGAAAACGCGCCGGTCGCAGCAAGGGTGCTCATGCGAAATCGCTGTCCGTCAGCGTGCGCAGGTACGCGGCGATGGCGTCATCGACGGCCGCGCCCACGCCGGCCGGCGGCTGCGCGGCATCGATCACGCGGAAACGCTGCGGCTCGGCGGCGGCACGCGCACGGAAACCGGCGCGCACGCGCTCGAAGAAATCATCCTGCTCGCTTTCGATGCGGTCCGGCCACAGGTCACGACCCGCGGTACGCGCACGGCCTTCGCGCACGTCCAGGTCCAGCAACAACGTCAGGCCGGGCTTCAATCCCACTGCACGACGCTCCAGCGCGGCGATCCACTCGGGGTCCAGTCCACGACCCGCCCCTTGGTAGGCGTAGCTGGAATCGGTGAAGCGGTCGCTGACCACGAACGCGCCACGCCGCAGCGCCGGGCGTACCACCTCGCGCACATGCTGCGCACGCGAGGCGAACATCAGCAGCAGTTCGGTCTCGGCGGCCAGCGCTTCGTCCTGCGGATTGAGCAGCAGCTCGCGAATGCGTTCCGCCAGCGGCGTGCCGCCAGGTTCGCGCGTCAGCACCACCTCGTGACCTTCGGCCTGCAGGCGGTCGCGGATGGCCGTGATGGCGCTGGTCTTGCCGGCACCCTCGCCGCCTTCCAGCGTGATCAGGCGCGGCTGCGACAACAGGGCCTCGCTCATGGCGCTTCCGCCTTGCGCAGGGTTTCGCGGCGCGTGACCAGGTAACGCGCGACCGCAGCATTGTGCTCGGCGAGCGTGGCCGAGAAGATGTGCCGGCCGCTGCCGTCGCCGACCGCAACGAAGTACAGTGCGTCGCCGTCCGCCGGATTCACCGCCGCGCGCAGCGCGTCCACGCCGGGCATGGCGATGGGCGTCGGTGTCAGGCCCTTGCGGGTGTAGGTGTTGTACGGCGTGTCGGTGGTCAGGTCGCGGCGGCGGATGTTGCCGTCGTAGCTGCTGCCGATGCCGTAGATGACGGTGGGATCGGTCTGCAGCGGCATGCCGATCTTCAGCCGCCGCGCGAACACGCCGGCGATGGCGGGACGTTCCTCGGCGATGCCGGTTTCCTTCTCGATGATCGAGGCCAGAATCAGCGCCTCTTCCGCCGACTGCAGCGGGATGTCCTGCGCACGCGCCTGCCAGGCGGCATCGACCGCCTTCTCCATCGCCGCGTACGCACGCTTGAGCACGTCGAGGTCGGTTTCGCTGCGCGTGTAGACGTAGGTTTCGGGCAGGAAGCGGCCTTCCGGATGCTGCCCTTCGTGACCGAGCGCCGCCATCAGTTCGGCATCGCTCATCTGCGCGGTCTTCTGCTGCAGGGGCGTGGCGTTGCGCAGCGCGGCGCGCACCTGGCGGATGTTCCAGCCCTCGACGAGGGTGAAGCGGTACTGCAGCGTGCGCCCTTCGCGCATGCGTTGCAGCAGTTCGCGCGGAGTCAGCGCCGGATCCAGCGCGTACTCGCCCACCTTGAGCTGGCTGGCGGTGTTGGTCTCGCGCGCGAGCAGGCGCCATTGCAGGTCGGTGCCATGCGACACCCCTTGTTCGCGCAGTTTGCGCAGCACGGTCGGGAAGGCATCGCCGCTGGCGACCTCCAGCGTGGCGTCGGCGCTGACACCGCCCATGGCGGAGTCGGCGAACCCGCGGTGGCCCTGCCACAGCCAGAACGCCGCGCCGGCCACCAGGGCCAGCAACAGGAGGAAGGTGATGACGATGAAGCGGCAACCGCGCTTGAGAGCTGACGCCACGTAGTCCTCGGTGCTTGAAGCAGGCTGTGCAGGATACCCGGTCGCCGTCTCAGGCTGTAGGCGTGGTAGCCAAGGCGGTTCACCCCCTCCCGGTGCACGGGCCGAAGACCGATGAGGGGCGTGACGACGTCGGGCGATGTCGCGGTGCGGGAAAGCTCCGCGGGCATCTCGGCGAGAGATGCACCCGGCAAGTACGGAGGACTGACCTTACGTCGGCTCCGTCGCCCCTCATCCGCCCTTCGGGCACCTTCTCCCCGCTAACGCAGGGAGAAGGCATCAGCAATCAGGCTTCCAGCGCCCGCAGCACGCCACGGGCCTTGGCGCGGGTCTCGTCCAACTCCTTGTCCGGGACCGAATCGGCCACGATCCCGGCGCCGGTGCGGAAGCGGGCCACGCTGCCGGGGCCGTCGGCAACGATCTCGGCGCTGCGGATGAGGATGTTCAGGTCCAGGTCGCCGTCGCGGTTCAGCCAGCCGAAGGCGCCGGTGTAGGCACCGCGGGGGGTCTGCTCCAGCTCGGCGATGATCTGCATGCAGCGCACCTTGGGGCAGCCGGTGATGGTGCCGCCGGGAAAGGTGGCGCGGATGACCTCGCCGGGCGTGGCATCGGCGCGCAGGTGGCCACGCACGTTGCTGACGATGTGGTGCACGTGCGCGTAGCTCTCCACCGTCATCAGCTCGTCCACCTGCACGCTGCCGGGCGTGCAGACGCGGCCCAGGTCGTTGCGCTCAAGATCGATCAGCATGACGTGTTCGGCGCGCTCTTTCGGATGGCCGACGAGTTCACGGATGCGTGCGGCATCGTCGTCGCCCGCGAAGCGGGGGCGCGTGCCGGCGATGGGGCGGGTTTCGACCACCTCGCCACGCACGGAGACCAGGCGCTCGGGCGACGAGCTCACCACGGTCCAGCCTGGCGTGGCGAACAGGCCGGCGAACGGCGCGGGGTTGGCGGTGCGCAGCCGGGCATACAGCGCGGCCGGATCCAGTCGCGCTTCGAAGCGCGCATGCCATGCACGCGATAGATTGACCTGGAAGATGTCGCCGGCACGCAGGTAGTCGAGGATGCGCTCGACGCCGTCGGTGAAGTGCTGTGGTGCGTCTTCGTCGATGCGGAACGGCGGCTGCCATGCCGGCAGTGGCGGCATGTGTGCCGCGCGTGCGACGTCATCGAGCGTGCGCGCCATCAATTCGCTCCGCCCCGCTTCCGCGACGACGACGCAGTCGCCCGTGCTGCGGTCGCGCAACACGGCGGCGGGGCATCGCAGTGCGAGCGCGACGGGTTGCGTATCGGGTGTCTGTGGCAGTCGCAGGACGGGTTCGACCTGCTGCGCCAGTTCGTACGCCAGCAGCAGCGCCCAGCCGCCGCGGAACGGCCAGCGCGGCTCTTCGCGCGGCGTGCGCTGTGCCTGCCAGTGCCGATCGAGCGCGGCCAGGAAGTCACCCGCCTCCACATCGCCGTGCAGGTTGCGGGTGATCCCGTCCGCATCCAGGCGCAACCCGGTGCCGTCGGCCACCAGCAGGAAATCCCAGCGTCCCTGCGCCGTGCCCGACGCGACGGATTCCAGCAGCACGGGGTAGCGCTGCGGATCCTGGCGATGCAGTGCCAGCAGGTCGGTGTCTGAAGGAAGCGCGCGGGTTTCGATCATGCCATCGTCGTTCCAGCGAAAGCTGGAACCCAAGTTGCTTTACTTGTTCAGGGAACAGGAAGCGAAATCAAGATGGATCCCGGCCTTCGCCGGGATGACGATCTCTTGTCCGCCGTTGGATCAGATCCGCTTGAACACCAGCGTGCCGTTGGTGCCGCCGAAGCCGAAGCCGTTCGACACGGCCACGTCGATCTTCTTCTCGCGCGCCGTGTGTGGCACGTAGTCCAGGTCGCAACCTTCGCCCGGTTCGTCCAGGTTGATGGTCGGCGGGATGATGCCGTGGTGGATGGCCAGCACGGAGAAGATCGCTTCCGCGCCGCCCGCCGCACCCAGCAGGTGGCCGGTCATCGACTTGGTGGAACTGACCATGATCTTGTACGCGTGGTCGCCCAGCGCGCGCTTCATGGCCAGCGTTTCGGCCAGGTCGCCCAGCGGCGTGGAGGTGCCGTGCGCGTTGAGGTACTCGACCTGGTCGGCATTCAGGCCCGCATCCTTCAGCGCGGACAGCATGCAGCGTGAAGGACCCTCGCCGTTCTCGCTGGGCGCGGTCATGTGGTACGCGTCCTGCGAGGCACCGAAGCCGGCCAGCTCGCAATAGATGCGTGCGCCACGCGCCTTGGCATGTTCGTATTCCTCCAACACGAGGATGCCGGCACCGTCGCCCAGCACGAAGCCGTCGCGGTCCTTGTCCCACGGACGCGACGCGCGTGCCGGATCGTCGTTGCGGGTGGACATGGCCTTCATCGCGCAGAAGCCGCCCACCGACGTCGGCGACGAGCCCCGCTCGGCGCCGCCGGCGACCATCACGTCGGCGTCGCCGTACTGGATGCTGCGCATGGCGATGCCGATCGAATGGTTCGAGGTGGCGCAGGCGGACACTGCCGAATAGCCGGGGCCTTTCAGCCCCTTCATGATGCTCAGGTGGCCCGGCAGCATGTTGATGATGGTGCTGGGGATGTAGAACGGGGAAATCTTGCGCGGACCGCCTTCGTGCAGCTTCACCGCGGTTTCCTCGATGCCGAGGATGCCGCCGATGCCCGCGCCGATGATGGCGCCGATGCGCTCGGCATTGGACTCAGTCACTTCCAGCCCGGCGTCGTCCATCGCCATCAGCGATGCGGCCAGTCCGTAGTGGATGAACGAGTCCATCTTCTTCACGTCCTTCGGCGGCACGAAGGTAGTGGGATCGAAACCGCGGATCTCGCCCGCGATCTTGGTGCTGTAGCCCTCGGTATCGAAGGTGGTGATCGGGCCCAGGCCCGACCGTCCGTTGACGATGCCGTCCCAGCTGCTGGCCATGTCATTGCCCAGGGGGGACACCAGGCCCATGCCGGTGATGACGACGCGACGACGCTGGCTCATATCGGATTCCTCGTGGATCTTGCGGCCGCGCCCGGCAGTACGCGGGCGCATGGGGGCCGGATACGCGCGGGGCCGCATGCGCGGCCCCGACACGGTTTGCTGCAGGTGCGGGACTTACGCCTTGACGTGCGCCTTGACGTAATCGATGGCCTGCTGCACCGAAGTGATCTTCTCGGCTTCCTCGTCCGGAATTTCGCATTCGAACTCTTCTTCCAGCGCCATCACCAGTTCAACGGTGTCCAGCGAGTCGGCGCCCAGGTCATCGACGAACGATGCGCTGGTGGTGACTTCCTCTTCCTTCACGCCGAGTTGTTCGACGACGATTTTCTTGACGCGTTCTTCGATGCTGCTCATGGATTCGCTCCAGACGGAGATGGGTGACTTGTTGGATTCTGCCGACGCGGTGCGAAGGCAAACCGGGGATAGTGTAGTGGAAACCGGCGACGGCGGGCAGGTATCGCCAATCGCCACCGAATCAACCACTTACAGCTAATTCTTTAGGGCATGTACATGCCGCCGTTGACGTGCAGGGTCTCGCCGGTGATGTAGCCGGCCGCCGGCCCGGCAAGGAAGGCGACCGCATTCGCGATGTCGGCCGGCTCGCCCAGGCGGCCCAGCGCGATCTGTTCGCCGAGCGCCTTCTTCGTTTCTTCGGGCAGGTCCCTGGTCATGTCCGTGGTGATGAAGCCGGGAGCGACCACGTTGACGGTCACGCCACGGCTGCCGATCTCCTTCGCCAGCGACTTGGAGAACGCGATGATGCCGGCCTTGGCGGCGGCGTAGTTCGCCTGCCCTGCGTTGCCGGTCACGCCGATCACCGAGGCGATGTTGATGATGCGGCCCTTGCGTGCCTTCATCATGCCTCGCATCACCGCCTTGGACGTGCGGTAGACACTGGTGAGGTTGGTATCGAGGATGGCCTGCCAGTCCTCGTCCTTCATGCGCATCAGCAGGTTGTCGCGGGTGATGCCGGCGTTGTTGACCAGGATCGAGATGCCGCCGAATTCCTTGGCGATGGCATCGATCAGCGCATCGACCGCCGCACCATCGGTGACGTTGAGTTCGCGGCCGTGGCCACCGGACGCGGCCATCCGTTCACCGATGGCCTGCGCCCCGGAGGCAGTGGTCGCGGTGCCGATGACGGTGGCGCCCTGGGCCGCCAGTGCGTCTGCGATCGCGGCGCCAATGCCGCGACTCGCGCCGGTGACCAGTGCGATTTCACCCTGCAGGGGCTTGCTCATGATGATGTCCTCGGAACGGCTCCGCGCAAGCGCGGAAGGTCAGGATAAGGGAAAGGCGCCGCGCGGGCGTCAGGCCTGCCAGTCGGCGAGCGCGCCCTGGAAGTCGCCCACGCCGCCAATGGCGCGCGCGTCCAGGCCCTTGTCGATGCGCTTCACCAACCCGGCCAGCACCTTGCCGGGGCCGCATTCGGCGATACGCGTGGCACCGTTGGATGCCAGCACCTGCACGCATTCGGTCCAGCGTACCGGCAGGTACAACTGGCGCACGAGCGCATCGCGGATGGCATCGACGTCGCCCTGCACTTTCGCATCGACGTTCTGCACGACGGGCAGCGATGGCGCGCGCCAGCTGAGGCCCGCCATCACCTCCGCGAGGCGATTGGCCGCTTCGCGCATCAGAGGCGTATGCGACGGCACGCTGACCGCCAGCTTCACCACCTTGCGGATGCCGCGCTCGGTAAGCAACGCGATCGCGCGATCGACCGCTTCGGCGTCGCCGCCGATCACGATCTGGCCCGGCGAATTGAAGTTGGCGGGTACGACGACCTTGCTGTCGGAAGCCTGCGTGCAGACCTCCGCCACCATCGCATCTTCTGCGCCGAGCACGGCGGCCATCGCACCGACGCCCGCCGGCGCGGCATCCTGCATCAGCTGGCCACGCAGGCGCACGAGGTGCGCGCCATCCTTCAGCGACAACGCTTCCGCCGCCACCAGCGCGGTGTACTCACCGAGGCTGTGGCCGGCGAGCTGCGATGGCTGCGGACCGCCCTGCTGCTGCCATGCGCGCCACACGGCGACGCCGGCTGCGAGCAGCGCCGGTTGCGTGTATTCGGTCCGGTTGAGCATTTCCTCGGGGCCGCCCTGCGACAGTGCCCACAGGTCGACACCGGCACCCTCGGACGCTTCGGCGAACGTCTCGCGCACGATCGGATGCAGTTCGGACAGCTCGGCCAGCATGCCGACCGACTGCGAGCCCTGGCCCGGGAAGACGAAAGCGAGTTGCGTGGAAGTCACTCGGACACCCTGCGTGAAATCAGGCGGCGATGATACGGGCGAACCCGCTCGATTGTCTGTACCGGTGCGTATGCGCATGCGACGCCGTGTCGCACGCAGCAACGCCATGTGCAACGGAAAACGCAGCGCCGGAAACGAAGAAGGCGATGCCTCCCGGCATCGCCTTCGATCATCCCAGAGGTGCGGACCTCAATAGCGCAGCAGCACCGAGCCCCAGGTGAAGCCGCCGCCGAACGCCTCCAGCAGCAGCAACTGGCCGCGTTCGACGCGGCCCGACCGGACGGCCGCATCCAACGCAAGCGGCACGGACCCGGACGATGTGTTGCCATGCTTGTCGACGGTCACGATGACCTGGTCCATCGACATGTCCAGCCGCTTGGCGGTGGCTTCGATGATGCGCAGGTTGGCCTGGTGCGGGATCAGCCAGTCCAGGTCGTGCTTGTCCAGGCCGTTGGCCTCGAGCGTCTCATCGACCACGCTGTCGAGCGCCTTCACCGCGTACTTGAAGACGTCGTTGCCCTTCATGTGGATGCGGATGCCGTTGTTCGGCTCGTCCGGCTTGAAACCGGCCGACACGCCGACCGGGTTCCAGAGCAGTTCCTTCTTGCTGCCATCGGCATGCAGGTGGGTGCTGAGGATGCCGGTATCGCCGTCGGCCTTGAGCACGGCCGCACCAGCGCCATCGCCGAACAGCACGCAGGTGGTGCGCTCGGTCCAGTCGACGATGCGGCTGAGCGTCTCGGTACCGATGACCAGGGCCGTCTTCGCATCGCCGCAGCGGATGAACTTGTCGGCCACGCTGAGGGCGTAGATGAAGCCCGAGCAGGCCGCATTGACGTCCAGCGCCGCGCAGCCCGCAATGCCGAGCCGTGCCTGGATCAGGCAGGCGGTCGAAGGAAAGATGAGGTCGGGCGTGGTGGTGCCCACCACGATCAGGTCGATCTCGGAGGCATCGACGCCGGCCGCTTCGAGGGCGCGGAGCGCCGCCTGGTAGCCGAGGTCGCCGGCGGTTTCGCCTTCGGCAGCGATGTGCCGCTCACGGATGCCGGTGCGGGACTGGATCCATTCGTCGCTGGTATCGACCAGCTTCGACAGGTCTTCGTTGGTCAGCACCTTTTCGGGCAGATAGCTGCCCGTTCCGGCGATGCGCGCGTAAATGCGCCCCTTGTTGCCCGGCTCGCTCATGCACGCTCCCATTGCCAGCCCGACGAAGGGCCCTGGTTGTCACTGATCATGCGGAAAGCGCGCCCTGCGGGAGGGCGCGCCGCACGGATCAATCTTCTTCGACGGCCGTCGTCTTGGTGGCGATGACCTTCTTGCCACGGTAGTAACCGTCGGCGGTCACGTGGTGGCGCAGGTGGATCTCGCCCGTGGTCGGGTCGGTCGACAGCTGCTTGGCGGTCAGCGCGTCGTGCGAACGACGCTGGCCACGACGGGACGGGGTGACGCGGGATTTCTGCACAGCCATGGGATTGCTCCAGCTCTTGTATCTGTTGGTGAACCTTGCGGTTCGTGTTGCCAGACCGCGGTAGCGGCTAGTTCTTCTTCAGCGAGGCCAGTGCCGCGAACGGACTGGTCTTCGCCACCTCTTCTTCGTCAGCGGCCCACTCACGCTCGACCGCCTCGGACATCGGATCCACCGCCACCACCGGCACGGCGAGGACCAGTTCGTCCTCCACCAGGTCGGCGGGGCGAAGCATGCCGTCCTCCGGCACCAGCAGGGCCTCGTAGCCCGGCGGCAGCGCGGATTCCTCATCCTCGCTGCGCACCAGCCCCAGCCGCTGTTCGACCGTCACCGGCAGCACGAACCGCTTCAGGCTGCGCTGGCATACCAGCGGCAGTTCCGCCTCGATCCGCAACCCGATGAAAGGCACCTGCAATGCGTCGCGATCGAACTCGATCGCGTAACGCACCTCGCCCTCGGTATCGACCAGAAGGCCCTGCAATCGGGTCATGGAGGACAGCGGCAGGCGGCCTTCAAAGCTGCGCCGGGCCGCGACCATGCGCCAAGCATCCAACATCTCGGGCGTATTCGCGGACATAAGCCGCTGAATGTTAAGGATGAAGGACCGAACTGTCAAACCACCCCGTCGGACGAGGATGGCTTGCCGGGCGCCCCGCCGCCCGTCAGACTCCCCCGCCCGCCCCTGCCGGTCACCCAACGCCATGCCGCTGATGCTTGCCTCGACTTCCCGCTACCGCCGCGAACTGCTGGAGCGGCTGCGCGTGCCGTTCCACATCGCGCGCCCGGAAGTGGACGAAGTGCTGCTGGACGGCGAGTCCGTGCCCGCCATGGCCGGCCGGCTGGCCCGTGCCAAGGCGGGCGCCATCGCCCACCAGCATCCCGGCAGCTGGGTCATCGGCGCCGACCAGGCTGCCGAACTCGACGGCCAGCCTCTGGGCAAACCTGGGCAGCGCGAGGCCGCCATCGCCCAGCTGACCGCGATGTCGGGCCGGGAGGTCCGCTTCCACACAGCCGTGTGCCTGGTACGCGATGAACAGGTCCTGCAGGCGCAGGACGTCACCACGGTGCGCTTCCGCCGCCTGGATTCCGCCGAGATCGAGCGGTATGTAGACGCGGAGCAACCTTTCGACTGTGCAGGAAGCTTCAAATCGGAAGGGTTCGGCATCGCCTTGTTCGACGCCATCGAATCGTCAGACCCCACGGCCCTGGTCGGCCTGCCCCTGATCGCGGTGGCACGGATGCTGCGCGAGGCCGGCTTCGAACTTCCCTGAAGCGCGTCACCGCACCACGACGGGCTGCTCCGCCCACGTTTCAACACTGCCGTCCCCGCCGGTCACCCGCAACCCCAGCCAGTGCCGACCCGCCGGCAACGCGCCGATGTCGACCTCGACATTGAACTGCACGCGCGGCATGCGCGGATCGCGCGAGGCGCCCTTCAGGAAAACGGTCAGCCAGTCATTGGCGCTGGCGTCCGTGGCTTCGGCAACGACCCGGCCGTCCATCAGTACTTCCACCTTCGTCACGCCCACCACGTCCTTCACCGCCCAGCCTCCCACGCTGAAGCGCCGGCCGACGGTGGCACCCGCTTCCGGCACGTCGATGTTGGCGACCACCGGCGTGATGCATTCACCGCCCGCCGTTTGCGCGGGCAGCGCGAACAGCAGGAAACGGCGCGCGCCGTGATCGATGTTCACCGCTTCCGCCGGCGGCAACGGCCCCACCACGGCGCACAGGCGCTGGTAGTGCGCGAGCAATGCGCTGAACTTCACGTCGGTGGCGGCGACCACCAGCAAGGTGGGTGCACTGCGCTTGCCATCGTGTTCCAGGCCCCATAACTGCAGCTGGGGCGCCCGTCCGTGCTTGCGGTTCAACGGATGATCCAGTGTCGGGATATCCGCATCACCCAGCGCGAAGCCGAGTTCGGCGCCGGTCTTGAAACTGTCCGCAAGCAGCACGGTCCCCTCGGGCAGCCGCGCCTGGGCCCTGCGTACTTCCGCTGCCAGCGTGTCCCAGCCCGCGAAGTTCTCGGGGTAGTACTTGCTGCCAGCCATCTGCGCGCGCAGGCCGGGCAGCGATACTACGACGTAGTAGCCCAGCATCAGCATCGCACCGACCCCGGCGAGTCCCCAGGTCGCCTTGCGCCGTGCGGGCGACCACGCGCGCAACAGAAGCGGCACCACCACGACAAGGGCGAGATAGCCCGGCAACGGCCAATGGAAACTGACGCGCTCGTTGTCGGCGAAGAAGCCGATGAGGAAGAAACCGAGTGTGGAGATGGCGCCGAGCAACGCGAAATAGCGCCATGCGGTGCCGCCCTCTTCGCCACCACGCAAGCCGCGCAGCGAAACGACGAGCATGGCCCAGAACAGCAACGGCGTGACCATCGCCGCCTGCACCAGCAGGAAGCGTACGCCATCACCGTGGAAGGCCCAGGGATGGCGATCGAGCAACTGGAAACGCAGGCCGGCGTCGGCGTATTCGAGGTTCCACGCGAGCAATGGCGCCCAGGCGAGCAGGCCCACCGCAAGCGCGACCCAGACCCGCGCATCACGCAGCACTTTCCGGCCCTCGGGCAACCACAGCAGGGCGACCAGACCCACGCCGATCACGCCCACGAAACGGTAGTGGCTCAGCGCGCCCAGCATCAGTCCAAGCGCCAGTTCGGTCGCCGACATCGCGTCGACGTCACGCAGCAGGCGCGCACCGGCATCGGCGCAGAGCACCGTCGCGACCGCCATCGGCACGTCCGGCAACGCCAGCAGGCCCAGCGTGCCCGACAGCGGCATCAGCACGGTCAGCAGGGCCGCCTGCCATCCCACCGCTGCACCGAACCAGTGGGCGGCGCTCCGGGCCACCAGCCATGGCAGCACCGCCGCCAACAGCAGGAAGGGCGCGCGCACCGCCAGTACATGATGTCCGCCAAACTCGGTACCGAGCCGCGTCAACCAGGCGGTCAATCCCGGCAGGTCAGAATAGGCGGCCGCAAGATGCTGGCCTTCCTGCCAGTAGAACGCTTCGTCCACGAACAACGGCAAGCGCGTGGCGATCGCGATCTTGACGACCGTCACGATTGTCCACACCGCAAGGAACCATTGGCGCGCGCGTCGTTCTTCTTCCATCTCGCTACACTTCCCTGAACCCACGATCGGAAACCGAGAGCGCGATGTCCGCCATTCCCAGCACCCGCCCTATGCTATCCGAAGGCTTGGCCGACGCTCTCAAGCGCGCGCAGGCACAGGTCAACTCACTGGTGCTGGGCAAGGCCCATGAAGTCCGCCTCGCCTTCGTGGCGCTGCTGTCCGATGGCCATCTGCTGATCGAGGATCTGCCGGGGCTCGGCAAGACCACGCTGGCGCATGCACTGGCGGCCACGCTGGGCCTGACGTTCCAGCGCGTGCAGTTCACCTCGGACCTGTTGCCGGCCGATGTCCTCGGCGTGTCGGTCTACGATGCCCAGGCGCGCGCCTTCAGCTTCCATCCGGGACCGGTCTTCACCAACGTGCTGCTGGCGGACGAGATCAACCGCGCGCCTCCGCGCACGCAAAGCGCGCTGCTGGAAGCCATGGCCGAACACCAGGTCACCCTGGATGGCGTGACCCATGCGTTGCCGGAGCCTTTCTTCGTGATCGCCACGCAGAATCCCGTGGACCTCTCCGGCACGTATCCGCTGCCGGATTCGCAACTGGACCGCTTCCTGCTGAGGTTGGCGCTCGGCTATCCGAATGCGGAATCCGAGCGCGCGCTGCTGGCCGGCACCGACCGGCGGATGATGATCGCGCAGGCGATGCCGCTGCTGTCGTCCGAAGAAGTGGTGGCGCTGCGGCAGGCCGTTGGCGAAGTGCATGCCAGCGATGCCCTGATCGACTACGTGCAAGCGTTGCTGGCCCGCAGCCGGCAGCACCCCGGCGTGCGGGTCGGCCTGTCCCCGCGCGCGGGCATCGCCCTGCTGCGTGCAGCCCGAGCCTATGCGTTGTTGGTGGGCCGCAACCACGTGCTGCCCGAGGACGTGCAGACGCTGTTCCTGGCCGTGGCCTCCCACCGCATCGTCGCGGAAGCCGAAACCGATAAGGTGGTCGCGCTGACCAAGGCCATCCTGCACGCGGTGCCCGTGGACTGAGCATGGCAAGCACGCCGCGCGCACGCCTCGCCCGCCGCTTCGCCCGGCTGGCGCGACCCCGTCGACCCGAATCCCTGCCCGTGCAGTTGGACCGCCGACGCATCTATGTGCTGCCCACGCGGTTCGGACTTTTCTTTGCGGCGCTGGTGTTCACGATGGCGCTGGGGGCGTTGAACTACAACAACAATCCGGGGTTGCTGCTGGCGCTGTTGTTGGGTGCCACGGCGATGGCCAGCCTTATCTTCGCGCACCTGCAACTGGCGGACCTGCGGATCGATGCGATCGCCGCCGATCCCGTCCCGGCAGGTACTCCACTGCACCTGCAGGTGGCCTTGTCCTCACGCGACGCGCGCGCGCGCCACGGCTTGCGGGTGGATGCCTGCGACCGGCACGTCTTCGCCATGCTGGCGCCGCTGGATGGCGCCGTGGCCGAACTGTCGCTTCCCACCCACCGTCGCGGATGGTACGACCTTGACCGTATCCGCCTGTCCACCACCCAGCCGCTCGGACTCGCGCGGGCCTGGGCCTGGATATGGCCTTCCTCCCCATTGTTGGTCTATCCGGCCCCCGAGCCGCAGGGTCCACCGTTGCCAGACATCTCGGGCACTGGAAGCCGCACGCGTGTGCATCCCGGTGGGGAGGACGTGCACCAGTTGCGCAACTACCGTGCGGGCGATGCTCGGCGTTCCATCGCATGGAAACCGTCGGCCCGGCACAACCAGCTGCTGGTACGCGAATACGAACAACCGCTTGGGCAGGAAGTGGAACTCGCATGGACCGCATTGCCATCGCTGCCCCACGAGCACCGCATCCAGCGCCTGGCGCACTGGATCGACCTCGCCGAACGCGAAGGTCGTCGGTACCGCCTGCTGCTGCCTGGCCAACCTCCGCTCGGGCCCGGCGCAGGCACCGCCCATCGACACCTTTGCCTGCGCGCGCTGGCGCTGATGCCCCATGCCTTCTCCTGAGTCCGTGACGCTGGATCCTGCCAGCCGCCGATGGACGCTGGCAACGGCCGGCGTCTGCCTGCTCGCCCTGCTGATCCACCTGCCACCCACCTTGGCGGCGGGCTTGGGCGCAACGGGCCTCATGCTCGCCTTCGCCTCATGGAAGCGTCCGCTGCCCGCGCTTCTGCGTGCGCTGCTGGCCATCGCGATGGTGGCCGCCGTCATGGCCTTCACCGGCATGCAGTTCGGCCGTGACACGGGTTGCGCATTGCTGGCTGCGATGCTGGCCATCAAACCCACCGAAACCCGCAGCCTGCGGGACAACCGCAGCCTGCTGGGTTTCGCGCTGTTCGCACCGTTCGCTGCTTTCCTCCTCGACCAGGGACCACTGAGCATGGCCCTGGGGCTGGTCGGCGTCTTGAGCAGCCTGGTCGCGCTGCATCGCCTTGCCGATGCCGAGGTGACTTCGCTCGCTGCCCCGGCGCGCCCGCTGCAGCAACTCCGCCAGGTCGGGAAACTCGTGCTGATCGGCGTGCCGCTGGTGATGGCGGCATTCTGGCTTTTCCCGCGCTTTCCCACGCCGCTGTGGGGTGTGCCCGAGCGCGCGCTTTCCAAGCCCGGCCTGAGCGACGAAATGTCCCCAGGCGGCTGGCTGGACCTGATCGCCGACGATACCCCTGCCCTGCGCGTGCAGTTCTTCGGCGCAACGCCGCCGACGTCCCAGATGTACTGGCGCGGCCCGGTGCTGGCGGACTTCGATGGCCGGACCTGGACCCGCGGCAATCCGCTGGCCGGTTGGCCACCGGCACCCAGCACGCGCGCGCCCACGGTGTGGGATTACCAGATGGACGTGGAGCCGACCGACAACCGCGACCTGGTGATGCTGGACCTTCCCGTCGCCGCGCCGGAAGGCACCAGCCTGACACGCGACTACAGCGCGCGCACGCGCCTTCCATTGAATGCACTGAGCCGCTGGCGCGTGCAGTCATCGGCGCCGACCCGCTTCGATGTCCAACTGCCCGACGCGTTGCGCCGGCAGGCACTGCAGCTGCCCGCCGGTTTCAACCCGAGGACGCGCGCGCTCGGCGCGCAATGGCGACGCGAGGCCGGCGGCAACGACGCCGTCCTGGTCGGGCGTGCACTGACCTGGATCCGCTCCAGCTTCGCCTACACGTTGAACACCCCCTTCCCCGGGCGCGACACCGTCGATGAGTTCCTCTTCGACCAGCAGGCAGGATACTGCGAGCACTTCAGCTCGGCCTTCGTCTTCCTGATGCGCTCCGGTGGCGTTCCGGCGCGCGTGGTCACCGGCTACACCGGTGGCACCTACAACCGGCTGGGCGATTACTGGATCGTCCGCAACATGGACGCGCATGCGTGGGCCGAGGTCTGGCTGCCACAGAGGGGCTGGGTTCGCGTGGACCCCACCGCAGCGGTCGCACCGGAGCGCATCTACGACACCCTCGAGGACAGGCTTGGCGATGCCCGTGCCGGCGGTGCCGGATTGATCAGCATGGATGGCCTTGGCCAGGTGAGCGACTGGCTGCGCCGCGGCTGGAACGACATGGTGCTGGGTTTCGATGCCAAGCGGCAGGCGCGCATGCTGCAGCAGTTCGGTGCGCAGCAACTTGGTGCATCCGGACTGGCCGCGCTGTTCGGCATGTTCGCAATGATCGCGGTGGGCTGGATGGCATGGCTGCTGGCCCGAGGCGAGCGCGAGCGCGACCCGCTGCTGCGTGCCTGGCACCGCCTGGGGGCACGCTACGCCCGGCGGGGCCTGGGACGCGAGCCACACGAGACCGCCGGCGCCTGGGCGCACCGAGTGGCCGCCCAGCGCCCCGAGGGCGCCGACTCGCTGGTTTCGCTCAGCCGGCGTTTCGCTGCAGCGCGCTACGCTGCGGATGAGGGGGACCACCGCGCACTGATCGAAGACCTGCGCCGCCATCGCCCATAAACCCGCTGGAGACTGGCCATGAACCTTCGCTTTGCCGTTGTCGTCGCAGCCGCCGCGCTGCTCTCCGCCTGCGCCACGGCACCCGCGCCGTTGCAGGGCACCTTCACCCCGGTCAACCCGCGGGATTCCGTCGGTACGCCGCAGGTAGGCGCGCCGGTGCGCTGGGGCGGTCGCATCATCAGTACCACTCCGGCCCAGAACGGCACCTGCTTCCAGCTTGTATCGCGTCCGCTCGCCGCCACCGGCAGGCCGCTGTCGTCGGCACCGGATGCGACCGATGGCCGCTTCATCGCGTGCCGCGCGGGCTTCTACGACCCGGCCGTGTTCTCCGAGGGCCGCGAGGTCACCTTCGTTGGCAAGATCGAGGGCTACGAGAGCACGCGCATTGGCGACTACGACTACCAGCTTCCCCGTGTCGCGGCGGACGTGGTGTATCTGTGGCCGGAAGTGCGCGAAGTCGAGGTTCGTCCCTACCCGTACTACGACCCCTTCTGGGGACCGCGCTGGGGCCGTTGGGGCTGGTGGTAACACCTCGCCAGCAGACGAAGAAAAAGCCGCTCGAACGAGCGGCTTTTTTTCTTGCGTGGCCAATACGCCGGTCTTTCAGTCCTGCGTACCGAAACGACCCAGCGGCGCACCGGCTAGCAGGTGCAGGTGGATGTGGAACACGGTCTGCCCCGCGTCCTCGCGACAGTTCATGACCACCCGGTAACCATTCGCGGCAAAGCCTTCCCGGCGCGCGTACTCCGCCGCGGCCAATGCCAGCTTGCCTATCAGGTGCGCCTGGTGCGGCTGCACGTCATCCAGCGTGGGGATGGCATCGTTCTTCGGGATGAAAAGCACGTGCACCGGCGCCTGCGGCGCGATGTCCTTGAAGCCCAGCACCTCATCGTCCTCGTAGACGATGGTGGCGGGAATCTCGCGGCGGATGATCCTGGCGAAAATGGTGTCGATCATGGTGTTTGCGCGTCCCCGTATGAGTGCGGTCAGGTCATTTCACTGCGGCCGCCGAATGCGTGCGCCAGCGTGCCGCGGTCGACGTATTCCAGTTCGCCGCCCAGCGGTACGCCATGGGCAAGCCTGCTCGGACGCACGCCCTGCTGCCGCGCCAGCTGCGCCAGGTAATGGGCCGTGGCCTCGCCCTCGACGGTGGGAT
This sequence comes from Pseudoxanthomonas sp. SE1, assembly GCF_029542205.1. Taxonomy (NCBI): domain Bacteria; kingdom Pseudomonadati; phylum Pseudomonadota; class Gammaproteobacteria; order Lysobacterales; family Lysobacteraceae; genus Pseudoxanthomonas; species Pseudoxanthomonas sp. SE1. The sequence continues at coordinate 1,521,486 of NZ_CP113783.1, read as the reverse complement.
TGGTGGCGATGATCAGCTCGGTGACCTCGCCCTGCGCCAGCCGCCCCGACAGCGCGTCCAGCCCCAGCTCGCGCGGGCCAATGCCGTCCAATGGCGACAACCGGCCGTGCAGGACGAAGTAGACGCCGCGGTATCCCGTCGCCTGTTCGATCGCCAGACGATCCGAAGGCGACTCCACCACGCACAGCTGGTGACGGTCACGGCTGCCACTCGCGCAGAGCGTGCAGATCTCGCCCTCGGTGAAATCACGGCACTGCGCGCAATGCCCGATATGGTCCAGCGCCTCGGCAAGCACGCCGGCCAGACGCTTGCCCCCGTCCCGCTCGCGGTCGAGCAGGTGATAGGCCATGCGCTGCGCCGTCTTCTGCCCGACTCCTGGCAGGACGCGCAGCGACTCGATGAGCTGTTCGAGCAGCGGACTGGACATGATCGTCATCGGGACCGGCGATGGCGGGCGGGCCGCACGGGCCGGCCACGGGCGAACATCAGAACGGCAGCTTCATGCCCGGCGGCAACGGCATGCCGGACGTCGCTGCGCCCATGCGCGTCTTGGATTCGGCATCGACCTTGTTGGATGCGTCATTGAAGGCGGCGGCGATGAGGTCTTCGAGCATCTCCGCGTCGGACAGCAGCGAGGGGTCGATGCGTACCTTGCGGCATTCCTTGGCGCCGGTCAGGGTCACGCTGACCATGCCGCCGCCGGCATTGCCGGTCACCTCGAGCTTGGCGAGTTCTTCCTGGGCGCGCTGCAGGTTCTCCTGCATCTTCTGCGCCTGCTGCATCAGTTGGGCGATGTTTCCACGCATGTCGTGATCACTCTTCGTAAGGTCGGATGGAGTCCGGGACGAGCCTGGCGCCATGCTGCTGCATCAACTGCCGTACGTCCGGATGGTTCATGAAGGTTTCTTCGGCCTCGCTCTGGCGTTCGTCGCGCTGCCTATGGCTGCGTTCCTTCAGCGTTTCGGCATCGCTCGCCGCTGCGGCGAACGCCAGGCGGGGAGCCACGCCATAGCGACTGGCGATGGCGTCGGCAAGTTCACCGAGCGTGCGCTCGGAGCGCAGGTAGTCGAAGCCGCTGTCCAGCGCCAGCGTCAGCGTGCCGTTCGCGTAGCCCGCGAACGCGACATTGTCGACCAGTTGCTTGCCGACACCCTTCAGCCCGCAGCTGCCGGCGAAGTGCAGCCAGGTCTCGGCATCCGTGATGCCGATGTCAGCGGGCATGGACGATGCAGCCGGCGTGGCGGGTGACGGTTTCGCCTGCGCCGGAAGCCAAGGCGGCGCGTCCTCGGCGACAGGTGCCGCCATGCGCGGCGGCGCCGGGGATTCTTCGCGCGCCATCTGCTGCGGCTGCGCCAGGGATTCCGGCGCAGGCGGCATGCGAGCAGGGCCGGCAGCGGGTGCCGCGGCCGTGGTCTGGACGGGCGCGGCCGTTGCTGCAGCGCGCGCATCGCCGCGCATTTCACCCGCCTGCGCTGGCCGGAACGCCAGCATGCGCAGCACGCTCATCTCGAAGCCGGCGCGCCCGCTGGGCGCCAGATGCAGGTCGCGACGACCGTTGATCGCCATCTGGTACCAGAGCTGGACCACTTCGGGACGCAGCTGCCCGGCGAAAGCCTCCACATCGACCCCCTCCGCTTCTACACCGGCCGACGGCACCAGTTGACGCACCTGGATGCGGTGCAGCGCTTCGGCCACCGCATCCAGCACGCCCGCCCAGTCCGGGGAAAACTCCGCCAGCCGCGCGACCACCTTCAGCAATGCTTCGCCATCACCCTGCGCCAGCGCCGCCAGCATGGCGTTGACCTGGGTGCGGTCTACCGTGCCCAGCATGGTGCGCACACCATCCTCGCGGAGCGCACCACCGGCATAGGCGATGGCCTGGTCCAGCAATGAAAGGCCGTCGCGCAGCGAGCCGTCGGCGGCGCGCGCGAGTTGGGCGATGGCGCCCGCGTCGGCCTCGATGCCTTCGGCGCCGAGGATCTTCGTCATCTGGCCGCGGATCTGCTCTTCGTCGAGCCGCTTGAGGTTGAATTGCAAACAGCGCGACAGCACGGTAACCGGCAGCTTCTGCGGGTCGGTCGTGGCGAGCAGGAACTTCACGTGTTCCGGCGGCTCTTCCAGCGTCTTCAGCAACGCATTGAACGCGGCCTTCGACAGCATGTGCACTTCGTCGATCAGGTAGACCTTGAACTTGCCGCGCGAAGGCATGTACTGCGCGTTCTCGATCACCTCGCGCACGTCGTCAACGCCGGTGTTCGACGCGGCGTCGATCTCCAGCAGGTCGATGTAGCGGCCGGCATCGATGTCCAGGCACGCCGCGCACTGACCGCAGGGGTCGGCGCTGGTGCCCTTCTCGCAGTTGAGCGACTTGGCGAAGATGCGCGCGATGGTGGTCTTGCCGACCCCGCGCGTGCCGGTGAACAGGAAGGCGTGGTGTACACGGCCGCTGTCCAGCGCATTGGTGAGCGCCCGGACCACGTGTTCCTGGCCCACCAGTTCGGCGAAACGCTTGGGGCGCCACTTGCGGGCGAGGACGAGATAGGACATGCCGACATTGTGCCACGCCCCCGCCCGAGGTCTCTCCGCCGGCGGATGCCGCAAGGCTTCGCTTGTGGCCGGCCTCGGCGGAGGCTAGAATTCACGGCCCTGAAAGCGGCCCATGGCGGTGTTCAGGTCCCGGAGAGGTGTCCGAGTGGTTGAAGGAGCACGCCTGGAAAGTGTGTAAGCGTCTAAACCGCGCTTCGGGGGTTCGAATCCCCCTCTCTCCGCCAGATTCATCCATCCCGAGCCATCGGGATGAACGACGCAGCCGCGCCCGAGCGCGGTTTCGTTTTCTATGGTGGCCCCGTCGGCCCCTCGCGACGCTAGGTTGAAAACTCCGCCAGGGCCGGAAGGCAGCAACGGTATCGACTGACGCGGGCGCCGAGGCCAGCCGGCGGGGTCACCGCCTTTTCGGGCATGCGATGCCCGGGAATCGCCGCCTAGTCCGCGACGATGCCCAGCGCATCCGGTTCGCGGCCGGTGACCCAATAGTCGATCACCTGCCAGCGCTGCGTGTCGATCACCGCGATCCTGTCGCCGCCACTGACCGCGACATAGGCACGCGGACGGTCCGCCGCGACGGCAATCCCGATCGGCAACGCGGCATTGCCCAGCATCGTGGGCTGATAGGTCACGTCCTCGCGCGACAACGACAGGGAGGCCACCGGCACCCTGGTGCGCGCGTTGAATACGGCCAGTGTCGCCGCCCGTGCATTGGTGACGAACGCCAGCGCGCCATCGGGCGAGAACACCACCCGGATGGGGAATCCCTTGCTGCTCATGCGCCGCTTGACGACCAGCGTCCGGGGATCGTGCACGGTGATCGTGCCGTCCTCGCGATTGGTCACCCAGACTTCGGCGCCATCGGGGCGGACCGCGACACCTTCCGCGCCTTTACCGGCAGGCCGCTCCACGGTCTTCATACCCGTCTGCAGATCGATGCGGCTCAGCGTGCCGGCCTGGATCTTGGTGAGATAGGCCACATGCCCGTCCGGCGACACCGCCACCATGTGTCCGGTGCCACCTCCCACCTCGATCACGCGCACGATCTCGCCGCTTGCCACGTCGACTACCAGCAGGCTGGCGGATCCTTCGGTGGTGACCAGTACCCGACGGCCATCCGGCAGGAAACGGAGCCCGTGCGGGGCGCTGTGCTGTCCAAGATCGATGGACCGCGTTGGCTTGCCGCCCCGCAGGTCCAGCACTGAAAGCGAGTTGCCGGATTCCGCGGCACCGTAGTTCGTCACCACGGCGAGACGGCCATCCGGCGCCACTGCGATTTCGTGCGGCGCCGCGCCGGTGCGGAACTCGCCGATCCTGCGCCCGTCGCGCAACGACAGGCGCCAGACGGTATCGGCGGACTTGTTGCCGACAAGAAGTTCCGCCGCACGGCCAACTTGCGCGGCGAGACAGGTGACGGCGGCCAGGCCCGCAGAAAGAAGAACGGTGCGCAGCGTACTCAAGGCCCATCCCCCATCGGATGCAGCCAGTCCGCATCGCCCTCGCGGTAATGCTCCCGCTTCCAGATCGGCACGCGCTGCTTCACTTCATCGATGATGTAGCGGCAGGCGTCGAACGCGGCACCGCGGTGCGCGGCGCTCACGCCCACCCATACGGCCAGGTCTCCGATGGCGAGCGTGCCCACGCGATGGACGCAACTCGCCGCCACCACGTCGAACCGCGCCACCGCTTCGGCCAGGATGCGCCCACCCTCGATCTCGGCCAAGGCTGCATAGGCTTCGTAGTCGAGGCCATCCACCGCGCGCCCGGCATGATGATCGCGCACCCATCCCTCGAAGCTGGCATATCCGCCGGCGCGCGCATCGAGGAGGGTTCCGCGCAGTGTGGGCACGTCGAGTGGGACTCCGGAGAGTCGGAAACTGTGCATCCTCAGCCTCCGCTCACCGGGGGAATGAAGGCGATCTCGCTGCCCTCCGCGGGCGCATCACGCCAGTGGGCGAACTCGCCATTCATCGCCACCCGCAGATGTTCGCGCGGCCAGGCGATGCCATGCCGCGCCTGCACTTCGGCATAGAGCCCGGCGAGATCGTCGGCACTGGTATCGACCGTCTCGCTGGCAGCGCCTGTGCGCTCGCGAAGGCTGGCGAAATAGAGCAATGTCACGGTGACCATCAGATCCTTCCCACATCGTGCTTGCCGCCCCGCTTGCCCACCAGTTTCGCGGGACCCAGCACGATGGCGTGCGACAGCGCCTTGCACATGTCGTAGACCGTCAGCGCGGCAATCGTGGCGCCCGTGAGCGCTTCCATCTCCACGCCGGTACGGTGGACGGTGCGCACGAGGCAATCGATGCGCAGCGTGGACTCGCCGTCCCAGTCCACGGTCAACCGGCAGCCGTCGATCGGCAGCGGATGGCAGAACGGGATCAGCTCGTGGGTGCGCTTCACCGCCATCGTGCCGGCGATGATGGCGGTGTCGACGATGCCGCCCTTCGCGCTGCGCAAGCGGTTCTGCCTTAGCTGGCGTGCGACCTCCGCCGGGAAGCGTACGCGGCAGGTGGCACGCGCTTCGCGTGCGGTGGCTTCCTTGCCGGATACGTCCACCATCGCGGGTCGGCCGTCGGCGTCCAGATGGGTCAGGGCTTTGCGGGGCATGCGGATCCTGGGGATTCAACCGCCGATAAGATACATCTCGACGCGTCGCCGGTCCCGCACTTCCGGGCTGCCGCGGAGTTCGCTGTAGCGATCCCCGCGTGCGCTCCACAGGCCGGCGACATGCGCGGCCAGTGCCTCCTCGCCCTGCCCCACCACCGCGCGCAGGTCGGCGCCTTCCGAGGCGAACAGGCAGGTGAAGAGCCGGCCGTCGGCCGACACGCGTGCCCGGTGGCAATCGCCGCAGAACGGGGTACTCACGGAGCTGACAAAGCCGACTTCGCCGCCGCCGTCGTCGAAGGCATAGCGTTCGGCCACTTCGCCGCGATAGTCCGCCTGCAGCGCATGCAGCGGCCAGCGCGCGCCGATCCGGTCGCGCAGCACGGAGGACGGAACCATCCGGTCGCGACGCCAATCGTTGCTGTCGCCGACATCCATGAATTCGATGAAGCGCACCACGTGCCCCGTGCCGCGGAAGCGTTCGACCAGCGGCAGCACTTGAGCTTCGTTGACGCCACGCTGGACGACGGCATTGATCTTGAGGCGGGTGAATCCGGCCGCCACGGCCGCCTCGATGCCGGCCAGTACGTCGCCTACCTGTCCGCGTCGCCCCGACATATCGGCAAACACCTCGGGGTCCAACGCATCCAGACTGACCGTGATGCGTCGCAGGCCCGCATCGTGCAATGCACGTGCCTGTGTCGCCAGCAACATGCCATTGGTGGTCAGCGCGATGTCTTCAAGTCCGGCGATGCCCGCCAGTCGCCGTACCAGGTCGGGCAACCGCTTGCGCAGCAGCGGCTCCCCACCGGTCAACCGGAGCTTGCGCACGCCGAGCCGCGCGAAGGCGCGGACCAGCGTTTCGATTTCGTCGAAGGAAAGCCGCTGCGAGGCGTCGGTGCCGTAGTCCTCGGGCACGCGGTCGGCCGGCATGCAGTAGCCGCACCGGAAATTGCAGGCATCGATGACCGAGAGGCGCAGATCGTGCAGCGGCCGTCCCAGCAGATCACGTGGCAGTGCGGAGATATTCACGGCAACATCGTCGGGAGAGGCTGCGCCAACGGGATCACCTCATCGGGCATCGCCACGCGATGGCCGCGGGCGCGCAGCGCAACACCGTCTTCCGCACTCGCGTAGTGGTACAGCACGCAGCGGGCCAGCAAGGAGGCCGGGTATTCGCGCTCCAGATCGTCGATACCACTGTGCGAAGGATTGCCGTGCAGGGCGCAGTCGTGGGCGATCAGTTCACCGGCATCGGCGTGGCGTGCCAGCATCTCCGGGATGGGGCGCGTGTCGCCGGTCCAGACCACGCTGCCGCGCAGACGCAGCCCGAATGCCGTGTCAGGCCAGTGATGGCGCACGGGAAACACCTCCAGCCGCTGGCCGTCATGCCAGAACGCGCCGCCCACCGGCACCAGGTGGAACGCATCCCAGAAGTTCGCGCCGCCCTCGGCCAATACATTCGGGTAACTGGCGATGCGCTGATGCAACAACGGCACCAAAGGTGCCGGGACGTAGAGGCGAACCTTGCCTCGCCGTGCCGTGTCGAAATAGCTGGCCACGAACAGGCGTTCGAAACCGGCGACATGGTCGAGGTGCAGGTGGGTGACGAAGACCGCATCGGGCATCGCGCCATAGCGGGTCTGGTACGCCGTCAGCCCTTCTCCGCCGCAGTCGATCACCAGCCAGGGCCGCCCGTCGCGTTCGAGCGAGGCCATGGCCGAACCGAGTTCGACGGCGCTGGCATTGCCGACGCCCAGGAAGCGTAGCGCCCAATCCATGTCAGTAGCCTCGCGACCAGGCGTGGTCGTACGCGCGGCGGAGGTGCGCGAACTCGTAGTCGACTTCGTCCGTGCTGCGTTCGCCGCGCAGCTTGAGCAGGGAGCGCTTGAGTCGCGCGAGGTTCTGCTCGCGCCAGGCAGTGGCCGGGATGCGTAGCCGGCCGCGGTCGAAATCGATCAGCCAGCCATGCCCGCTTCCATCGAAGAGGATGTTCTGTGCGTTGAGGTCGGCGTGGTCCAGGCCCGCGCGATGGAAGCGCGCCACCAGCTTGCCGGTGCTTTCCCATGGCGCATTGCCACCGGTCTGGCCCGCGATGTCGGCCAGTGTGCGCACCTCCATCACCCGCTCCAGAAGGATAGCGGCGCGATAGAACATGCCGTCGCGCACGTAGCTCGCGGCCACCGGGCGTGGCACCGGCAGTCCGCGCGCCAGCAGTGCGCGCGTCAGCCGGAATTCGGCGAAACTGCGTGTGCGGTCCGGGCCGTGCCAGAGGTAGCGGTCCCGGCTGAAACGCGCGGCCAGGCCCCCGCGCCGGTAGTGGCGCAACACGCACTGGCTGGAGGGCGCATCGATGAACCAGGCTCCACCCCGCCCACCACTGTCGACCGGTCGGGCGCGGTCTCCCCACTTCTCCGGAGCGAACCAGTCGGGATCCGCTTGCCGCAGGTGTTTGCGGTCGAACAGAATCGCACCGTATCCGCTGCCTTCGCGGAACGGCGTCAGGGATTCCGAGGCGTCAAATCCGACCATCCAGCGAGTCTAACAACACTTGTCCACGATTCCCCAATCACTCTGCCTGCTTCGCCTGTCCGCACTCGGCGACGTGACCCATGTCGTGCCGCTGGTGCGCACCCTGCAGCGGCACTGGCCCCGGGCGCACCTGCATTGGGTGATCGACAAGGGCGGATTCAAGCTGCTCGAAGGGCTGGAAGGCGTGACCTTCCACACCTACGACAAGAAGACCGGGCTGGCCGGCATGCGGGCCTTGCGCCGCGCGTTGCCTGCCGGAGGATTCGACGCTCTGCTGCAGATGCAGGTGGCCCTGCGCGCCAACCTGTTGTCGGCCTTCATTCCTGCCCGGCGCCGGATCGGCTACGACCGCAGCCGCTCGAAGGACCTGCATGGCCTCGTCGTCAACGAACGCATCCCTGACCGGCCCGGCATCCATGTGCTCGACGCGATCGGAAGCTTCTGCGAACCCCTCGGCCTGAAACAGACCGAGGTGGTGTGGGACCTGCCGGTACCCGCCGATGCGCACGCCTGGGCAGCCGCGCAGTGGAGCGCAGACGGACAGCGCACGCTGGTGATTTCGCCCTGCTCCAGCCACGAACGGCGGAACTGGTACGCCGACCGCTATGCCGCGGTGGCCGATCACGCCGCCGCGCAGGGCTGGCGCATCGTGGTGTGCGGAGGCCGCAGCGACCTGGAGCGACGCACCGCCGACGCGATCATCTCGGCCATGCGCTCGCCGGTGCTGGACCTGGTGGGCAAGGACACCCTCAAGCAGCTGCCGGCCCTGCTGGCGCGCGCGGACCTGGTGATGACGCCGGATTCCGGCCCCATGCACATCGCCAATGCGATGGGTGCGGCCGTGCTGGGATTGCATGCGGCCAGCAACCCGCTTCGCAGCGGCCCCTACTCCAGCGTCCGCTATTGCGTGGATCGCTACGATGATGCCGCGCGCCGCTACAAGGGCCGGCCCGCGGCCGCGCTGAGGTGGGGAACCAAGATCGAGCACGATGGCGTGATGGAACTGATCACCGTGGAAGACGCCATCGCCGCCTTCGAACGTCGCCGCAACGATCTTGACGGATAGCCCGCGGCCCCGTCAGGACGTGCCGTCGGACCGGTAGTCCTGGTACGACTTCTCTTCCACGTAGCTGGACCCCAGCGCGAGGTTGATCGCCTTCTTGATCCGGGCCCGCTCATCGTTTTCGATGTAAACACTACGGGCCAGGCGAATGAAATCCTCATCGAAGGCCTGCGCCTTCTCCTTCAGCCGTACATCATCCTCGATCACCCACAGGCGCTCGTTGACGGCCTTCAGCTGCGCGCGCAGTTCGGCGATGTTGTGACCGGCGACCGGATGCGCCATCCAGCTGTGTTCCAGTGCGGCCAGTTCATCGCGCACGTGGGCGAGTTTGGCGGGGTCGCTCATGCGCTCGGACTTGATCTGGAGGATGGCGATCTTGTCCAGCAGCTCACCGAAGGACACGGGGACGAGGATCTCGGACATGGAAGGCTCCGGTGAAAAGGGTGTCATTCTAGCGCTGCGGTCACCACAGGCATCTTCACGACAGGCGACCGCAAACGCGAAAGCCCCCTTGCGGGGGCTTTCCTGAAACTGGCGGAGAGGGAGGGATTCGAACCCTCGATACGCTATTAACGTATGCCTGATTTCGAGTCAGGTACATTCAACCACTCTGCCACCTCTCCGGTGGCCCCGGGCTTCCCCGGGGCCGTGAATGATACGTGGCGGAGCGCATCCGGACAAGCCGACGGCACCGATCCACATCACCTCGTCACTCCGCCTGCACCTGGATGAACCCTTGTCGCCCGCCGGAAGCACATCAACCTTGCCCGATGTCCTGTCCGACCGGATCATTGCGTATGACCGGATAGGCGAAATCCGTCCGCACAGACAGGGCACCATGATCGAATTCGGCCACATCTCCCACGTCGGGCTCCGGCGCGAGCTCAACGAGGACACCTACTACGGCGACAGCGAGCTCGGGCTCTGGCTGGTGGCCGATGGCATGGGCGGCCACGCCTGCGGCGAGGTAGCCAGCGCACTGGCGCGGGAGACCATCGTGCGCGAGATCCGCGACGGCACGCCGCTGGCCCAGGCCATCCGGATCGCCGACGAGGAGATCATCCGCACGTCGCGCCGCCGCAACGACACCCTGCCGATGGGCACCACCGTGGTGGCCGCCCGCATCCAGGGCAACCGGTTCGAAGTGGCATGGGTCGGCGACAGCCGCGCCTACCTGTGGCGGGAAGGCCAACTGGCGCAACTGAGCCAGGACCACAGCTACGTGCAGGAACTGATCGCGCAGGGCGCGCTCACCAGCGAGCAGGCCCGCACGCACCCGCACCGCAATGTCGTCACCCAGGCCCTGGGCGTCACCGACCCCAACCACCTCAACGTGGAAACCATGACCGGCGAACTCCGGCCCGGCATGCAGCTCCTGCTGTGCAGCGATGGGCTGACCGAAGAAGTGGACGACCGCAGCATCGCCGCGACCTTGAAGTACGAAGACTGCAGCGCCCAGGAATGCGTGGATACCCTGATCGCCGCCGCGCTGGATGGCGGCGGTTCGGACAACGTCACCGCCGTCCTGGTGCGCTGCCACTGAAGTATCGGTGGCCGGTCAGCCGGCCTCGAACACCGGCGGATCCCACAGGCACCGGCCACCCGCCTTCTTCCGCAATGTCGCCAGGCGCGCTTCGTGCGCGGCCAGTTCGTCCACCGTGGGCGACACGCGAGGACGTGCGCCGGCAACGGCTGAATCGAACTGGTGCACCACCGTCGTGGAGGTTCCGGGCGCTGCGTCTTCCGCTCCCCCGAATCCGATTTCGCTCTGGCCGGCGGTGAGGTTCAGGTACACGTCGCACAACAGTTGGGCGTCCAGCAGGGCGCCGTGCAGCTGACGGTGGGTGTTGTCCACGCCCAGCCGCTTGCACAGCGCGTCCAGCGAGTTGCGCTGGCCGGGATAGCGCTGCCGCGCCAGCAGCAGCGAGTCCTCGACGGTGACACGGTCGGCCAGGCGACCATAGTGCTCACCCAGTCGCGACAACTCGTAATCCAGGAACCCCACGTCGAAGGCGGCGTTGTGGATCACCAGCTCCGCACCGTCGATGAAGGCCAGGAATTCGTCCGCGATGGCGGCGAAGAGCGGCTTGTCGGACAGGAACTCCAGGCTGAGCCCGGTGACTTCCGCCGCCCCCTGCTCGAATTCGCGCTGCGGGTTGATGTATTGATGGTACGTACGCCCGGTAGGCCTGCGTTCCAGCAATTCCACGCAGCCGATTTCGACCACCCGGTTGCCTTTCTTCCATTCCAGGCCGGTGGTTTCGGTGTCTAGGATGATCTGGCGCATCAGGCGTTGGCTTCCATTGGGATATTCAGGTGGAACAGATCGAGCGCATGCTCGACGTGCGGCAAGGCGACCATTCTCTCGAATTCGAATCCCAGCTTCTGCAACAGACCGATGGACGTTGCGTTGTCCGGATTGACGATGGCATGGAGCCGCGTGATGCCGAGCCGGGTCCTCGTATCGGCGATCACCGCGCGCGCCGCCTCGCATGCGTAGCCCTTGCCACAATGGTCGGGCAGCAGCGCATAGCCCAGATCCGGCCCATCCAGGCCCTCGCGCCGCACCAGCCCGCAGTTTCCGATCAGCGCACCGGTGTCCTTCAGCTGGACGGCGTACATCCCGAACCCATGTTCGGCGTAGCTGCGCAGGGCGCCATTGCGCAGGTAGTCGCGCGCCTGCTCCAGCGTGCGTACGCCGCGGTCCGCGATGTTGCGGATGAAGGCGGCATCGTTGAGCAGTGCCAGCATCAGCGCTGCATCGGCGTGCGCGTCATCGGACATGGCGTACAGGCGCAATCGGTCTGTCTGGGTGACGACCTGCCCCGGCAGGAGCCGCACGGTCACGCCACGGCGCCGCTGCGGAAACGTACGGCCGCGTTGCGCGCAAGCACGTCCACGCGTTCGTTGTCGGGGTCGCCGTTGTGTCCCTTGACCCACTTCCAGTCGATCTTGTGGCGAGCCGTGGCCGCGTGCAGGCGCTCCCACAGGTCGCGGTTCTTCACCGGATCGCCGCCGGCGGTCTTCCAGCCGCGTCGCACCCAGCCGGGCATCCATTCGGTGATCCCCTGGCGGACGTACTGCGAATCGATGTGCAACGTGACCTCGCAACCCTCGGTCAGTACCTCCAGCGCGGCGATGGCGGCCATCAGCTCCATGCGGTTGTTGGTGGTCTGCGCTTCGCCGCCAACCACTTCGCGCTCCTTTTCGCCGTAGCGCAGGAGCGCCGCCCAGCCACCTGGGCCCGGATTGCCCAGGCAGGAACCATCGGTATGGATGCTGACGTGCTTCATGTGTCCTCTTGGTGGAATGTCAGGCTGCGGGCGCGGTGCGCCACGCGCGCGCCACGGGCGCGGGGGGGATCAGGCCGGCCACGCGCTTCTCCGCCTCCAGCAGGCGGGCGGCGCGGAATGGCGCAGGCCCGCTGCCGGGGGCGTCCGGCATGCCACGCCAGACCGGGCCGTAGTGCAGCACGTGCTGCGACATCGTCAGCCCCGCCGCCGTCAGCTGGAGGCGCCACTGGTCCAGCGCACGCGGCTTCAAGCCGCTGCCGCGCCAGCGCAGGCGATACGGGCTCCATGGGTTGAGAGCGAACAACCACAGGCGCCCGCCGGGCTCCAGCACCCGGGCACATTCCTGCAGCAGCGGCTGCGGATCGCCAGCGTCCAGCGTGTGCTGCAGCACAATCACGCCCACGGCCTCGGTGGGCAGCGGCAGGGGCAACCCGCAATGCACAGGCCCGGACAGGCGGTGCGAGCCGGCCGTCGCCCTCAGGCGCAACCCGCGCGTCGCGGGGACGGTGATGGAGGGGTCTGCGCCCTCCGGCAATACCCAGAGCCAGGGCTGCGGGATGCGACTGGTGAGCGCCTGGTTCACCCGGGCATGCTCCGAGGCGAGGATCGGCCCGCCGCAGCCCGTCCCGAACCACGCCAGGGCATCGGGTTGACGGGTAAACGCGAAGGCAGGCATGTTCGGATTGTAGAGGACGCCGCGCCCGGCCGTCCGTTCCAGTCCGGAGCCCGTCCGCCGATGCGCCTGCTTGCCCTGCCCGCCTTCGACGACAACTACATCTGGGCGCTGGTCGACGACGATGGTGACGCACTCGTGGTCGATCCCGGCGACGCGGCGCCTGTGCTGGCGGCGACCGGCAACGGCTTGTGGCCTGCTGCAGTCCTGGTCACCCACCATCACGCCGACCATGCCGGTGGTGTCGCCGCCCTGAGGGAACGCTGGCCGACGCTGCCGGTGTTCGCCCCTGAAGACGAACGCATTCCCGATGCCACGGAGCGCGTGGGCGACGGCAGCATCGTGCAGGTGAAGCGTTGGCGCCTGTCGGTGCTGTCGGTGCCCGGCCACACCCGCAGCCATATCGCGTTCCATGGGGGCGGCAGCGAGGGGCCGCCCCATCTGTTCTGTGGAGACACCCTGTTCAGCCTGGGCTGCGGCCGGTTGTTCGAAGGGGCGCCGGCACAGATGCTCGCATCGCTGGAACGCCTGGCCGCCTTGCCGGGCCCGTCGCTGGTCTGTTGCGGCCATGAGTACACCCTGGCCAACGCTGCTTTCGCCGAAACCGTCGACCCGCACAACCGGGCACTGCGCCTGCGGATCCAGGAAGCCCGCGCCATGCGCCATGCCGGCCGCCCCACCCTGCCCACCTCGCTGGCCGGCGAGGTGGCAACCAATCCCTTCCTGCGGGTGGACGACGAAGCCGTGCACGAGGCGGTCGCACACCGCCTGGGAAGGCCGCCTGCCGACCGGGTGGAAACGTTCGCGACGCTGAGACAATGGAAGAATGATTTTCGCGCATGAGCAGACGCAACCGGATGCGTAGGGCAATCCTCGCCGCAGGCCTGGCCATCACCTCCCACGCTGCGATGGGCGCCGATCCTGCGCCCTCCATCGAGATGCAGGCGCCAGTGCCTGGAGAGCCCGCGGTAGACGCCCTCGCGCCTGCCAGCCCGGCCGCCCCGCACCAGCGCAGCGGCCTGGACATCTACCAGCGCTTCCGTGACGGGCTCGCCGACCCGGAGTGCGACAGCCAGGCAACGAATGGCCGCTGGAAAAAGCACTTCAGCCATGCGCCAGGCCAGCTCGCCAGTGCACAGGACGACCTGCTGCCGTTGTTCGGCTACGTGGTCGACGCCCTGCGCGACGCCCACCTGCCCACCGAGTTCGCGCTCATCCCTTTCGTGGAGAGCGGCTACAAGCCCGGCGCGCGCAATCCAAGCGGCCCGGCAGGGTTGTGGCAGTTCATCGGCATCACCGCCCGCAACCAGGGCGTACCCATGCGCGAGGGCTACGACGGGCGGCTGTCGCCGGTGGATTCCACGCAGGCCGCCGTCCGCTACCTCAGGACCCTGCACGGCATGTTCGGCGGCGACTGGCGGCTGGCCGTGATGGCCTACAACGCGGGGGAATACCGCGTGCTGCAATCCATGCGCCGCGCAGGCATGAACGCACGCAACGCGAGGCCGGCGGAACTGCCCGGCCTCTCCGGCATCACGTACGCCTACGTGGAAAAGCTGCACGCGCTCGCCTGCATCTTCCAGCAGGCCGACGACCGCGACGCATGGCTCCGACAGATGGACCGTCCCGTGCCGCGTTTGGCGGCGCACACGCTGCCAGGGGACGCCACGCTGGAATCCTGGGCGCGCAGCCAGCAACACCCTCTCGCGCTTCTCAAACGCCTCAATCCTGCGCTTGCAGGCCGTTTCAGCCGTGGGACAAAACCACTGCGATTGCTCGCACCCACCAACGCAGCGGACGACAGCCCAACAGATGCCGTGCATACGCCTGCCGTCGCATCTGCCGTCGCAACCGCGAACACGCCAGGCCGCGAACCCACCCCTTCACGCACTCATGTCGTGAAAAGCGGCGAGTCGGCGTGGACCATCGCCCGCCGCTACGGCATTTCTCCCGCACAGCTGCTGCGCTTGAATGGCCTGGAGGCGAACGCCATCCTCCGGCCGGGGATGGTGCTGAAGCTGGACGACGATCCGGCCTGACGCTCCGGCCGACTGAAAAAAATCCCGCCATCAGGCGGGATTCTTCCATCGCGACGGCGGCCCGGTTCAGAGCCGGTCTTCGAACACCTCGACCTTGAAACGCTTGCGCAGCGCGTCGACGTACGCCTGTGTCGCAATGCCGCCGTTCAACTGCGTCATCTGCTGCTGCATCGTCGCGCGCTCTTCGGGCGGCATGTCGGCGATCGCGCCCTCCGTCACCTTGTCGACTGTGAAGATGGCGTAGGCACCGTCACCCAGCGCCACCTTGCCCGCCGTCACCTTGCCTTCAGCCGGGCGCGCTGCGGCGAAGATCGCTTCGTTCGCCTCGGCCGTCGGCATCGGCATGCCACGACGCAGACCGGGCAGTTCGTTGTAGCGCAGACCGTCGGCCGTGGCGATGGTCGCCAGCGATTCGCCCTTCTGCACCCGCGCGACCAGTGCGTCTGCGGCAGCCTGCGCAGCTTTCTCCCTGCGGTCGGCACGGATGGCCACCACTACCGCATCGCGCGCCTTGTCCATCGGCAATGCCTGTTCCGGTGTGTGCTGGGTGACCCGGATGACGACGCTGTGGTTGGGGGCGATCTCGATCGGATCGCTGATCGTGCCGTCCTGGACCAGCGTGTCCGAGAAGGCGGCACGGAGCACTGCCGGTACGGTCGCGATGCCCTGGGGATCGGTGCGGGAGAACGGACCGACCTTCTGCAGCGGCAGCCCCGTGGCCTGCGCGGCGGGGGCGAGCGCGGTCGGATTCTTCAGCGTTTCATTGACCACGCGGCCCGCCAGGTCGTTGAACGCGCGATCGCGCTCACTGCTGGCTTCTTCAGCCGCCAGTTCGTCGCGCACTTCCTCGAAGCTGCGTCCGGTACCGCCCGTGACCTGCTTCAACTGCAGCACGTGGTAACCGAAATCGCTCTTCACCGGCCCGCGAATCTCACCGGCCTGCATGGCGAACGCGGCATCCTCGAAGGGCTTCACCATCGAACCGTCCTTCGCGAACGGCGGCAGTTCGCCCCCCATGTCCTTCGAACCCGGGTCCTCGGAATTGGCGCGCGCCAGCGCCGCGAAGTCGGCGCCCTCACGCGCCTGCTTGGCCAGCGCAGCCGCCTTCTCTTCCGCCTTCTTCTGCGTAGCCGCATCGGCAGTCGCGTCGGCCGCAATCAGGATGTGGGCGACCACGCGCTGCTCGGGCGAAACGAAACGCGACTTCTCCGCGTCGTAGCGCTTGCGCAACGCGGCCTCGTCGGCCACCGTCGCGACCGGCAGCGCGGCACCATTGATTTCCAGATACTCCAGCGAGACCTGCTCCGGCTGCTTGAAGTCGTCCTTGTGCCCGTCGTACCAGGCCTTGATATCCGCATCGCTGACGGGCGTGGCGTCCTCGGCCGCCGGCGGCAACAGGGCAATGCCGATGTCGCGCGTTTCGCCCAGCAACTTCCACATGCGCTCCTGTTCGCCCTCGGTGACGAAGTCGGAATCGCTGATCGCCTGGGGCACCAGCATCATGCGCAGCCGTTCGCGCTGGTCTTCCTGGAACTTCAGCGGGGAGATCGCAGGCACCTGCGACGACAGCAGCATCTGGTACTGCTCCTGGCTGAACTTGCCGTCGATCTGGAACGCGGGCTCGCTCAGGATCATCTTCTGCACGGCTGCATCGCCCACGACGATGCCGGCGCGCTTCGACGCCAGCGCCAGCACCTTCTGGTCGATCAGTTGCTCAAGCACCTTGCGCTTGTTGTCGACGCTCTCGAATTCGCGCGGATCGAACGCCTCACCCTGGGCCTGGCGCTGCTGCTGGCGCGCCTGCTCGAATGCGGCGCGGAACTCGTCCTGGGTGACTTCCTCGCGCTGCCACAGCATCGAAACCGGCCACCATTGCGGTGCCGTCTCCCACCATGTCGGCGGTGCTTCGACCAAGGCCACGTCGCTGGCGGTGCCACCGGTCATGTACTCGTTCACGCCGACGAAGGCGAACGGAATGATCAGCAGACCCAGGATCAGGCTGGCGACCCAGCCGGTGGTTTTGTCGCGGAGTTTCTGCAGCATGTGTGCACGGGGCTCGGATTCTTTCAGCCGCGAAGTTTAGCGTGCCGGGACAACGGCGTCTCGCCACCTGGCGGATCCCCCCGCCGGGGGAGCACCTTCCCGGCCACACTGCGGCGTGACATGTACAGAAAGCAGAAAGCCCGCTTTCGCGGGCTTTCCGGGTGTAATGGCGGAGTGGACGGGACTCGAACCCGCGACCTCCGGCGTGACAGGCCAGCATTCTAACCGACTGAACTACCACTCCGCGCTGAGAGGAACATTGTAAGACGATTTGCGCAGTTTCCGCTAGACCGTCCTGCAAATTTTTTAACCTTGCATCGCCCCGAAGTGGTGGGTGCTGAGGGTTTCGAACCCCCGACCCTCTCCGTGTAAGGGAGACGCTCTACCGCTGAGCTAAGCACCCCAGGTGCATCACGCACCCTGCCATCGGCAGCGAGTCGATTAGTTTACGGCATCCTTCAGGGCTTTGCCAGCCTTGAAGGCCGGGTTCTTGGACGCCTTGATCTTGATGGTGTCGCCGGTCTTCGGGTTGCGGCCCGTGCGTGCTGCGCGCTTGCGGACCTGGAAGGTGCCGAAGCCGACCAGCGTCACGGTGTCGCCCTTCTTGAGGGCCTTGGTGATGCTGGAGATGACGGCGTCGACGGCACGGCCAGCTTCGGCCTTGGACACTTCGGCTTCGTCGGCGACGGCATCGATCAATTCGGTTTTGTTCATTGAGTAACTCCCTTTGCGGCACAACCGCGGAATGAGTAACCGGAACCTCGGGGCTCGCTCGCCGCACGGGAACCGGTCGTTATATCCACACGCAGTAAGGCATCGCCCCATGCGCGCGGGTGTCGTCGTTATACCAGTGCAAAAAAAGCCACGCAACCGGAAAACCCAGTAATGACGCGGGTTTCGGGGCGATTCGAGCAGCCATCCGTCGCGTCGTTCAGTGCTTCACGTCCGGTTGTTGCGACCCCTTGCCGCTTTCCTTCTCGGCCGTCGGCACCGTGCGCTCGCCGCCGCCATCGGCCGGGACCGGCGCCAGCGGGCGCTCCAGCGCCAGGTCCAGCACTTCGTCGATCCACTTCACCGGCACGATCTTCATGCCCTCGGTGACGTTGGCGGGGATATCCGCGAGGTCCTTCTTGTTCTCGTCCGGAATGATCACGGTGGTGATGCCGCCACGCAGCGCCGCGAGCAACTTCTCCTTCAGGCCGCCGATCGCGGTGACGCGTCCGCGCAGCGTGATCTCGCCGGTCATGGCGACGTTGGCGCGGACCGGATTCTTGGTCAGCGCGGACACCAGCGCGGTCGCCATCGCGATGCCGGCGCTGGGTCCGTCTTTCGGCGTGGCGCCATCCGGCACATGCAGGTGCACGTCGTGCTTCTGCAGGAATTCCGCATCCACTCCCAGGCTGGCGGCGCGACTGCGCACCACCGACAACGCGGCGGAACCCGACTCCTTCATCACGTCGCCAAGCTGGCCGGTCAGCATCATGCCGCCCTTGCCAGGCACCAGCGCAACCTCGATCTGGAGCAGGTCGCCACCGACTTCAGTCCAGGCCAGGCCAGTCACCAGGCCGATCTCGTTCTGCTCTTCCGCGCGCCCGAAATCGTAGCGGCGCACGCCGGAGTACTTTTCCAGGTTCTTCGACGCGACCTGCACCGTCGCCACTTTCGTCGGCTTCTTCTTCGCCAGCGCCTTGGCCCCGCCCAGTGCGATCTCCTTCACCACCTTGCGGCAGATCTTGGCGACTTCGCGCTCCAGGTTGCGCACGCCCGATTCGCGGGTGTAATAGCGGACCAGATCGCGGATCGCGCTTTCGGCGATCTTCAGCTCGTCCGCTTTCAGGCCGTTGGCCTTCAGCTGCTTCGGGACAAGGTAACGCTGCGCGATGTTGACCTTCTCATCCTCGGTGTATCCCGGGATGCGGATCACTTCCATGCGGTCCAGCAACGGGCCGGGGATGTTCAGCGAGTTCGACGTGGCGACGAACATCACCTCGGACAGATCCAGGTCCACTTCCAGGTAATGATCGTTGAACGCGTTGTTCTGCTCGGGATCGAGCACCTCAAGCAGGGCCGACGAAGGATCGCCGCGGAAGTCCATCGACATCTTGTCGATCTCGTCCAGCACGAACAGCGGATTCTTGCTGCCGGTCTTGTTGAGGTTCTGCACGATGCGGCCCGGCATCGACCCCACGTAGGTGCGGCGATGCCCGCGGATCTCGGCCTCGTCGCGCACGCCGCCCAGCGACATGCGGACGAACTTGCGATTGGTCGCCTTCGCGATGCTCTGGCCCAGCGAGGTCTTGCCCACGCCCGGCGGGCCGACCAGGCACAGGATCGGGCCGCGCAGCTTCTTCACCCGCGACTGCACCGCGAGGTACTCGAGGATCCGCTCCTTGACCTTCTCCAGACCGTAGTGGTCGGCGTCCAACGTGTCCTGTGCGACCTTCAGGTCCTTGCGCACCTTGGTGCGCTTGTTCCACGGCACGCCCAGCACCCAGTCCAGGTAGTTGCGCACGACGGCGGCTTCGGCCGACATCGGCGACATCTGCTTGAGCTTGTTGAGTTCGTTGCGCGCCTTGGTCTCCACCGGCTTGGGCATGCCCGCCTCGGCGATCCGTCGCGCCAGGTCCTCCAGTTCGTTGGGCGCTTCGTCCAGCTCGCCCAGCTCCTTCTGGATGGCCTTCATCTGTTCGTTGAGGTAGTACTCACGCTGGCTCTTCTCCATCTGCGACTTCACGCGGCCGCGGATGCGCTTCTCCAACTGCTGCACGTCGATCTCGCCGTCGACGAAACCGACCAGCAGTTCGAGCCGTTCACCGACCTCGATGGTTTCCAGCAATCGCTGCTTGTCGCTGAGACGCACACCCAGGTGCGCGGCGATGGTATCGGCCAGCCGACTGGGTTCGTCGATGCCTGCCAGCGTCTGCAGCAGTTCGGGCGGCAGCTTGCGGTTGGTCTTCACGTACTGCTCGAACAGGCCCATCAGCGAACGCGCGACCGCCTCGATCTCGCGCGGCTCGCGCCCGTCGGTGGAGTCGATCTCCTCGCCCTGTCCGTACAGCGCGCCGTCGCGTTCGTCCACGTTGGAAACGCTGATGCGCGCCGTGCCCTCGACCAGCACCTTGATCGTGCCGTCGGGCAGCTTCAGCAGTTGCAGCACCTGTGCCAGGGTGCCGACCGTGTACAGGTCGGCGGCAGCGGGATCGTCGGTTTCTGCGGACTTCTGCGCGAGCAGGATGATGCGTTTGTCGGCTTCCATCGCCTGTTCCAGCGCACGCATGGATTTGTCGCGCCCGACGAACAGCGGGATGACCATGTGCGGAAACACCACCACGTCGCGTAGCGGCAGGACCGGCAGGTCGAGGGTTTCAGTCTGGGGATGGCGGGGCATGGGGGCTCCAGCGAAGTGCGGAATACGGGGCGTCGAAACACCAATGGGGCCGTTATGGGGCCATCGGCATCGGGATGCAATAGCGGGCCGGAAACCGCAACAAAAGCAGTGGGTTGGAATCGGGGCGCGAAAAATGAACAGGCGCCACGAGGGCGCCTGTCGTCGACCGCATCGCG
Source organism: Pseudoxanthomonas sp. SE1 (assembly GCF_029542205.1). Classification (NCBI taxonomy): domain Bacteria; kingdom Pseudomonadati; phylum Pseudomonadota; class Gammaproteobacteria; order Lysobacterales; family Lysobacteraceae; genus Pseudoxanthomonas; species Pseudoxanthomonas sp. SE1. The sequence continues at coordinate 1,501,126 of NZ_CP113783.1, read as the reverse complement.
GGGCCGGTCACTCGGCCGCCGCGACCTTCGCTGCGGGCGGATTCTGGTAGATCAGGTACGGCTCGGACTTGTGCTCGATGACCGATTCGTCCACGACCACCTTGCTGACGTTCTCCAGCGACGGCAGTTCGTACATCGTATCCAGCAGCACCGATTCGACGATGGTGCGCAGGCCGCGCGCACCGGTCTTTCGCTTGAGCGCCTTGCGAGCGATGGCGGACAGGGCGTCCGCGCGGAATTCCAGCTCCACGCCTTCCATCTCGAACAGTTTCTTGAACTGCTTGGTGATGGCGTTCTTCGGCTCGGTCAGGATCTTGACCAACGCGGTCTCGTCCAGTTCCTCCAGCGTCGCGACCACCGGCAGACGGCCCACGAATTCGGGAATCAGGCCGAACTTGATCAGGTCTTCCGGCTCGACCTCCGACAGCACCTTGCCGATTTCCGGCTTCTTCTCCGAGCTCTTCACCTTGGCGCCGAAGCCGATGCCGCTGGCCTCGGTGCTGCGCTGCTGGATGATCTTGTCCAGACCGGCGAACGCGCCGCCGCAGATGAACAGGATGTTCTTCGTATCGACCTGCAGGAATTCCTGCTGCGGATGCTTGCGCCCGCCCTGTGGCGGAACGCTGGCCACGGTACCTTCGATGAGCTTCAGCAGCGCCTGCTGTACGCCCTCACCCGATACATCGCGGGTGATCGACGGGTTCTCGCTCTTGCGCGAAATCTTGTCGATTTCGTCGATGTAGACGATGCCCTGCTGCGCCTTGTCGACATCGTAGTCGCACTTCTGCAACAGCTTCTGGATGATGTTCTCCACGTCCTCGCCCACGTAACCGGCTTCGGTCAGGGTGGTGGCGTCGGCGATGGTGAACGGCACGTTGAGCAGGCGCGCCAGCGTCTCGGCCAGCAGGGTCTTGCCGGAACCCGTCGGGCCGGCCAGCAGGATGTTCGACTTGGCCAGTTCGACCTCATCGTTCTTGCTGCGGCTCTCGATGCGCTTGTAGTGGTTGTAGACCGCCACCGCCAGCGTGCGCTTGGCGCGGTTCTGGCCGATCACGTACTGATCCAGGACTTCCAGGATCTCGCGCGGTTTGGGCAGGTGGCTGCGGGCCGACTGCGCCTTCTCCTCCAGCTCCTCGCGGATGATGTCGTTGCACAGTTCCACGCATTCATCGCAGATGAACACGCTGGGACCCGCGATCAGCTTGCGCACCTCGTGCTGGCTCTTGCCGCAGAACGAGCAGTACAGGATTTTGGTGCTGTCGCCGGAACGGCCCTGACGATCTTCGCTCATGCTGGTAATACTCGGTCGCTCAACCTGCCCTCGGGGGCTTGCGGTCGGAGAATAGCACACGGCCCAGGCGTGTCAGCCGGGCCCGTGAACAGGGGATTCGTGCCGTAAAAGCGGGCAATCCGGGGAATCAGGCCGACTGGATGGAGTCGTCCGGGCGACGCTCCAGCACCTGGTCGACCAATCCGTAGGCCTGGGCATCGGCCGCGCTCTTGAAGTTGTCGCGCTCGGTGTCGCGCTCGATCGTCTCCAGCGACTGCCCGGTGTGCTTGGCCAGGATTTCGTTCAGCCGGGCACGCAGGGTCAGGATCTCGCGGGCATGGATGTCGATGTCCGTCGCCTGGCCCTGGAAGCCACCCAGCGGCTGATGGATCATCACCCGCGAGTTCGGCAGCGCATACCGCTTGCCCTTCGCGCCCGACGCCAGCAGCAGCGCGCCCATGCTGGCCGCCTGGCCCACGCAGATGGTGCTGACGTCCGGCTTGATGTACTGCATGGTGTCGTAGATCGCCATGCCCGCCGTCACCACGCCGCCCGGCGAATTGATGTACAGGCTGATGTCCTTCTCGGGATTCTCCGCCTCGAGGAAGAGCATCTGGGCCAAGATGACGTTCGCCACGTGGTCATCCACGCCGCCGACAAGGAAGATGACGCGTTCCTTCAGCAGGCGGGAGTAGATGTCGTAGGCGCGCTCGCCGCGGCTGGTCTGTTCGACCACCATCGGCACCAGGTTGAGGGCTTTGGTTTGGATGCTCATTCGGTTATCGCGCCTGTCGTTCGTGGAAAGGTCCGGCCTAGGATAGCCGGACCTTCTGTCCGGACGGGTGCCCGGCTCAGTTGCGGATGGCTTCCTGGAAGGAAAGCGTCTGCTCGGTGTGCTGGGCGCGTTCGGCGATCCAGTCGATCACCTGCTCTTCCATCACACGGCCCTGCAGACTGTTCATCAGTTGGGGATCGTTGCGGTACAACTCAATGACCTGCTCCGGCTCCTCGTAGGTCGAGGCGATCAGGCGCAGCGTCTCGTTCAGGCGCTTGGGGTCCAGGCGCAGCTGGTTGCGGCGGGCCACCTCGCCCACCAGCAGGCCAACCAGCACGCGCTTGCGCGCTGCATCCAGGAAGCCTTCGTGTGCGTTGTCGGGGACCTGCACCTGCTGGCCCTGGCGGCGAGCCTGCTCGGCCGCCTGCTGGACCATCGCGCGCGCCTCGTTCTCGACCAGGCGCGGCGGCATTTCGACGTGCGAGTAGACGGCGATCAGCTGCTCGCCGACCTCGCGGCGCAGGCGGGTCATCAGGGCACCCTTGAGTTCGCGCTCCAGGTTGCTGCGGATATCGGCGCGGAACTGCTCGGCATCGCCGCTCTTCACGCCAAAGCTGCGGATGAACTCGCGATCCACCTCGGGCAGTACCGACTCGGCCACCTCGGTGACCTTGACATGTACGTCGACCTGCTTGCCCGCCAGCGGCGGTACGCGCCAGTCGGCGGGGAACGTGACCGACACCGTCTTCTCGTCGCCCTTGGCAAGGCCCACGAGCGCCTGCTCGATCTCGCCGAACATCACGCCCGACCCGATCAGGGTGGCACCCTTCTCGATGCCCTCTGCCGGCATGCGCTCGTCACCGGCCTGCGACCAGGTTTCCAGCGCCACGCGATCGCCTTCCTTCGCGCCGCGCTCGACCACCTGGAACGTGCGCCGCTGCATGCGCAGGTTGTCGACCATCTGGTCGATGTCGGCGTCGGTCACTTCGGCGGCATGGCGGATCACGGTCAGCTTGGAGACGTCGACGTCGCCGAAGTCCGGCACCACTTCGAACGTGGCCACGAAATCCAGCTCGCCCTCGCCCTGCTTCTCGATGCGCGGATTGCCGGCCAGCTGCAGTTCCTGTTCGCGCACGGCGTTATTGAACGTCTCGCGGAGCAGGCCGTCGAGGGCCTCGGCGCGGACCTGGTCGCCATAACGCTGCTCGATGACCTTGGCAGGCACCTTGCCGGGACGGAAACCCTTGATGCGCGCGGTGCGCGACAGTTCGCGCAGGCGGCCGCCGATGTGGGTGTCCAGGCGCTCAGCCGGCAGGCTGAAGCTCATGCGGCGTTCGAGGTTGCCGACCGATTCGACCGAAACTTGCATACTCACTGACTCCTGCGGCCACGGCACAGCCGGGGCGATGTTGATAATCCGGGACGCCAGGGACAAGAACGCAAGGCCCGCCCGGCGGAACTTCATAGTTTCGCTGATTCCGGGGCAGGCTGCCAGCGGGGCGGGCGTTTCCGTGCTGAAGACGCGGTTCGGCCGAACGGCCCCAGGCGGGGCGACGGCACGACAGGGGCCGGCAGGTGACCGCCCCTGCCTTCGAGAGGGGCGGCGCATGGTGCGAAAGGAGGGACTCGAACCCTCACGGGGGTTACCCGCTGGAACCTAAATCCAGTGCGTCTACCAATTCCGCCACTTTCGCAGGTCGGTGCATTGTAGCCGGCACCCTGCTCACGCCGGCAACAAAAAAGCGCCCGGGGTGACCGGGCGCTTCGGGTTTGGTGGGCCGTCAAGGATTCGAACCGCGCCACCGTATCCCCGAACCGCCATGATCCGCGAACGCGCCGCAGCGCGCCCGGACGCCTGGCATTACGAAAAAGAAAACGCCCGGCGTAGGCCGGGCGCTTTCGGGTTTGGTGGGCCGTCAAGGATTCGAACCTTGGACCTATTGATTAAGAGTCCGCCGCGCTCACCCGGCAGTTCAAGGACTTGCGGGCACTACTTTTACGGATATGGCTCCGTGGAACGCCTGCTGTGGCGGCATCCGCTGACAACTTTTACGGAGGCCAGCGGGCCACCACATTCCGACCTGGGCACACTTGTGCCCAATCCGGGTATGGTCCCCGCCATGGACCGAGACCCCCCAAACCCCTACCGCGACATGACCCTGCGGGAGCTCCACCAGGTCATGAACGAGCGCGCCGGCGAGCTACTCAAGGGCGCTAACGTTAGCAGGCGGGACCTCGCCTACCTGCTGCTCGCCGCGGCCTTCCCGCTGGCGACGGGGGAGAACCGGCCGGGGTCACCTGCGCACCGGGTCCGCCAGGGCGCCGACATCGCCGATGCCTTCTGGCCCGAGCTCCAACAGGACTTTCGGGCGGTGATGCACTTGACCTTTGAGCATGCGCGGGAGGCCGCCCAGCTCACCTGGGAGGATCTGCACCGGTACGGGGAGACGCTCTTGGCCCAAGGCGCCCCGAGTTACTGGGGCACGGAGACGGAAGAAGATCTCCGCCGCTCCCTGCAGCAGCTGCAGGCCGCTAAGGCGCTGAAGGCAAACCTCTGGCGGGCGCCTTGACGCCATGCCCACCGCCCGCCGGTATAGTCCGCGCCATGGACATCCAGAGCATCGTGGACGAGCGCCTGAACGGGCCCGAGTGGCTGGCCTTCCTTGAAGGGTTGTGCATCGCGATCGCCGACGTTTCTGCAGGGGCGCCGGCCTTCCAGCGCGCCGTCGACATCGCCAAGGCGCCTCTGTTCGAAGGCGTGACAGAAGAGGACGGCGAATTGCTCGAGGCGGCGGTGATGGCCGAGCTCGAAGCACGGAACGTGCTGGACGAATACACCAGGGAGCTGTGACCCCATGTGCTATTCCGCCATGATCCAGGCCGACTACGACAAGTTCTGCCGCCATCACGGGGCGATCATGAGCCTGGAGGACTTCGCGGCGAACGTGTGGGCTGCGCCTGACCGGCAGCGCAAACGGACGACCCGCCGCCGGATGCCCAAGGCGATTGAGGACTGGTTCCTGCGGCCCCAGCGCGAGGGCCTGGGACAGGAGATCGGCTTGGCAATCCGCGACGCGCGTGCAGAGGAGATGGCTGAACACGCCACCGACCTCGCTGGCCAGCGCGAGCGCCTGGCCATCAACGAAGCGAAGCTGGCGACCAAGCCGACGAAGACAGCCTCTGAGGAGGTCCGGAAGGCCAGCAACAAGATCGCGCAGATCGAACGCTGGATCACCGACGCCGAGCGCGTGCAGCAGCTGCCGCGCGATTTCCGGTTCTTCCCGCAGTGGTGGGTGCCGGTGATGGTCATGGAGGACGATCAGCTCGTGGTGAAGCCCATGCGCTACCAGCTCCGCAAGCCGGGCCTGCCGGCCTCGGCCGACTGGATCGAGGGCAAGACGCTGCCTAGCGGCAAGAAGTCCCCCCGGCGGCTCAGCGGTACGTACAACGCCAGGCGCGACAACCTCACGCGCTACTGGAAGAGCCAGTTCGGCCATAAGCACGGCGTCCTGGTCATCGACAGCTTCTTCGAGAATGTCTCGCTGCACAAAGCCGAGGGGCGCCCACTGGCGCCAGGGGAACCCCACCTAGGCGTCGAGATCCAATTCACGCCCGAGCCCCGCGAGCCGATGCTGATCGCCTGCATCTGGGATCACTGGCAGGGTGCCGAAGAAGCCCCCTTCGACAGCTTCGCCTTCATCACGGATGACCCGCCGCCAGAGGTGGCCGCCGCCGGTCACGACCGCATTCCGATCCGCCTGCAGATGGACAACTTGATGGCGTGGTTGACGCCACAGGGGCGGTCCCTGGAAGAGCTACAGGCCATCCTCGACAATCGCCCCGAGGCGTTCTACGGCCACACGATACCGAAGGCTGCTTGATACGGCTTCGGTTAAGACCACCGCACGATGACGATGCCGGATGCCCCGTTGCCCCCGCGCGTGCCGCCACCGCCGGAGCCACCGCCACCACCGCCGGTGTTCGCAGTGGCATCACCGCCGTTGCCTGAAATCGAGCCACTCCCGCCACCACCCAGGCCGCCGACACCTGCCACGCCGCCATTGCGGCCACCTCCTCCGCCACCACCAACCGCCGCGGGTGCTCCGACGGCAATGGCGTCACCCCAGCCGGCCGTCACCAGGTCAAGGCCAGCGCCACCGGCTCCACCATTGCTATTCCCGGTAGTGTCAGCGCCCACCCCCAACTTGCCGCCGCCCCCCGCGCCTGGCCGATTGGCCTGTCCGTTGGCTGCCACGCCCCCCGCGTTTCCTTCTCCGGGCGTGCCCGCACCGCCACCGAGGACGCCACCACCATAGGCTGCAGTGCCGCCACCAGACCCGCCGTTCCGGCCAGATTGCCCGCCTCCTGCTCCGCCGCCGGTGGCGCTCTGGGCCCCGAAACTACTGGCGCCCCCGTCACCGGTGACTCCGGTGATACCCGTCGAGCCAGCCCCACCAGCGCCCACGGTGATCGAGACGTTACCGGACACTGCCAACGCCAGAACCTCGCGCACGCCACCTGCACCACCCCCGCCACCACCGTTGGGAGAGATGTGGCCACCACCACCTCCGCCCGCCACCAGGAGCACATCAACAGTCGAGGGCGAGCCCGCTGCCGCCCAGTTCCATGTCCCTGATGCAGTGAAGACTTGATAGTTGGTCAACGGCGGATCCACCGACACGGCCGATGCCCCGAACATGCCGGCAAGCATCACGCAGCCTCCATCTTTCCGATCAGGCGCCACGTGTTCGTAGCCACCTTGCGCAAGCTGCAGCCGGCATTCTGTCCCTTCAACTTCAGCGTGTCGTCAGCGTCGTAGAGGATCGTGACGCCTGAATCCGCCACGATCGTGGTCTGTCCCGCCCCCTGTTGCCAGACCTCCAGCGCGATGCCAACCGGAAACGCCACGGAACTGTTCGGTGGCACGGTGAAGTTGTTGGCGGAGGCAACATCCATCTGGACCACCCTGTCCTCCAGCACTGGCGTATAGCTGGCAGATTCGGTCCTGATGGCAGGAATGTGTTCACCGCTTGTGACATCGGCTTGCTGGATGGTTACGACCACCGCAGCGTCGTCTGAGAACGTGCCAGCGCTCGCGAAATGGCTCACCGAGATCTTGCCGTAGCCGGCCGCATCCACTGCCCCCAGGACGTCCCATTCTTGCCACACATCAAGGTCGCCAGCGTCATACAGGTACAGCTTCCCGCCGGCCGACAGCGTCGTCCACAGCGCACTGTGATCACCGCTATCGACATCGACATCGTCGATGAAGATCATCGTGGAATCTGCCTGGATCGCATTGTTCCAACGCAAAACCCCCGCGCCCGGATCCGCGTCACTGGTAGATCCAATGTCTGCAATGAAAGAGGCCAGCGACAGCGCGATTGCACCGCGCGGCAGGTTGCCCAGGTGAGAGAGGGGCAGGCGGGCATTGGCACCCTGCGCGTTGACTACGGGCAACATCCACCAGGGGCGCACAGTGCCTGGGCGGGGTAGCTCTGAGATTTTTGTCATGTCGTTATCCCAAAATGAAAGCGGTGCCGGTCTCGGCGTGAAGCAGTTCACCGCTTTCCAACTGCAATGGCTCTGCAGCTGCAGTCGTGTACGTGAACTGGCGAACGTGCATTTGATAGCTGGCCAGGCCCTCGCGCTCGGATTCGAGCTCAAGACGAACAATCCCATCGCCGCTCGGCGTGACCGCTATGGATCCACTCGCAAACCCTGATTGCGTGTCATCCAGGACGCCATTGAGGTAGGTGCGCAGGGTGTACGTCGTGCCTGGCTCAGGCCCGATGCCCGCCGCCTCACTGTCGATCAGTTGATCGGCCTGCAGCAGCCGGTCGCGATCCACGAAGGTCACTGTCAGTTCGCCGAACAGGTAAGTCGGCGCAACCTCCGCATTCACCCGGAACTGCGCTGGTGGGTACGGCCTATGGACCCGGCCCGCCACGGTGCAGGTCAGCGTGGGCGCTTGCGCAGGCGGCTGCACCTGGGTGGATGTCCGTGTCAGCAACTTGGCGTTGACGGTTTCTCCGTCCGCGTAGGCACGCCCGTCGACCGCATGCCACTGATCGTATCCATACAGCATGGTGCCGGCCGCATGGGGCACTGGGACGGTGTCGGCCACACCCCGCGCCAGTGTGATCTGCCCCGTCTCCGGATCAAGCGCGTCAAGGCGGCACTCCTCGTTCTCCCACAGCAGGCGCTGCCCGACCTCCAGTAGCGCCAGCCGTGCGCCAGCTGCCACGGTGAACGTGGTATCGAGGTAGCCCGCCGCCTCTTCAAGCGTGAATCCGGGACACCAGTTGCCGAAGGTTCCTTCGCCGTAATCTTCGCCGACGGCCCGCGTGTAGAGGGCGAAGTCCAGCCCGACACTGGGCGGCGTAGCGAAAGCACCGATATAGCCGATGCCATCTGGCAGAGCCTGCATGTCGGCATTCGATAGTGTGGCCACCAACTCCACATAGGGCAGCTCGATGAGCCGTTGCTGCGGTGATCCGCGTGGTGCGGGATCCGGATCGATCGGTGGCTGCGGCAAGATGTAGGACGTCCCCGGCATCGCGTAGACGTCCTGGACCGACACCAGTCGGATGGCACCGGAGCGCAACGTTCCGGCATCAATGTCACCCACCATGCACACCATGTCCGCAATTCCTCGGCGAGGCGCCTGCAGCCGGAAACGGCCACCAATGCGCCACGCATAGGGCGTGCGGTTGCATACCAGCCGGTGGCGCTTTGGCAGCTGGGCTTTCGCATCCAGTTCGCGCTGAGCAACGCGCAGGGCGAGCGCCTCGACTGGGATCTCAGGAAACTGGAAAGTCTCGGAGTTGACGGCACCGACGGCATGGATGGCTCCCTGTGCTTCCACCGGCGCCGTGCTACGCGTCTCCTTCCGCACCGGATCAAACCACGCCACGCTGACCTGATTGGTGGCGTCGTCAAGCGTCCCCGGCTCCTCCTCGAACTCCAGGATATCGTCATCGGTCAGGACAGGCAGATCGCCCAGAACGTAATCATCACGGATGATGTCCAGGTACCACAGGCCATCGACCCGGCTTCGGGAGCATCGAGCGCCGATCACATTGCAGATGCGCTGGCGAAACTCCTCGATCGTTTCCCGGTCCACGTTGTACTTCGTGCACAAGCCGAAGCCTTCATCGAACAGCCGATCCGCAGAAGCAACGAAGCTGGCTTCGTTGATGGTCTCCGGCGGCTCGCCCTGCATGCTACTGGCCACCAGACTGTCATAGATGATGTGGGCTGGATTCATGCCCCAGAAGCGGCTGTCGGCTGGCGGCACGAAGAGTTCAACGCTGAAAGCATCTCCCTCGCTGTGAAGCAGGGCCAGCCACTTGTCGGTCCTGATCGCCTCAAGCTCGCCGGGAAGCACGATGACATCATCGAGCGTGGCGCGATCACGGATGGGGCCTTGCAGATCAGTGCGACCGGATGCGACAAGCAGGGCATCGAGGGCCGCCTGGTCCGCGGGATTGCCGACCCAACCGGCATCGTGCACCAAGTCACCCCCCGGATGCGTTAGCCGCCACCTGGACGGATTGGTGGCGGGCACCAGTGCCCCATCCCCGGGAACCACCCGCATGTGGATGACGCCGGACACCGGTCGCAGCGTCGACGAGATGGCGATCGGAAGATGCCACAGGGATGGCGGACTTGCGCCCAGCGTGAAGCCATGATGGAAGACGATCTCCTCCGGTAAAGACTCACCATCCATCAGGATCGGCGCCTTTTCCGGATACCAGCAATCCCCTTCGGACCCATCGCCAACGGTGTTGTCCCAACCGCGGAGGATTCGCCGAACTTTGAATGAAGCGGGCTTTGGGTAGGGATTCATCGCGCCGTAGCGCCCACCCTTGAACAGGAGGGACGCCAGCCCACGCCATGCCGGCTGCATCGGACCCAGATGCTTGGCCAAGTAGGCACTCGGCTGCTGGGCAGGCTCACCCATCATCACATCGCAGTGACCGGCAATGCCGCCTTCGGACTTCTCTCCGCCCCAGAGATTCATGGCGTCGACGTAGATCTGGCCGGATTCGGTCTGCTGGCCGCGCCACGCCGTTCGGTCGCCGCCCCGGAACTCCAGGAACGCGTCGAGCGGGCCCTGGCCCAGCGCGAAGTGCATCAGAGGTCGGTACCAATAGCCGATCGTTTGTGGCTTCTTACTGCTGCTCACGAGCGACCTCCTCGCGGGCCCAGCGCGCCAGTGCCTGCGCCATGCCGCAGCCGGTGCCCTCGAAGATCGAGGCAGGCAACCCGCTTCGAACAAACGCGCGGAAATCCAGCCCGTGGCGCTCAAACCAGAGGCGCGCTCCCGGCGCACAGAAGCCTGCACTGCGCGTGAAGTACGGCACGCTGCGCAGGTGCGCCATGGTCACGATGACGTCAGGGGCTGTCGGGATCAAATTCGCCCTCATCCGGATAGTGGTTGCCGCCGCCGAGCGGATCGTCGACGTCGTTCAGGCCCGACAGATTCCATTCGTCGTCGAGCCAGGATTCGATGGGATTGGTAGTGCCGGGCAGCAGGCCTGGCTTCCACTTTTTGCTGCCCTTGCTCTTGATGGCCTCAGTGCCGAGGTTCTTCCAGCCCAGGATGAAGCTGTCATCGACCCAGACTTCACCGTAGATGCGGTCGTAGGCTGTGCCGTCTTCGACGTCGGGCACCTTGCCTTCCTGCGGCTTTGCCTGCTCGACTTTCGGCCGCATGGCATAGCTGATCGCCAGCGACACCACAAAAATGATGATCTGAATGATGATCGTCGCGCCGCCGTCAGCACGCACGGTGTCGCCATATGCATCCGAGGAGGCGTACCGCGTGGCGGTGTGCACGAGCACGGCACCGATCGCCACGGAGATGGAACAGGCAATGAAGAAGACGTACCAGCGCAACTGGTCGTGGTACTTGTCCATCACCCAATAGCGCATCAGCCAGCCAGCGTGACTCAGGCGGCTCATGCAATGACGAGCAGGCCGACTTACCATACCGGCATGCCCCCCATCGGGTTCTTCACCGGTTTGTAGGGTGCGCCACCGTAGTTCTCTTCATTTCCAAAGAGCTCGCAAGCCGCCCAGTTGTGAGCGCAACCGACGTATGCGGTCCCCTGCAGGCCATCGACGAAGTCAAGGGACCCATACAGCACAGTGATGCTGTCGGCGCTCCACGCCTTGATCGAACGCCGCTCGAGCAGGCCGTCCTCGTTCGTCCACTCGAACCAGCCACCGCGCAGTGAGAAACCCTCGGGGACGTCCGCTCCGAATGCGTCCGCCGTCAGGGTGGTGCCGCTGGCGGCGGTCAGCGTCGCGGGATAGCCCCAGCGCGGCAGCGTGGTCACGACGACCTCCGTGTCCACCGGCATGTCGGCCGTACCATCGAGCGTCAGTACGGTGCCGGCCTGCGACAGCACGGGGATGACGTGAAGTTCGTCCTCCTCGTCGGTCCACTCCAACTGCACGATCGGGCGCTCCGGGTCGGCGAACTCCGGAGCCGTCACGGTGTCGCCCGCGACGGCGGTGAGGGTGGCAGTGATCCGCATCGGGCCCATGTGCAGGTTGCACATGCCCAGGCCCATGGAGCCCAGCGCCTTCCAGCAGGCACGCTGCCCGCGCTTCTGCATCCCCGTGCGGCGGCCCGAGCTGCGCGTCGGCTCGCACAGCAGCTCCAGCGTGGTGCCGTTGAACTTCGGCGAGACCACGCGTCCGGTCCACTCCACGATCGGCGCATCGTCGCCACGGTGCATCGCCAGGCAGCTGACGAAGATCCGATCACTGGGCGGGAACGGGCGCCATGTGCTTCCGAAGTCCTGCGTGACCGGATACTCGTCGGCTTCCGGATCCAGCAGGTACGGCATCGTGATGGTCACGTTGTTGCGCGGGGACTCGGAGCTGTCGCGCAAAGCGGTGCGCGAGATCGGGACCGCCTGGAACGTCTCGCCGCCGATGACCTCGTCGCGCTCGAGATTGCCGAAGCGCCAGATCAAACCCTGTCGCTGGAAGATGAAGAGGTGGAACGGCTTGCCGGTCCAGCGGCCGCGCTCGAGCAGGTCAAAGGGCATGGACTTCACCCCGGAACGTCAGCTCGCACTGGACGGTCTGCCAGTCGAAGTGCCGCAGTACGTTGATGTCCGCGTCCTGCCGGCTGAGCACCAGGTACGACACCAGGGCCACCGCGCTCGCGGTGAAGCCGGTGGCAATGGGTGCGTCCAGGGTGAGGCGGTCCACGGTTGGGGTGTGGGCCACCGCCGCCGTGATACGCCGGTACAGCACGCTGCCGTCGACCAGCTCGATGCGGAGGTCGCGGCGATTGCTGGCCAGCGGGAACGCGGACGGCAGCGGGCCCTCCACGTCCAACGTCGTGGCGCCGTTGGCGACACTGGCAACCACGCGCAGATCCTGCGCCCACGTCGGCACCCAGATGGGCGCCCAGCGGCCACCCAGCGCGTACAGCAGCGCACGGAAGGCCACCACCTCGTCGGCGTCGGTCAGGGCGAACTGCAGCACTTGACGGTCCCGGGCTTGGCCCACCAGATCCGCGACGGCCGGGGGCGCCACCCCCTCATCGAAGGCGACCAGCGCATGTTCCGGCGACCACGTGGGATCGGCGGTCCATACCGGCCGCCACTCCAGCACCGGATACCCACGGTAGACCGCATCCCCGAAGTCCGCCTCCCCATCCAACGGCTCATCGAGCCGGAACTGCACCTGGTAGAGCCCGGTGGCGTCAGCCGTGAAGCGGCCCAGACCCACCGCGCCCGTCAGACGCCCCAACCGGACAGGCGTGATGCGCGTGCCGGTGGGCCAGGCGCGCTCCGTGGGCTCTGCCAGGCCGATCGTGTCGCCCACGGCTGAAGCCACCTGCACGACCTCGATGTCGCGCACGCCCTCGCCCTGCAGCAAGGCGTAGCCACCCTCCGCATAGCGCGCATGCGCCGTGGGCGCCTCCAAGGCCTCGGCGCCCATCACTGCATCCGCCGTGGTGCGCGCCGCATCGTTCGGCAGTGGCACGTACCAGCGGCCTCCTCCGTGGTGCCAGAGCATGCTCTCCAGCCAGCGGCGCGCTTCGCCCGCCTCCAGACCCTCGAACCGCAACAGCACGCGCGGGAAGGCGCGCAGGCGCCGTGTCTGGTCCGGACCGGTCTCGGCAGACAGTGCGTCGGTCTCCCACTCCAACTGCTCGGCCATCTCGCCGCCGACGGGAAACGCCCAGGCCACCGGATCGGTCACGTGGTGCCTCCCTGATTCAGGCCGCCCCAGTGATCGCGCACGATGGTCAGCACCGCCTGCGTGCCGGCCGCCGACTGCAGCGCATCCGCGATCGCGTTGTCCCCGATCGCCACGATGGGCGTGGTGACCAAGCCTTGGCGGTTGCCGGAACGGGCGGCGTCGAGTTGTGCAGTCAGCGCCGACTCCTGCGCCTTCGTGCGGATGGTCTCGCCACGCTCAAGGATGGCCGGGATCTCGTTGTTGGCCAGGCCTGCGACGCCACCGCCGTGGTACCGCGGAGCATGGCCGAAGACCATCGGATTGATGTTGTTCCGCGTCATCTGGAGGCGCCCGGCGATACCTCCCCCGTGCGCCGCGGGTGCGGAGCCACTGGCACCACCGAAGGCCGACAGCGCGGCGCGGATGGCGCGCAGGGCCAGCTCCTGGGCGATCATCTGGGCCACGCCGGCGGCGAAGCTGCGCACCATGTCCGCGAAGGCCTCTTTGAACGACTTCGTGCCCTCCACGAGGTCGCTGATGAACTGGCCGAACGAGCTCTCCGCCTGGTCTTCCATCTTCATGCGGAATTCCTGCATGGACATGGTGACGTCGGCGATGTTGCCGTCCAGGCTGGTCAGGAACGCCAGCACGCTGGGATCCTTCGTTTTTTCGTAGAAGGCAGCCACGGCGGCACGCAGCTGGGTCAGCTGCTCGAGTGACTTTGCGCGCACGGCCTGCAGACGCCGCTCGCCCTCGGCCGCGCCCAGCGTGCGGGCATCGACCTGCGCGGAGACCGAGCCTTCGGTGGCCTGCAGGTTGCCCAGCACGTCCGAGGCGCGGGTGCGGAAGTCATCCAGTTGCGCTTTGGTGACGTTGCGCTCGATCAGGTTGCGGACGATCGCTTTGCCGGATTCGTCGCTGGCCGCCTCCAGGCGCTTGAACAGGTCCTTGTATTCCTGCTCCAGCCGGAGCCGCGCCGCCTCGCCGGTCTTGCCGTCGAGCTCGAGCAGTTCCAGCTTCACGGCCTCCAGCTGCTTGGCGAGATCGGCCTCGGCGGCCGCCTGCTCGCGTGCCGTTGTGGTGCCCAGCGCGGCGCGATCGCGCTGCAGCTTGACGATTTGCTCCTCAAGGTTGCGGCGCTGGCCAGCATCCTTCGTGACCGCCATTTCGTTGCGGGCCTGCTGGATCTCCAGATCGATCGCCTGCTCCTGCAGGCGCTGGCGCTCAGCGAAGTAGTCCTTCAAGCCGACTTCGTGGCCGGCATAGAGGCGGTCCAGTTCGGCCAGGGCGCGGGTGACCGAGTCACGCAACAACGCGTTTGATTCAGCAATCCGCTTTTCTGTGCCGCCGCCGTCGCGCCCAGCCGTCGTAGTGCTCACCTCCCCCGTGGGGCGATACCGGCGGCCATTGCCGGGGCTGGAGCTGCCGTTCTCACGGATGTCCAGAATCCCTTGGATCCTTCGCGCTTCGTCGACCATCTGGTCGTAAGCGCGCGTGTCACGTCCGCCACTGAGGCGCTCCAGGATGTTGCCCTGCTCCTTCCGCCATTCCTTGCCCGCATCGATATTGGCCTGCAGCTGCGTCAGGCGCTCCCGAAGACCAGCGTCCGACGCCCGATCGAGGGTGACGCTACCGCTCGCGATTCGCGCAGTCTCGATCAAGTCACCAACGCGGGCCGCCGCCTTCACGCCAGCGCCGGCGATCCTGGTAAGCAGCGTGATGAAGCCTTGGAAAGCTTGCACGGTGGCCGGATCGCTAAGCGTACCGGCCAAGCCGCTGATGGCGTTGGCCAGGTCACCAGAGGCGCCGGTAGCTTCATCGGCACCCCCAACGAGGGCGAGCAGCGAAGTCTTGAGCTGCTGTGTCGCGCGCGAGACCGTGAGTGGTAGGCGCGTGAACTCCTCTTGGATCGCATCGGCGCTCTTTTCCAGCGCATCTAGGAGGTCCTGCGTCGATACCTTGCCGTCGTTGACGAGCTTGCGGACTTTGCCGAACGACACCCCAAAATGATCGGCCAGTGCCTGCACTAGGCGTGGTGCCGTCTCGATAAGCGTGTTGAACTCTTCAGCGCGCAGCACGCCGCCTGCGATGGCTTGCGTCAACTGGGTGATGCCTCGGTCGGCCTCCTGAGCGCCAGCGCCTGAGACCTGAAACGTTTGGCCGATCGTCTCAGTCAATGCGAGAATCTGATTCTGTCCAAGACTGGTCGACTGGGACAGGCGAGCGTAGAGTCCTGCAACGGAATTCCACTCGGAAGACGTCCGTTGCGCGATCTCGTAGGTGCCGCGGTACGCGCCCTCGAAGGCCTGCTGGTCTTTCGTTGCCAGGCGCAGGCGAGCGGAGAGGTTGGCCGCCTGATCGGCAAGCTCGGCGTACGTCTTTACCGCGCGAAGCGCGCCGTAGACCGTAACGATGCCGGCCAGCTGGTTCCGCACCGACTTGAGCCCGGATGCCCAGCGCGAGTCGTCCGGGGCAGCGCGAGCGCTGGCCTTCTGCACCTTCGCGAGTTCGCCCCGGAGTAGTGCCATCCCCTGCTTCAGGTCTGCCAGATCGGCGGATACCCTGACTCGCAACGATGCGCCCGAATTGGTTGCCATCACCCCTCCAGCTGCTTCATGAACGCGCCGAAGCTGTTCTTGTCATAGGTGGTTGCGCGCATCACATTCCCCATGTCGACCAGCTGTCGACGATGGGCGCGCTGCGCGGCGTCGCTGAACTTGCGGAACTGTCCGAGCGTGTAGCCCCGGATCTCGCCCAGCACGTGACCGTGCTGGATCAGGAGTTGGAAGGCGTCGGCCCAGCCCCAAGGGATGTCGCCCACCGGCCGCCCAGGAGCGGCACGATTCGATGGGTAAAAAAATCGCGGTTGACCTCCAGCACCTTCGCCGCGAGATCGAAGAACTCCGCCACGTTTCCGCCCCGCACCCAGTCGGCCTCGCGATCGATGCACACCGCGACCGCCCGGCAGGCGGATTCGGCGTGTTCTTCCACGAGGCTGAGCACGCCCTCCAGGAAGGCCACCTCGGCGCCCTCCCCGCTCAACCACGGCGCGTCCAGCAACGCATTGATCACCGGTCGCGCCTCACGTACCAGGCGAGGCACCGCGCCGATGGTGAGCGGTCGCACTTGCAGCCGCTCACCCCGGTAGGCCACCTCGACAGCCGCAGGCTCCAGTACGTCAAGGTCATCCATCAGAGGGACACCGCTTCCCACGTGAAGTACTGCGACAGGCCCACGCCCTTCGTGGTATCGGCCAGCAGCGCACCGCCCGCCGTGCCTGCGCCGTACTCCTCACCGAGCAGACCCAGCTGCTCCAGCACGCCACCGCTGACGCGGTGCGCGCGCACACGCACGGGCTTGCCGCTCTGCGCCTCATTCAGGCCGAGGAACAGCATCTCGTACTGCTTGGCGGAATTGACGAAGGCCTGGGTGACTTCCTGCGCCACGTTGGTGTACGTGACCTGGATGTTCGCCGCACCGGCCACCGGTGCCGGGATGGTGCTGCCGGTCGGAATGAAGATGCCGCCGTCCTGGAAGGTGTAGTCGGTGTCCTCGACGTAGGCAGTGCCGCCGCCGGCCGGCTCAACCGTCGTCAATGCCGAGGCGATCTTCTCGAACGGCGTGAAGCCGCCCTTGTAGGCCACCAGCTCCTCGTCGGTGACAGTGCCGGCCGCTACGCTGGAGGTGCTGCCGCGCAGGAAGCGCGCGAAGTTGGCCGCGGCGAAGTCGTGGAAGGTCAGGCTCATCTGCGTCTCGGTGACGCGGTCCACACGGTTGCGGGTGCCGCCGCCGGGCTTCGTGAAGTCCTGCAGGCTCAGCGTGTTGACCTGCGGGCTGAAACTCAGGGCCGAGCAGTTGCCGATCTCTTCGAACGGAGCGGACGCGCCGTACTCGCGGATGAGGATCTTGCCGCTGCCCAGGTAGCTGTGGTCTTGCATGTCGGATTCTCCGGGTGATGCCGCGGGGCGGCGGGTTACTTGATGGGGATGTTGCTGGTGTAGGTCAGGGCGACGCCCACATAGCCGGCCTCGACGGCACCGGCCAGCGGCTCGGACGAGACGAAGGTCGGCGCACTGAATGTGGCCGGCCATCGGGTCGGCCGACGATCAAGCGCCTGCTCGATATCGCTGGCCATGGCATCGATGCGCTCCTGCGCATCCGTCATGTCAGCGGGCAACTTGCCGATGACGCGAAAGGTGGTCTTGCGGTGCGTGCGCGCGACGGCCGCCTCGTCCGGACGCTCCTGGCGCTCCCACACGACAGCGAGGAACGGGTCGGGCTTTTCCGACGCCGCAGCCGGCGCGGGCTCCAGGGTCACGTCCTGCCCGGCATCCGTCCGGTAGCCGTCGGCCTGGGCGATCTCGGCCAAGCAGTCGCGCACCGCAGCGAGGAGGAGCTGACGCGGACTAGCCATGGCGTGCCACCCACTGGCTGCGTGATTCGTCGCAACGCTCGGTGCGCTTCACCAGCCGGTACGTATCGCCGTCGACGAGGACCATGCCACCGGTCTCCGGCGACACCTCGGCCAGGAACAGCGACACGAGCGCCTTCTCGTAGGACACCTGCCCGTCGTCGTCACCGAAGAAGTCCACGGCGGGATCGACCAGCACATGGACGCCAGAGGTCACCGTGCCCGTGGGCGAGGTGTAGGTGCCGGTGACGCCGCCAACGGCGCCGCCCCAAGCCTGCAGGAATGCGTCGTCGAAGGAACGCCGGAATGCAGCCTCGCTCACGAGCGCCCCCGGTACTTGCTGGTATCCAGGGCCTTCTGCAGCTCGCGGTTGAAGTAGAACGGCATCAGCTTGTCCCAGGTGCGCTGGGCCAGCCCGAAGATGTCGTAGCGCTTCCGGTAGGCCACGCTGCGCACGAAGATGAAGATGCTGAAGATGCGGCTGGTCGCCCCGATCGCGCGGCGCGCTGCATCACCGGCGGCCATCTCGCGACGCTGGTAGATGCCGGGCAGCAGGTTGCCCTTCTTTCTATTGAGGGCGAAGAAGTCAGCCACACCACGGCGGCGACGCCGACGCCGGCTCACTTCGGTCTCGTTCTGCAGCGGATCGTTCCGCGCCTGCAGCTGCGATAGGATCTGGTTCACCTGGCCGCGCTTGATGTTGCCGTAGCCATCGAGCTGCGCGCCTTTACCAGGCACGGCGAACATGCCGGCCGGCATGGCGCCCTTGGCCTGCAGCAGCTTCTCCATTCCCTTCGTCCGGCGGCCACCCCCTTCCACCTGCGGCAGCAGGTAGCGGGCCGGCGGGGTGCCGTTGAGGGCCTCATCGCGCAGCTTCACCACCGCGTAGGGCTTCTGCTTCGTGGCCTTCTCGTACTGCGACGCACGTACCGTCAGCGCCGTGGGACGATCGAAGACGCGTCCGGCGGTCTGGGCCCAGCGGTTCCGCATCTCGAATGCGGTGGCGTTACAGGCCTGCACGACAGCGCGAGGCAGGTTCTGGCGCTCCAATTCTGTGAACTGGCGGGCAAGCACATTGTCGGCGTCGACCTCGATGCGGACCAGGCTCACGGCTTGACCTCCGTGCCCTGGATCTCGGCAATCGCCTTCAGCCGGGCGTTCTGCCCGACGATGACGGCGCGGCGCTTGGCACCCACGTCGAAGCACTGCGTGATGGAGCCCTCGGGGACGGGCTCCTGACGCGTCAGGTGGGCAGGTACTGGCACGTAGACCAGGCGATCCACGTAGAGCACCTTGGGCTGGACGGCTCCACTGCCCGCCGGAAGGTCGGGCTGCAACTTGCCGCAGCCGCCCCATCCCGTGAGCAGCAACACCGACAACAGGAACAGAAGGATGCGCATCAGTAGCCCTCCAACGCCGGGCAGAAGCGAGCGACGGACGCCATGGCGCTGGCGCAGTCCGGCGCACGGATCTGTGCCGCGTAGCGATCCATGAAGGCACTCAAGGTGCGATCCGCATCCGCCTGGGCAGCTTCAGCCGCCGCGATCGCGGCGGCGCCATCACGCTGCAGGCGCAGGTTCTCGGCCTGCGCCGCTTTCAGCTCGCCAGCCAGATCCGCGAACGCGCTGTCGTACGCGACATTGGCCGCCTTGAGTTCGCCTGCGCGACCTTTCCAGGCATCCCGCTCCGTCGTGACGGTGGTGACCGCAGCCCGCGCAGAAGAGGCCGATGCCTTCAGCGTGGCGGCGTATGCCCACCAGCCGCCGTTGCTGGCGAGCAGCAGCGCGCCCGCGATCGCCAGTGCGATCGCGAACGGCTTCACGGCGGCAGTGCCGAGGATCGACATGGCTGGCGGTCAGCCCTTGTTGTCCGGCACGGGAGGCAGCCGGAACGACGGGAAGCCCTGCCCCTTCATGCGCAGCAGGAAGAAGATCGCGCTGACGATCTGCAGGGCCTGACCCGCCGAGTCGGACGACAGCAACTCACCGAACTGCGCGCGGAACGGATCCCAGATGCCCGCCAGCCATGCCAGCCCCTCGACGATGAACTGGCCGAGGACCGCGCCACATGCGCTCGCCCAGACGACGAAGCTGCGCCAGGCGATGGGCAGTGCCACCGTGCCGTTCTTGGTGAAGTATTTGAAGAACAGGAGCGCCGCCAGGATGACGGCGACAAGGATCAGGGTGAAGAAGAGGTTCATGTCGGGATCTCAGTTGTCGAGGGCAGCGAAGCGGAGGTTTTGCGCGATGCGCCGCATCCAGCCGGCGCCATGGACGGCCCAGTTCTTCAGGCGCGTCATGAACTCGATCCGGTCCGCGTTGAAGCGGAACACCAGGTCGTTGGGATCGGTCGCCTTGATGGCGGCCAGCGAAACGGGGCCGATCATTCCGTCGTCGGCGGTACCGGCTGCACGCTGTAGCCAGCGCGAGGCCTGGGCGATCCCGCTGTTGACCGCACCGTCGAGCAGTTGGTACGCGACGGCCGGCGGCAGGCGATCAAGCCGCCCCCGATCCCAGAAATCGCGGCGGTAGAGCGCCACCGCCTGCCCACGCGTCAGGTTCTTGATGTCGAGCGTGGGATACGTGTTGGCAGCGATGCCGAACTTCGTGCCCTTGAGCAGACCGACGCCGACCTTGCCGCCCGTCCAGTTGCCCGGATCGCGGCGGTCATCGGTGAACCCGCCCTCATGCGAGAGAAGGCGGTCGATGAAGACGGGGAAACGATCGATGATCATGGGGTCTTGGTTGCCTGTTCGACGGAATTGAGCCGGCGCTCCAGCTCGGTGATGCGCCAGATGACGCCGTTATCCAGCTTTGCGTTGAGCACCTGCACATCGCCGGTGACCTGCTGCAGCTTTTCCGCCTGCTTGACCTGGAGCTGCTTGATCTCGCCCAGCTGCGAGCTGATGTAGAACGCACCGAACGCGATGGCGAACGGCGCGAGGAAGACGAAGATCCGCACTGCAACCTTCGCCACCTTGTTGTCCATGGCATCTTCGAGATGCATGTTCTTTTCGCTCATCGCCCCTGTCCGACGTCGGGTGAAAGGCCCCGCCGTCGCGCACGCCACCCGGGCTTCTGTGCGCGACGGCGGTCCAGGCTTAGGCTTGCAGGCTGCCCGCGCCGGGCAGCAGCTTCACCTTGACGGTCGTCGCGCTCGATCCGGCCGTTTCGACCGCGATCGCGCCACCGACGAGATCGCCGGTCGAAGCACCACTGGCAATGAAGGCGCCAGTGGCAACGTCCCAGATCGGCTTGGACCAGGCGTTGATGGCTGCGCCGGTTGCCTTCGGCATTTCCCAGACGCCCTCGACACCGGCTTCGCCGGAATTCCCGTTGGCGATGGTGGTGAGCGCCACGCCGAGCAATGTGCCGAGCAGCACACCGCTACCGGAGGGGGTATCGGCGGCAGCGGTGAACGTCAGGTGCTCGCCGGGCTTGATGTAGTTCTTGGCCATGTTCGTATCCTCGATTCAGGGCTCACGCGCGGGCCTGCGCGCGAGCAAGGTGGATGGCGGTTACTCGCCGGCGTTGCGATGTGCGCCGCGGAAGCCGACCGCGCCCACGCCGTAGCGGTGAACGACCTTCCAGCTCACGCCATCGGTCCGGAAGTTCACTTCCTGCTCGAGCGTCGGGGTCTGCACACCGTTGAGGAAAGCGACTTCGATGACGGGCTCCACGTTCGGATCGGCGAGCATCAGCCACGCCAGGCCACTGAGACGCGGCGAATCGACCACGTCGGCGAACAGGCCGCGCACCACGTTGGGCTTCTTCTGCTGGCGCTGCGCTTCGTCGTTGTATTCCTGCGCGTTGAGCTCGCGTGCCGTACTGCCGAGCGACAACGGGCCCAGGAAGATCGCGGGCAGGATGTCCAGGTAGTCATTGCCACCCACATCCTTCTGCTGCGCCATCTGCTGCCGGCCGGCATCGATGCGGGCGATGGTGGGTGCGCCGGCCGAGGTCGCGATGTTGCCGTGGTCGGCGTGGAAGAGCGTCAGGCCGTCGCTCATCAGAGGACCCATGCCGGCGTTCTGGCCCAGCAGCGCGTACACGTCCTTCTCGATGGTGCGTGCCGCCGCCTGGCCGAGGAACGTGGTGGGGCGGGAGAAGGCGCCCAGGTCATCGTTGACCAGGACTTCCGGGGTGATCTGCAGGATGCGGCCCTTGCGACTGCCCTGGATGGTCTCCTTGGCCGCGTCGGACAGGATGCCGTTCTCGTACTCGCCCTCCTCGTTCACCGGCTTGAGGTCGGAGAAGGAGCCCATGTGGTAACGGTTGTGCGGACGGTAGTCCGTCAGCGAGCCAGTCGCGCAGAAGCGGGACCAGGTGAACTGCTGCAGGCGATAGGCCGTCAGCAGCATGCGATGCAAGACGTTCTCCAGAATCAGCGGAAAGTCACCGGTGCTCTGCGCCAGCGCCATACGCGAGATCTGGTCGCGATCCATCGTTCGGGTGTTGACGCCCGCAGTGATCAAGGACTGTTCCGCCAGCACGAACAGCGGTTGGTGTGCGGCGGGGTTGTCCTGCCGTGCCGCCGTGGCGGCCTCACCCGTCAGGATGCCGGCACGCGCGAGGATGCCGTCCGCCACACGCTGACGGCGCGTTTCGTTCTCGTCGCCGATCACGCGACTTTCTCCGCTGCGCGCCGGCGCGGCCGCCAGCGGCGTGGCGCCATTCGGCAGGCGCTGGAGCAGGCGCGCCTGGGCTTGCTCGACCGTCATGCGCGGATCGGCCAGGCAGGTGGATTCCAGCTCGCGCACGCCGGGTACATCATGGAACGCGGCGAATACGCCACGGATGCTCTCGTTACGCGCGGCGAGCTGGGCGATCGGATCGTCGGTAGCGACGATGGGAGCCGGAGTAGGGACCGGCGCAGGTGCTACGGCAACCGCAGGGGCCGGGGTGGGATTGTTGCCCTGCGAGGACGGCTGGTTGCCGGCCTGCGCGAGGATCAGGTTGCACTGGTGCTTCATGGTCGAGTCCTCGATGTGGGCGAACACCGCCCTCTGGTGAGCTCCGCTGAGCGCGGCGAAGGCAGACGCGGTGACTGTCGTCTGGATGTACTGGCGCAGCGATGCCGTGACATCGCTGCGCTCGGAAGTGGAGATGGCCTGGACGTAGGACAGCAGGGCCGCCGCAGCCGCCTCGTCGCTGGGCGCAGGCGAAACGTTGGCCTCGATGATCTCGTCGGCGAGACCCGCGGCGACCATCTGCTCCGCCGTGTACCAGTGGTCACGGCGGTCCCTCAACTGAGCTTCGATGTCCGCAGGCGTGGTTGCCCGGGCGGTGTAGCCGCTCAGCATCGAGGTGGTGATGGTGTCCAGCATCGCTGCCGCATCGCGCAGGTCGTCCGCATAGCCCCAGCGGCCGCTTTGCGGGCCGTGCAGCATCATGGTGGCGTTGCGATGAACCTTGCGGGTCGTGCCCACCTGTGCGATGAGGCTGGCGATCGACGCTGCCACACCATCGATGGTCACGCTTACGGTGGCTGGGTGGGCCGCGAGCGCATTGAAGATCGCCAAGCCATCGCTGACGACACCGCCATCCGAGTTGATGCGCACGTTGATGGTGCCGGCGGTCACCTGCCCCAGCTGCTCGACGATACTGGCAGCGGTGATGCCGTCTGCCCAGAAGTAGTCGCCGATCGGCCCGTAGATCAGCAGGTCCACCTGCGTGGTGCTGACCGTATTGAGCGCAAGCACCGAACGGCCTCGCGCGTCGGGTGCGATCTGGTCGAGGCCGACGTTGTCGAGCGCGTAAATAGCGCCCAGGATGCAGGTGGCGAGCACACAGGTCTTCATGGCGTTTTTTCCTGTTCGATGGTTTCCGTCGGCAGACGTGGACCGGGCGCGCGGGCTTGCATCAGGCCAGCGGCGGAAACCTGCCGCGGATCCGTGTCAAGCACGATTCCCAGGTCCTCGGCCCAGCGCCGTTCGAGGGCAATCTGTTCGAGGGTGTCGTACATGCGGTCGCCGCGTTCGGCGATGACGCGAGACAAGGACTTCACGCCGCCACGCACCGCCATGGTGATGCCTTCCATCTCGTGAACCGGGTTGATCCACGGCATGGGCGGCGGCAGGTAGTCCGCGCCGATGGCGCTCGCCAAGGTGACGCCAGGCGGAAGCACGAGCTCGCCGGAAACGACCGCCATGGCGATGAGGCGCTCGTACACAGGGCGCACCATCTGGGAAACGAACTCGTAAGCGAGCACGCCGTAGGCACCGTACTGCTCGACCAGCTCCTGCCGCTGGGCGCTGTAGGTGCCGTTGTAGTTCTTCGACAGCGAGGAGAACGAAATGCGCATCGGCGCGGCAATCGCGCGCAGCTGCCCGTTTCGGTACGGCTCCAGGTTCGGGTTCGGTCGCTTGCTGTCGATCGACTGGACCGACTCACCCGGCCGGAGGTCGTCGAAGACCATGCCGGGCTGGAATCGCATCTTGCGCTTACCGGCGTTCGCGAATCCTTCCGTGTCGTACAGGGTCGGGTCACCCTTGATGATGACCGCCGCCATGCTGGCGGCGATCTTCGCTGCGATGCGCTCGGATTCCTCGTAGTCCTTCAGGTCCTCGATACGCGTGAAGGTCGACGCGAGGATGGACACGCCACGCACCTGGCCGATGCGATCGATGGTGCGCACGTGGCGGATCAGGTCCGCCGACACGCGCTTTGTCTCCGGGCGGAACACGGCTGCGTCGCCCGGATGCTGCTTGTACACATGGAACGCGACCGCCCTGCCCCACGCATTGCGCTCCACGCCCTGGAGGATCCGCCGTGCGCTGTCGTCCAGGTCCAGGGGGACGAGATCTGGCTCCATCAGCTCAAGGGAGAACGGGACGGCGGAACCGTGCTCGAGGAAAGGAACAAACCCGCGCAGCTCCTGCGCGAAGGCTTCCCCGTCACGAAGCCAGGTGCGCGCGAGCAGGCGCTGCACGCTCGCCCAGTCGTGCATCCAGGTGACTTCGGGCCGCTTCGCCCATGCCTGGTACAGCGGCATGATCTGGTCGACGACGGACTCGACGACGTTGCCGTCGGCATCGCGCGGGGTGGGCACAATGTTGATGCCGCTCGGCCCGATGATGTTCTGCACCAGCGTGGACAGGCCACCGCTGATAATGTCGTGGTTGCGATCGAGGTGACGCGCCTGGTTCCGCAGCGCGGTGCCGGTCAGGGAGACGATCGCATTGCCGCTGCCGGCTTCGCGCGCCTGTCCACGAAGGTGAGTCGCTTCGGCCGCTTCATAGGCCTGCCGATAGGCGACGGCCCGGATGCGGTGCTGCGCCCGCGACGCCGCCCAACCTGGCGCCCACTGCAAGAGTGCGCGGTCGAAAGCGGCCGCCATTCGGGACAGCTGTGGCATGCGCCTCGCGACAGGCGTGCTCAACGGCGGCACCCGCTGAAATCGGCGATGGCGACGCCCGCCGTTCCGCCAGCGGAGGTGACCTGCTCCGCGTTGGCGCGGCGCATCCACTTGTCGAGCTCCGCGCTGATCCAGTTCGCGTCAGCGCGTGTCAGCTGGCGCTCGCCCAGTCGCACCGCCTGACCAGACACGACCTTTCGGTAGGCGTCCTGCAACAGGGCAACTTGTTCGGTGGCGAAGCTCATGGGCGGCTAGGTTGCCGAACCGAGTGCGCACAATCTCGGGGAAACGTACGCACCCCGCGTGATCACACCTCGCTGTCGAGCAGCCGGTAGACGGTCTGGCGGCTGATGCGGTACTTGCGGCACAGCGCCCGCATGGACATGGTCTTGAAGTCGGCGCGGATCTCATCCACCGGGTACGTCACAGCCGACGGGATGTAGAGATCCTGGGATGGATACTCCTCAACTAGGTAGGCCACGACAGCGTCGACGATGGCCTTGATCTGGTCGGCGTCCGTCCGCAGACGGATGGCGGCGCCGATGGCGAGCTCGTCGGACAACTGATCGATGCGGGCTCTTGCGCGGGCAGTGTTGCGACTCACAGGCGGCTGCTCCACCGGCCCGAGCCGAAGTCATCTTCCTTGCGCGGTGTTTCACGGGAATCCACGCGCGTCGGGGCAGAGGCTAACGGCTCAGGAATTTGAGGAGGCGCCATCCGTGTCGTGGCCGGCTTGGAGACGGGAGGTGTTTCACGGGAATCCATTGAATAGGAGAACAAGTCATCCTCCGGTTGGACCTGCACTTCCAGCTCGTCCCACCACCGGTTCTTTCGCGGCGCCCAGAGATCAAGGCGCTCTTCGAGCCAAATGGTGTACGTGAGGCAATCCTTCACCTCGATGCGCTTGCGCGTCGGCGTCCAGCGGGTTTCCGTTCCATGGGCCATGCGGCGCGTTGCGCGGATCTCGCCCGCCAGCTGCTTGAACCACTCTGCGGAAAGATCAGCCGACAGGTGGACGTAGCCAGGTCCCGGGGCAGCCACTTCGAGCCGGCTCTGGAAGCGATCCTTGGCTAGGTTCGTACCCACGTGCCACAGCACCGGGCCGAGCTTCTCAATCTTGCCATTCCACCTGTAGCTGACACGGCTGTTGCCATTCTCGATGGAGCGCTCGCGGCCGCTGGCGCCCTTTACCGCATGCACCCGCAGCGCCTTGAGCCGGTGCGCGAAGGCGTACACCGCATCGGCGTGGTGGCCGCCGGAGTCGATCGCCGTCGCGTAGATCCGCTGAGGCCTGCCGCTGGCGTGGCTGTACTCCTGCGTGCGCAGGAACTCCTCGACCTCCATCCAGATGTCCTGCTGCGCCGGATTGCCGAAGAAGACACGGTGGTCGATCGTCCACATACGACCGCCGCGCCCGTAGCCCCACACGGCGAGCTCCAGCCGGTTGTCCTGGGTGTCGATGGCGCACAGCAGCAGCAGGCAGTCCCGCGGCATGTGCTTCAGCGGGAACGGCTCGGCTCGCTGCTTCAGTTCTTCCGCGTCTGTGCGCTCGACCTCGCCTTCCCAGGCGTTGCCCAAGGTCGTATTGACCCAAGCCTTCATCTTCGTGTCGTCACCCTCGAGCTGCTTGGCGTAAGCAGCCAGGAACTCGTTGACGATCTGCTGCCAAGACACGGCGGGGCTGTACGCGGTCCAGACGTGGAGGGCAATGTGGCGCGGTGCCGGCAGCGACTCACCTGCGGGCGTAGTGAACTTGCCGTCCGCGCGCAGCCACGTGTCGCCCCGCTCGTTGACGTATTCCCCTGCCTCAGCTGCAGCCAAGTAGCCCGATTGGGCGAGTGGGAACGTGCAGTGAGGGCACATATGGAACACGGTGAGGACGTTGCCGGCGTCGTCGCGCTCGAATTTGAATCCGTGCGGCTCGTCCTTTCCACCCCAACTCAGTGCGTGCCGCACGCCACACTGCGGACATGGAATCTGGAACGTGAAGCGCTCGTCCGCCAGGGTGAAGCGTGTGTCGATCAGACTGAAGCCCTTGAGCTTCGGCGTGCTGCCGCAGATGAACTTCGGGAACGTGGCGCCTTCCAGGCGCTTGAACGCCAAGGAGTCCGGTGCGCCCTCCTTCTCGATGTCGTTGTCGAAGGCGTCTAGCTCGTCGAGGTAGCCGACGTCGATCGAGATGCGGCGGTAGTTCTTCGAGGCTTTACCGCCGCGCACGCGCACCATCGAGCCGATGAACTTCTTCTGCTGGAGCGTGTTGTCCTTGTGCCGCGCCAGGTAGGACGGGAATACCGCGCGCATCGCCTCGACGTCGCGCAACATCGGGTCGAGCTCAGATTTGACGAAGTCCTCGGCGTCGTCGTCGGTCGGCTGCCAGACGCACTGGTTGCGCCGCCGATGCTCGGCGTTGTAGCCCACCGAGGCCAGCAGCATCTTCGTGTAGCCGATGCGCGCAGACTTCTTGAGGTCGACGGCCACAACATCGTCGTTGCTCATGACGGCGAGGACGGCTCTCTGGAACGGCCATGGCGTCCAGCTCTGCTCGACGTAGCTCGACTCTGCGGACAGGTAGAAGTTGTCTCGTGCCCACTGCTCCAGCGTGAGCGGCTCCTTCACCGACCACGCCTCCAGTCCCTTCTGCAGGTGGCGCTCGACGGCCTCGAGCTGCGATGGATCGATACCGCGCAGGATGCTCATTCGCCAGCGACCTCGGCGGCCAGGTCGACGGTATCGCTCGTGTCGTCGTCGGCGTCCACGTCGGCCAGGCGCATCTTGGCAGCGATGTTGCGCGCCTTCACTACTACCAGCGTGACGGCGGCGATGTCATCGGACGTGAGTCCCGGCAGTCGACGGCGAAGAAGACCCGGGATCGTCTCCAGGATTCTCCCCGCGCGAGCGCCAGCTTTCGCGAGCACCTCCTCCAGCAGATGCGCAGGCGCCAGCTCTCCGCGGGTCACTGCATTCTGCATAGCGACCTTGTCGGCCTGCTCCCGCGCCAGTCGCGCGCGCTCCGTGGCCAGCACCAGGCTGCCTTCGCCACCGCGACCGGCGGCCATCTCGCGCAGATGATCGGTGTACGCCAGCAGCCACTCGCGCAGCGGTGCGCCTTCGCGCAGGACTTCGCGGTACAGCAGGTTGCTGACAGCAGGCTGGGAGATGCCGACGAGCTCGCCGAACGAGATCTGGGTGGACGGGGCATCCAGATCAATCACCATAACCCCCTAGGAAAGCCCCTGTGACTAGGGAGCAACCGGGGTCCGAATTACCCGTGACGGCACCCTCTGGGGAGGACCCGTGGCCGAACCTGAACAACCTGAACGAGGCGAGCCCCGCGGCCGCAGCGCGCTGGATTCCCGTGGAACACGACGCTTGCCCAACCTGTCCGACCTCATCGCCGAGGTTGGGACACCCGAAACCCTTGCGCCACAAAGACTGCCCCAACCTGACCAACCTGCCTGACCTGTTTGAGTTGTTAGGATTGAAGGAATGGCTGTGCAATCCCCATGCGTGCACGCGAGAAAGGTTGGGCAGGTTGGGCAACGCCCACGGCACAACGCCCGAGGTTGGGACACGAGGTTGGGCAGGTTGGGACAGATCGCAGGAGGTTGGGTCAGAAGTCGGGCGCATCCTCACCTCCCTGGACAGGCTTGCCCCGCTGGTCAGCGATCCAGGTCTTGACGTCTACGCTGGCGCGAAACCAGCGCCTCTCACGTCCGCCATCCGGCCATCGCTCACGGTGGTGCTCGAACCCCAGTGACCGCATGATGTTGGCTACGCGCATCTGCTCTGGCCGGCCGTGCTTGGCTGCATCCATGCCGATGGCATGGCACAGGATCTCGTCGGTCGTCACCCACTCGGGCTTACCCGCGTTGAATTTGAGTCGCGTGGGATATCGCTCCTCGGCCGCGCGGCCATCGACCCAGCGCTCGACCCGATCTTCCCAGCTGTCGCCCACATAGCGCGCCGCCTGTTCGTCCGCGGCGTCTGCCGGAAGGTCCCACCATGCCGTCCCCTCATCGAAGAGGTGGACCGCCTCAGCCCATAGCTGGTCGCGTTGCCGCGAGATCTCGTCGATCAATACCTCGCCGTCGGTTCGCACAGGCAGGAAGCGTCGCCCACCGGTCGGATCGCGCAGGTACTGGTGCTCGTTGGTCGTTCCGGCGAACACACATTCACGCCGATAGGATCGCGGCACACGCTCATACGGCGCACGGAACTTGTCCACCCGTCGGGTGATGGCGGTCTTGACGCTGGTCACGTCGGCCTTCGAGAAGCTGTCCATCTCGCCGATCTCGACACCCCAGCATCCCTGGATGACCTGGTAGAAATCCTTGCCGCTGGGAGACTCCGATGTCTCCACGAACCAGTTGCTTCCGAACAGGGCCCGCAGTGCGCTCGACTTGCGCTTGCCCTGCTCGCCTTCCAGCACCAGCATGAAGTCCACCTGCGCCCCCACGAAGGGCTGCTTGGCGTCGAGCCACAGCACGCGCGCGATGGCGCCCACCATGAAACATCGGGCTGCGCCGTGGCTGTAGGCGTTGTCCGGCGCACCGAACAGATCCACCAGCATGCGCTCGACGCGCGGCTGGCCATCCCACTTCAAGCCCGTCAGGTACTCGCGAATGGGATGCCGCCGGTGTCGACGCGCCACGGCGATCACCGCCTTGAGCACGGTCTCATCGCCGCATTTCACCCAGTAGGTGTCAGGGTCCTGCAACCAGGCCGCCAGCTCGCAGCTGTCGGCGTCGGTGAACTCGTCGCGGTTACCCCCCTTCCAGGGCGGGTCGCGTGATAGCACCACCTGATTGCTGGATTCGTTGAGCCACCACAACCCGGCCAAGCGCTCGTCGTTCTCCAGGATCAGCAGCAGGTTGTGCAGAGTGCCCTCGACGTTGCCGTCACGGTTTCGCGTGAGCTGCTGCACCCATGCATTCGGGTCTGGTGCACCGCCGTCCGGTGGGCCACTGCCCTTTCCGCCGTCGATGACCGTCATGGATTTACGTGCCGCCAATGTCATGCCTGCCCTGCTGACGGCTGCGCGCCAGGGCGCACCACGTTGAGTTCGATCACACGACCGGCGGCCCACGCCGCCAGCTGACGTGGCGTCCATCCCTCAACTTCGAGCGCGTCGGCGACGTCCCAGCCGTGCGGCCGGCCGGCCGTATCGATCATGCGAATGGAACGAGCGCCCACCCGCGCCGCAAGCTGCGCGATGCCTGGCTGATAGGCGCCGCCATCGTTGCTCCAGCCACGCATGGCCTTGTCGCCGGCGGCATCCGCATCGGGCCACAGCACGACATCGCGACCCGCCAACGGGGACCAGTCCGCCTTGGTAACGCCATGACTCCCGCCTGGCCAGCTGATCACCGCGTATTGCGGCCACGCGTCAGCGCCAGCCGCGCGACATTTCTCGCCCTCCACGACCAACACGGGCGCTTGCGGTCGCGCCGCCAGGGCGTCGAGGCCAAGCAGCGGCCGAGGGCGCGGGAAGTGCTGCAGGCACCACTGACGCTTCCCGTCTGGCCCCACGCACCACGTCACCTGCGGCGTCCACTTCTTCGTCTTTCCGGTGGCGCAATCGACAATGTCGGCGCGCAGCACGTAGCCCAGCAGCTCGCCGCTGGCATCGCGGTACGCATCCAACCGGGTGGGCTTGAGGCGCGTCACGCGTCCTCGCTTCGGATTCCAGATCGGCACCGTCCAGCCACCGGTCGACATGATCTCCGGGGCATCCTCAGGCACTGGCATCAGCGGCACCCAGGTCACGTCGAGGGGCTCTTCGACCTCAATCCGCACACCATCGCGCGCCGACGAGAACTCCCGCGCGCCGAGCTGTACGCACGCCTCCTTGAAGTCGCATCCCGTGATGTGCATCAGGAAGCCGATCACGTCGTGATGTGCCCCGCAGCCGAAGCAATGCACGAAGCCCTTGCCGGGGTTGACGGTGAAAGACGGGCTGTTCTCGGCGTGGAACGGACATAGGCCGGCGTACTCACGTCCCTGCTTTCGCAGCTGCACGTAGCGCCCGACTACGGCGACCAGGTCGACGCCGGCCTTGAGTGCTTCGACGTCCAGATCTTGCCGGCTCACGTGCGCACCGTCCCGCGACGGTTGGCGTCGCGCCTGGACTGCATGCGGTACTGGGTTCGCAGGTAGTCGCGTACGCGCTCCCTGCACCCCTTTCCACCCGTGCAGTCGGTGTTCGGGCAGATCTCGGGGAGCTTCTCGCTCGCCTCACCCCAGTCGGCTCGCGGCTGCTGGGCGATTGCCATGGCGTGGTGCATGCAACGGCTCACGCTCACGCGCTACCCCGCAACGGCAAGACGCCTTGTGCTGAGCGCCGCGCTTCATCCTCGCATCGAATCCGCTCGCGCTCGGCAAGCGCCTCTTCGTGCGACAGGACGGGCAACGTGTCGCCATACAGCGCAGCCATCGCTGCCAGAAGTCCAGGCGCACAGCGGCGTGCATTCGGCAAGCCCGGTACGAGCGGGCGGTAGTGACTCCCCCTGTGCATGCGTCTATGCCCCCGGAAGGATGTTCTGTACCTGTCGCCGCACGCTCAGCACGGCGCTGATCAGGTCGTCGGATTCGTTGAGGATGCGGCGCGCGAACTGCGCGTCGGCTTCACTGATGCGGCCATCTGCGAGCGCGGGGCCAAGGGCCTCGACGAACTGCCCGAACTCCAGCAGCAGCCGCGCAAGACCCACCGCCTCCCCCGCCTCGTCGGTCTGCAGTTGATGCACGACCAACAGGCCACGTCGCCGCGACAGGTCACGTTCGCACTCACCGCGATAGGGCTCCGGCAATGCCATCACCCACGCGTCTTCCAGGTCTGCGGGCAGCGCCTTGACCGTGCCATCGAGATAGCGGCGCAGAATCTGTGCGTTGTGCTTCATGTCGGCGGAGGGGTCATCGCCAAGGCGGAATGGCACGCCGCGCACGTCCGGCGCCACACTGCTCAGATAGCTGTCGGCCAACGCCATGGCGAAGGACTGATAGTTGGTCGCGGTCTGGTCGAGCATGCGACGCGTGTGTCCGTAGACAACGGACTGGCGCGGGGGCAGGAACTGACGCACGGGCTTCATGCGCTACCCCCAGGCGGCGCAGCAGACTGCGCGCCATGCCCAACATCCTTCCCTTCCCCACGCGGTTCGTGTGCACCACCCTGCGCGCATTCCATGCCCGCACCGGTGTGGGTGCGATCGCCGCAGTGTTCTTCGGCCCAGCCCAGCGCTTCCCACAGGAACGTGCCGGCCAAGCCGACCACACACAGTCCCAGGACGAGCCACAGGAACATCGCCGTGGGCGCGACTGAGTCCATGCGCCTGTCGTGTTCGGGTGGCCACTCGCCGCGCAGGCGCTTAGCTGCGCTGGTGCTCAGCTGCATGGACAGGATCTCGGCATCGGTCAGCGTGCGTCGCGCCCCGGGCATGTCAGTGCTGCCTTTCGCCGACCGGCTGAAGACAATCCACTTGGAACGCTTCGGGCCGCAGGAGTTGGAGGAATTGCCGCCGCGCCGGTGGTATCCCGTTCTGACGCCACTCACTCACAGAGGGCGGCTTGACTTGGCAGAGACGGGCAACTTCGGCCGTACCACCCAAGCGATCGATGATGTCGGAGTCTGTCATGGCCACAGAGTATTAGGCATGCCTTACAGAAATGCAATAGGCACCCCTAATTCGGCTGGCATTAGGCTTCCCTAATGGAATCAGCACCTGACACCGCAGCGTCATCCGCGCCGACACCCCTGGCGCGGCGACTGCATATTGCACTCAGTGAACTCCTCGACCCGCCGAAGCCAGCCGAGTTGGCAAGGCTTGCAGGGGTAAAGCCGCCGAGCGTCCATGGATGGTTCAACGGATCCACCAAGTCCCTTGGAAAGGCGCTGCTGCCTATCTCGCAGGCGTTAGGCGTTCGACCGGAGTGGCTCAACACTGGGCGCGGGCCGATGCGGCCTGGCGGCAATGCGTCGCGCGAGATCTATAAGGTCTTCGAGCCCGACAATTCTGACTGGGAGTACGCGCGCGACGCCTACGGCCCGATTCACATGATCGACGCGTACGGCTCTTGCGGAGGCGGGGCAGTCGCATGGGAACTCGAACCCCGCGCACCCCTCATTAAAGAGGCTGCGTGGTTCAAACGGTATGGCGTGCAGTCCGACGACGTCATCGGCGTGTTCGCTGATGGCGACAGCATGGCTGACTTCATAGTTGACGGCGACATAGTGCTGTTCAACAGCAGGAAGACCACGCCAAAATCTGGGGCAATCTTTTTGATCGATCATCCAGATGGCATGAAGATCAAACGACTTAGGCGCGATATCGATGGCAGCTGGATACTCGAGAGCAATAATCCTGACAAGCGTCGTTTCCCGGACGAGCGCATAAGCCCTGAACACGCAGACCTCCTAAGGATCCGGGGCGAGTTCATTTACCGACAGGGCGGGTAGAACACTAACTCAAGGGAGAGATTCGATGCTTAGGTTTGCCAGCGCCCCCCTACTCTTACTGCTTGCCGGCGCCGCCACGGCACAAGACGGCAGCTTCGCAGTATTTGGGATCCCCTTTGGGGTTCCGCTCACGGTCCCCGAATGCACTTGGCGAGAAGGTCGTGACTACATGAGCGCAGATCGGCGCGCGACCAAACGCGAGTACAAGAATGCCATGTGGTCCGACGAAAGCGGCCCCTGTTTCATACAAAGCCTTAGGAACATCGGGAAGCCCATCGAGGAAGGTGAGAGCGTCTCAATATTGTTCCCGCTGCAGGAACGACCCTCTATGTCGAAGAGAGGTAGCCTCGGTGTAAGGATCGTCGATGGAAAGGCAGACTACATGACGGTTCATACATTGGGGTTGGCTGGTCAGACTCACGACCTTGCCGAGCTTACGGAGAAATTCGGTACGCCAACCTCCATCGAACATCCGAAAGCCCAGAACCGGATGGGCGCTACGTTTGAGACTACTGAGGCAACCTGGTCGCTGAAGGGTGGTGTTTCCGTTACCTATCACAGCGCCCTATCGACGACTGACGAGGGGCTGATCGTCATTACGACCACCAAGGGCGCCCTCGCCGAAAAACGAGCAATGGACGACTTCGAAAAACAGTTCGGCGGTCGGGATTTGTAAGTTCGGCCTAAAAATACATTAGGCACACCTATTGACAATCGAGTTAGGTGCGCCTAACTTCTGCTCGCCAGCCCACCAGCTGGCGGGCGACCGGCGGGTCGCCACCCTGCCGGACCCCCTTCCGGCCGCTGACAGGCCGCACCCCTCGGCCCCAGCACTGACCCGCCGGCGCCCTCCCTTCATCCGGAGAGCGCCATGTCCAATGCCGAAGCCCGCTTCACCTACCCCACCGGCGATGCCGCCACCAGCCTGACCGTCGTCGACACGACCACCGGCCTGGAGTGGCTGCGCACGCCGCTGGCCGGTCGCTACGAACACCAGCAGGCGATCGACGCCTGCGCCGCAGTCGAGCACGACGGCGGCGGCTTCCGCCTGCCCACCCGCGCCGAGCTGCTCACCCTGGTCGACATCACCCGCTTCGACCCGGCCATCGACACCAACGCCTTCCCCGAAATCAAGGGCGGCTGGTTCTGGAGCAGTGACCTGTGCGCCTGGTCCTCGGCGTCCGCGTGGCTCGTCCTCTTCTACGACGGCTACGTCTCCGACGGCCGCCGCACCAACGGCGGGTTCGCGTTGGCCGTGCGCCGCGTCGGTCAGTAATCGGCCCCTTTGCCTACCTGACCGGAGACGCTGCCATGTTCGACGCCTGCACCATGTCCGACGACCAGCAGACCGACACGCTGGTCCCGCTTCCGCACGCCGCTGCGCGCTGCCTGCGCACCTGCAGCAACCACGACCACGCGCACGCCGAACAGCTGCGCGCGGGCCACAACCGCCGTCATGTGCCGCGCCTGCACGTACGCAGCGAGCGCGAGGAAGTGCGCGCCCGCGAGCTGGCCAGGGAGGCACGCTGATGGCCACCTTCGCGATCGACCTGGAGGCCGTGCGCCGTGCCCACCGCGAGCTGGACCGCGCCGGCCTGCCCAACCTGCGCCGCGATGCCACGCGCTTGGTGATCTCCGAGAACCAGCACGGCCGCACCGGCAACTACGTGGCCAGCCACATCCGGCTGCTGCGCAGGCAGGCCGAGCGCGCCCAAGGAGGTGCGGCATGAACGCCACCGTAGACATCGCCGGGACTCTGGAGCGCGCCGGCGCCGATGCGGACGCGCCCGAGGGCTCGCAGGCGTGGGCGCTGGCGCAGGTTGGCGCTGCTGTCGCCGAGCTGATCGAGGCATGCCGCGAGCGCGACAGTGCGCAGACGGCATGGGCTAGCTCGGACGAACGCCAACGCCAAGAGCCTGGCCCGCTCTACCAGCGCAGTCGCGAGGCCGACGCGCGGTACGCCGCCGCCCTCGCCCGCTTCGGGGGTGCGAAGTGATCGTGTCGACGGAATGCCCGGGCGTGCCTGCGTGCCCGCTCTACGTGACGTCCCACGCCGCCAACACGGGCGGTTGCGTAGATGACGCGGCGCAACCCTGCCGCGTCGCTCGCGGCGAGGTCACGTTCGCACAAGCCTACGACGAAGCCTGCGATGTCGCGATCCGCGCCGGCAAGACGAGGCGCGCATGAGTCCGGCCACGCTGCTCTGCATGCTCTTGGTGATCGGCCTGCTGATCGCCGAGGCGCGCCTCACCCGGAGGCCGCGTGCATGAACGAAGCCCCCGCCTTCGACCGCCGCCGCGACGTGGCCAACGCCACGCTGCCGCCCTACTTGCACCTGCAGGACCACAGCGCCTGCGACCACCACCCGTGCTCGGCCTGCATCGGCGTGCGCATCGTCAAAGGCAACCGCGACATCGAGCCCAGCAGTTGGTGGGCCCTCGCACCCAGGAGCCACGCATGACCACCGTCATCCTTGCCGCGACCGTCGTCGCGCTGCACATCTTGCTCGTCGTGCTGGTCACCCGCCGCCACGAGCGCGAGCTGGCCGACGCCGAGGCCCGCGCCGCCGACCACAGCATCACCCTGCAGCAGCGAGCCGATGCCGTCGCCATCGCCCACCAGGCATCGCTCGACAACCTCAAGCGGCTGCGTCTGGTGCGCGACGAAGACCGCAAGCGCCTCTGGCTGAGCGTGCGCGAAGCCTGCGACGCCGAGATTCAGGATGTGCACGCCGCCCTGCAGGCAGGTGTCGCATGAAGCGCACGCCGTTCCTGGGCGCGCTGGAGAGCATCCAGCACACCACGCCCGACTTCACCCCGCCCACCCGCATGCGCCTGCGCGCGGCCGGCGTCATCGGGTGGCTGCTGCTGGCCACCCTGATCGTCCTCACCCTGGCCGCCGCCGGCGGCCGCTGGAGCTGACATGCCCGAGTTGCAGCCCAAGATGCGCGACGCCCTGCTCGCAGCCATCGCCACCCCCAGCCACACGCTGCAGCGCGCCTGCGGCGGCTACGTCGCCCTGGGCACGTCCACCGTGCGCCACAGCGGCCCCAAGCTGTTCCAAGCCTTCACCCGCCGCACGGTCAACCGCCTGCTCGATGCCGGCCTGGTCACGTTCGACGAACCCGAATTTCCCACTCGCATCACGCTGACCGAGGCCGGCGTGCGGAGTGCGCAGGAGCTGGAACAGGCGGGTGCGAAGTGATCGCCGGTGCCAGCGAAATCCTTCAGCAGTTGGATCACCTGCTCGCAGCCCAGGGCCGCTTGTTGTTTCAGAAGGAGCAGTACGACGAGCAGGCCGCCACGCAGTTCGGCGTTGAGCTCTTGGACTTCATGCGCCTGCGTGGCGTCGAGCTGCGCGCACTGGTTGCCACCGCGACCCCGGGACCGCTGACAGGAAAGTACGCCGATGTGCTTCGACCCTTCCTCCGAGCCATGGAGAGCGAGCTGCATGCGAACGCGGGGAAAGGCGACCGCCAAGGGTGGCTGACGATGTCTCCCGAGTTCGCGCTTCTCGAAATCTACTACCACTTGGCCAAGCTCCAGAAGGCTGTCCGTGACGACAACGGTCCCGGCATTCGCGAGTACGCCGCTGACGTGGCCAACATGGCGATGATGCTGCTCGACATCTGCGGTGGACTCAGTGTCATCGACCTCCTCGACCGCGGCGCCTGTTCTCACCCGGGCTGCACGCAGAGCGACGGGGCGCCGTGCGCGTACCCGGAGTGCCCCCAGCGAAGCGCAAGCGAGGTGTCACCGTGAGCGCGTATCAGGAGCTCAAGCGCGACCTCTTCTGGTGCGTAGCTGTCTACTTCCTGCTCAGCGCGCTGTTTTCGTGGTTGCGAATCGGCTTCGACGAAACCGACAACCATGACGCACGCGAGCGATCCGGACTTGGGCTGCACGTCGATCAGGCAACGGGTTGCCAATACCTCTCGACCGCAATGGGCGGCATCACACCACGGCTAGATGCCACGGGTCGACACTTATGCGGGAGGCGGCCGTGATCCTGCCGCCCCGCAGCCGCCAGAAACAGGCCGAGAGCGACGCGATCGCCGGCGATCTACAGCGCTTTCTCAAGAAGAAGGGCAACACCATCGAGGTGCTCGGCAACACGCCCATCCGCGAGGGCAAATCGATGAAGGCCATCGAGCGCGCCAAGTTGCTGCTGATCAAGCGGCAGAACCGCGAACGCAAGCGACGGCGGCTGTCAGACGAAGAGGAATGACCGCGCCGTCCGCCCCGCGCCTGGGCAAGCAACTGAGGCGTGCCAACCAGCTGCTGCGAGACGCCGAGCGCGTCTTCCACGACCTACCCGACCACCACTGCCCTCGCCTGCTGCTGGAACGCATCCAGCTGCACCTGGCGAAGGACCAACCACCGCCTGGAGAACCCGAATGCCCAAAGAACTGACCGGACCCGACGCCCTCGGTGCGCTTGCGAACGCCGCCGAAGGCAAAGGCCTGCCCATCGACGCCAACCACTTCGAGCGCCTTGAAAAGCAGTGGCGTGCCGACCAGCAGTACATCGAGGCGCTGGAGACGCAGCTCGCCGACCAGGGCAAGCCGATCCCTGACCGCGCCATGCCCCAGCACGCCATCACGCCGACCGACCGGCGCCACTGAGGATCACGCCATGGACAACATCACCATCCACACCGAGCACGTGACGCTCAACCTGTACCCGCAGCCCGAAGCCAACTCCGCCCGCCCGGTCGTGGCTCCGCTGGA
The DNA here is from genome assembly GCF_029542205.1 of Pseudoxanthomonas sp. SE1. Classification (NCBI taxonomy): domain Bacteria; kingdom Pseudomonadati; phylum Pseudomonadota; class Gammaproteobacteria; order Lysobacterales; family Lysobacteraceae; genus Pseudoxanthomonas; species Pseudoxanthomonas sp. SE1. Next base: position 1,462,922 of record NZ_CP113783.1, on the reverse strand, counting down.
GGTGAACGTCGACCGCAACGCCGTCGCTGAACTCGTAAACGAGGCGGTGACCCAAGCCAAGGCGCAGGCCACCGCCGCGCGCTTCAGCAAGGTCCTCGCCGACGGCACAGAAGTATCCGCCGAGGATCCGCGTGACACCCATGTCGCGGTGATCGATCACCATGCGGGCCTGATGTGGTCCGTCGAGTCGTTGGGCGATCCGAACGACGAAGACAGTGGCATGTCGCATGACAAGTGCGTCGAGCTGGCAAGGGAATACACGCTGCTGGGCTACGAGGACTGGTTCCTGCCCACGCGCGCACAGCTGGCCAGCCTGGTCGACGACGCGCGCCACGAGCCCGCCATCGACACCAACCTCTTCCCGCGCGTGAAGCCGCGCTGGCACTGGACCAGCACGCCTTGCGCCTGGTCCTCGGCGTCCGCGTGGGGCGTCGACTTCAGCCTCGGCCGCATCAACAACCTCCACCGCTACGACCTCGGGTTCGCGTTGGCCGTGCGCCGCGTCGGTCAGTAGTTGGCCCCTTTGCCCTTCCATCCAGGAGCACACACCATGAAAAAGCCCACCCTCATCAAGCTGGCCGCCGATGGCCAGGAACTGCCCGCCGACGCGACCGACTGGGTCGCCGTGAAGTTGCCCGAGCACGGCCTGATCTTCACCGCCACACAGATCAACGAGGAAGAGGCCGACCAGGAGTCTCTGCAAGCGCAGGCCGTGGCGCTGGACCTGCTCGGCGCCACCGATTGGGATCTCCCGACCATCGACGAGCTGCAGCTGCTGGTCGACCGCGAGCGCTACAACCCGGCCATCGACACCGTGTTCTTCCGCGACATCCAGAACGACTGGTACTGGAGCAAGACGCCCGCCGCCTGGTCCTCGGCGTCCGCGTGGAGCGTCAGCTTCAGCCTCGGCGGCGTCAACGCCTACCTCCGCAGCAACGGCGGGTTCGCGTTGGCCGTGCGCCGCGTCGGTCAGTAATTGGCCCCTTTGACCTGATCTGACCGATGACGTCCCGCTACCAGCCGCCGCCGATCATCAAGGCCGCACAGCGCCTGCTCGTGGACATCGAGCAGTTCGTGCGCGGCTTCGATCGCTACCACAAGTACCAGATCGGCAGTGACCTGCGCCGCGCCGCCAGCACCGTGGTGCAGCTGGCCTCGCGCGCATGGCGCGACCAGGCGCACCGCCGCCGGTGGGTCGGTCAGCTGGTGTGGGCCGTCGACGAGCTCAAGCAGCACATGCAGACGGCCAAGCTGATCAAGGCCTTCCGCAGCTTCCGTCACTTCGAGCACCTCGCACGCCAGGCTGAAGAGCTCGGCGCGCAGGTCGGCGGGTGGAACCGCCAGCCTTCCCCTCAAGCCCAGAATGCGGGCGGCTGTCGTGCCGCCCCGCAGCGTGGCCAGAAACTGAGTACCCATACCGCCTCTGCGGGGGCCAATCGATGACGAAGCCACGCTACCCACATCCGAGCTGCGTGGCCTGGTCGCAAGTGTATGGGGAGGCGGCCGCCTGGTCCTCGGCGTCCGCGTGGAACGTCAACTTCAACAACGGCAACGTCAACAACAACCACCGCAACAACAACGGGTTCGCGTTGGCCGTGCGCCGCGTCGGTGAGTTTCAAGGGGAACGGAAGCCCTCGCTGCTGCAGGGGCTGTACTACGCATGGAAGCGCGCACGCCGGCAGAAGGTGCCCAGCCAAAACCAGCTGCGCTTCGATGACCGGTGGATGGGCGGGCTGCTCCAGATCGAACGCGAGATCCTCACGGGCACATGGTCGCCACGCCCATCCACCTGCTTCATCGCCACACGCCCGAAGGCGCGCGAGATCCACGCGCCGGACTTCGCTGATCGCGTCGTGCACCACTGGCTGGTGCCGGAGTTGGAGGCGATCTACGAACCGCGTTTCATCCATGACAGCTTCGCCAACCGGCGCGGCAAGGGCACGCACGCGGCGGTGCGGCGGGCGCAGGCCTTCGCCCGGCAGGTGCACAGCGGCCAGGGCGGCGGCTACTACCTGCAGCTGGACATCCACAACTTCTTCAACAGCATCCACCGCCCGACCTTGTGGCGCATGCTCAAGCCGCGCCTGCAGCGCGCCGGCCTGCCCGATCAAGCGCTGCGCGTGACCCATGCGTTGCTGCGCCACGACCCGGGCAAGGCGGGCGTGCAGGTGCGTGCGACAGCCGACGAGCTGGCGCAGGTGCCGCCCCACAAGCGGCTCGCCAATGCGCGGCCGGGCTGCGGCCTGCCCATCGGCAATCTGTCGTCCCAGTTCTTCGCCAACGTGTACCTGGACGCACTGGACCAGTTCGCCAAGCACGTGCTCAAGGCCAAGCGCTACCTGCGTTACGTCGACGACTTCGTGCTCTTCCACCACGACCGTGAGCAGTTGGAGCGCTGGCAGGCGCAGATCGTGGAGTTCCTCGCCACCGAGCTGCGGCTCTCACTCAAGCCGGAGATCCGCCTGCGCCGCCTGACCGATGGTCTGGACTTCCTGGGCTACGTGATCTACCCCACGCACACGCTGGCGCGACCGCGCGTCATCGCGCACCTGCGCAAGGCGCTGGCCGAGTGGGAAGGCGTCCACGTCGCCGGCGGCCGCATCCGCGCCACTCCCAACGATCTCGCCCGCATCCGCTGCGTGGTGTCCAGCTACGCCGGGCACCTGCAGCACGCCAACACCCACCGCCTGCGCGCGGCCATCCGCCGACGCTTCGCCTGGCTTCGTACCGCCGCGGCACCGCGCCGCTTCCATCACCGCCTGTCTGCCAGGCGCATCACTCTGAGGATCCGCACCGCATGACCAACATCCAGACCATTCCGCTGGCGCAGCTGCGCCTGTCCCCCCGCAACGTGCGCAAGACCGGCGCAACCGCCGTTGACGAGCTGGCCGCCAGCATCGCGGCCGAGGGCGTGCTCAACAACCTGGTCGTGACCGCAGCCAACGACGGCCTGTTCGAAGTCGAGGACGGCGGCCGCCGCCTGCAGGCGCTCCAGCTGCTGCAGAACGAGGGTCGCCTGACTGATGCACTCAGCAATGTGCCGTGCCACGTAGTCGAAGCCGAGCGCGGTACCGAGGCGGGCCTGACAGCCAACCTGATGCGCCAAGCCATGCACCCGGCCGACGAGTTCGTCGCCTTCCAGCAGCTGGTCACCGAGGGCAAGGCGATCGGCGAGATCGCCGTGCGCTTCGGCAAGACAGCGCGCCACATCGAGCAGCGCCTGCGCCTGGCCAACGTGCGCCCCGACCTGTTCGAGATCTACCGCGCCGGCGGCATGAACATCGACCAGCTGACAGCCCTGGCCACCACCGACAACCACGAGCTGCAGCGCCAAGCGTGGGAGACGGCGCGCGGCGAGTACGAGCGCTCGCCCACCCACCTGCGTGACTTCATCACGCGCGAGTCGGTGCGCAGCGACAGCCCGCTGCCGCAGTTCGTCAGCCTGGACGCCTACGAGCAGGCAGGAGGCCGCGTTCGAACGGATCTGTTCTCCGAGCACGTGTACCTGCTCGACCTGCCCTTGCTGGACTCCCTTGCCCTGGATCGTCTCGAGGCGATTGCAGAGCAGCTGCGTGCAGACGGATGGGCATGGGTCGAGGCCCGCGTGAGCATGAGCCACCAGGAGCGCCATGCGTTCGGCGACCACGCGCGCCACTATTCGGCCAAGGGTGACGACCAGTTCGCGTCGCCGCAGGACGAGGCGCGCCACGCCGAGATCTCCGCCAGGCTGGATGCGATCGACGACATCGATGTGGACGAGCTGGACCTGGACGCCCAGCGCGACCTGCAGGACGAGCAGGATCGTCTGTACGAGGAGCGCGATGTCATCGACGCCCGCTGCATCGCCTCGTATCCGGCCGACGTGAAGGCTGAGTCCGGCGTGCTCGTCTACCTGAGCGATGGCGGCAACCTGGAATACCAGTGGGCGAAACTCCGCCCGTCGCCGAGGACAGCGAGTGCAGGCGCCACCCCGAGCGAAGAGCCGAGGGCTCCCAAGCCGGCGAAGAAGCCCGAACTGTCCGAGGCAATGCGCGTAACGCTCTCGGCACACCGGAGTGCGGCCGCGGCGATGCAGCTGGCCAAGGATTCGACCCTGGCGCACTGCGTGCTGCTGGAGCGTCTGCTGATGTCGCACTGGCCCAACAGCTACGGCAACAACGGGCTGCACCTGTCGTTCGGCAACAGCGGCCCGCGTACCGAGGCCGACATCCACAAGGCCGTCAGCGCCGCCATCGCGGAGCGCCTGCAGATCATCAAGCAGGTTCCCCGCAAGGACACGCTCGCGTTCCTGCTGCGGCAGACCGATGCATGGCGTCTCGACCTGCAGGCCGCGCTGGTGGTCGCCCACTTCGACGGCGGGACCGGCAGCGATCGCGGCCACGACGGCGTCGACGCGATCCACCAGGTGACCGACTTCAACATGGCCGACCACTGGTCACCTGAGGTGGACAACTTCGCCGGCCGGATCCATGCCGACCTGCTTACCCAGGCGGTCACCGAGGCCAAGGGGGAGGAAGCAGCGGCCACGCTGCTCGGCCTGAAGAAGGACGAACGCGCTGCGCTGGGCGCGAAGCTGCTGGCCGGCACCGGCTGGCTGCCGAAGCTGCTGCGCGGCCCGTCGTACGGCAATAAGCTCGAGCAGACCAACGCGCAGGACGAGCCCGCCGCCAAGCCCAAGAAGGCCGCGAAGAAGGCGGCCGCCAAAAAGACACCGGCGAAGAAGACCCCTGCCAAGAAGTCGCCCGCCAAGAAAGCGGCCAAGAAGGCAGCGGCACCGAAGGCCAAGCCGGCAAAGAAGAAGCCGTAGCGCGCCGTGGACGCCTTCCGCCCCACCCTCACGGGCCTCGTGCCCGCCTTCCACCCAGAGGCGCCGCCGCCGGCGCCTCTCACGCAGGAGACCATCGACGTGGCCACCACCCAGACCAATGCCGAACGGATCGTCGCCATCCTTCGCGATGCAGGCGGCAGCATGCCCGGCGCCGACTTGCGCGCCGCCCTGGCCGACCTCGATCAGCCCGAGCGCGCAAAGGCCGTCGGCATGCTGCGCAACCAGGGCAGGCTTCGCTCCGAAGGATCCACCCTCCAGATCACCTACCACCTCGGGGCGCGAAGGGGGGGAAAGCGGGCAGAGCGTTCGGCCGCGATACCCGATCGCGGCCCACGTCACGCGGCGGCCGCGCCTGCAGGGGTTGCAGATGACGCGGCTACGGCAACCCTGAGTCTTGAGCTGCAGTTCCTGGCCTGCCTCGAGCAGATCGCGGATGACCCCGACTTCGCGGTCCTGCCCGATTCGGCGAAGCTGCGCGCCGCGGAATGGCTGGTCAGCCGCCTGCGAGACGCTCTCTGACGTGATCGGCCCCGTTCTCGAGTTCTCCGACCTGCAGCAGATCAGCGGCTACACCCGGCGCGCTGACGTGGAGCAGTGGGCAGAGAAGGCGGGCGTGCCAGTCAAGCCCTGTCGTGGCGGCGTCTGGACTACCCTAGATGCGCTGAACCGTGCCCTTGGCCTATCGCCTGCAAACGAAGACCCCCACAGCCCTTACCCACCGGACATCATCTGATCATGAGCAACTGGCATCCCAGGACACAGTTGGTCCGCTTGGCGCAAATCGACATTGAACGCGCCGTGCTTGAGGTGGCCGAACGCAACGGCCTCACCTATGTCGAAACGATGCAGGGCTTGGCGCGTGCCATGGAGTCATTCTCCAAGCATGCATTGCGCAGCGAGCGCCACCCGGATGATCCCGACAAAGGTGCGGACGAACCGTGAGTCCACGCGGCCGCGAGCGCAAATTCAACCCCACCATCCCGGCGCACATCGACCAGAAAGCGCTGCCAGCCGGCGTGTACTGGGATGCGTCTGGCCGCGGCCGCTGGTACGTGTTCATCCAGAAGGAAGGCCGGCCCGCCCGCGAAACTATCGCCGGTCCCACGGCCAAGCTGTCGGACCTGCACCGCCTGGTCGAGGAAGGCAAAGGCGGACCCACCCACGGCACGATCGCCTGGATGCTGGCCGCCTTTCATGACAGCACCAAGTTCAAGACGCTGGCCAAGGCCACCCAGCGCGACTACACCGTGTGCCGGAAGATCATCGAGGAGTTCCCCATCACAGGTGGCGGCAAGTTCGGCACCCTCATGGCTGGCCGGCTCACCCAGACCAACGTGCAGCGCCTGGTCGAGAAGATCGTCCGCCAAGGTCACCCGTCCAAGGCCAACCACGTGCTGCGGTATCTGCGCCGGGTCTACAAATGGGCCGGCCCGCACCTGGGACTGAAGGAGAACCCCGCCAAGGGCATCGAGCAGGCCCAGGAGCGTAGGCGCCGCCGCCTCCCGCCACAGACCGTCTACGACGCCGTGCTGGCCTTCTCACGCGATCGCGGCGCCCTGAAGCCCCACACGAAGGGCTCCCAGCCGCCGTACCTCTGGATGGTGGCCGAGCTCAGCTACCTGTGCCGCCTGCGCGGCATCGAGACCAACACGCTCGTGGAAGCCCAGGGCGAGGCAGAGGGCCTGCGCACCGATCGCCGCAAGGGCAGCCGCAACAACATCGTGGAGTGGTCCCCTCGGCTGCGCGCGGCGTGGGACGCGGCGCTGGCACACCGGCGTGGCGTGATCGCCCGCCGCGGCCAACCGGAGCAGCTGCGCCCGGAGAATCGCTTCGTGTTCCTGTCCGAGGATGGCGAGCCGCTGACGAAGGACGGCTTGGACAGCGCCTGGCAGCGCCTGATCCTGAAGGCGATTGAGGCCGGCGTTATCACCGAAGAGCAACGCTTCAGCCTGCACGACCTCAAGCGCAAGGGCGTCACCGACACCAAGGGCACCAAGCGCGACAAGCAAGATGCCGCCGGCCTGACCGAGCCGATGATGAACGTCTACGACCTGAGCGTGCCGCTGGTTAAGCCAGCGGACGCCCCCTGACTAACCTGCAAGGGCCGCGATCATTGGCCCTAGACTCACCAAATAGGGAGCCAACTTGTTCTTGACCTCGTCAGCTAGAAGCGTGCCCGTAGCGTTCTCCATTATCGACCTCAGAGACTCCAGGCAGGCTCGCACAACGCCCTCTTTCGGCTTGCCGGAGTTGATCTGCGCCAACACCGTCTGGGCGTCCGCCTGAGCCTCGGCGGCCGCTGGTCCAAGCTCGTTCACGCGTCCAAGGACTTCCACCATGAGTGCCGACAGCGTCTGGAAGTCTGGCCCCAGATCCATCGCTTGATCACCATCGCCACCCTGCTGGATATGCGGCTGCAACATCACGCCATGGTTGATGAGCGTGTTTGTGATGTGGGGCGCAGCCCGTCGTTCCTTGCTAGAGAACGTCAAACCGTCACCCGCTACGCCGCTGGCCTCCAGCTTCAGGGCCCAATCAAGAACGATGGACCTGCTGCGCTGAAGGCTTTGGACTACCGCGGATTTGGTGACGAACTGCGCGAAAGTCACGTCGCTCTCGGCGCTGAACATCTTCCTGAGCAATTGCTGCTGGCCAGGGCCAGGGATCACCTGAACCATCCCCGCTCCGGAGGTCGAGATAAGGTCCTCCATCTCGGCAACGCCTTCGCTGAACTTGGTCACCAGAAGGAACCCCAGGTCATCCGTGGAGATCGGGGCCACCTCCCAACCTGAGTATGGCGTTCTCGCCTTAAGTTGCCCCCGCAGCTTTCGGTGGTCTGGGAGATCTGATCCCTGATAGCCGTTGAGCTCCTTGGACGCGAACTCCACCATTGAGGCATCGCCCAACCGCGTCGCCGCAATTAGTGCCTTGTTGAGCAGCTCAGTCGTGCTGCTATCGAGTCCGGCCGAAATAATGTCGGTAATCAGTCCCATGCCCCAGTCTCCTTACGCCCCGTGAAACATAGTAGGGCAACTCGACTTTTACGGAAGATCTTTACGGAGGCAAAGAAAAAGGGGTCACGCTTTTGGCGTAACCCCTTGTTCTATTTGGTGGGCCGTCAAGGATTCGAACCTTGGACCTATTGATTAAGAGTCAACTGCTCTACCAACTGAGCTAACGGCCCCGAAAAACTGGCTGCGTAGTGTAACCGCATCTTCTTTTTCTGTGAACCCCCGCAGTGCGGAGATCCTCGATCAGTGGGGTGCCGTACCCGGCGCCCTATTAACCAAACGGCTCGCGGCAAGTCTACCCCAAGCCGCATGGTCAACGGAACTACGGCGTGCTGCTAGGGCCCGTGTGCAGCGTATCCAGTAGAGACGGCAAGCGGGTCGACACGCGCCCGAGCCCGCTCAATGAGAGGTTCCACAAGCACCCCGACCGCCTGACGCTCCGAGTCGGTGAAGCGAGCCCAGGCGTGCACCAGGCGACTGAGTGCGGCCGGCACGCCGTCTTCCGGCGCGGGGTCAAATTCGGCGCATGCGCCGGCTTCTATTCGAAAGGCCGCGAGCCGCTCAGCGCTCAGGTCATCCGCCAACCCCTTCAGATCGAGCAGCCCAGGAACACCATGGCCACCAATCAGCTGAAAGGATCCCACCCCCTCCCGGTAGATCGTTTGCATCTGGTCCCGCGTCAGCTTCACCAGCTGGCCAACGTTTTCCGGGGAGCCGATGGCCAGAACCGCCGCCGTTCGCTCGCCCACCGGACCACAGATCACTTCTACGGCGAAGTAATCGATGCGCGCCGCCTTGTCGATAAAGCACGCGGGCTGCGTCAGTACCACCGCGCACGCATCACCATCCGAAAGCACATGGATGCGCCAGCCAGGTTCATCGGTAACGCGGATCTCGACTTCTTCGGCCGTCGCCGCGTCGCTGGTGGTGGCCGTGTAGAGGTACGCGGGACAGTTCGCGCCCAGCAGCCAGGACAAGCTGACGTTTTCGGTGCGCATCATCTTTGAGAGCGTTTCGTAGGTCGGAGGGATCCCCTCCCGAAACATGCGGGTCATGGTCCCGGACGGGATCTTTAAGGCCGTCGCCCAGGGGGTCATCCGGCGCGGGCCTAGCAACAGTTTCAGCCGTGTGGGAAAGGCGTCCGCTGCGGATGGTGGGTTCATACGCAAATATCCGAATAAAAATGGTTGACACAGTTCGGATATGCGAGTAGCTTCCGTCCCTGTTACGCAAATATCCGAACAATTCGGAACTTTTCAGACATGACAAACGGTCGCAGTGTGCCACAGCGCAAACCCAAGAGCGTCAAAGAATCGACGGCCAAGGCGTCGATCCTGGTCCCTACCCGCTTTCTTCGGAAAGTCGAACGAATGGCCCAACAGGAAGGCCGCAGCTTTTCGAAGCAAGCGGTGATGCTGATGGAACGCGGCTACGAAGCCGCACAAGGCCAAGCCGCATAGACATTCGCGCGTCGCCCCTCCCCAGGGACGCGTGACGGCTGACGCCTGCCCCCCAGGCGTCAGCCAGTAGGCCGGTGCAGCGGCCTATCCGATCGGGCACCCCCTGCCCCTGTTCGGAAAACTTCGGACTGCACGTTTCAAGTGCCCGCCGCGAGCGTTGCCGCGCGAATGGTGGGAGTTGGTCCGGGCGGGATTGCCGTCCCGCCCGGACCGGTGAGGGCTCGGCTTGTCGACCATTGTCCCTCGCGGTGATTGTAACCATGCCGCGGGTCATGCTCCCCGAGCCCCTCGCTTTTCAACAGTGAAAAGTGGCTGAGGGTTCACATGACAACCGAAGATGAGTTGTTCGGTCCGCTGGACGTTGCTGTCTACGCGACCGTGCACGAGTTCAGCGACGCCCGCGCACGAAAGCGCGGTGCCGTCGCCCTGGCGCCACGCATTGGCATGCCAGCCGGCACGCTCAGCAACAAGGCCAATCCGACCATGCCCGACCACAAGTTGGGCTTGGCCGAAGCCGTGGCCATCATGCTGACCACCGACGATTTCCGGATCCTGCACGCGGTCAATCAGTTGACCGGTCACTGCAGCTACCGCCTTCCCCTTCATGCGGACGCCGGTGACGTCGAAATTCTGGACGCCTACGCCGCGGCGCACGAAATGACGGGCGAGAAAGCGGCAGCGATCCGCGAGGCGTTGCGCGATGGCCGGGTGACCCCTGAAGAGATCGCCCAGGTGCGCGCGTGCTTCGACAAAGAAGTGCGTGCCGGATTGGAATTGATGTCGCGGCTGGAGGCGCTCGCCCAATGAGCCGCACAGTCCGCCATGCCGCCCCGGCCAATCTGCTGAAAAAAGGCTTCACCCACGCCACTGAAACGGCTCCCCTGAACGTCGACTTCCGCGTGAAGGGCGCCGGCACGAAGTTGGCGCTGCTGTTCCGCGAAGAACTGCTGCAACGCCTGGCCAACAAAGCCGCCCAGGCAAAGGCGGGTGCGCCGTGAGCGACCGCATCCAGCCCATCAGCACGCTGACCGTTTATCTGTCTTCCCATCCGGATACGCCGGTGCACGGCTTCCGTGACGACAACGGCGACCTGCACGTGGGCCAGTACTTCGGGGATGGATCCCGCGTCCTGGACCCGGAAGAGATCCACCGCACCGCCGGCGAACGCGCGGTGGAGGAATACAAGCCGCTACCCATCAGCCGGGAACAACTGCAGCAGGAGAACCGCGTGATGGCGCTGTGCGTCTTGATCGCGCTGATCGCCTTCGGGTTGCGTTGTGGGCTGTTCGAACGCGCCAGCCAATTCATCACTGCGGCGCCGTCGGCCGCATCGTCCATCCGGGGGTAACTATCGTGAACACCTTCCTGACCGCCGCCGCGCCGCGTGCGGTCTTCGAACGCTACCTGACGCGTTCCGAGGAAAAGCGCCTGCTGGCGCACATCGGCCGGCATGCCGGCATGTATGCCAAGCGTGACCACGCTTGGATCCGCCTGATCCGCCACTGCGGCCTGCGCCTGGGCAGCCTGCGCGGTCTGACAGTCGGCGACGCCCGCACCGCGCTGCGCACGCGCCGCATCCATGCCGGCGACGATCACGCCAAGGGTGGCCGCGGCTACGACACGCCGCTGAATTCCGGCGCCGAACAGGCCCTGCGCGATCTGCTGGCTGTACGTCGTGCGATGCGCTGCCCGGATGACGATGACGCACCCCTGATCTGCAGCCGGCTGGGCAGGGCCATGTCTGAACGGTCCTTCCAGCACCGCCTGCAGGCGTGGCGCCAGTCCGCCGGCCTGCAGGTGGAAGTCAGCCCGCACTGGCTGCGCCACACCTACGCCCAGCGGGTCATCGCCACCACCGAAGCCCGCGACCCGCTAGCCGTCGTCCAGGTCCTGCTGGGCCATGCGAGCCGCGCCAGTACCACCGTCTACACCCTGCCCACGCGCGAAGACATCGAACGCGCCGCCGAGGAAGCCTGCCGATGATGCAACAGCTGAACACCGTCGCCCTTGTCGCCATCGCCATCATCGTGGTGATGCTCTACGCCAGCATCGGGTCCTTCGTCCTGATGGTGATGGACGCCAACGGCCGCTACCACGCTGTGATGAAGCGCTGGGCGCAGTGGCAGGAATACGCCGCGGTGATCTTCTGGCCGCTGGTGGTGCTGTACGTGCTGCGGAGGGCCGAACGCCGTGGCCGTCCCTTCTAGCAATCGCTGCCTGACCGCCCCGATGGCGCGCCCGCAGCCGGCGCGCGAACTGGACGACGGCGATCGCCGTTTCCTGGAAACCGTCGACCGCCAGGTGCCGGCATCCGCGCTCAGCCAGGCCGACAAAAACGCGGTGTGGCGCGAAATCAAAGCGCACCACCCCGACCGCGTTGCCTTTTTCGAAGACCCCCAGGTGAAGGCCCTGCTGGCTGCCGGCGCTGTGCCGTGCTTCCCGCCGGAACTGGTCCTGGCCGCCCGCAAGAACGCATCCACGAGGTAACTATGAGCACGCACGCATCACCCCCGCCTTCCTTCCCCAGCACGCCACCGAAGACGCTGGAGGGCATCAAGAAGCTGGCCAAGAAGATCAAAAAGGCCCGGGAAATCACCCACACCGCCGCACTGCATGAAGCGGCGAAGGTATCCGGCTACGACAACTATCAGCATGCCCTTAACGTCCTGGGCAAGGCGGTGCGCGCATGACCCTGGACGATGTCGTGACCTGTGCAAGGTTCGCACGCCAGAACGATGGCACCGGCCCGCTCAGCACCGGCGAAAGCCTGATCGCCGCCGTGGTCCTGAATCGCGCCGACTGGCTGCAGAACATGGGCTACACGATCCTGGAAGCCCTGGTGCGCATCGGTTCGGATGCCAAGCACCTGGTGCAGGCCGAACGCATCGTGCGGGGGGACGGCTGACATGGCCACCATTCCTTCCGATGCCTACCCCCTGACGTGGCCGGCGCATGTCATGCGCACGCCGCCGGCGGAACGCAAGCGCGCGAAGTTTGGCAAGCGCGAGCCGGGCACGAACTGGTCATCGCTGCGCCAGGTGACCATCAGCAACGCCACCGCGCGCCTGATGGCCGAGATCAGCGCGTTCACCCGCGCCGGCAAGCCCTGGCGCATCGACCCGAAGCTGGTGGTGATCAGCAGCGACATGCAGCTTCGCCGCGACGGCCTGCCCTACAGCGGCCGCGGCTTGCCCACGGATCCCGGCGTGGCCGTCTACTTCGAACTGGACGGTGTGCCGCACTGCATGCCGTGCGACCGCTGGGACCGCATGCCGGACAACCTGGCCGCGATCGCGGCGCACATCGGCGCGCTGCGCGCCATAGAGCGCTGGGGCGTCGGCGACATTCGCCAGGCCTTCGCCGGCTTCGTGGCCCTGCCCGCGCCTAGCGCGCACGCTACGGCTCACTGGACCGACGTGCTGGGCGTCCCCGCGGACGCCGACCTGGCCACGATCCAGGACGCGCACCGTCGCCTTCGCAGCACCTTCCACCCTGACCGGTTGACCGGCGACGCCGAGCGCTTCCACCAGGTCAATCAGGCCTTCGAACAGGCCCGGGCGGGGTTCCGCTGATGGCCGGGCCCATCGTCACCGTCGACGTGCCCATGCCGGCCCACCTGGCGCCGCACCTGCCGGCGGATCCGCGCGGGCTGATCGCCTTGGCCAGCTTCTTCGACGCGCAAGGTTACGCCCGCCTGGCCAGCTATCTGCGCAGCTGCGCCGACCACATCGCCATGGGCGCGGCCCCTCCTGTCACCGCGGCAGTCCTCAACGCCGAGGGTTACCACGCGCGGGGGGCCACGGGCGTCCGGGTCTACCTGGGCGGCGACCAGGACCAGGTCCACGCCATCCGCCTGGGCGAGTCCTACGCCCTGATCCACATCCCCCGTCCCGAGCCCCAGGAGGCCGGAAATGCGCACGGAGAGTAGCCGCCCCATGCAGTCCACCCTGTTCGGCGCCGCAGAGCCGGCGCGCCGCCAGAGCGCGCACAGCGCGTTCCCGGCACCCGCTGGCCACGCCGCCCCGCCAGGCAGCGGCCCGGCCGGCGAAACCTGCAGCACCTGCGACCACTGCCGCGTGCGCACGGTGCGCAGCAAGGGCCGCGATCGCCGGTTCTACAAGTGCGCCCTGATGACCCGCGCCTGGTCCGACAGTCGCGCGACCGACGTGCTGGCGAGCTCGCCCGCCTGCCGGATGTTCAAACCCGGCGAACCGCACGCGACCACGGTGCAAAACATCCGCCACCACGACGGGGACGCCTGACCATGGAACAAGCCCTGGAAATCACCGAACGCCTGGCGCAGACGCGCAACACGGTGCGCGCGCACCTGCGCGAGAACTACGCCGCGAAGATGGCCGACATGGGCGGCGTCATCCGCCGTGTGTCCGAGAAAACCGGCCTGTCCCTGCTGGCGACCGGCACCGAAATCGCCAAGCACGCCGACGAAGCGGGCGAAGGCTACACCGCCATGCTGCTGCTGGCCGCTACGGTCGAACTGGTGGACCCAACGCCGGCGCCGGCCGCCCAGGTACACGCGTGAGCGCCCGCCGCTGTCGCGTCTGCGGCTGCACAGATAGTCGCGCCTGCTGGGGTGGCTGCTGGTGGGTTGCAGAAGATCTCTGCAGCACTTGCCAGACGGAACTTCCGATCCTGTTCAATACCGAAATGGTGCGCAGGATCCAGAGCGGACTGAAAACCCAGACGCGCCGCCGCATCAAGTTCGTGGAGGAAGACGGACAGCAGCGCCTTATGCAGTTGGAGCGTCACCGCCGGCGCGCGGGCCCTGTCGGCCACCTGGTCAACTATGGCAATGCAGTCACCAGCGGCGCGGACACGGGCCGCCAGCACAACCCAACGCTGTACGCCGGCGACACTGGCTGGTGGCCCTGGTGTCCCTATGGCGGGCCCGGCGGCCAGCTTTGGGTGAAAGAGACCTTCCGCATTCGCGGCGGCCGGCGCCACCCGCTGAGCAGCTACGAAAAGCACGATGTTCAGTATCGCGCCGATCGGGACGAGACCTACATCGATAAGTACGAATCGCCGCTACACATGCCGAAAGCGCTTTCGCGCTTCACGCTGGAAATTACAGAGGTGCGCGTGCAGCGGCTGCTAGACATCAGCGACGCCGACTGCATGGCCGAGGGCGTGCGCCCCACCGTCGACGGCACCGCCGCCGACTGGCGCCACGACGAAACAGGCGCGCGCCGCACGTTCCGCCAGCTGTGGCAATCGATCAATGGCCCCGCTTCCTGGGATGCAAACCCGTGGGTATGGGCGATCACTTTCAAGAAGGTTTCCGGATGACCACCGACAGCATCATCACCGTGCGCACCAATGCGCCGGACATCGTGGCGCGCATCTTCTTCGCCGGCACCGTCGTGGTGGTCGGTACCGCCCACGCGCCCAACGAAAGCACGAAGCCTGTCGACCTGACGGCGTTCGCTTGCCCGCCCGACAAGATCAAGTTCAGCGATCGCAGCCTGCTGCTGGACGGCAACCACGTCTACCTCCCCGCCGATTCGCTGGGCCGCGCTGTGGCCTTCCTGCGCGAACACGGCATCAACGCAGGGCGCTGGGTATGCGACTGACGCGCCGCCGCCGCAAGAGGTTCACGCCCCGCACGCTGCCCGAAAAGCTGTTGTAGCGCGTAACCCGACGCCGCCAGGGGGCGGTTTTCTCCACCGGCACAGCCGCCGGTGGACGGCTTCACTTCGGGGAACAGCATGGAATTCAAAGATCAACTGAAGCGGCACATCGACCGCTTGAATCAGGTCATCAACCTGGAAGACGTGGCCACGCGCCACGGACTGAAACGCCCAGGCGGTTCGAAGGGCAACTGGTGCGCACCGCACCACGCAGACAAGAACCCGTCCCTGTCCATCTATCAGAAACAGGGCAAGTGGCTGTTCAAGGATTTCAGCGCATCCGCCAGCGACAACGGCGCGTCGGGCGATGCCATCGCCTTCCTGCAGTACATCGGCGCCGCTTCGACGCCGGTGGAGGCTGTGAAGCTGCTGGGCGACGACTACGGCCTGCCGTTCGAACCCGAACGCGAGCAGCAGGCGCCGCGCGAGCGCAGTCAGATGGAATGGATGTCGGACGAAGTGCTGAAGGCACCGGATCCGGCCGTGGAGTACCTGACCGGCCGCGGTGTGCCCCAAGAGACGGTGCGCCAGGCCATCAGGCTGAAGGCGTTGGGCTTCAGCACCTGGACAAGCACCAGGCAGGAACCCAACACGGTCGGCCATGGCGGCCCGGCCGTCGCCTTCATCTGCCGGGACCTGGCCACGAACCTGCCGATGGCCGTGGATAAGCGGTTCATCGATCCAGGCCTGAACGGTGACGTGAAGACGCAGACCCATGGCGAGAAGGCCGGCTATCCGTGGGTGATGAGCCGCGGCAACCTGTCGTCGGCGCGCACGGTGTACGTGGTGGAAAGCGCGATCAATGCGCTGTGCGTGGAGGCCTGCAAGATGCCATTCACCGCAGCGCTGGCCGTGCGAGGTACCGGCAACGTCCCGAACATCGACTGGCGCCTGCTGATCGGCAAGCGGGTGATCCTCGCCTTCGATGCCGACAAGCCCAACGACAAGGGCGAGCGCCCCGGCGACATGGCCGCGTGGGCCGCATACGAAGCGCTGGTGGCGCTGAACGTCGCGGTGCAGATGGTCGACACATCCACGTGGTACGGCGACGAATGCAACGACGTGGCCGACATCGCCAGCAAGTTCGGCATCGAGACGCTGAAGGAACGTCTGCAGGTCATCGAGCCCTGGGCCATCGCCGGCCTGCCTGGCAAGGATGGCCCCGGCGGCAAGTCCCGTGTTTTCCTGCCGCCGCACGACTTTTCCATCTATTGGCGCTACCGCTGCAAACCGGACTTCACCACCTACGTGGACAAGGTGGAAGAGGATCCGGACGGCGGCCAGGACAAGATGAAGTTCAGCGACGTGGCAGGCTTCCGCGTCGCCTCGCTGTCCCGCGTCACCATCGCCAGCGCCACCAGCACGATGACCGGCGAGGTCGACGCCATGCCGGCGACCGTGTTCGCTGTCAGCGTGCAGACCGCGCGCCACGGCCAGCGACTGCAGCGCCGCGTGCTGGAGGACGAACGCCTGCACAACGTCGACCAGTGGAAGAAGCTGGGCCCGATCTACCACCAGCAGAAGTTCAGCCGCCTGCTGAACATCCTGGAGCGCACCGCCGACTGCGGCGCCCGCGATGCGGTCAACTTCGTGGGTCTGGCCTGGCGCGACGGCAAGCCGATCGTGAACGAAGGCCCGGATTGCTACTTCACCGAACCGGACAAGCAGTGCCCCTATCACCTGCTGACCTTCAACAGCGGCCGCCGCGAGGATGCCGCCAAGATCATCACCGCCTACCAGGAGACCTACGGCAAAAACGCCATGACGCAGGCGCTGGTGTGGGCGCTGGGTGGCCACCTGAAGGCCTTCACCGGCTTCTGGCCGCACATGGTGATGCAGGCCGACAAGGGCAGCGGCAAGTCGACGCAGATCAAACGCCTGGAACGCACCCTGTCCTTCACCATGTTTTCGGGCCAGTCGTTGCAGACCGAATTCCGCCTGATCACCAGCATCAGCGGCACCAGCCACGTGGTGGGCTGGGAAGAACTGTCCGCACGTAAGCAGGACATCATCGACAAGGCGGTGGCCATCCTGCAGGAGAGCTATCAGCATTCGGTGACGCGCCGCGGTTCGGACATGACCGAATACCTGCTGTGCGCCCCGGTGCTGCTGGCCGGCGAAGACGTCCCGGTGCGTGCCCTGACCGGCAAGGTGGTGCGCTGCAGCCTGCACGCCGCCCACATGGGCAAGCTGCCGTCCGATTCGCTGCCGCGCTTCCCCATGCGCCAGTGGCTGGACTTCCTTGCCACCCTGCGCCGCGAGCGCGTGGAGGAAGTGCAGGAGGCCTCGCGCACCTGGCTGATGCAGGCGTTCCGGGCAGCGCCCAGCGACACCGGCGCCAAGCGCATGCTGACGAACTACGCCGCGGTGCTGACAGCCTGGGCCCTGCTGTGCGAGTTCGCCGGTATCTCACGCGGCACCGGCAACTTCCCGCAGGACCTGCGCGCCGAAATGAACGCGCACATCAAGGAAACCGAAGCCGAGCGCGACCCCTTCGTGCAGATCCTGGAAGTGCTGGCCAGCGAAATAGAGAACCGCGAATTCAAGTTCCCGTGGAAGGTGGACGCGGTCGACGGCAAGGCCGCGCTGCTGGTGCGCCCGAAGGACGTCATGTCCCACATCCAGACATCGATGCGCCTGCGCGATATCTGGAACAGCCTGACGGTGAAGACGGCCCGCGTCTTCGCCAGCCAGCTGGAGAAAGCGGACCTGGTGGTGAAGTCGGGCCTGGACAAGATCATTCACGGGCGCCGCACGGGCCACCTGTACGCACTGGACATGGTCCGCCTTCAGGAGCTTGGCGTTTACGTGTCGATCAGCGAGGAAACCGACCAGTCGCTGGGCAACCAGGGCGTGGTCCTGCCGGCGGCAAACGATGGCTGACGGCGGCGGCCAGCACCCGATCTGCGCGGTAACCGGGAAGCGCATTTTCAAGCGCCACCAGGCCGCCGCGAAGGCTGTCGGGAAGATGCAGAAGACGGCACGCGGCGCCGCCGCGACGCCCAACAGCATCTACCAGTGCGACCACTGCGGCCGCTGGCACCTGACCAGCTACAGCCCCGAACTGACCCGCGCCATCCAGCACGACCGGCGCGAACGCAAGAAGACGTCCAGGAAACGCCGGAGGCCATCGACATGACCGCATCGAAAGGGATCCTGGCGCCGCGCAGGCGCTGGACCGCCGACGAAGACGAAACGCTGCGCATCAACTTCCCCCACTTCCCTGCCTTCCTGGTCGCCTATGTACTCGGCCGGACGAAGTTCCAGGTCTACAACCGGGCACACGCGCTGCGCCTGCAGAAATCGCCGGACTACACGAAGCATCCGCTGGCGCACCTGTGGAACGGCACGGAACACCCCAACACCGTCGCCAACCGGATCAAGCCGGGCAACGTCCCTGCAAACAAGGGAAAGCGTCGGCCTGGCTGGGCAGTGGGCCGCATGGCCGAAACGCAGTTCAAGAAGGGCCGCCCCGCGCATCTGGCGCGCAACTACGTGCCGATCGGCACGGAGAAGTACGACCCGAAGCGCAAGGTGGTGGTGCGCAAGATCACCGATGACCCCAGCGTGTTCCCCGTGATGCGTTGGCGGCCGGTGCACGTGCTGGTTTGGGAAGCCGCCCACGGCCCTATCCCTGAAGGGCATATCTGCATCTTCAAACCCGGCATGAAGACGCTGGACGTGGCGCAGATCACCGCTGACCGGCTGGAAGTGGTGACGCTGGCCGAGAACATGCGCCGCAACACGCTGCACAACTACCCGAAAGACATCGCGCGCGCCATCCAGACGCGTGCGGTTTTGACCCGTGCCATCAACCGAACCCTGAAGGAACAATCCCAATGAGCTACGACGTCAATTCCCTGCGCCAGGACCTGGCCGAAACCATCCGCGCCCTGCGCAGCGGCGACGCCAGCATGACGGTGGAGAAAGCCAAGGCGATCAGCGAGCTAGGCCAGACCATCATCAACAGCGCCAAGGTGGAAGTGGACATGCTGCGCGCGGTCGGTACCCGCGTGATGAACCCCACCGGCTTCGTCCCGCTGGCCAGCAAGGGCGACACGCTGGATCACCAGGATGGCGAGCGGCGCCAGCAGCTGGAGGGCCCGAAGCCGCGGCCGCATATCCGCGAGCCGATGGGCGCTTCGCCCCGCGGCAGCCTGCGCTGAGTTCGCAGCCGTGACTGTCTACGTGGACGACATGCGGGCGAAGTTCGGCCGGATGGTCATGTGCCACATGGTGGCCGACACCGACGACGAACTGCATGCCATGGCCGCCCGCATCGGGGTGGCCAGGCGCTGGCACCAGGCGCCGCCGAAGGCCAGCAGCAGCCACTACGACATAGCGCAGAGCAAGCGCGCCCTGGCCCTGCAGGCGGGTGCCGTGGCCATCACCTGGAAACAAACCAGCGCCATGGCGCTGCGTCGCCGGGTGACGGGCCAGCTGGGCCTTCCGGTCGACGCCGAAGCCTGGGCGCGCGGCTACCTGCAGCAGCGCGCCGCAGAGCGCGCAGGCGCGCCGTGAAGCGACACGCCGGCCCGCGCTGGACCGTGAATTGGGTTGGAGACGACGCGCCCGCTGCGGGCCAGCTGGTGCGTCGCGTGGTGGGCGAGACCGTGCGGGGCTACTACCGAGTGGACGACGTGCGTCTGGTCCGGAACCGCAAGCCGCTGCCGGAGGGCTGCAACGCCCGCTACACGGTGCTGGTCACCTTCATCAGCGATACCCGACCCGGGCCGGTGGACTGGACGTGCCACTGGAAGCGCAGACCGCGGCGGCCGCCCGACCGGTTCAGCCCCCTGCTGTAGCATCGCCGGGTGGACGCCCTGCCCGCCGGCTTCGAATTCCGCGACTACCTGGACGGGCCCGGGCTTTACCTGGGCAGTGAACTGCTGGCGAATGCCTGCCCCGCCAACAGTGACCCCGGCGCTCCCTGGCGCCTGTGCATTTCGCCGCGGCGGCCGCCGCGCTACGAATTCCTGGCGGATGAGGCTGCCTGCCGGCGCTACATGGCCAGGTGGGCATGCCTGTGGGAAGCGGAGATCCGCGAACGCATCGGGCAATCGCGGCCGCCCTTCGTGAATCCCGTCAGCGGTACGGGACCGGAGACGCGCCACCCGCGACCGCGATCGCGGCGCCACGTGCGCATCGAGTAGCAGCCCGTAGCCCCGCCGCGCTGCGGGGTTTCCAATCGCAGGATGGGAAAAGTCCGCGACCAGCTAGACGAAGTCAATTTTCACTGCCTTGCCTGCGATCACCGGTTCGACAAGAAGCCGGACCGCATCGAAGACGCGCCCGAGGATGCTTGGCATCCGTGGCGCTACTACGCCCGATGCCGCGAGTGCGGGGGAGAAGCCACGCAGGCCAAGCAGGCGCGCCATCTGCTGAAAATGTGGGCCAGCGCCACCGGCCCGACCACGCCCGCCGGCAAGGCCGCCAGTGCCGCGAACCTGCATGGCCATCCGACGCCCGAAGAGGCACAACGCACACGCTTCAACGCGCTGAAGCATGGACTGAACGCACGCACCGCGACCTATTGGCCTGCACGCCCGGGCGGTTACCCCCAGTGCGAATCCTGCGAACTGCTATGGAATGGATGCACCACCGGCCAGGCCTGCACAAAGAAGACCGAACTGTTCCTGCGTCACCACATCGCCTTTGAGACCGGCGACCCCAAGCTGCTGGGCGAACTGCGCGCCGATCTGCACGCCAACCTGACCGCGATCATCAATGACCTGATCCTGTCGGTGATCGGCCGCGGCGCCGAGCTGCGGACGCCCGAGTGGTATTACGACCGCGAAGGCGTGTTCCACCTGGCGAAATACAACGACCCGGAATCCGGCCAGCTGGTGCAGTTGTTCAAGATCGAGATCCACCCGGCGATCAAGATCATCAAGGAACTGGTGGTGTCGCTGGGCCTGGACTTGAACAGCCAGGGCATGACACCGAAGGCTCAGGACGATGCCGACGTGCTGCGTGGCCACCTGGCGCAAGCCGAAGCCGCGGAGGGGTCGCAGCTACTGTTCCAGGAACGCCAGACGAAGGCACTGGAAGCGCTGGGCGCGATGATCGAGCGCAGCCGCGAGGCGACGAAGCGCGACCCGGTGCTGATCGAACACCAGCGCGGAGAAGCCGACGATGCCTGAGCGGCTTTCCCGGGCCCAGCGCGATGGCCTGCGCAGCGTGGCGGAAGTGGAGATCATGCGATACGCGCACGACCATGCGCTGTGGCATAAGCACATCCACAACGTGACGCTGGACCCGGTGCAGGTGCTGAAGTGCATCGAGATGGACCGGTACCCGAACACGATCGACTTCAGCTGCCGCCGTACCGGCAAGACCGCGATCAAAGAGCTTTACCAGCTGAAGCGTAACGCGACGACAGCGGACCAGGAATTGGGCATCGTGGGCCCGCGCGAAGCCCAGGCGATCGTTAACCTGAACTATCACCTGGAAGCGATTCGCCGCAGCCCGATCCTGACCGCCTTCATCGGCCAGCGCGGCAATCGCCCATTGCTGGCGGACACCTACTACCAGTTCGCCAACCGGAGCCGCGCGAAGGCCTACGGCATCATGGCCAACGTCGACGGCGGCGACATGACCGCGGCGAGCTTGGAGGAAGTGGACGACATGCCGCGGGACCGGCTCTACAGCCGCTTCCTGCTGATGATGGGTTCGACGCGCCGCCTGGGCGCGTCCGAAGCATCGGAGAACCGGCCAGAGATCCGCGTGACTGGCGTATTCAAGGGCGCAGACACGCTCAGCGAGATGATCGCCGGCGGCCAGTACCAGGCCCTGACCACCATCGACGTGAACCTGGGCATTGAGCTGGGCATTTTGAACGCCGCGTTCATGGCGCAGATGCGGGAAGAATTGGATGCCGATGAGTACATCCGGCAGCTGCTGTGCATCAACGTCAGCAGCAAGAATCACATCCACGAACGCAAGCTGCGCGAGGCCATTCAGATCGGCCTGCGCGCCGGCTTCGAACTGGCCGGCCCGCTGCCTGGCACGCGCTACAAGCGCCGCGGCCTGATCGGGTTCGGATACGACGCCGGTGGCCACGGCGAGAACCCATCAGCGTCGCGCCACTGCCTGGTGGTGGCCGAGATGATCGGGAACTGGATCTTCTTCCCCTTCGTGCGTGCCTGGCCCGCCGGTACCGACGAAAGCGTGGTGCGCGCCGACCTGCTGGAACTGTGGAAGTACTTCCGCCCCGACACGGCCCTGGGCGACGCCTACGGCGTGGGCATGATCGCGCCGCTGAACGATGACCTGTTCCGCGAACGCCTGACCGACATCGATCGCCGCGCGATCGGCGACGGGGAAAGCACGGCCAGCACCTGGCCGGAATGGGCGTTCAGCCCGATCCGCTTCGAAGGCATGGTGAAGCATCAGATGGCCATGGCCCTGCGCGGCGTGTTCCACAACGGCCACGCCATCGTCCCGTACTTCGATGACCAGGACATGCGGGATCCGCAGCTGGCGGAACTGCGCACCTTCATTCGCCAGCTTGGCAACGTGAAGAGCAAGGCCAGCAAGGCGGCCTATCCCAGCTATGTCATGGCCGACCCGAAGAAGGGCGATGACTACTTCGATGCCGCGTGCGCCGCGGTGTGGTCGCTCGCCGCCCGTAGCACTGCGCACCAGCCCACCGTAATCCTGACCAGTCAGCGAGACCGCGCGCAGCTGCTGCCCGCGGGCGCGCTATAGGAGCCCGTGATGCGTTTCTTCCAATCCCTGCGCGATCGCCTGTCCTTCCTGCCGCGTACCGATCGCACCGGCACCCCCCGCGCCCCCGGCGAGACCACCCGCGGCAGCAGCGAGACCGGCTCGCGCCGCAGCTGGGACGACGTCCAGCGCCTGCGGGCCCGGTGGTGGGTGGATCCCAAGCACCTGCAGACCGTGCGCGACATCCGGCGGATGGACGAAATGGACGGGCGGGTGAAGAAGATCCACAGCCGCAGCGCCCGGACGGCGGCGAAGGGCGGCGTGCGGCTGATCGCCACCGGCCAGCCCCGACTGGAACGCGAGTGGCGCGAGTTCGTCACCCGCACGAAGATCAACAACCCGCAGAAGCTGCAGAGCGACCTGCGCGCCATCCTGATGGAAGGCAATCTGGCCATGCAGTGGGTGCTGGATCCCACTGAGCGAGTCGCCGCGGCGATCCGCATGCCGTCCGAAACGATCATCCCGAACGTCGGCGACAACGGCATCTTCAACGACACGGCGCACGCCTACGATCAGATCGATGTCGAACAGGGCCGATCCCTCGCGCAGTTCGCGCTGTGGCAGATGACCCTGGGCAGGCTGGATCCCAGCAACTTCGACGATTGGGGTTCGATGGGGCGCCCGTACCTGGACGCCACGCGCACTGTGTGGCGCAAGCTGGACCTGACCGAAGAAGACCTGGTGATTCGCCGGCACATGCGCGCGCCCATGCGCATGTCGCACATCCTGGAGGGCGCCACGCCCGAAGAGGTCAGCGCGTACCGCGCGGGCGTGGAAGCCGACCAGGCCAGCGGTTCGGTGCGCGACTACTACAGCAACAAGAAGGGCGCGGTGAATCCGGTGCAGGGCGATGCCCAGCTGGATCAGATCGCCGACGTTGTGCACCTGCTGGATACGTTCGCCGCCGGCACACCCATGCCCCAGGGCCTGTTCGGCTACATCGGCGACCTGAGCCGCGATGTCCTCGAAGACCTGAAAAAAGACTGGTACGAAGAACTGGCCGCGATCCAGACCGTGGCCGCCAGCGTTTACCTGGAGGGCTTCCGCCTGCAGCTGCTGCTGAAGGGCATCAACCCTGACGGCTACGACTTCAACGTGGGCTTCGAAGAGCGGCTGACCGACACGCCGAACCAGCGCGCCGACCACGCGCTGAAGGTCCAGGCCCTGGGTGCCAGCCAGGAAACCGTCTTCGAAACGGCTGGCCTGAATGCTGCGACGGAGCGCGAGGCGCTGAAGCGCGAGCGTGCGGAACTGGATCCGTATCCCGAGGACATGGACGAAATCGACCCCGCCACGGGCCAGCCCATCGTGCCGCGCAGCGGCTCCGGCCCGCGCGTGTCGATCACACCGAACAACGCGCCCAAGGGCGAGAGCGCCACCGCCATCACCAACCACTGAGGCCACATGAAGACACGATGCTTCAAGCTGGGCAGGCTGCGCCTGGCCATCGCCGATTTCACATCGCCGGCCTTTGGCACCGCGCACGGCCCGCGTCGCCTTCCCTGGTGGAAGCCTGTCGTGGTGAAGGCTGTGCCGACGAACCCGGACCTGCCGCACCGCAACCCGCTGTCCTGGAACGTCTGGATCTATTCGCGCTGGGGCACGGTCTGCAATCACGTCGCCATCGCACCCAAGGCCAGGTAGCGTGGCCACCACCGCCGAGCGCAGGGAGCGCATCCGGCGCGCCATGGCCGCGGCGCGGGTCGAGGCCATCAGGCGCCGCGAGAGCGCCACAGCGGCCGTCCAGGGCGTCTACGGGCGCCTGGCGGACCAGCTGGCCGACTGGCTGGCCGATCGAGCCCTGGAGGACGGCAGCGTGCCCCCTGAAGCCCTGGCCGCCTTCGAACCGGTCCTGGACCAGCTGCTGGCTGAGCATGCCCGCCGCTGGGGTCGGGAACTGGACCAGGCCCTGGCCGGCGTGCTGGACCTGACGCGCCCGCTGCGGGCGGATCCGCTGGCGCCCAACCACGTCGAACGGACGCTGCGGTGGCTGTTCGACTACACCGGCAACGACGGCCTGCAGCTGTCCGATCGGATCTGGAGGGTCAACAAGGCTACGAAGGACACCATCACCCGCACGATCCAGAACGCCATCATCCGCGGCGACACCGCCCGCCAGGCGGCGCAGCGCCTGATCGCCGAAGGCAAGGCGGTACCGGCGGACATCAAGGTGACGATCCGAAACGCGGCCGGCCAAGTGATCAGCCGGCACACCCGCGAAGCGCTGATGGCCGGGGAAGGCAACCCGCTGCGCAACGCGCTGCGCGTGATGCGCACGGAAATCAATCGGGCGTTCACCGAATCCTTCGTGTCCAGCGTGTTCGAACAGGAGGACGTGGCCGCGGTGAAGTTCAACCTGTCGCCGTTGCATCCGCGCTTCGACGTCTGCGACCTGCACGCGCGGGCCAACCTGCACGGCCTGGGCCCGGGCGTGTACCCGCAGGGCAAGCATCCCTACCCTGCCCACCCTGAAACGCTGAGCTTCCTGACCGTCGTGTTCAACGACGAAATCACGGAGGAAGACCGCGCAGGCCTGCAGACGTCGGCGGACTGGCTACGTGGCCAGCCGGCGCAGCAACAGGACGCCATCCTGGGAAAGAACAAGGGCGCGCTATTCCGCGACGGCCGCCTGCAGGAATCCGAACTGTTTGCCACCTGGGCGCAGGTGCGCGCCCGCATTGGAGAGTGATTGCATGTCCACGCTGAGCTTGCGCCCCGCGCGTTCCGTCCACCCGGCCGACATCCACTGCCCGACCTGCAAAAAGCTGATCTGGGCCGCCGGCGATCGCATGCTGCTGGCCAGGGTGACCCGCTTCCCCGACAAGGGGCCGGCCGAGGCCTGCTGCAAGATCTGCAAGACGTGGGTTATCGTCCCGATCCAAGTGGCGGGGGGCGCCACGTGATGGAGGAAGTCATGGGCACGAAGTCCGTGCTGTTGTGCGTTGCGCTGGCCCTGGCCGGCTGTGCGGTATCGGAAGAAGAGCGGTTCCAGGACCAGGCACAGCGGGACATCCGCGCCAGCCTGAAGGATCCGAAGAGTGCCGAGTTCCGGAACCTGAGCGTCAACCCCGGGCTGTCCGGGGTGCGGGTGGTCTGCGGCGAGGTCAACTCGCGCAATTCCTTCGGTGGCTACACCGGCTTCCGCCCGTTCGTGTACTGGCCGGGCGAACTGGCCATCTCCCAAGGCGACGGCGATCGCTTCGTGAATGAAGCCATCCTGGGCATCTGCACGGGCGACGAAACACTGCTGAAGCGCCAGCCCGCCATCGCGCAGCTGCTGGCCAAGGCGAAGAAATAGCGGGACGCGTTCCCGTAAACACGCGGGGGATGAGGCTTTAGTTTCGTCGCATCCCACAAGGCACTAAGCCGGGCATCCGTTAAAAACGGGCCCGGCTTTTTTTATGCAGCGAATCAACGCATCCGGCATCGCACCCGCATCGGCCAAGTTCGCGCGCATGGTCGGCAGCCGCATCTTCTTCCTGGGCGAAGACGACCCGACCGGTACGCGCCGCTGCATGTCCAACACGGTCGAACTGGCGGAAGGCGTCGAGCGCTCCTGGGTGACGATCACGCGCACCGGTAGCTTCACGGACCCGCGGTATGGCCGTTTCGAAATCACGCCCACGATGCTGGCGCAGATGGTGCGCAACTTCGACTCGCGCGTGCTGGGCCAGGACATCTTCCTGGACGTAGACCACAAGCCCGGCGACGGCGCCGCGGCCAAGATCCTGGCGCTGAAGGTCGACAACGGCCGTTTGCGCGCACAGGTCGAATGGACCGACTTCGGCACCGATGCCGTGCGCAAGCGCGGGTTCCGCTACCTGTCGGCCGAATTCCACGAAGCTTTCCGCGATAACGAACAGGGCAACGAGCACGGGTGCGTACTGCTGGGCGCGGGTCTGACGATCCGTCCCGTCATCAAGCGCCTGGACCCCGTGACCCTGTCCGTCACCGCATCCACTTCCGGCCCTGTGTTTGTTCATCCGGGGCTCGCGCGCCAACTCACCGAATCCCTGGAGACAATCGCAATGAACCGTTGGGAAAAATTCCTCGCCCACCTGAAGGCCCGCGGCATCGTGCTGTCGGAAGCCCAGCTGGCCGGCATCAAAGAATCCTTCAACATGGGCGCGCGCGCCCTGGCCGACGACGCAGACGATGCGGCGTTCCTCACGCAGTGGGAAGGCATCGCCAAGGCCCTGGCCGCCGCCGGCAGCAATGCCGTCGTGCAGCTGTCCGTGACCAACCCGGTCGAACAGGCCACGCCGGAAGCGATCGCCGCCGCCGTGCAGAAGGCCCTGGCCGACCAGGCCACCGCCGCGCAGCAGGCCGCCACCAACACCAGCGCCCGGCAGAAGCTGTTCACCGACACCCTGGCAGCCGCCACCACCCTGAGCGAGCAGACCCGCACGCAGCTGTCGGGCGTCCTGCCGGTGATCACTGGCGCGTGGACCGAAGACCAGGTGCGCGAACTGGCCGCCAAGCAGATCGCCATCGGCGAGCAGATGGAGGCCAACCGCAAGCTGGCGCAGATGGGCTACTCCGCCGGAGGCTCGCCGCGCATCAGCGTGGACGACAGCAACACCATCAAGTCGCTGGCCCAGGCGGTGCACAACGGCTTGCGCAGCACCATGCTGGGCCACCAGCTGCGCCTGCCGGACGAAGACAAGCAGACGCCCTTCCAGAAGAAGCTGCTGGCCGCCTTCGATGAAGCCAACGCCCAGCGCCTGCACGACGAAAGCAAGCGCCTGGCCGGTGGTCCGGTCGAGTCCGGCGACCTGAGCCTGCCGGCCAGCTACCAGCGCGCCGTGCTGCTGGAAGCCACGTCCGACAACCGCGTGCTGGACCTGGTCGCCACCAACGTCGACCTGACCGCCGCCCCGACCCACTCCATCCCCTACGAGAAGCGCGACATCAGCGCCCTGCGCAACGATGGCGTGGTGTACGAAGGCCAGGAGATCCCGCCGGGCGGCGTGTCGATCGAAAACGACTACGCCTATATCGTCCCGATGAAGATCAGCCTGGACGTGACCAACGAAGCGGCGTATTTCAGCCTGCGCAACAGCCTGATCAACTACGACGCGTGGGCGCGCGCCCTGGTCAGCAACTCGCGCGTGATGCGCGAGAACGTCGGCCGTCGCATCGCCAACCACATGCAGCGCGAGTCCGCCGCCTACGGCGCCGTGGTCCGCAACGCTGTGGCGTTGACCGAATCGGCGGGCAACCCGGGCACCTACCGCGTGCCGGCCGATCGCTTCCCGATCGTCCGTCCGTGGCAGCCGCGCGACCTGAAGGGCACGGCGATCGGCAGCGAACAGCAGCCGATGGTGGTCCGCGTCGGCGGCACCGCGCGTCCGCGCTACGACGGCAGCGGCACGCAGGCCGCCGGCAACTACTACCGGGTGGTGAACTACAACCTGGGCCTGGTGCAGATCGTCAACCAGGCGGGCGTGCCGCAGACGGGCCTGACCATCACCGCCGACTTCTACCAGGAAACGAACATCGTACTGTTCGACCTGGACGTGCCGAACGGCGTGGAGAAGGTCAAGCACCTGAACGGCCTGATCCAGGCCTTCGGCGATCGCAAGGCGCGTCTGGCGCAGGATCGCTTCGTGCAGCCCGACTTCGCCCTGATGGCCTACACCCTCAACGACGAAGCGACCAACGCCGAGCAGTACACCGCCGCCGGCAAGCGCGCCGATTCGTCCGTGACGGTCAGCGGTGACCTGGCCGACATCAAGGGCGTGGGCTGCTGGTCCACCAACGCGCCGGGCATCGACCTGGGCGAAGAGCGGATCATCATGGGCCAGCGTGGCGCGACGGCGTACACCATCGCCAAGCCGTTCGGCTTCGGTGCGCCGTTCGAAGCGGTGGGCCCGAACGGTCGCCCGACCGGCCGCAAGCTGTCCTACGGCGAAGAGTTCAGCAGCATCCACGTGCCGACGGAGTACCGCGCCCGCTTCACCAGCGTGGTGGCTTACAGCGCCACCGGCCGCGCTGCCTAACCCTCCCCGCAGTCAGCGCAAGGCGGGCCCGCAATGGGCCCGCCCCTTTCTGGAGTGAACCCCATGCAACGCATCCCCTACACGAACACCGGCAAGACCGGCGTGTATATCGGCGGCACGTACATCAAGCCCGGCGAGACCCGCCCGGTGGATCCGACGCTGATCCCCGCGCCGCCGGCGGAAGAAGAAACGATCGTGCCCGTCGACCTGGTGGCGTACCTGGAAAAGACCAGCGTGGCCAAGGTAGTCGAATCGCTGAAGGATCGGCCGGCCGAAGAGATCGACCAGCTGCTGGAGGCCGAGCGCGGCCGCGGCGACAAGGCGCGCAGCACGCTGATCCAGGCCCTGGAGCTCGAGCGACTGGACCGCTTGGACCAGGCCACCGAAGCCGAGCGCGACCGTGCGCGCGCGAAGGAACATCTGGCGGATATGGACGAAGCCACGCTGCTGGCGAACCTGTCGAACGTCGACCACAGCGAGACCCCGCGCGAGGACCTGGAACGGATCCTGGCCAGCTACCGCCTGGGCGCCGAGGTCGAGCGCGAGAACCAGAACCGTGAAGCGGTCATCGTGGCGTTCGAAAAGGCTGCGCAGGAAGCCGAAGCCATCCTGGCCGAAGGCGCGAAGGAGTAATCGCGGCCGTGGGCGTCCCGTACACCACCGCGGAACTGATCGCCCAGCACAAGGCCTCGCTGATGGATTCAGCGGGGCTTTTCGTCGCGCCCAACGATGCGGACTTCCTGCGGCATCTGCGCATCGCTGGTCGCGCGGTGGGCGTGCGCAAGCGTCCCCGGACGCATGCGGGCCAGCTACAACTGGAAGCCGGCCAGGTGGCCTATCCGGCGCCGGCGGATCTGATCCAGGTGAAGGGCTCGCCCTGGGGCGTCCAGGAGCTGCAGACGGCGCCCTGGAACATGCCGCGCGGTCCGTTGCCCACGCTGCGCCTCGTGGCCGCCGGTACCGCCCAGGAACTGCATCTATCCCCACCGCCGAACGCAGCGCAGATCGCGGCCTTCGGTGCTGTCTTCCCGTTCTACTACTTCGCCGCGCACACCCTTCCGGATGACCCCGGCGAGGCCACCAGCGTGACGGACATCGAACTGGACCTGGTGCTGTTGCGCGCGAAGGCGGAAGCCATGCGTGAACTGACGATCCGGAACCACAGCAAGCCCATCACCCTGCGCGCTGGCCAGGGCGGCGAAAGCCAGCCCAAGAACATGACCGCGGCCGCGCTCTACCAGGCATTTCTGGACGAATTCAACAAGGCCGAGTGATGGAACTGCGCATCAGCCACAACGCCCAGGCGATCGCAGCCGCGATCCTGGGCCGTGATCGCGCGGTGCTGCAGCGCGTGGGCAGCGCACTGTGGCGCGGCGCCCTGGAAACGTCGAACGAAGCCAAACAGCGCGCCCCGAAGTTCCGCAGCGAGATCGTGACATCCGTGGGCGTGAGCCACCCGGCGCCGCTGGAACAGCACATCACCTTTCCGAAGCGGCACGCGTACTACCAGGAGAAGGGCACCGGCCCCGGTGGCCGGCCGCCGCTGGCGGAAATGGTCGACTGGATCCGCATGAAGGGCATCACCCCCCGCACCCCCGGCATGACGCGCCTGCAGCTGGCGCATCTGTTCCGCCGCACGATCGCCCAGCGCGGCGTGCCGGCGCAGCCGTTCGCCGAACCTGCGCTGGAGGCCAAGCGCGATCGCATCAATGCCCTGATCCGCGCTGCAGTCGGTGAAGGCCTGGCACAAGGCGGACCCGCATGAGTACCCGATACCTGCCCATCCTGCAGGCCATCACCGAACGCTTGGGCGAGATCAACCCTGACCGCCTGGTAACGCGCGAATGGAAGGACTTCGCCCTGCGCCAGGATCCTGACCTGCGCCGCGGCGTCTGGATGGTGCTGTTCGGCGGCATCACCCGCTACCCCTACGAAACCAGCGACAACGGCATGGATACCGACGTGCTGCGGGCGTCGGAGAACGGCCGCGTGCGCATCAGCATCGTGGGCCAGGTGCTGCTGGAAACCGGCGCCACCGGCCTGGACGTCGAGGAAGCCGAATTCGTGCTGATACACGAACTGGAACAGCTGGCCGATGAAGCCATGGCCACCGAACCCCTGCAGGCGCTGGTGCTGCAGTCGGTAGTCAACAGCCAGCAGATCGAAACCCCCTATGCCTGGGTGGTCAGCACCTGGGAAGTGTTCGAAGTCAACTGACGGAGCCCGCAATGAACCAGAAGCCCACCCCCACCGATGTCGGCGCCGCCGGCGAAACCACCACCGCAGCACCCGCTGCTGCGCAAGCCAAGAAGGTCGATCCTGCCGTGCAGGCGATCCGCCAGGACCGCATCAAGCAGGCGAACACCGAAACCCGTTTCGACGCGACGCGGTTCAAGCGAAAAGAGCAGAAGTAATCGCGCGTGCGCGCGGCTACACACCCCGATTGAAAACGCCCCACGACGGTCTCAGGCCGGGGCACTAGGAGACCGACATGGCCAAGCTTTTTTTCAAGAAGAAGGCGCTGCTGGCGAAGATCGAAGCCACCTATGGCGTCGACGCCGCGCCCACCGGCGCGCTGAATGCAATCCAGACCCGGAACCTTTCCATCTCGCCGCTGGAAGGCGACCAGCTGGAATTCGACGTAGACACCGAACTGTTCGGCGCCAAGGCCGCCACGATGGTCGGCAAGCACGTGAAGATCACCGGCGAAGTCGCGCTGGCCGGCAGTGGCGACCCGGGCGTGGCCCCTGCCTGGGGCGTGCTGATGCTGGGCTGTGGCCACACCGAAACCATCCTGGCCGACACCAGCGTGACCTACGAACCCAAGGACCAGGACACCAACAGTCTGACCATGTGGGTGCTGGTCGGTCGCACGCTGCACAAGGTCACCGGCGCGCGCGGCACGGTGAAGATGAGCAGCCGCAAGCGGGAATACCCGTGGCTGCAGTTCGAATTCACCGGCCTGTTCGGTCCGGTGGTCGACCAGCCCACCGCCCTGGGAACTGTGCTGTCTGCCTTCGTCAAGCCTCAGGCCTTCCGTGCTGAAACGGTGGAGTTCGAAGTGGGCAGCTACCTGGCCGGCCTGCACGAACTGTCCGTGGACTTCGGCCAGCGCGTCGAGTTCTACGAACATTCGGAAGAAGAGCAGGTGCAGCAGGTCGATCGCATGGCGACCTGGCAGGGCACGGTGGAAGAGCCCGACGTGGGCACGCACAACTTCTACAACGACGTGAACGCCGAAACCCTGATGGCCTTCAGCTACATCCACGGCACGGTCCCCGGCAACATCGTGGAGATCACCGCGCCGAAGACGCAGCTGCTGTCGCCCCAACGCCAGGAAGTGCAGAACATCGCCGCCCTGCAGCTGCAGGGCCCGTTCGTGCAGGACGGCAGCGGCCCCGAATACAGCGTGATCGTGCGCTGATCCCACGCGGCCGGCCGCTGCCCGCGGTCGGCCGCTCTAACGCCAACGCCAAGGCCGCAGCGCCAACGGCAAGGAGACGAAGCACATGGGCGGCATCAATATCGAGCAGTACGAAGAGAGCGTGGAAATCGAAGTGCTGGTGTCTTTCGGCACGACCCGCGGCACGAAGGTGCAGGGTTCCTTCTTCGGCAGGTTCAAGCGTCCCACGCAGGACGAACTGACGGATCTGCTGGATCCGGAAAACGACTACAGCAACGGCGAACTGTTGGACAAGTACCTGGAAAGCGTCCGCGGCATCGGCAAGGGCGGTAACCAGGAACTGGATGCGGCCGAACAGCTGGCATGGGTGAAGAAGTCGCCCGAGTGCGTTGCGGCGGGGGCGGTCGCTTTTTTAAAGGCTTTTCGTCCCGAGCGCTACGACGAGAAAACCTCGCGTCGGCAGCGCTCGCGTGGCTAGACGCGCTGCCTGACGAAGGCAGCGATGACGAGTTCGCCGAAGAACTGGCGGAGATGGGGGTAAGCCAGGACGCGATCGATGACGCGCGCGACCTGGCCGACCAGGTCAACAGCAACGACGGCGAACGCGTGGTGACGCTGTGGAAGGAGAACGTCCCCGCCTACAGCGTCTTTACCCACTGCCGATGGCGCACGCAGATGGTCGCGGGCGCCGCCGGCGCGGTGCGGATCTACGAAGGCATCGATGCCGCGGAGATCGCCAGCGTGTGCGACCTGCTGGGCATCGACATGAAGCTGCGTCCGGACGTGCTTTGGGGCGTCCGCGTCATGGAGGAAGTCGCCGCACCCGTCTTTAACCGCCGAATGGAGTAGCCCGTGGCCAACGCGACCGAAACCCTGACCATCGTCCTGAAGGCGGACGGCACGGGCCTGACCGGTACGCTGACCACGGGCGCCGGCAACGTCCGCAAGTTCGGCGACGCGCTGGACCGCACGGGCAAGCAGGCGACGGAGACAGGGCAGCGCACGCGCAAGGCGGGCGGGGACGTGGACGAATACGCCCGCGCCGCTGGCCGGGCGAAGCGCGAGACCGAAGGCATGGAACGGTCCATGGGCGGCCTGCGCGCCACCCTCGCCGGCCTGGGCATCACCCTTTCCGTGCGCGAGCTCGGCCGCATGGCCGATACCTACACCGACATCCGCGGCAAGATCAGCCAGGTCACGCAGGGCCTGGACGAACAGCGCCGTGTGGGCCAGCAGCTGCTGCAGATCTCCAACCAGACCTACCAGGACCTGGACGCCACGGTGACGCTGTACAACCGCGGCTATGCGGCCCTGGAGCGCTACGGCGTCAGCCAGGCCAAGGTCGCGGAACTGACCCGCACCATCAACCAGGGCCTGCTGGTCTCCCGTGCAACCACCGCGGAGAGCGCCAGCGCGGTCCTGCAACTGTCCCAGGCGCTGGGCGCCGGCGCGCTGCGGGGCGAAGAGTTCAACGCCGTGAACGAAGCCGCGCCCCGCCTGATGAAGGCGCTGGCCGAATCGATCGGCGTACCACGCGGGGAACTGAAGAAGCTGGCCGAGGAAGGCGCTCTGACCACCGACGTGCTGCTGCGCGCGTGGACCGGCGACAACGCCCGCCGCATCGCCGACGAAGCGTCGCAGGTGCCGCTGACGATCAGCCGCGCCTGGCAGGTGCTGCGCAACAACCTGATGGTGTACGTGGGTGAAGCCGATCAGGCAGCCGGCGCGTCGCGCCTGATCGCGGTTTCCCTGGGCACGCTGGCCGAAAACCTGGGCACGGTCATCGGCCTGGTGGTCAAGTTCGCCGCCGTCGCCGCCGTCTTCTACGCCGGCGGCAAGCTGCAGGCGGGGCTGAAGTTCCTGCAGGCGCTGTGGATCGCGCAAAGCACCGTGGTGAACACGGCCATGATCAGCGTCGTTGGCCTGCAGGGTGCCACCACCCGCCTGACGGTCGCGCAGACCGCTGCCGCGATCGCATCGCGTGGCCTGGCCGCCGCCCTCACCTTCCTGTCCGCCAACCCCATCCTGCTGCTGGTGTCGGCCGTGACGCTGCTGGTGGCCTGGCTGTGGCAGAGCGATGACGCCGCCAAGGCCGCCACGGATTCGCTGCGCCAGGGCTTCAGCGAGGCGCGCCGTTCGCTCGAGGAGTTCAACCGCGCGCCGTCCATCGATGCGGCCCTGTCGCTGTCGGAAGCCAAGGTGGGCGAAGCGATCGATGGCATCAAGGCCAAGCTGGCCGAGCTCGCCGACGCGCAGCAGGACCTGTCAGACCGCAGCATGCGTTCCGTTGCGCGCTTCGGCTTCGCGGATCCGTCCATCGCCGCGGAAGTGGCGCGCAACGCGTCCGCCATCGAGAGCTACAACCGCCAGCTGACCGAACTGCAGCTGGGCAGCGACCTGGCCGCGAAGAACGTCACCGGGCTGGTGCTGGCCAGCGCCGACCTTACGGCTGCATCCCCCAAACTGCGCGCCGAACTGATGGGCGTTTCCCAGCAGCTGAGCGAAGGCCGGATCCTGCTGGTCGACGCGATTCCGCAGTGGCAGTCGATCATCGAACGGTTCTATGGCGCCGAAGTCGCCGCGCGCGTGGCCGCCAGCAGCATCCGCGAAGTCGGCGCGTCTGCGGCCGAATCGGCCAAGCTGGTCGACCAGGCCACGAAGAACATCCAGAACGCCTACATCCAGCTGGCCGGAGTGCAGGGCGGCGAGGAAGCCGCCATCCGCCGCCGCGTCGGGTATCAGATCACCAACCAGGCCGCCACCGGCAAGCCATTCGACCAGCAGCAGCTGGCCGAGATCGGCCGCGCGATGCAGGCCGAGATCGAAGTGACGAAACAGCTGGCCAAGGCGCGCGAAGCGGCCGCCGAAGCCCGCAAGCAGGAGACCGGCGCGGTGCGCGACGCGGCCAGGGTGACGCGCGAGAAAACCCGCGACGACGCCGCGGCCGCCCAGGCCACGCGTGCCCTGAATGACCTGGTGCGCGACCAGCAGGCGGTCTATGCCGGGCCGGTCCAGAAGGCGGCCAACGAATACGCCGCCGCCCTGGAGCGCATCGACAAGGTCCAGGCGGATCTGATCAAGCACAACCGCCTGGACGCGGACGCCCAGCGCCAGCTGCAGGCGGCGCGCGAGGAAGCGAAGGTGGCGCACGAACGGCGCCTGGAGATGGCGCAGCGCGAGCAGGCGGCCATCGATCGCAACGTGGACGTGGTGGGTTCCCTGGTCGAGGAATACCAGCGTGAGACGCGCGCCGTTGGCCTGAGCGCGCGCGAACGCGCGATCGCCGAAGGCATGCTGAAGGCCGAGACCCGGGCCCGCGAGCTCCACGCCCAGGGCCTGCGCGACACCATCGACCTGACCGAACAGGAGCGCGCCCAGCTGCGCGAGCTCTACGGCTCGGCGGTCGACGCGCGCAACTGGCTGGAACTGCAGAAGGACATTTCCGACGAATACCGCAACGCCTGGCTGCGGTCGATCGAATCGGTGGCCGACGCGTTCACCGACTTCATCATGTCGGGCATGCGCGACTTCAAGTCGCTGGGCGCTTCGCTGAAGAACATCGCCAAGCAGCTGGTGGGCGACCTGGTGCGCACCTTCCTGCAGCAGAAGATCGTGATCCCGATCCAGGCGCAGATCTCCCAGGCCTTCGCCAACGGCAACAACGGCACCGGCGGCTTCCTGCAGTCGATCATGGGCATGTTCGGCGGCGGCAACCAGGGCGGCGGCAACATGCTGCAGTCGATCATGGGCATGTTCGGCGGTAATGGCTTTTCCGCCGGCGGAAAGGGCAACTGGCTGTCGAACATCGGCAGCCTGTTCGGCGGCGGCAGCGCCCAGGGCGGCGGCAACTGGATGTCGGCCATCGGCAGCCTGTTCGGCGGATCCGGCGCAGCGAGCGCGGCCAGCACGGCGGGCGGCACGTGGGGCGGCCTGGTCGGCATGGCGAACGCTTCCACGGGCGTCAGCGGCGCCAGCGGCGCGGCCGCCGGCGGCGCCAGCGGCATGGCGTCCGCCATCCCGATCATCGGCTGGATCATCGCCGGCATGATGAAGAACGCCGAACTGTTCGATCAGGGCTGGGATATCAACAACGGCGAAAGCTGGGCGGGCAAGGTGGCCACGCTGGGCGCTGTCGGCAACGCCGATAAGCTGTTCCGCTCGCTGGGGTTCAGCGACAAGATTTCGTCCATCCTTTCGGGTTCGTCCATTCACGCCAAGCTGTTCGGCCGGAAGAAGCCGCAGATCCAGGCCCAGGGCATCACCGGCAGCTACGGCTTCGACGGCTTCAGTGGCCAGGCCTACGCCGACATCAAGCAAAAGGGCGGACTCTTCCGCTCTTCGAAGTACTGGACCGAATACGCCGGCCTGGACAATGAAGTGGATCGCGCCTTCGACGGCGCCATTCGCGCGGTGAAGGGCGGCGCGCTGTCGGTGGCCAAGCAGCTGGGCGTGGACATCAGCAAGCAGCTGGCGGGCGTGCGGGTGAACATCGGCAAGATCAAGCTGGACGCGGATCCGGAGAAGGCTCAGCAGCAGATCGAAGCCGAGATCGCCAAGATGGTGGAAAGCCTGTCCGCGTCGTCGGTGCGCGCCCTGGGCTTCGGCCGCCTGCTGGACAACGAAAACAAGGCCAGCGACATCATGACCGCACTGTCTGCGGCCATCACCCTGGTGACCGGCAGCGCGGAAGAATTGGGGCGTTCCCTGCAGGGCTGGGAAATGGAGAACGTGGCCCGGGCGGTGGAGTACTTCAAGAAGCTGGCCGCGGAGAACGGCACCAGCCTGGGCAGCGAGATCGAGCGCGTGACCACGCTGCTGGGCAACTACGCCGGACTGATGTCGGGGGTCGAAACCGAACTGCGCACGTCCGGCTTGAACAACTGGCAGCGCGCTGCGCTGGATATCGAACTGACCTACCGCGATCAGATCAAGGCGGCCAACGATTACGCCCGCGCCCTGGGCCTGTCGGGCGCCCGTGCCGAAGACCTGGCCAAGATCGAACAACTGCGCGCCATGAACATGGCTGGCCTGCAGCGGCAGATGGAGGAAGAGCGCAACAGCCTACTGGGCGATCTATCGCTGAGCCAGTACTCCCCGATGACGGACGCCGAAAAGCTGCAGGAGGCCATGCAGCAGCTGCAGGCGGCGGCCGCCGCCGGCGATATGTCCAAGGTGTCGTCCCTGTCGCAGACCGCGCTGGGCCTGGGCCGCAACCTGTACGCGAGTGGCGCCGACTACAACGCGCTCTATAGCCAGGTAACTGGCCTGATCGAAGGCATGGGCGTGCCCGAACTGGACATGGACGACGGCACCACCATGGGCGACCTGGCGGACGAACTGCGCGCCCTTCCTGATGGCATCGCTGCAGCGCTGTTCGCGCTGCTATACAACCCGGTGGCGCCGGCGCCGCCGACTGGTGGCAACGCGCCAGTGTCCAACACCACGGGCAACCCGAACGCGGGCAACGGCGGGACCAACACGGTCACAAACGACCTGCTGCGCGACATCCGTGATCGCCTTGGCGGCGGGCTTACGCGCAACGAATTGGGCCTGCTGGAGATGTTGCGCTGATGGGCAAGGTCCTGCTGCTGGAGATCGGCGCCGGCGACTTGCCAGCGTTGACGCCCACCACCGCGCCAGGCGGCACCTGGATGCCGATCCCCTACCAGGCACCACCACCGGCGGCGCCTGGCGGGTTCGCCGTCACCGCGCAGCTGGGCGGCGTGAAGGCCAGCTGGAACGCCAGCAGTGAGCCGCGCGCAATCTACGAAGTGGAGCGCGCCCCCGACGTCGCCGGCACCCCCGGCACGTCCAAGGTGGTCTACAGCGGCACGGACCTGGTCTACAACAGCAACGAATCGGCGCGCACGCATTGGCGCGTGCGGGTGAAGGTGCGCGGCCTGGTCGGCACCTGGTCGGCGTGGGTGGTGCAGTCGCCGGACGATCCGCTGAACTACGTGGGCGGCAGTGGCGTGAACCTGCTGCCGGACCAGTTCAGCACGCTGGAAAGCGCCACGCTTCCCGTCACGACCAACTACGGCCTGACGATCTCGCGCATCACCGGCGCGGGAAATACGAAGGTCGGATCCGGTGGCGCTTGGCGCCTGACGCGCAGCGGCGGCGGTTCCACTGAAGGCTACCTGTACCTGGGCAACGGCCTGAACGTGCCCCGCACCCCAGGGAAGCGGTACCTGGTTTCATTCTGGTACAAGACCAGCGCCGCCAGCTTCGCCAAAACGCACGATCTGTTCGTGTGGGACGGCGTGAG
Source organism: Pseudoxanthomonas sp. SE1 (assembly GCF_029542205.1). Taxonomy (NCBI): domain Bacteria; kingdom Pseudomonadati; phylum Pseudomonadota; class Gammaproteobacteria; order Lysobacterales; family Lysobacteraceae; genus Pseudoxanthomonas; species Pseudoxanthomonas sp. SE1. The sequence continues at coordinate 1,424,577 of NZ_CP113783.1, read as the reverse complement.
CCCCCACATCGGCACGTCTGGCTGGGCCTGCGTGGCAGATGGAACCTGGCGCCGCGTGGTCGTCATGGTAGACCCAACGGCCTACACGTCGCCGTCGATGATGTTCCGCATCGATTTCGACACGACGACGCTAGGCGACACGATCGACATCGACGGCATCATGGTCGAGCCTATGGACGGCAACCTGGTGCAGGCGTCCACGTATTGCCGCGGCACGGCGAACGGCATTTCCTTGGCGGCGCTGATCGCTGCGCAGAATGCGCAGGCTACCGCTGATGGGCAGATCGACATCTACCGTCAGCCGACCGCGCCAGCGATCGGCGGCGCCGGCGCAAAGCTTGGCGACTACTGGCAGGACAGCGATGACGGCCGCTGGTGGTACTGCAACGGATCGTCGTGGGTCGAGTCGCCGGACAATCGCTTGCCGCAGGCGATCATCGACGCGGCGGCCGCGCAGAGTTCGGCCAACACGGCGCAGTCCACAGCGAACGCGCGCATTCGGCTGTTCGTCCAGGACGCATCGCCCGCCGGCGGTTCCTACATCGTCGGCGATATGTGGTACCGCCCCAGCTACCGGGAAACCTTCTACTGGAACGGCACGGGCTGGTCGAAGAATGCGGACGACTTCGCATCGGCGACGGACTCGCTGGTGTTCAACCCGAGCTTTGAACAAGCGGATCTGTACTGGTCGCGCGACCCGGGCATGTACACCGAGACGAACCCGGCCGCCATCAGCGGTTCGCAGGTCATGGTCTTCAGCGCAAGCTTCGGCGTTCCGAATGCCCGCTGCGTCAACGCCAAGTCGATCCAGGTGCGGCCCGGCCAGGTGTTGTCCGTCATCGGGTGCGTCGGCAGGTGGCAGAACATCGCCAACGGTGAAGGCGCCATTGGCTTAGTGTTCTACAACAAAGACGGCGCGTTCATCGGCGAAAAGAACATCGCCTGGTCCACGGCCCCTTCGACCGGCCAGCAGGCAAACGCGTACTGGCGCACGGTGACCGGCCGCATCACCGTGCCCTATGGCGCGGTGAAGGCGCACGCGAACCTGATCGTTACCGGCTGCACATCCGGCTTCTGGGTGTTCGACAACATCCGCCTGGCCTTCACGGATGACCAGCCTCGCGCCGTCAGCACCGGCGAAAGCTTCGTGCCCAACGGGAATTTTGGCCAGAACAAGGGCCAGTTCCCCGTTGCGCAATACCAGCCGATCCAGGGCGAGTTCATCGCCGATGGCTGGATGAATGACAGCGTGGGCGGCGCATACACCAGCGCCGTATCTGTTGGGCTGGAAGCGTTCGCGTCCGGCAATCAGATGCAGCTGTTCATCGGCGACGCCGGCGGCACGGCCAGCCCGGGTTCCAACCAGGTCTACGTTCGCACCGGTGACCGCTTCGCGGTAGAGCCGGGCGAAAAGTTCATCGTGCGATCGGAAGGTGTCGTGGACATCGGTACGCCGCGCCCGGCCGGCATCGACATCTTCACCTACGTGGGCCTGAATTTTTACAACAAGGATGGCGCCGATATCGGCTATGGCGGCCGGCAGGCGATCAATCACGCGGGCTACTGGCTGGCTGAAAACCTGGTTGAGATCCCAGCGGGCACAGCCTACGTCCGCCCGATTGTTGGCGTGCAGTGGAACAACACCACCGGCGCGAACGTAACGATGCCCTGGGCAACGCACCACGCACGCTTCCGCCAGTGCAACATCCGCCGCCAGACCACGCTTGACCAAAACGTCATCACCGACGGCACGACCTACGGCCGCACGGGCAACATCGACTTGGCTATGGACGGGGGCGTGCGCCGCATCGGGCTCAATGTCCGAGGCAGCCGCATCATGCTCGCCGGCGCACGCAATAGCCGCGCCTCCCTGGTCGCAGGCATCGCATCAGTTCGCAATGCCACCGCTCTATCGGCGAATAGCTCCGGCCAAGTCACCGTGAACGCGCACACGACGAACGTCAGTGGCGAATCGGTTACCTACAACGCGGTGACGAACGCGGTCACGGGCCTCACCCAAGGCGTGACCTACATCATCTTCACACTGGATCCCTTCCTGGACGGTGGCACCCGCACCTACTACGCGCAGACCAATGTCCTGAACGCCCAACAGGCGGGTGAAGGCGCGATCATCATCGGCAACATCACGATTCCCACCAGCGGCACCGGTACCGGTGGCGGGCCGGGCACCGGCAACCCGGGCGACTGGTGCGTGGACTTCGATACCGTGCTGCCTGACGGCCGGCTGGTGCGCGATCTGCAGCCCGGCGACATGGTGCCGTGCATCAACGTGCGTGTGCCAGGTGCGCGCGTCGAAGAGCATGCGGTGCGCGCCATCGCGATCGGCGCCGAGGACTGCTACCGCCTGGTGACCACGTCCGGCGCCAGCGTCGTGCAGAGCGCATCGACACCCATGGATTTGCCGGACGGTCGTGTGAAACATACACCGCAGATGTTGGGCCAGCTGGTGCTAGTGCAGCGCGGCGACCGTCTTTCGCTGGAACTGGTCAGCGATCTGCAGTTCATGGGTCGACGCCAGGTAGTCAAAGTCGACTTGGGCAATCGCATGTTCCTGGCGGGCGAGTCCGCCGGCGTCGCGATCGCCACCCACAACGCGCAGTACAAACCGTGAGGAATACGCAGTGAACCTTGTGCAGATCCAACTTCCCGGCTACCCCACCGGCCTGCCAGAGAACGTCGAGGTGCGCGACTTCCACGAACAGGACAGCGGCGTATTCATGCGCGTTGTGATGGAAGTGGACCTGAGCGTGAAGGCCGACCACTACCACATGACCGCCCAGGCCTGGGAGATGAGCGAAGACGGCACATTCAAGCAAGCGCCGAACGGCTACGCCAGCCGCAGCAACACCACCACGCACACCGTTCACCAGGACAGCATCGGCGACACGATCGAAATGGACGATGCATGGGTGCGCCACACCGGCGAAGTCACCGCGGAAGATCTGATGACGATGGCCCGCTTCGATGGCCGCCCGAACTGGAAGGGCGAAAGCTACGGCGACCTGGTATGGGATCCGACCGCGCAAAAAGGCGCTGGCCAGGCGTGGCGCTGGCAGGAGGGCTTCGCGGATGGTACGGCGCGGGCGAAGGTCGAAAACCTGCTGCGTGTCCTGAACACCAGCGACCTGCGTTCCGGCTTCGCCTTCCGCAAGAAGGAGGATCCGCAGTGGGCAGAGAAGCCGGCCGACCTGACACCACCGCCGCCGGCGCCCACGTTGCCGACGTCGCCGGCGGATCCGCCGGAAGACGCGACGGTGATCGAAGCATGAGCGCGGCATGCGTGCTAATCGCCGCCGCTGCGATTGCTGCCCTGGCGCTGCTGTGGCGCCGCGTCCGGCGCCTGGAAAAGCGCCTGCAGATCCCGCGCCCCTCCGCGCCTACACCCACCAGTGTGGAGACGCGACTGATGGCGCTCGAGCGCGACGAACGCCTGCGCAAGCAGCGCGAAGCCGAATCACGATAGGAGCCCCACAGCCATGATCAGCTACGAAGATTTCCTGACCAACGCCGAGCCGGAAGACATCCGTGTGATGAACCTTCTGTCGCAGGGCCAGACCATCAGTTTCGAAGACAGCAGCGAGGCCGAAGCGATGTTCCAGCGCATTGCCCGCCTGGATGGCGCTGGCTTCGTGTTGCGCGCCTCGCGCCACTATGAGCGTGTGGACGGCGTTCTATGGCAGCGGTTCGAAGGCCTGATTGATCCGGTGGCTGCCAACTATCTGGCCCGCGCCGCCAGCGAACGCGTGCAGCTGAGCCGCGAACCGCTTCCGGAGGCCTGATGCCTCAGGCCTATGCCCGCTTCGCCGCGGCGCCGATCGGCCCGGCGATGGCGGCCCGCGACGGTGGCCAGACGGTGGTCACCACTGCCGACGGGATAAACGGTTCGCGTAATGCACGCAGCGACGTGGGGCATTCCACCGGCGTGCGCGGTGCCGAATTCACCCTGTGGGGCGATGCAGCCGTTTTCGGTGATATCGGCGTCGTGCAGGCAGGCGCCGCCTACAACAGCGCCGTGGGAAACGCCGGCGTGGCCTGGGCGCTTCACGATGGCCAGGTGTGGGTGAACGGTGTGCAGGTGGCCGCAGGGCTGCCGGCGATCGCCAAGGGGGACATCGTCGGCGTTGCCATCGACCTGGTCAGCGCGACGCCCACGATCGCCTTCTACAAGGGCGCGACGCTGGTGCACGCCCGCAACCTGCCGGCGGGCACAACCTGGCATTTCGCTGTGTCGATCGCACCGCCAACCGCCGGCGGCCTGGTGTGCGCCGTGAACGCTGGCCAGTGGCCTGCAGCAGGCCCTGCAGCAGCTGCAGGCTGGCCAGCCGTTGCCGCGGCCAGCGCCAGCGCCAGGCTGGCCGATTGGGACTTCCTGAGCGACGCCGGCGATGCGCCCGCGCATGCGCGCTACGAAGGGTTGCTGTTGTCGGGCGTCACCACCGCCGCGGAGATCGGCTTCTGGCCCTGGTCGGGAGATCCACCGACCCGCGCCGGCAGCGCGACGGCGGACATCGTGGATCCGGACGGCCTGCTGGACAGCATGGCGCTGGAAGATCTTCGTGGCACGCCGGTGGCCATCCGCCTGGCTGACCGCGGCGGCAGCGTCGCCGGCGCCGTCACGGTCGGCCGCTACGTGGTGGAGCGCATCGAGCTGCAGAGCGACAGCAGCAAGAAGCTGATGCTGAGCGACGCGCACGACGACCTGGACCAATCCCTGGCCCGCGGCGTCTTCCTGGGCAACCTGCCCGCCTTGGCGTGGACGCCCCAGCCGGTGGTGATCGGTGCCGTGGCCAGCGTGCCCGCGTTGCCGGCAAACAGCGACGGCACGGTGCTGTACGTCGCGGACGCGCCGCTGGCGCACGTGGCCACGGTGATGGACCGCGGCGACATCATGGAGGCCGGCACGTACACCGTGACGCCTGACGCGCAGCAGCTGGCCATGACCAGCCCGCCGGTGGGGCCCGTCGTCTGCGACGTGTCCAGCATCGGCGCCGGCATGCAGCCGGCGACGCTGCTGCAGTTCCTGCAGGGCGTGTTCGGCCGCGTCCGGAAATCTGCCTGGTCCAGTGCGGACGCCAGTGCGATCGACGCAGCAACCGGCTACGCCGGCATCGGCTACTACACCAGGGAATCCGGCGAGGGCGGCTGGGCGCGCGCGGCGCTGGCGCGGGCTTTGCCCAGCTGGGGCGCCTGGTGGTGGCAGGACGATGACGGCGTGCTGCGCTTTTCCCGCATCATCGCGCCGGACACCTACGGCGGCACGCTGGCCTTCGACCTGACGCGCGCGGATCTCGACAGCGATCTGATCTGCACGCCAGACCTGGCGCCCGGCCTGACGCGTCGCATGGCCTACCGGCCCAACGCCCAGGCGCTGGGCGCCGGCGAACTGGTCACGGACATGGTCGACCTGCCGCAGCCGCGGCGCGATGAACTGATGGGGCTGTGGCGCGGCCAGGTGTATGGCGGCGGCCCACTGCCGCGCCGCTATCAGCATGCCGACTCAGCCGAACCGATCGTGTCGCTCTTCTGGCGTGCCCAGGACGCGCAGACGGAAATCGATCGCGTTGTGGCCATGTATGGCACGCCGCGCTTCACGATGGTGCTGCGCCTGAAAGGCGGATCCGATTTCAATCCGAAGCCTGGCCAGGTCGGCCGCATCACGCATCCGCGCTACGGCCTGGCCAGCGGCAAGAAGGTGCTGGTGCGCAGCCGCCTGCGCAACCCGGCGAACGGCGACACCACCCTGATCCTGTGGGGTTAGCCGTGCCGATCACCGAACAATTCCAGCGCGTCCAGGCAACATTCCAGCCGCGGCGGACCGATGACCTTGCGCCAGGCGTGGCCACGCTGATCGGCCGACCTTCAGAGTGGGTCGCAGCCTGGAGGATTGAGCGCGGCCCTTACGCCGGCGAATGGGCGATGCAACCCCTTGCGCCGGAATTCCACGTGTTCGGCTGGGCGCCGGAAGGAGATCTGCAGTGTTGATCGGGTACAGCATGCCGGCGGTGAACGCCGTTTCCCTCGCCGCCGGCGCTTCCTGGCTGACCACCGACGCCGGCGCGGCCATGTTCGACGGCAAGCCTGCGCGTGCCACGCGGATCCAGCGCACCAGCGGCAGCCCGACGATCAACATCACGCTGGCCAGCGCGATCGTGGTCCGCGTGATCGCGCTGCTGGGCCTGAATCTTCCCGAGGGCGTCACCGTTGCGGCCGCCGGCGCCAGCGGCGTCACGCGCCGCCTGCAGGACGGATCCGTGGCGTGCTGGCTGGTGGTACCTGCAGCAGCTGCGACGGCCAGCGTCAGCGTGGTGATCACGACGACGCAGGGCGTGATCGAGATCGGCGAACTGGTGGTGATGCCGGCGGTATCCGTGCGCATCGATGCGGGCTGGAAGATCTCCCTGGTGGATCCCACCGTGGTGTCCGAAACCGTGGGCATGCAGATCTTCGCCGACGAACGCCGGCCGTATCGCCGCCTCCCTGTGACCCTCAGCATGGACACGGAAGCCCGCGTGCGCGGCGGTGGCCTGGCCAACGGCATGGATTGGGCGCGTTTGCGGTATGCGCTGACGCGGGCCGCGCGTTGCGTGGCCATCCCACGATGGGAGACCGCCGCCGGCAGTGGCGTGGTCGACGCGGCGAAGCTGCACGAATCCGCGGTGTACGGCTACACCGACGTGCTGGGCGACATCGAGCAGGTGCGCGGTCCCTGGTGGCGCTGGTCGCCGGCATTCCGCGAGATCCCGCCGGCGACGTGACTGCATCCCGTGGCTGCGCGTCGCCGGCGTCGGCGATCGTGGCGACATGCGAAAGATCAACCTAGTTCTGGTCCACTGTTCGGCCACGCCCGCTGCGATGGACGTCGGTGTGCGCGAGATCCGCGCCTGGCACACGCTGCCGCCACCGAAGGGCAACGGATGGGCCGATATCGGCTATCACTTCGTGATCCGCCGCGACGGCACGGTGGAGACCGGCCGCCCGATCGCGCAGGCCGGTGCGCACGCTGCAGGCCACAACGCACATTCGATCGGCGTCTGCCTGGTCGGCGGCGTCGACACCGGCGGGCCGAAAGGCCTGGCGGTGAACAACTTCACCGCGGCGCAGTTCAAGTCGCTGAAGAAGCTGCTGGTGCAGCTGCAGAAGGACCATCCCGGCGTCACGCGGATCCTGGGCCACCGTGACGTGCAGCCCGGCAAGGCATGCCCTTCCTTCAGCGTGCGCGATTGGCTGGCCGCCAATGGCTTCGGCACGCCGGCGTGGACCTGATCCGATGAAGTTCGAAACCCTCCTGGGCGTGCTGCTGGCCAACGCACCGTCGACCATCAGCAAGGGCGTGGCCACCGCCGGCGTCAGCGCCGCCGCCTACACGTTCTCCCCCTGGGCGTGGGCGGCCGCGCTGGCCGGCGCGGCCATGTCCTTCTACTTCGAACCCGAGAAGCAGCCGAAGGAAGTCCGCAAGGTCATCTACGGGATCCTGGCCATGGGTTTCGCTGCGGCCGTCGTCGCCGCAGTCGTGCCGCACATTCCGTTGCTGCAGTGGACCGGCAACATCGAACTGTGGGCGCGTGCCGCCGTCCTGGGGCTCAGCATCCGCTTCCTATGGGAACAGGGGAAACGCATCGCTTCGGGGTGGAAGCGAACTGACGGAGCCCGCTGACCATGTCCCTGACCTTCGCACTGCTGGCGCTCGCCGGCCTGTTCGTCACCATCTGCGCCACGGTCGCCGCGGATCTTCTACGCGGCCGCCCCACCGAACTGCGCTGGCACGTTCGCCGCCTGGCCAGGGCCGGCATGGTGGCCGGCTGCCTCTTCATGATCGCTCGCATCCTGAGCCGCCAGCAGCTGACGGCCGAACCCGAACTGGCGCTGCTTGCCTTATCGCTGGCCGTGGTCATGGCGCTGCGCGCCCATTCGGAGATCCGCCGGCAGCGCGAAGCGGAGCGCCAGGCCGAACAGCAAGCCGTGGAGGACCCCACGCCGTGACCATTCCCGTCCCCGTACCCCCGAACCCGATCGACACCGCCAAGGCGATCGCGCGCACCGTGCTGTGGGGCCTGCTGGTGCTGATCTTCCTGGTCGCCCTGGGCTACGCCGCATATCTGCACTGGCGCGCTGGCCAGGCGGCGGACGCGATCGCCGCGGCCAAGACCGCCCAGGCAAACGCCGCCAGCGGCGACGTCGGCGCCGCCAACGCCACCACCACCCGCGCTTCGATGGACTCGGCAACCATCGACCTGCGCGTGACCACCGAAGCCGCCGCCGGGAGAATCGAACATGCGAGCCATCCTGCTGACGATCAGCCTGGTGCTGGTGACGACGTCGTGCGCGAGCTGGAGGACGCCGAAGGCGGCTATCGAGCCGCCGCGGATCGACTGCAGCGAGCGCGCGGCCGCTGAGCCCGCGCCGGCCGCCCGCGGCCTGCAGGAGCCCACCACCGCCGACTGGCGCGCCTGGCGAGCGTATGCACGCCGCTGGGCCGCCTATGCGCGGCGCTGGGCCGGCGTGGCCACGATCGAGGTCACGAAGCGCGGCGAAGTGGCGGATTGTCTGGACCGCGAGCGCGCGGCCGGCCGCATCCGTTGACGGCTAGTCCGCCGGCAGACGCCGGCGGCGGGCTTCCTCGAGCACCAGGCGTTCCAGTAGCGGCCCGCGATCGCCAGGCGCCGCCATCCGCTGGAGCGCGCGCCACGCGCTGCGATTGAGGTTCACGGCGAGCCTGTGGCCACCGCTGCGCTTCAGATCCTGCTGCCACAGGTCCGCGCGATCGCTGGGCGACAGGCCCGCCGGATGGATGCGCGGGCGTCCGCGGCGTGCAGGTTCGGTCATGGCGGCGTCGGGATCCAGGTGTGCGGTTCCCCGCATTGTATAGGCACATACGAAATCCCCAGCGACCGCCCCTTCCGGCCCACCTGGTCACCACGGGCACGGGCCCGACCTTCGCCCGACGACGGCCCCGGACCCCACCGCGAGAAAGCCGCCGGCACCGTCCGAAAAGCGCACCGGAAGGGGGAGGGGCGGCGCAGCAGCGTGGGACGAAGCGATAGAATCCGTCTATCTGATTGATTCCGAATGAATCAGGGTCACACGTCCGCGCTGAAAATCCCCACGTTTCAACCCAAAACTCCCACCATGCGAAATCGACGCCGGGCCCTCTATATCTCTCTCTTCTTCTTCAATTTGAGAGAGAGAGAGAAGAGAAAGGGCGCGGGAGGCGGTCACACGCGGGATGGGCGAATCCCCACGAATCAAACAATCGTTTGAAAACACGTCCCACGTTTTGAATTGCGGCAAACCCGTAAACGTGGGGGAACGTGGGACGGTAAGTTGCTGATTGCCTTCACCTTCTGATCACAATCCGCAACCTCCCACGCTCCCACGCCAGAAATGCCCGACCCCTCCCTGAAAGCGTTCAACGAAGCCCTGGACCGCTGGTGCACCTGGCTGCAGATGAACAACGGCCGGTCGAAAGCGACCGTCACGAAGTACCGCTGTTTCCTCGAGCGATACGCCGCGTGGGTCACCGAACCGCCGAAGGATCCCAAGCTGGCGCCCGAAGACACGGTGGATCCGATGCGGCCCACGCTGGCCGACCTGGAACTGTTCGCTGGTCTCTACTCGCATTCGCTGAAGCTGACGCCGCGCGCGCGTCGCCCGCTGGTGTCCGCACTGCGCGGCTTCTTCGCCTGGGCGAGCTCCACACAGCCAGGCGTGGCCAACGCCGCGGCCGCCCTGGTGCAACCGCGTGCGGGTCGACCGCTGCCGAAGGCCATGCAGCTGCACCATGCGGAAAAGCTGCTGATGACGCCCGACATCAGCACCTGGCTGGGCGTGCGCGATAGCTGCATCCTGATGCTGTTCATGGGCTGCGGCTTCCGCCTCAGTGGCCTGCGATCGCTCAACGAATCGGCCCTGGTGTGGCACACCGACGACAAGCGACGCGAAGCCCTGGCCATCCGAGTGGTCGAGAAGGGAAACCGCGAACGCCTGCAGCCCGTGCCCAGGGAAGCGGCCATGCTGTTGCGCGCCTACCTTGGCCACGAAGAGATGCGCGCGATACCGCGCACGTTGCCCGATGGCGATCGGGTGCTGTTCGTCACGCAGAACAACAACAGCGTGTCGCCGGCGGACTACTACGGCGAGGCCAGGCGCATCAGCGCCACGTACATCCAGCAGATGGTGAAAGAGCGATGCGCCGAAGCTGGCGTGCCCGTCGACGTCGCGCACCCGCACGCCCTGCGTCACCTCTTCGGTGCTGAGCTTGCGGAGGATGACGTGAGCCAGGTGACGCACCAGACCCTGATGGGCCACGCGTCTGCAGACAGCACAGAGATCTACGCCCACATCGCGGCCCGCAAGCTGCGCCGTGAAGTCGATCGCGCCAACCCGCTGGCCAAGATGAAGGGGCCGCTGCTGGATTCCCTGCGCTCGCTAGATCGCGCGGTGAAGGCGTGAACGCACATGCACGTCCACGCGCCGGCGTGTAGAAATCCGAGACCGCGCGCCCGTGATCTCTCCGAAAGCTAGTGTTGTCGGGCGGGGGTGCAGGTGCCCGGAAACGGCCTTGAAAGCGGGCAAACTATCTGAACGCCTGGGCCTCCCCTGCCCCCTGGTGGAACTGCGGGGTCTGTAGGAACCCGCAATTCAGACGGTCTCTGCTACCCCAGAATGTCGGTGTGCCAAGGGGTTGCCGCTCCGATGTCCATCGAAAACCGCAGTTCGAATCCGGGAATGACCAGGTCCACCGCCCAGGGCGACCCTGCCCCGGGCCTCAGTCCTGCAGGTGACCAGGGGGGGGGCTCGGCAGGGCCTCGCTTGCCCTGGACTCAGGGGGGGGGGTGGGTCTCCAGGCAGTTGCAGTGCTTTTGCTGGCGCCCTTTGGGCGCCGCCGGCGCCGGCGCCAGTGACGCCCGGCGACCGCGACCCCCGGGTGGAAGAACTGCGGCAGATCGGCCTGGGCGCCGTGTGGGTGCGCGTGGCTGACGCAATCGGCTACGAAAACTTCCTGACAGCGTGGGCGGTGATGTCGTCCAACCGCGACTTCATGGATGGCCGCAACCGCACCACCATCCCGGATATTTCGCTGCTGTATCGGTATCAACGCAATCAGCTGGTGCGGTCCCTGGCGGCGCGCGGGCTCAGCAAGAAACAGATCTTCAACGAAGTGGCCAAGCTGACCGGCTTGGCGCTGACCGATCATCAGATTGAACACATCATCAGGGGCGTTTCAGCATGATGGAGACGAAGAAGCGCGCGGTGGTTTACGCGCGTGTGAGCGACAAAAAGCAGGCAGAGGCTGAGGTTTCTATTCCAGCTCAGATCGAGGCCGCACGCCGACGCGCCGAGGATCTTGGCGCGACAATCGATCGCATTTTCCAGGACGAAGGCCGCAGCGCGTTCAAAGCCGGCAACCGGCCTGCCTTCGAAGCCGCCGTGGAATACGCGGTGACGATGGGCGTCGACTACTTCATCACCTGGTCAAGCGCTCGCTTCGCCCGCAACCGGTTCGAAGCCATCCTGTTCAAGGGCCAGCTTGACCGTGCTGGCGTCGGCCTGGTCTACCTGGATATGGCGGTGGATCGCACCACCGATGCCGGCTGGATGATGGACGGCGTGCTGGAACTGTTCGATGAAATGAAGTCACGACAGACCGCAATGGACACGAAGCGTTCGCTGCTGCGGAACGCAGAGCAGGGCTATCACTCCGGGGGCATCTCACCCTACGGATACGTGTCGGTCCCGGCCCCGGACAATCCGAAGCGGCGCAAGCTGGTCCCATTGCCAGAAGAGGCGGTAAACGTGCGGCGCGTGTTCGAAATGAGCAAGGCCGGGCTGGGCGGCAAGTCCATCGCCATGAAGCTAAACGACCTGGGCATTCGGTACCGCGGCAAGCTGTGGAAGAAGGACAATGTGCTGCACATGCTGCGCAACCCTGTAGCGCTGGGGCAGACGGTGTTTAACCGCTTCGATCGTCGCGCCGGCGTGGAGCGCCCGAAAGATGAATGGATCATCGTGGCGGCCCACGAACCGATCATCGACCGCGCCCTGTGGGATGAAGTGCAGGCAAGTCTGGATATCACGGCAGAGAGCAAGAGCGCGCGCGGCACAAGCAGAAGCACCCATGTGTTTTCGGGCCTGTTGCGCTGTGAGAAGTGCGGCGGCTCGCTGGTGGTGGAGATTGGCCGCGGCAATGGCGGCACGTATAGCTATTACACCTGCCGACGCGGGCGCCAGAATGACGCCTGCGACAAGCGCCGGTGGCCAGCCGATTCCCTGGACGCCTTCCTGACGGACGTGGTGTTCAAGCGCATCCTGGACCGGGAATCCCTCGCCGAAATGGCCCGTGGGCTAGTGGAAACGGCCGGCGAGTGGCAGCGGGAACAGCGCCAGCGCCGGCAAGCCCTGGTGGCCCAGCTGACGGACGTGAAGCGCCGCAACGGTCGCCTGTACGACGTCCTGGAAGAGATGGGACGGGATGCCCCCAACCTGGGCGACTTGACCGAACGGCTGCGCGAGAACAACGCCCAGGCCAAGAGCCTGGAAGCGCAGATCGCGGCCCTGGACTCCGAAGAGGCACCCGCCCAGGCGATCGACACCGGCGACCTGGACACCTTGGCGGCCGAAATGCGCAGCCTGTTCACGGAAAGCGGCAGCGCGGCCCGGCTGCGCAATTTCTACCAGTCATTCATCGGGGGGATCGTCGTCCGCGCAGATTCAGCGGCTATCGACTACATCCCCAGCGCAATTGTCGCGGTGGCTGGGGCGGGAACCGTGGTTCATAGAAGAGAAAAATGGGGTGGCTGAGGGGACTCGAACCCCCGACATCTGGAATCACAATCCAGTACTCTAACCAGCTGAGCTACAGCCACCACTGAAACCTGCATCCTTCCGGTCCGCACCGGAAGTGGCGCGCCCGACAGGACTCGAACCTGTAACCGCCGGCTTAGAAGGCCGGTGCTCTATCCGGTTGAGCTACGGGCGCCCGGTCCGGATTGTCGCATCCCCGCCCTGCCGGAACATACTGGCAGCACATCAGACTGGTCGGGGTAGAGGGATTCGAACCCCCGACCCTCTGCTCCCAAAGCAGATGCGCTACCAGACTGCGCTATACCCCGACGAGGGTCCCGGCGTGGCGTCTGGACGCCAACGAGGTCGCGTATTGTCGGAACCTGCGGCCTTGCTGTCAAACGAAACCTGATGATCCATCGCTTGCGATATGCTCAGGCACTGGGGACAGACGTCCGGCAACCACATGAGGGAACGATGATGCGCAGCGGCAATCCGGCATTGAAGGAATCCACCTTCCTCGACCTTGGCAGCGGGACGGTCGTCTCGCGCGACGGCGGGGCGATGACGCTCAACGGCACGATCAACAAGACCGGCATCCTGTTGCTGCTGACCGTGTTGACCGCGGCATTCTCGTGGAACCAGGCGCTCGGTCCGGACGGCCTGCCCGCTCCCGGCTTCGCGGTGTACATGTGGGGTGGCGCCATCGGCGGCCTGGTGCTGGCGCTGATCACCGTCTTCAAGAAGACCTGGTCGCCCGTCACCGCGCCGCTGTATGCGCTGGTCGAAGGATTCTTCCTGGGCGCCATCTCGGCGGTCTACAACGCGCAGTTCGGCGGCATCGTGATGCAGGCGGTGATGCTGACCTTCGGCATCCTGTTCGCGCTGCTGTTCGCCTACCGCAGCGGCCTGATCAAGGCCACCGAGAACTTCAAGCTGGGCGTGGTCGCCGCCACCGGCGGCATCGCACTGGTCTATCTGGCGAGCATCGCGCTGGGCTTCTTCGGCATCAAGATTCCGCTGATCCACGAATCCGGCCTCATCGGCATCGGCTTCAGCCTGTTCGTCGTGGTCATCGCCTCGCTTAACCTGGTGCTGGATTTCGACTTCATCGAAACCGGCGTCGAGCAGGGCGCGCCGAAGTACATGGAGTGGTATGGCGCGTTCGGCCTGATGGTCACGCTGGTGTGGCTGTACCTGGAACTGCTGCGCCTGCTGTCGAAACTGCAATCGCGCGACTGATTCCATTGTTCGCCAAAGAAAAGGGGCGCCTTGGCGCCCCTTTTTTCATGGACCCATCGCTTCATCGCGTGGCGCCGGGTCTGCGACCCCGGCGGCGCGGCGCGTCGACCAGACGATGAACACCAGTGCCGATACTGCCAGCCACCAGCAGTAATGCACGCTGCCGGCCAGCGCCAGTGGCGACACCGCTGCCAGCGAGGCCGCCAGCAGGATCTGTGCGCCGTAGGGCAGTACGCCTTGCACCACACAGGCGAAGATGTCGAGCATGCTCGCCGCCCGCCGGGGACTGATGCCGTGGCGCTGGGCGATGTCCCTGGCCAGGCTCCCGGTGACCAGGATCGCGACGGTGTTGTTCGCCGTCAGCGCGTCGGTGCCCGCTGCGAGCGCCGCGATGCTGATTTCGCCGGACCGGCGCCCCGTATGCCCCCGCGCGAACTTCGCGATAACCTGCGCCAGCCAGTCCAGGCCTCCCGCGGCCTTGATCAGGGCGGCCAGGCCACCGATGAGGATGGACAGCAGCGTGATCTCGACCATGCCCTCGAAGCCCATGTAAATGTCGCCCACGTAGGAAACCGCGTCGTAATCGTCCGCCAGCACGAAACCGAAGACGCCCGCTGCGACCAGCCCGATGGCCAGCACCAGCACCACATCCAGTCCTGCCAGCGCCAACCCGAGGACCAGCACGTAGGGCAACACCAGCCAGGGTGACGCCGCATCGGGCGCAGCCACCGGCGCCACGTCGCCCAGCGTTGCCAGAACCACGAGCGTTGCGATGGCGGCCGGCAATGCGATCTTGAAGTTTTCGCGGAACTTGTCGCGCATCTCCGCGCCTTGGCTGCGCGTGGCGGCGATGGTGGTGTCCGAGATGATCGACAGGTTGTCGCCGAACATGGCGCCACCCAGCACCGCGCCGACCACCAGCACCCGGTCCAGCCCTGCGGCATCGGCGACGCCCAGTGCGATGGGCACCACGGCCGCCACCGTGCCCATCGAGGTACCGATCGACAGCGAGACGAACGCGGCCGCGAGGAACAACCCCGGCAGGATCAGGCTCGCCGGCAAGGCGCCCAGGCCCAGCGCCACCACTGCATCGACCGCGCCGATCGCCTTGGACACCGTGGCGAACGCGCCCGCCAGCAGGAAGATCAGGCACATCAGCATGACGTTGCTGTCGCCCATGCCGGCCAGCAGCGTCTGCTGCGCAGGCAGGCCACGACGACGCGCCAGCCATACGCCGAGCGCCAGCGCCGGCAGGATCGCGACGGGCGCGCGCAGCTGATAGAACCCCATCGCCTCGCCCTGCGCGGTGAAGTACAGGCCCGCACCGAAGAACAATGCGAGGAACAGCAGCAACGGGGTCAGCGCCAGGGCGCTGGGACGGACGGACATGGCGGGGTCTTCTGCGAGGGGCCGCGGATTGTGCGTGCCCGCATCGTACCGGCCAACCTCATGGATGGGACACCGGCCGACAAAAAGGGAACGCTGTGCCCGCGCGCCTCTCCGTGGCTAGTCCAGGCCCGAGGCTTTCCGGTAGCGCCCGCTGCTCCACAACGTGGCCACAAGCGATGCGCCGCCCACGATGATCAGGATTGCGCCGACCGTGGGGGTTCCCAGCAGCAGGGAGCCGATGCCGAACATCAGCGCGAACACGCCGGTATTGCCGGCCAGCCACGCCAGTCCCAACCACGCGAGCGAGCGCCTGGGCGCCGCATCCGGAAGATCGCGCCACCAGCCTGGCGGACGCACGCGTCGCGTGAAAGCGGCGAGGTGTTCCCTGGGCACGGGCGGGGTGAGGAACGTCGCCAGCAGCGCGCTGGAGGTGGAGATGCCTACGATGGCCAGCAGCAGATATTCCGCCCGCACCTGCGGGAAACCACGGTACAGCACCACGGAAGACACCACGGCCGACACGATCCCCGCGATCTCGGTCCATGCGTTGGCCCGCCACCAGAACCAGCGCAACATCGAGGGCAACCCAAGGCCTGCGCCCAGTGCGATGAAGAAGCGCCATGCCTGTTCGATGCTGTCGATCTGGGAGGCCACCAGCACGCCCATGGCCGTCAGCAGCGCGACGGACACGCGACTGACCCACACCAGGCGTGCCTGGCTGGCGTCCGGACGCAGGAAGCGCCGATAGAGATCATGGGTGAGGTAACTGGCGCCCCAGTTGAGGTGCGTATCCACCGTGCTCATGAAGGCCGCCAGCAGCGAGGCGAACAGCAGGCCCAGCGCGCCCGCCGGCAACAGCTGTGCCATCAGCACCGGGTACGCCATCTCGCGATCCCCGGCAACGATCGCCGCCGCGCCCTCGCCTTCCATGCCCAGCGGGAATACCACCAGCGCCACCAGCGCCACCAGTACCCAAGGCCAACTGCGAACCGCGTAGTTCAGCACGGCGAACCACAGCGCGCCGCCCACGGCATGCCGCTCATCGCGCGCGGTGAATATCCGCTGCGCCAGGTAGCCACTGCCGTCGCTATAGTACTGCGCCCACCATTGCACCGCCACATAGACCAGGAACACCTGCACCGGCAGCCACGCGGCATCCGCTGCAGGCACGAACGCAAGCAACTGCGGCACGTCGTAGTGCCGGGCAAGCCCTTCGCGCAGACCTGCGAGTCCACCCACATGGTCCACGGCCAGCCATGCGAACAGCACGCCACCGGCCAGCGCCATGCCGAACTGCAGCAGATCCGTCAGGATCACGCCACGGATGCCGCCCAGGCTTGAATAGGCACCGATCAGGCAGAACAGCACCAGCACCGTGAGCGTGTCGCCCGGCGTGCCGATCAGCAGCGCATCCGGCCAGATCGCGGCGAACGACGCCACTGCATCCGCACCCAACCACGCTGTCCAGTCCACGAACGGCGCCGCGATCTTCACCATCGCGCGCACCACCCAGCCCAGGATGATGGCGTTGATGAGGATCGCGAAGAACGCCGCCTTGAATCCGCGCAACCATGCGCCCGAGCGGCCGCAGTAGCGCAGCTCCAGCAGTTCGGCGTCGGTGAGGACCCGCGAGCGCCGCCACAGCGCGGCGAACACCACCGCGACCGACACGTGCGAAATGGCCCACGACCACCACAACCAGTTGCCTGCCACGCCATGCTTGGCAACCAGGCCTGAAACCACCAGCGGCGTATCGGCGGCGAAGGTGGTCGCGGCCATCGAGGTGCCCAGCCACCACCACGGCAATGCACGGTCGGCCAGGAAGTAGGACTCGAGCGAACGCCCCGCGGACCGGGACACCCACGCTCCCACCAGCAGGGTCGCCACCAGATAGGCGGCGACGATGGTCCAGTCAATGACCGCCAGCGATCCCATCGGGCGCGACGGCAAGCGTCATGAGGAACATGGGGTCGAGGATACCCCAGGGGGGACGATCACCCAACCCGCCTTGCCGCACGCAACCGCGCGGCAAGGCGTCGTAAGCGATCAGACGCGGCTGGCGATCGCCTTGGCGAACGACATCGTGTTGCCCTCGCCGCCCAGGTCCGGGGTCAGCGAATCCTTGGCCTCTAGCGTGGCGATGATGGCCGCACGCAGGCGCTCGGCTTTCTCCGGCTGGCCCAGGTGATCCAGCATCTGCGCGGCACCCAGCAGCAGCGCGCAGGGATTGGCCACGCCCTTGCCGGCGATGTCCGGCGCGGAGCCATGCACGGCTTCGAAGATCGCCGCATCGACACCGATGTTGGCGCCCGGTGCCAGGCCCAGGCCGCCCACGAGGCCGGCGCACAGGTCGGAAATGATGTCGCCGAACAGGTTGGTGGTGACGATGATGTCGAACTGCTCCGGACGCATCACCAGCTGCATGCAGGTGTTGTCCACGATCATCTCGTTGCACTGGATGTCGGGGTACTGCGCGGCCACTTCGCGGGCCACCTTCAGGAACAGGCCCGAGGTGCTCTTCAGGATGTTGGCCTTGTGCACCACGGTGACCTTCTTGCGGCCGGTCTTGCGGGCCAGGTCGAAGGCGTAGCGCACGATGCGCTCGGAGCCCTTGCGGGTGATCTTCTGCGTCAGCAGCGCGGTCTCGCCGTCTTCCGAGATCGACTGCCCTTCACCGATGTACGCGCCTTCGGTGTTCTCGCGCACAGTGATCAGGTCGACGCCGGTCGGGAAGCGCGACTTGGTGTTGGGGAACGACTTGGCCGGACGCACGTTGGCATACAGGTCGAAGTGGCGTCGCAGCGCCACGTTGATCGAACTGAAGCCCTCGCCCACCGGCGTGGTCAGCGGGCTTTTCAGCGCCACGCCGTTCTTGCGGATCGAATCCAGCGTCGCCTGCGGCAGCAGGTCGCCGTGCTTTTCCAGCGCGACCAGGCCGGCATCGGCTTCTTCGTAGGTCAGGCCGACCTTCATCACGTCGAGCACGTGCAGGGTGGCGTCCATGATCTCCGGGCCAATACCGTCGCCGCGGATGACCGTAATCGTCTGGGTCATTGAGTGGGGTTTCCGAACAGGGGCACGCGTCGGGCGGGGCCGCGACGGGCGCGAAAAGGAAGATTTGTCCGCCAATTATGCCCGAACGGCCGGCAAGTCCCCTAATCGACGATGGTCGGAGGCCGGCCTGCCGGGGTATGGCTGCCACGGATCGCCACCGACTGTCTTCCAAGCGAAAGCCGGGATCCTGCGTGCTTCTGCTCGTCCTTCACGCGGCAATGCGGAAGGCGAAGATCAAGATGGGTCCCAGCCTGCGCCGGAGCGACGGTGAAGGACGGACGGACGGACGGACGGACGCAGGCAGGCAGGCAGGCGAGATGCTCGGTGCTCGAGGTGAACCTGTCTGCCTCGCCATCGACACCGGTCGGAGGCCCGGGTCTGCCGAGCATGGGCGGAACGGACCGCCACCGAGCGTCTTCCCAGCGAAGGCTGGGATCCAGCTTGCTGCTGCTCGTCTTTCACGCGGCAAAGCGGAAGGCAAAGATCAAGATGGGTCCCAGCCTTCGCTGGGACGACGGTGGAGGACACAGGCAGGCAGGCGAGGTGGTCGCGGATGGATCTGCGCCGCTTTCGCCGGCTTCAGTGGTCGTGCGCCGACGGCGCGTCAGCCTGCCCGCCTTCCAACTGGTCGAGGAAATCCACCGCCCGGCGCAGGTGCGGGATGACGATGGAGCCCCCCACCACCAGGCCTACCGAGAACGTCTCGAAGAACTCCTCGCGCGTCACCCCGGCCTCCTTGCACTGGGCGACGTGGTAGCTGATGCAATCGTCGCAACGCAGGACCATCGAGGCCACCAGGCCCAGCAGTTCCTTCGTCTTCACATCCAGCGCGCCTGCCTGGTAGGTCTGCGTGTCCAGCGCGAAGAAGCGGCGGACGACCTGGTTGGGTTCGTCCAGGATGCGCTTGTTCATCCGCTGCCGGAACTCCGTGAATGCCTTCACGCGGTCCTGGCTGTCGTCGTCTGCGCTCATGCCGATTCCCCTGCGAGCAGGGCTTCCAGCTTGCCCGCACGGTGCATCGCGATCATGTCGTCGTAGCCACCCACATGGGTTTCGCCGATGAAGATCTGCGGCACGCTGGTGCGCCTGGCCTTGGCGATCATCTTCTCGCGCGCATCCGCGTCCAGGTCGATGCGCACTTCCGTCCAGGTCTGGCCCTTGCTCTTGAGGAAGTTCTTGGCCGCCACGCAGTATGGGCAGATGGCGGTGCTGTAGAGGGTGATCTCGGGCGCGGTGGCGCCCTGCGGGGTGTCGCTCAAGGGAGTTCTCCGGAACGAAAGGGGCATGCTGTGGTCCTGACCGATATCGGGCGCATCGGACCGACTTCCAGTCGGGACCATGGAACAGTGCGGGCCGGTACTGGCCCGGTTAACCACGTATTCACTCGCCCGGATCAGCGACCCGTCATCCTGACCTGGCTGCCCATTATCCGCCACGGAGCCATCGTTTGCGCCCCATCCTGCTTGCCACCGCCCTGACCCTGGCCCTCGCGGCGCCGCTGGCAGCCTCCCAGGACAGCCGCCTGCCGGACATCGGCTCGTCCGCCGGCGAACTGCTCACGCCGGCACGCCAGGCCGAGTACGGCGGCATGATGCTGCGCGAACTGCGCAACTATGGCTATCTGCTGGAAGACCCGCTGATCACGGACTGGCTGCAGACCGTGGGCAGCCGGCTGGGCGCCGACAGCGACAACCCGCAGCAGGCGTACACGTTCTTCATGATGCGCGACCGGCAGATCAATGCCTTCGCCACGCTGGGTGGCTACATCGGCATGAACGCCGGCCTGGTGCTGACGGCGGACCGCGAGGACGAGATGGCGGCCGTGCTCTCCCACGAAATCGCCCATGTGACCCAGCAACATGTGCTGCGGGGCGTGGAACGGGCGCAACGCGATCAGGTTCCGATCCTGCTGGGCATGCTGGGAGCCATCGTGCTGGCCCAGGCGGCGGGCGGAAGTTCCAGCGGCGATGCGTCCCAAGCCGCCATCGCCTCGGCCATGGGCCTGATGCAGCAGCGCCAGATCGACTACACCCGTTCCAACGAATCCGAGGCCGACCGCGTCGGCATCCGCACCCTGTCCCGCGCCGGTTACGACATCGATGCCATGGCCGGCTTCTTCGCCAAGCTCCAGCAGGCCACCCGCGCCAGCCGCGGCAGCGGAAGGGAACAGGTGCCGGACTATCTGCAGACCCATCCGGTCACCACCACCCGCATCAGCGAGGCCCGCCAGCGCGCCGACCAGTTGCGCGGAGACCAGATCACCGCGACCACCCGCGTTCCCGGCGGCGAACACGTCGAACGCTTCGACCGGCGCGGCATAACACTGCCGGAGTCCCGCAGCGACAACCCGTTGCTGCCCATCCCGGTCACCCTGCCCACCCAGGTCTTCCAGCGCGGCGACACCGGCCAGTTCGACTGGGCGCGCGAGCGCCTGCGGGCACTCAGCGCCAGCACGCCCTCAGCCGCCGTACGGGAGTACGAAACGCTGCGCCGGCAGGCCGGCAAGCCGTTGACGGCACCCCAGCGCTACGGACTGGCCATCGCCCATCTGCAGGGCGGCGACAGCAGGACCGCGTTGACGGAGTTGCGCCGCCTGGACGACGAGCATCCCGACAATCTCTGGATAACGCTGGCGTTGGGCGAGGCGGAATCGCGCACCGGCGACCCGGCGGCGGCCAATCGCCGCTTCGACGCCTTGTTGCAGCGATTGCCGCAGAACCGTCCGGCAGTCCTGACCTACGCGAAGGTGCTGAACGAACAGGGCGGGCGCGAGGCCGGGCAGCGCTCGCAAGCCATCCTGCGCCCGCTGATGGCGCGCGCGGGCGACGATCCGGTGTTCCAGCAGCACTTCGCCAGGGCCAACGAACTGGCGGGCGACACCGCCCGCGCCGGTGAAGCCTACGCCGAGGCCGCCTATCTGAATGGCCGGCCGGAACAGGCCTTGATCCAGCTGCAGAATCTCAAGAACCAGGGCGACCTGGACTTCTACGCCCGCGCCAGGATCGACGCCCGCATCGCCACCATCACCCCGGAAGTGCTGGAACTGCGTCGCCAGGGCATCCGCGACCCCGACGTCGAACGCCGCTGAGCCCGCGCCGGCGCGCCTTGTGACACTCCGACGGCATGTCATGTAAACGTCATAAAATTGTCGTCTACTGGCACGGTCCCCCTCGCCCACCGGATCCTGCGTGCAGAAGCACATCCTGATCGTCGACGACGAGCCCGCCATCCGCGACATGGTGGCGTTCGCCCTGCGCAAGGGCGAATACGAACCCATCCATGCCGGTGACGCCCGCGAGGCCCAGAACGCCATCGCCGACCGCGTGCCGGACCTGATCCTGCTGGACTGGATGCTGCCCGGCACCAGCGGGCTGGAACTGGCCCGCCGCTGGCGCAAGGACGCGATGACCCGCGACGTGCCCATCATCATGCTGACCGCCCGCGGCGAAGAGAACGATCGCGTCGGCGGCCTGGAAGCCGGCGTCGACGATTACGTGGTCAAGCCGTTCTCCGCGCGCGAGCTGCTGGCCCGGATCCGCGCGGTGATGCGCCGCTCGCGCGACGACGACGAAGACGGCAGCGTCGCGGTCGGCAAGCTGCGCATCGACGGTGCCGCCCACCGCGTGTTCGCCGGCGACACGCCGGTCGCCATCGGCCCCACCGAATACCGCCTGCTGCACTTCTTCATGACCCACCCCGAGCGCGTCTATTCGCGCACGCAGCTGCTGGACCATGTCTGGGGTGGCAGCGTGTACGTCGAGGAACGCACGGTCGACGTGCATATCCGGCGCCTGCGCAAGACCCTGGAACCGCATGGCCTGGAGAACATGGTGCAGACCGTGCGCGGTTCCGGCTACCGCTTCTCGGCCTCGATGTGAGGATTCCGGCAGGTCCGGACATCCGGTGTGAATGCACCTTCGCCCATCGACGTGGGGATGTGAGGAAGACCCGCCGTCCCGCTTCCGTCGTCCCAGCGAAGGCTGGGAGCCATTTGGCGCTCGCCGTTGTTCCTGCTCTGGAATGACGCAAGCAGCGCCAAAAGCGAAAACAAGGATCCCGGCCTTCACCGGGATGACGACGGACCACTGCCCGCACGGCACATCGCGCCCAGGCTGACCCTCTTCCAATCCCTTTACCCATCACGCCCCTGCAGCCCCATCCCTCCTGTCATACACATCTGCCTACAATCGCCCCATGCCCCACGACATCCGTTCCGCCTGGTTCAAGACGCTCGGCCAGCTGGCGCTGATCCTGGCGCTGGCCGTGGTCGTGGGCCTGCTGGTCGGCCACGTGTGGCCGATCGTGACCGTGGCGGCGCTGGGCGTGGTCGTGTGGCACTACTGGCGCCTGCGCAAGGTGCTGCTGCGGCTGACCGCCCGCCAGCGCCTGGAACCGGCGCAAGGCCGGGGGGTATGGAACGAACTCGACCGCCTGCTGTTCCGCGGCCAGGCCGAGATGCGCACCCGCAAGCGCCGCCTGCTCGACATGCTGCGCGCCTACCGCGCCGCTGCCGCCGCGCTGCCGGATGCGGTCGTGGTGGTGGAACGCAACAGCCAGCGCGTGCAGTGGTTCAACAAGGCCGCCACCAGCCTGCTCGGCCTGCAGTACCCGGCGGACATCGGCGCCCCGGTCGGTGATCGCCTGCAGCCGTTGCCGATGTCGCACTGGCTGGCCGCCGGCCGCAATGCCGAACCGATGCTCGACGCCGCCTCGCCGGTGGACCCGAACCTGCGCCTCAACCTGCGGCTGATCCCCTATTCCGACGAGTACTGGCTGCTGGTGGCGCGCGACGTCAGCAAGATGCTGCGACTGGAGCAGATGCGCCGTGATTTCGTCGCCAACGTTTCGCATGAACTCCGCACGCCGTTGACCGTCGTGCATGGCTACCTGGACATGCTGGAGCCGACCGAGTATCCGGACTGGGCGCCGATGCTGGCCGAAATGCAGAAGCAGTCGCAGCGCATGACGCAGCTGGTGGAAGACCTGCTGACGCTGTCCCGGCTGGAAGCGCAGGACAGCCTGCCCGACGAGAACGTGGCCATGGCGCCGATGCTGGCCACGCTGCGGCGCGAAGCCGAGGCCCTCAGCCAGCGACGCCACACCATCGTCATGCAGGACGAGGCGAACGTCGACCTGTCCGGTTCCAACAAGGAACTGCACAGCGCGTTCTCCAACCTGGTCAGCAACGCAGTGCGCTATACGCCGGTCGGCGGCACGATCACCGTGCGCTTCGCGCGCGAGGGCGACGGCGCCGTGCTGAGCGTGCGCGATACCGGCTACGGCATCCCGACCTCGCACCTGCCGCGCATCACCGAGCGCTTCTACCGCGTGTCCACCAGCCGCTCGCGCGAAAGCGGCGGCACCGGCCTGGGCCTGTCGATCGTCAAGCATGTGCTGAACCTGCACCAGGCGCGCCTCGAAATCGAGAGCGAGGTGGGCCAGGGCAGCCTGTTCTCCATCCACTTCGGCGCCGAACGCGTGGAGCCGCGCCTCGACGCTCCCACCCCCATCATCACGGACAGCCAGACCGCATGAACGCCGCCCTGGACACGACGCCTGCCCCCGCGACCGGCGAAGACGCGCTGCGCGACCCGGCGCTCTACCTCAACCGGGAACTGTCCCAACTGGACTTCAACTTCCGCGTGCTGGCGCAAGCCCAGGATCCGTCGGTGCCGCTGCTGGAGCGCCTGCGGTTCCTGTGCATCTCGTGCACCAACCTGGACGAGTTCTTCGAGATCCGCGCGGCCACCGTGCGCCATGCGCTGGATTTCGGCCTGCCGCCCGGCGCGGATGGCATGAGCCCGGCCACCGTGCTCAACAAGATCCACGACCGCGCCGCCGAACTGGTGGATGCGCAGTACAAGTGCTGGAACGACGTGCTGCGCCCCGGCCTGGCCGAAGCCGGCGTACGCGTGTTCGGTCGCGACAGCTGGAACGCGCGCCAGAAGCGCTGGCTGCGCGCCTATTTCCGCAACGAGATCATGCCGGTGCTGTCGCCACTGGGCCTGGACCCGGCGCATCCGTTCCCCAAGATCCTCAATAAGTCGCTCAACATCGTGGTGGTGCTGAAGGGCAAGGATGCGTTCGGCCGTGCCGGCCACCTCGCCATCGTCCGCGCGCCGCGTTCGCTGCCCCGCATCATCCACCTGCCGCAGCGCGTGTCCGGCGGCGAGAACGACTTCGTCCTGCTGTCGTCGGTGCTGTCGGTGTTCGTCGATGAGCTGTTCCCGGGCATGGAGGTCAAGGGTTCCTACCAGTTCCGCGTGACCCGCAACTCCGAGGTCGTGGTCGACGAAGAGGAAGTGGAGAACCTGGCGCTGGCCCTGCGTGACGAACTGGTGGGCCGCGGCTACCGGCCGGCCGTGCGGCTGGAGATCGCCCATGACTGCCCCAAGCCCATCGTGCGGCAGCTGCTGCAGAACTTCGCCCTGCCGGAACATGCGGTGTACCCGATCAACGGGCCGGTCAACCTCAACCGCGTGATCCAGGTCTACGACCTGGTGCAGCGCCCGGAACTGAAGTATCCGGCCTTCACCCCGCGCACGCTGCGCGACAGCGATGCGATCTTCGAGAAGGTCGCCGATGGCGACGTGCTGCTGCACCACCCGTTCGATTCGTTCGCGGCCGTGCTCGAAGTGGTCAAGCAGGCCGCCGTCGATCCCGATGTGCTGGCCATCAAGCAGACGCTGTACCGCACCGGCAAGGACTCGGCCCTGGTCGAGGCGCTGGTGCAGGCGGCGCGCAATGGCAAGGACGTCACCGTGGTGGTGGAACTGCGTGCGCGCTTCGACGAGGACGCCAACCTCGGCGTGGCGGACAAGCTGCAGGAAGCCGGCGCGCAGGTCGTCTATGGCGTAGTGGGCTACAAGACCCACGCCAAGATGCTGCTGATCGTGCGCCGCGAAGGCCGCAAGCTGCGCCGCTACGTGCACCTGGGCACAGGCAACTACCACAGCGGCACGGCGCGCGCGTATACCGACATCGGCCTGCTGACCAGCGACCCGGATATCGGCACAGACGTGCACCTGCTGTTCCAGCAGCTTTCCGGCCTGGCCCCTACCACCAAGCTCAAGCGCCTGCTGCAATCGCCCTTCACCCTGCACCCGGGCCTTATCAAGAAGATCGAACGCGAGGCCAGGCTCGCAAAGGCCGGCAAGCCTGCGCGCATCATCGCCAAGATCAATGCCATCAACGAACCACGCATCATCCGCGCCCTGTATGCGGCATCGCAGGCGGGCGTGCGGATCGACCTGATCGTGCGCGGCGCCTGCGCCTTGCGCCCCGGCGTGCCCGGCATCTCCGACAACATCCGCGTGCGGTCCATCGTCGGGCGTTTCCTCGAGCACAGCCGCATCTACTGGTTCGGCAACGACGGCGCGCCGGAACTGTACTGCGCCAGCGCCGACTGGCTGGAACGCAACCTGCTGCACCGCGTGGAGACCTGCTTCCCGATCCTCGACAAGGAGCTCGCCGCGCGCGTGTTCAAGGACGGCCTGCAGAACTACCTGGACGACAACTGCAACGCGTGGGAACTGCAGGCGGACGGAAGCTACGTCAAGCTGACACCGGGCGATGAGGCGCCGCACTCGGCACAGGGCACGCTGCTGGCGAAGGTGTGAGGCGACAACGCTCGCCTGCGTCGCACCATCGCGTCGACACATTGCATGCCCGCACCCGTTAAACTGATCGCATGGCGCCCCTGACCTCCTCCACCTCCCCGCCGCTCCAGGACGGGGACCTGCTGGCCGCGATCGACCTG
Source organism: Pseudoxanthomonas sp. SE1 (assembly GCF_029542205.1). NCBI lineage: Bacteria > Pseudomonadati > Pseudomonadota > Gammaproteobacteria > Lysobacterales > Lysobacteraceae > Pseudoxanthomonas > Pseudoxanthomonas sp. SE1. The sequence continues at coordinate 1,398,332 of NZ_CP113783.1, read as the reverse complement.
GGCTCCAACAGCTTCCACATGGTGGTGGCGCGCTCACTGCTGGGGCAGCTGCGCGTGGTGGACCGGCTGCGCGAGACCGTGCGCATGGCGGACGGCCTGGACGGGAAGGGCGGACTGTCCGCCGCGGCCCGCCAGCGTGCCCTCGATTGCCTGTCGCGCTTCGGCCAGCGCATCCGCGACATCCCCGCCGCGCGTGTGCGCGCGCTGGCCACCAATACCGTGCGGCAACTGCGCGACCCGCAGGATTTCCTGGTCGCTGCGGAAGCCGCACTCGGCAAACCCATCGAAGTGGTGTCGGGCCGCGAAGAAGCGCGCCTGATCTACCTCGGCGTCGCGCACGCGCAGCCGCCGAAATCCAGCCAGCGCCGGCTGGTGATCGACATCGGCGGTGGCTCGACGGAATTCATCATCGGCCGTGGCTTCGAAACGCTGGAACGCGAAAGCCTCCAGGCGGGCTGCATCGCCAGCACACGGCGCTTCTTCCCCGGTGGCAAGCTGTCGCGCAAGCGCTGGAAGGAAGCGCTCACCGAGATCGGCGCCGAGTTCCAGCAGTTCGCCGGCCTGTACCGCAACCTGGGCTGGCAGGAAGCCATCGGCTCATCCGGCACCAACAAGGCCATCGGCGACATCTGCGCGGCGATGAAGCTGACCAAGGGCGCGGTGACCGCCGAAGCGCTGCCACAGGTGCGCGACAAGCTGCTGCAGGCAGACCGCATCGAGGACATCGACCTGCCCGGCCTGTCCAGCGACCGCCGACCGATCATCGCCGGTGGCGTCCTGGTGCTGGAGGCGGCCTTCGAAGCGCTGGGACTGCAGCGCCTGATGGTCAGCAAGGCCGCCATGCGCGAAGGCATCCTGTTCGACATGCTGGGCCGCGGCAGCGACAACGATCCGCGCGACCTTTCCACGGCGGCGCTGATGCAGCGTTACGGCATCGACGAATTCCAGGCCGCGCGCGTGGAAGCCACCGCGATGCGCCTGTTCGAACAGGTGGAGCAGAGCTGGAGTCTGGACGACGACGACGCGCGGATGCTCGGCTGGGCCGCGCGCCTGCACGAGATCGGCCTGGCCATCGCGCACAGCCAGTACCACGTGCACGGGGCTTACCTGCTGGAGCATTCCGACATCGAAGGCTTCTCGCGCCAGGAGCAGCAGGTGTTGTCCGCGCTGGTGCGCACCCACCGGCGTGGCGTGCCGAAAATGGCCTTCGATGCCCTGCCCGACCGCCTGCTGCTGAGCGCCAAGCGCAAGGCTGCGCTGCTGCGGCTGGCGGTGCTGCTGCATCGCTCGCACGATGCCGAAGCCATCCCGCGCCTGGACCTGACCGCGAACGGCGACCGTCTCGACCTGGTGGTCAGCAAGAAATGGATCGACGCACGCCCGCTGCTGCGCTCGGACCTGGTCGGCGAGCCCGAAGACATGCAGGGCCTGGGCGTGGCGTTCAAGCCCTTCGTGGCGTGAAAGGCCCACGCACCCCTGCCGTGTGACTTGAGGTTACACTCGGACCCGCCCCGGATCCGCGGCGTGGCCCATCCCCACTCCTCCACGCCATCCTCCCGTGCGCCCTTGCGGCGGGAGCGTGTCCGAAGGCCGAGGATTCGTCGCGTACGTGCATTCAGGAGGAAGCCGTGATCGATCGAGGAGTGCCCGAAGCTGCGTTGACGGACGCATGGCTTGAAGGCGGACCGGGAGCCATCGCCATCGGCCGCAATGTGGATCGCCTGCTGGATGCCGTCCGCCGCCACCTCGACATGGACGTGGCCTTCGTCAGCGAGTTCCACGGCAGCCACCGCGTGTTCCGTCATGTCGCCACCCGGCTCGACCGCGCGCCCATCCTGCCCGGCGATTCCAGCCCGCTCGACGAGGGCTACTGCATGCGGGTGGTCGAAGGCAGCATCCCGCAGCTGATTCCCGACACCGCCGCCATTCCCCTGCTGGAACGCGTGCCCGAAACGCGCGACCTTCCGATCGGCGCGCACATCAGCGTCCCCATCCAGCTGCGCGACGGACGCATCTACGGCACCTTCTGCTGCTTCAGCCTGTCGCCCAACCTCTCGCTGGGCCAGCGCGACCTGCACATGATGCGCGCCTTCGCCGACCTGCTGGCCTACCAGATCGACGGCGACCTGCACGCCGTGCAGGAACACGAGGAGAAGGTGGAGCGCATCACCTCGGTGCTGGAGCTGGGCCAACCGCACATGGTGTACCAGCCCATATACCGCAGCAGCGAACGCCGCATCATCGGCGTGGAGTGCCTGTCGCGCTTCGACCTGGAACCGCGCCGCCCGCCGGACGTGTGGTTCGCCGAAGCCAGCGAGATCGGCCTGGGCGTGCGCCTGGAACTGAATGCCATCCTCTCGGCATTGGATGGGCTCCGCGATGTCCAGGGCGATTTCTACGTGGCCTTGAACGTCTCGCCGCAGACCGTCATCAGCGGCGGTATCGACGGCTATATCGACGATCTGGACCCGCATCGCGTGGTGCTGGAAATCACCGAACATTCGCTGGTCGACGACTACACGCTGCTCAACGAACGGCTGGCGCCGCTCCGCGAGGCCGGCGTGCGCGTGGCGGTGGACGACGCCGGCGCGGGCTACGCCAGCATGCGGCACGTGCTGGCCATCCATCCGGACATCATCAAGCTGGACCTGACCCTCACGCGAGGCATCGACACCGATTCACCGCGGCGAGCGCTGGCCGCGGCACTGATCGAGTTCGCACGCCAGACGCAGTCCCGCGTGGTCGCCGAAGGCGTGGAGACGGCCTCGGAACTGGCCGCATTGCAGGCGCTGGGTGTGGATGATGTGCAGGGCTATTACCTGGCGCGACCATTGGAGGTCGAGGCGCTCTCGCAGAAACTCATCGCCGAGCGTCAACGCAACTGAAGCGCGACGACGCTCTGGCATGATGCCGCTTCCCCCCTTCGCACGCACACGATGAAGACCATTTTCCTCGCCCAGGACCTGCCGGTATCCCGCATCGCCTACGGCTGCATGCAGTTGAGTCGTGCGTGGGACAGCACGCCCGTGACCGCCGACGAGCGCCGCCTGGCGCAGCGCCTGGTCGAAACCGCGCTGGCCCATGGCATCACCCTGTTCGACCATGCCGACATCTATGCCCGCGGCAAGTCCGAACAGGTGTTCGGCGACGTGCTGCGTGCCTCACCCGGCCTGCGCCAGCGCATGGTGCTGCAGTCGAAGTGCGGCATCCGCTTCGCCGACGATCCGGCGGGCACCCCGGGACGCTACGATTCCAGTCATGCGCACATCGTCGCATCCGTCCATGGCAGCCTCACGCGACTGGGCGTGGAGCACCTGGATGTCCTGCTGCTGCACCGTCCGGATGCGCTGGTGGAGCCGGAAGAGGTCGCACGCGCGTTCGACGACCTGCATGCCGCCGGCAAGGTGCGCCATTTCGGCGTGAGCAACCACACCGCCGGACAGATCGCGCTGCTGCGCAGGCATGTGCGGCAGCCACTGATGGCCAATCAGCTGGAAGTCAGCCTGCTGCACCATCACCTGATCGACGACGGCGTGGTCACCAACACCACCGGCCATGCCTATGCGGCAGCAGCCGGCACGCTGGACTACTGCCGCCTGCACGATATCCGCGTGCAGGCGTGGTCGCCGCTGGCCGGCGGCAAGTTCGCAACGGCCTCGGAGTTCGCCGATCCGGTGATCCGCCAGACGTCCCAGCTGCTTCGCCATCTGGCGGAAGAGAAAGGCGTCACGCCGGAAGCGATCCAACTCGCCTGGCTGCTGCGCCACCCCGCCGGCATCCAACCCATCGTCGGCACCACCGACCCGGTTCGCCTGGCGGCCTGCTGCGCCGCCGACGGCGTCGAGCTGAGCCGGGAAGCATGGTACGCATTGTTCACCGCTGCGCGCGGCGAGCGCGTGCCGTGAGACAGCCCCTCTCGTCGAGATTGCATGCCGGCGGGCGCTCACACATATGATCTTCCATCACGGCCGATCCTCCGGCCAGACCACAACGAGGACGTACCGGTGATCACCCCGCAGACCGTCAAAGGAACCTGCCATTGCAAGGCGGTCGAGTTCGAGGTGGACCTGGTCAATGGCCACGAGAACATACGCCGTTGCAACTGCTCAATGTGCAGTCGCCGGGGCGCCATCATGGCGGGCGTCACCCTGGACCGATTGCGCATCACGCGCGGCGAGGACAAGCTCAGCGTGTACCAGTGGAACACGAAGATCGCCAGGCACTATTTCTGCAGCCTCTGTGGCATCTACACGCATCACCGACGCCGCAGCGTCCCGACAGAATACGGATACAACCTGGCGTGCATCGAGGGAATCGATCTCGCGACCATCGGCGAGATAGGCGCCAGCAATGGCGCCGCGCAATCGCTGGTTTCATCCTGACCTCGCCTCATCGTCCCTGTCAGAATGCAGTCCATGACGTGATCGAGGTGTCCGGCATCCATGGCAGACCAGTACGTCCGCATCGTTCTCCCGGAAGCGCACTACACGCTCTTCGACGCCATGCGCAGCGATCTTCCAGAAGTCATTGTCGTCAATGACGCGTTGTTGACGTTCCTGCATCTGGACATATTCCCCTGGCACCTCGAGATCAGCATCCACGCCACGCATCTCGCCGACCAGGGCATGCCGACCCCGGAAGAAAGCGCGCTTCTCTTCGAGATCGGCGACAGCATCGAAAAGGCCATCGAGGGCAACAACGCACTATTCCTGGCGCGCAGCACTTGGGGCGGCCTCAGGCAGTTGTCCTTCCGAGTGCACGACCCCGAACAGGCGAACGATACCCTGCAATCCATACTCGCCAACAAGCCGCACACCAGGCCGTGGGAGTATCGGATGCATGCCGATCCGCACTGGCACGAGGCCGGCTACTTCTTCAAGCTGTTTTCCACCGCGGAGGGTGCGAATGCATGATCTTTCGAAGAAATCGACCGCCCGACAACGATCCGATGCCAGCGGAAACTGGAACTGGACTTGAGCGGGGATGGGTCCCGATCCGCCGACCCCGACCCGTGCCACCGGCATCCGGCGCCCGGCACCACCACAGGAAGAACGCGTGACGGATCCCTACAACTCCCCGGCAACGCGTCCGGCGGCTTCACCCCTGAACGACGCCATGGTCACCACGGCACTGGAACTGCCGGACTACCGCATCGTCCGCAATCTGGGCCTGGTGCGCGGCATCACGGTACGGTCGCGCTCGATCGTCGGTAATTTCCTGGGCGGATTGCAGTCGCTGTTCGGCGGCAACATCACCATCTATACCGAACTGTGCGAGCAGGCCCGCGACGAGACCTACCGCGACATGCTGCAGCACGCGCGCCAGTTGGGCGCCAACGCGATCATCGCCGTCCGCTACGACGCCACCGACGTGATGGCCGGCCTGACCGAAGTGCTGTGCTACGGCACAGCGGTGGTGGTCGAGCCGCATGGCCTTTGATGCGGCGACGCCTTCCGGAGTGCCGATGCAGCCGCTGAAACGAAAACGTCGGTGGCGGACCGGGCTCGTACTGATTGGAATGCTCCTGACAGCCTACCCCGCCTTCGTCCTGACCTACACCTGGTCCCACGTCCTGCAAAGCCCGCTCCCGGGTGGCCGCCACGGTCCGCTGGATGCTTACCGGCACACGCTCGCCAGCGCCGTGGTGGCCTACACGCTCGATGCGCGCGCTGTCGGCCTGGTCAACGGCGTGATGGAACGGCGCGGCAGGCGCTCCAACGCCATGGACATCCACAACAACCTGATCGGCGCCAGGATCGGCGCGCGCGCGATGCGGTTCTCGGACATCGAACCGATGGTGGCGCGCAGCGTGGCGTCAGGCAGCATCGACGGACCAGACGACGTGGCTGCCGCGGAGCGACTGGAAGGAAGGATTCGCGTGGTGACGCTGGCGCCCCCAGGGAAGTGGCGTCAACGCCGACGTCCACACGCATGTCCCATGACCAGGACAGGCTCGGCTATAGTCGCCCCAGCCACGGCCGGCCCCACGCCGACCGGCAATCCCTCGCATCCTTGCCGGAGGTTGTCATGAAGCGTGTGATCCGTTTGATCCTGGCGGTCATCGCCGGGCTGTTCGTCGGCAGCATCGTCAACATGGGGCTGGTCATGCTCAGCGGGCATGTCATTCCGCTGCCGGCAGGTGTCGATACCACCACCACGGAAGGCCTGAAGGCGGCGATGCCGCTGTTCGAACCGAAGCATTTCCTGTTCCCCTTCCTGGCCCATGCGGTCGGCACGCTGGTGGGGGCCTTCGTCGCCACGCTCGCGACACCCGGGCGCACGCGCGGCCCGGCGTGGGTGGTCGGCGCCTGCTTCCTGATGGGCGGCATCGCAGCCGTCGCCATGCTGCCCTCACCGCCCTGGTTCACCGTGGTGGACCTGGTGTTCGCCTACCTGCCGATGGCGTGGCTGGGGCATCGGTTGGCGGCACGGGGACAGCGCGCGGCCTGATGGCGGCCTTCACCCGCTGAAGAATCAGGCCGTCAGCCTCGCGACGATCCGACGCACCCACGGCGCCAGCAGGGTGACGGCGACGAAGGCCACCGGCCACGTCGTGGCACAGCTGCGCGCCCAGATTGCCAGGAAGCCCGCGTGCAGCCCCTGGTTGACCAGCAGCACGAACGCGGACACCAACGACACCATGATGGCGGACAGCAGCGCACCGAACAGCAACGGCGCGAAACGGGCGGGAATACGCATGCAGGACTTCTGTTGGAAGAATGGGATCAGAAGGAAAAGAACGGACGTACGAGCAACGCCGACAGATAGAGCCCAGCGCCGAACATCAGGTGGTTCAGCAGGCTGTGCATACGCGCGATGCCGGGACGCGGCGTTCTGGACGCCGCGACGCCGGCGCCCATACCGGGCTGCATCAGCAGGAACGGAACGGCGACGGTGACCAGTCCCACCAGGAGTGCCGGCCCCGGCGTAGGGTCACGCAGCCACGCAACACCCCAGACCAGGGGAAGCACTCCAGCAAAGGCGATGCCGGTCAGGTAGTGCGCACACCAGCCCAGCGTCCGTTCGCCGCGGACGGAGGCGCTGCGGGCGATGGCGTCATGGCGGAAACGGCCCGCCCGCATGTGGCCCAGCCAACGGCCCACCAGGGCATAGTCGGCGACAGGCACGCCAAAGAGCGCGCGTCGCAGCAGGCCCCAGGCATCCATCGCGAGCGTGGCGCCGATGCCGACGAGCAGCGTGCAGGTCAGGTAATCCATAGCGGTCTCCCAGATTGAAGGCGCGGCGCACGCTTGCGCCGCACGACCATGGCGTGCACGATGCCACTTCAAGTCAACTTCAAGTCAAGCGGGGTCGTGATGGACATCGGCGAGGTCGCGAAACGGTCCGGCTTACCCGCATCCACACTGCGCTACTACGAGCAGAAAGGACTGATCGCATCGATCGGACGCCATGGCCTGCGCCGCACCTTCGATCCGGACGTGCTGGAACGCCTGGCGCTGATCGCCCTGGGGCAAACGGCTGGGTTTTCGCTCGACGAAATCGCCGCGATGTTCGGCGCCGACGGCCGGCCCGATATCGATCGCCGCAGCCTGCGCGCGAAGGCGCGGGAACTGGACGCGATGATCCTGCGCCTGACTGCCATGCGCGACGGACTGCGCCACGCTGCGGCCTGCTCCGCGCCCAGCCACCTCGAATGCCCACGGTTCCGGCATCTGCTGCGCGAGGCGGCCACGGGCGGGCGTCGCTCAGGCAGGCCGAAGATGCGCTGAGGGGCGTTCTTCCTGCCGCGTCATGTGCCGGTAACCGCGCTGCAATACACGCTACATCTCCCGCCCTCAGCATGCGCAAAACGTGGAGCTGCGCATGCGCTTTGCCATTGTCACCGAGACCTATCCGCCGGAGGTCAACGGCGTCGCCCTCACCGTGCAGGGGCTGGAAACCGGCCTGCGCCAGCGTGGGCACGCGGTATCGCTGGTACGCCCACGGCAGGCGGGCGATGCCGGTGCGGCGGATGAAACGCTGCTCGTGCGCGGCACCAGCCTGCCGCGCTATCCCGGACTGAGATTCGGCCTGCCCGCCACCCGGCGCCTGCTGGCGCAGTGGAGGCAGTCCCCGCCGGACGCGATCTACGTGGCCACGGAAGGCCCGCTGGGGTGGTCTGCCGTGCGCGCCGCGCGCCGGCTGGGCATTCCGGTGGCCACCGGCTTCCACACGCGCTTCGACGAATACATGCGCGACTATGGCGCGCGCTTCCTCGAACACACTGCGCTGCGCTGGATGCGCCGCTTCCACAATGACGCGGACGCCACGCTGGTGCCGACGCGCGAACTGGCCGACTTCCTGCAGTCGCAGGGCTTCCGGCATGTGGTGCGATTGGCGCGGGCGGTGGACGCGCAGCACTTCAGCCCCGCGCGGCGTGATGACCGCCTGCGTACGCAGTGGGGCCTGCAGCCGGACGACCTGGCGGTGATCTACGTGGGCCGCATCGCAGCGGAGAAGAACCTGGACCTGTCGATCCGGGCCTTCGAGGCGATCCGGCAGCAGCATCCGACCGCGAAGTTCGTTTGGGTGGGCGATGGCCCGATCCGCGCGCGGCTCGCGCAGGAGCATCCGGACTTCATCTTCTGCGGCGTGCAGCGTGGCGACGCGCTGGCGCGGCACTTCGCCAGCGGCGACCTGTTCCTGTTTTCCAGCCACAGCGAAACCTTCGGCAACGTGACGCTGGAAGCGATGGCCAGCGGTGTGCCGACGGTGGCGTTCAACTACGGTGCCGCGCGCGAGCATCTGGTGGATGGCATGCACGGCGCCGCCGTCGACAGCGACGACGGCTTCATCTCCGCGGCCTTGCGGTTGGCGGGTGATGCCCCGGCGCGCCGCGCCATGGGCGACGCCGCCAGCGACGCGATGCGCGCGCTGCATCCCGACCAGGTGTCCGCCGATTTCGATGCCCTGCTGACCGACCTCGCCCTGACACGGAGAAGCCACCATGCGTCCGTTGCTGCCGCGTAATCCCCTCATCGGCCGGGACACCGGCTGGTGCCTGCTGGCCAATCGCTGGGGCGAATGGAACGGCGTGCGCCGCTTCTTCGCCCTTGTCAGCCGACTGGGCGATGGCGTGTTCTGGTACGTGCTGATGGCCGCGCTGATCGTCGCCGATGGCATGGACGGGCTGGCGGCATCGGCGCACCTGGCGGCGACCGGTGTGATCGCGTTGACGCTGTACAAGGCATTGAAGCGCTGGACGAAGCGACCCCGTCCGTTCGCGTCGGACGTGCGCATCCGCGCATGGATCGCGCCGCTGGACGAGTTCAGCTTCCCGTCCGGGCATACGCTGCATGCGGTCGCATTCACCATCGTGGCGCTGGCGCATTACCCGGTACTGGCGCCTTTGCTGATCCCGTTCGCGGCCTGCGTGGCGGTCTCGCGCGTGGTGCTGGGCCTGCACTACCCCAGCGATGTCCTGGCAGCGACGGTGATCGGCAGCGCACTGGCGACGCTTTCGATCTGGCTGGTGCCGGGCGTGAGCCTGCTGGGCTGAGCCATACACTGCCCAAGCGACAAGTACAGCGGACGACGAGTTATCTCTACGGCTGAGGCCCGGGTCACCGACCAGATCCGCACGCTGCGCTTCCTGGCTGGCGAAATGACCCAGGCCGACCTTGGCAAGCGCGTGGGTGTGACCCGGCAGACGATTGCCGCGATCGAGGCCGGCAAATATTCGCCCACGCTGGAATGCGCGTTCCGCATCGCGGAGGTGTTCGACAAGCCGCTGGTCGAGGTGTTCGGCTGGGAACCCTGAACACCGAAGCACGCAGGAGCACCACCGGGTGCGCTTACACGAGATCGAACCCGACCGCTCTCGCCCGCACCCGCGACGGTTGCCATTGCCCCGGCCAGTCGCGGTCGTTGGCCACCTGGGCATTGGCTCGGCTGCGCTCCAGCGCCTCAACGTCGAGATCCGCGATGGCCCACACCTGGTCGTCGCGGGTCTGCACCACCACTCCGTCATCCGGCAGACCGCGATCCATGGGCGCGAAGATCGCGGCCTCGCCGGTGTTGACGTCGAGGGCGGGACTCCACGGGGCTTCGCCCGCGGTGACCGCCTGCGCCACGAACATCCGGTTCTCCAGCGCACGCGCCAGGCAGCCGACACGCACACGGGTGGCGCCGGCGTCCGTATCCGTGCAGCTGGGCACCAGCAACAGGCGCGCGCCGGCTTCGGCCTGCGCACGCACCGGCAGCGGAAACTCGGCGTCGTAGCAGACGGACACGCCGGCACGCACGCCGTCGATGTCGAAGACCTTCAGCGCGTCGCCGCCCTCGATGACGCCCAATACCTTCTCGAAACCGGTCAGTTGCAGCTTGTCCTGCCATGCGTGCGCACCCGCGGGCGTGAACACATCGCTGCGGTTGCGGTAGCGGCCATCGCCATGCGCCAGCAGGAAACTGCCGGCCACGATATGCAGGTCCAGTTCTGCCGCCAGCCGCCGGTAGAGCGCCAGCCAGTCGTCGCGATAGCGCTGGATCGCCGCCAGCGAGGCGTGCAGGTCGGCCCGCGTGGCACTGTCGAAGGTCGCGGCCAGTTCCAGCGACAGATATTCCGGCAGGACGGCGATGCGTGCGCCCGACGTGGCGGCCTCACCGAGCACAACGGCCTGTCGCTCGGCGAAGGAACCGAAATCCGCGGGCGCCCCTACGGCGTACCTGGCGACGGCGACCTTCATCGCGACAGTCCCAGTCCGCGCAACCAGAACGTCAGCGCATGATCCACCTCGCCGCGGCCGATCTCGTTCCATGCCAGCCGCATCGCCATGCCCGGCTGCCGCGTGTAGCCGCGCTTGTCCCAGAACGCCTCATGGCTACGATGCCCGACCGGCCTGCGGGGATCGTCCGCATCGCGATCGACCGCGCAGAACGCCGTCCATCCGAACCGCCCCAGGGCGCGCGCATGCGCTTCGCGGTGATCGAAGAACGCGTGGCCGATGCCATGGCCGCGGTAGGCCGGCAGCAGCACGGATTCGCCGAAGTAGAAGACGTCCTCCGGATCCATCCCGCTGTCCAGGAACGGCTGGCGGAAGGCTTCGGTATCGTCCGCCAACGGCAGGCCGGTGGAGGCACCCACCACGTCCCCGCCCTGCATCGCCAGCACGAACACGCTTTCCGCCGAGCGCGCGTACGCGGCCAGGTAATCGCGCTCGAAGTCCGGATCGCCTTCGTAGAGATAGGGCCAGTCGCGGAACACGGTCACGCGCAGGCGCGCGACATCGTCAAGCCAGGGCGTGATTTCCGGCCCACGGAAGAGGCCGATGGTGTGCGCAGAGTTCATCCCTGGACTCTAGCGCACGCCACCGGCCGGGGCGAGGCAACCGCATGACGTCCCGTCGTTAGCGGGGTGCGGGGAATGCGTCGGCGTGTTGTAGTCCGCGATCGTCCCAGACGTACACGGCGCAGGCCGCGGCAGGCAGCAGGCACAACGCCGCGCGGCCGTCGTCGCTGCGCGTGTCGAACCGCTGCGATGCACCCTGGCCCTGATCCCGCCATGCGGTGTACGTGAGGGGATGCGTCCAGCGCCCCAAGCCTTCCCTGGCCTGGCGTGCGTCCTGCAGATAACCGGCCGCGCGCGAAACCAGGGCGGCGATCGTCTGCGAAGAAAGCCTGAAAAGCAGGCATCCCCTGCGCCGATGCGCGAGCGGGAACAGCAGCGTGGCCAGCGTGGCGTCGTCCATGGCCTCGACGATGACCGCGTCGGTCCCGATCTTCTCGGGCAGCACGCGCCGTGCACGCCGATGCAGGGTGGCGGGATCGATCATGGCGGCCTCAGCGCAGTTCCGTGCCCAGCGCATACCAGTCCACCTTGCGGGTGACCCACATGATCACCGCCAGGATGCCGAACAGCAGCAACGAGCCCATCAGCAGCGCGTTGTTCTCGGACTTCAGCAGGATGTACAGCACGCCGTAGAGCGCGGTCAGCATGGTCGCGAAGCCTGCCGCGCGCAGCCAGCTCTGCAGCACGCCCGACAGGTAGAAGAACTGCAACCCGATGCAGGCCGCGGCGGAGACGAGGTACGCCTGCCAGAACGCGATGTGCTCGGACAGGCTGAGCAGCAGCAGGAAGAAGATCGCCAGCGCCAGGCCCACCAGCAGGTACTGCAGCGGATGGATCGGCAGGCGCTTGATCAGTTCGAACAGCGCGAACCCGACGAAGGTCAGCACCACGAACAGGATGCCGTACTTGCTGGCGCGGTCGACCTGCGTGTAGACGTCCACGGTATCCGCCAGGCTGACCACTGCGCTGTCGATGGCGGTATCGCTGCTGCTGTCGGCACCGTAGCCGGATGGCGTGGCGCTCAACGACGGTGGCTGCGTCAGCTTGCCGGATGCGGATTCCAGCTGGCTCTGCGCGGCACTCGCCAGCGAAGAGACCTGCCAGCGCGCGGTGAAGCCCGCATCGCCCAGCGTCTTGCTGTTGGGCAGGAAACGGCCACCGAACAGCGGCTGGCGCCAGGGCGAACTCATCGCGATGTCGTTGCTGTCCGCGATCGGCGCGATGCCGATGGTCTGGGTGCCGGCCAGTGCCATGTCGAGGTGTACCTCGCTCGCCGGCAGCGAGCCGCCCTGCACCTCCAGCAGCGCATGGATGCCTTCCATCCGCGACGACAGCGCGCCGGTACCGGCGCCCAGCTTCCGCGGCACGCCATCGACCTTCATCGACGGCGTACCGACCAGGCCGCGCACGTCGGCCATGCCGACCACCATGTAGGGCTGCCCGTAGATGCGCCCGTCGGCACCCGGCACCTGCAGCGGCGCGAAGCTCGCCTTCATTGCCGCCTTCCATTCGTACACATTGACCGTGTACAGCCCGATGCGACGCTCGCCCGGCTGCAGGCGACCGTCCACGGTCAGCGTAGCCGGGGTCTGCAGCAGGTAGCCTTCCTTCACGTCCCGGCGCACTTCGGGCTTGCCGTCTTCGTTCAACGCATTGACGAGGCGCTCTTCGCGCCACGGGACGACACGCAATGGACCAACCACCTGTTGTGGCCCGGCCATGCTCTGGGAGACGCGTGTTTCGGCCAGCGTGCGGTAACGCTCGCGGTCCTGGATGACCCCGCGGATCATCACCAGCGGAATGAGCAGCAGCAGGACCAGCCCGCCGACGGTGAGGAAACGCAACAGCAACTTCAATGACTTCATGTCGATGCCCCGGTTGGATACGGGATGCATCGTCCGGTGCCGGTGTGCAACCGGCAGGAAGCGTGTTTGAAGGCTGTGTGAAGTGCGGGCTAGAGCCGGGGCAGCGACAGCACCGCTTCGGCGCCGCCGTCGTGGCGGTTGTCGAGCGTGGCTTCGCCACCATGCAGGCGCATGACTTCGCGCACGAACGGCAGGCCCAGGCCGGAACTGCGTTGGCCTCCATCGGGCCGGGGCAGCGAGTAGAAGCGCTCGAACACGCGCTCGCGCGCATAGTCGGGCACGCCCGGTCCACGGTCGCGGACGATGAAGCGCACCAGTCCATCCACGGCCTCGACCGCCAGTTCCACCGTGCCGCCGGGCGGCGAGAAGGCGATGGCGTTGTCCAGCAGATTGCCCAGTGCGCGCCTCAGCAGGAAGGCGTCGCCTTCCACCGCCCAGGCCCCCGCCTGCGGCACGCGAACCACATCCACGCCGTGTGGAGTGAGCTTGGCATCCAGCCCCTGCACCACCTCGTCGGCCAGCGCTGCGGTGTCCACGCGCTCCCGGCGCTGCAGCCAGCCATGCTGCTCCACTTCGGCCAGCGCGAGCAGCTTGTCTATCGTCTCGGTGAGCCGGTGTTCCTGGGTCTGGATGTTGCGCACGAAACGCTGGTGGTCCGCTTCGGGCAGGGGTTCCTGCAGCAACTCGGCGGCGCCGCGGATCGCGGCGAGCGGGCTTTTCATCTCGTGCGTCAGCGACTGCACGTACTGCTCCACGTACGCCTTGCCCTGCAGCTTGCGGCGCATGGTTTCCAGCGCGCGGCCGAGGTCGCCGATCTCGTCGGCGCGCGGACGCGGTGGCGGCACGGGTTCACCCGCGCTGACCGCCTGTGCGTAACGGTTCAATCCGCCGATGCCGCGCACCAGCCACCACGTCATCAGCACGCCGATCAGGGCGGAAATGCCGATCAGCCAGGCACCGCGCAAGAGGATGCTGCGCTGGCTGGCGACGATGAAGGGCTCGATGCTGCGGTTGGGCTGCGACAGCGTCAGCACGCCCAGCAGCGTGGCGCGATCGGCCGGATCGTAGATCGGCGCCGCCACGTGCATCACCGTATTGGTCTCGTCGCCGGGCGATTCGGGACTGGAACGGGCTCCGTACTCGCCGCGCAAGGTGCGGTAGACATCGTTCCAGCGCGAGTTGTCGCGGCCGACATCGCGCCCCTGCGAGTCGAAGACCACCGTGCCGCGCGCGTCGGTCACGGTGACGCGGTAGTCCACCGAGCGCTTCTGGAAACGCCACACCCAGGCCTTCGGGTCGCGCTGCTGCGCCGCGGCCACGTTGCCGGCGAAGGCACCCTCGGCGATGCGGCCCGCCTTCAGGTCTTCGGCGGCCATTTCGGCCAGCACGTTGGCCGCATCGACCAGCGTGGATTCCATCGCCTGGCGCACGCCCGGCTTCACCTCGTTGACGAACACCCGCATCACGAAGAATGCGGCGATGCCGACGATCAGGAAGAAGCCGAGGACGAGCTTCAGCCCCAGCCGCATCTCAGGCCTCGATCGCGTAACCCAGGCCGCGATGGGTGCGGATCGGGTCGGGGTCGGCGCCAGCCGCGCGCAGCTTGGCGCGCAGTGTCTTGACGTGGGTGTCGACGGTGCGGTCGGCGCTGTCGGCGTCGCTGTCCCATCCGCGGTCCATCAGCTGCGCACGGCTGAGGATCGCGCCAGGCCGCTGCAGCAGCGCATCCAGCAGCGCGTACTCGTAGCGGGTCAGGTCCAGCACCTGCTGCCGGTAGCGGATGCGGTGGCCGTCGCGGTCGATGGCGAAGTCACCGCGCGCGGTCCATTCTCCCTCCGCGGCCTTGACGGTACCGCCGGCACGCCGCAGCCGGGCGCGCACGCGCGCCACCAGTTCGCGTGGCGAGAACGGCTTGGTGACGTAGTCGTCCGCGCCCAGTTCCAGGCCCAGCACGCGGTCGATCTCGTCGTTGCGCGCGGTCAGGAAGATCACCGGCACGTCGCTGAAACCTCGCAGTTCCCGGCAGACATCGAAGCCGCTGGCGTCGGGCAGGCCGACATCGAGCACCACCACGTCCACGCCACCGGCGCGCACGCGCGGCGCCACGTCGCGCGCCAGCAGGCAGTGGTCGGCTTCGATGCCTTCGCTGCGCAGGGCATACAGCACGGCATCGGCGATGGCGGCTTCGTCTTCGGCAATCAATACACGGGGCATGGCGCAAGCATATATGCTGCGCGCCATGAATTACCGCCACGCCTTCCACGCCGGCAACCATGCCGACGTCCTCAAGCACATCGTGCTGCTGGCCATGATCGAGGCGCTGAAACGCAAGGACGCGCCGTTCTTCGTGCTGGACACGCATGCCGGGCGCGGCCGTTACCTGCTGGGCGGCACGGAGAGCCGCAAGACCTCCGAGGCCGACGAAGGGGTGTTCAAGCTGCTCGACGCGCCGCGCATGCCGGAACTCGTCGAGGCCTATCTTCGCGCGGTGCAGGCAAGCAATCCGGTCGGGGCGCTGATCGCCTACCCCGGCTCACCGCTGCTGACCGCGCAGGCGCTGCGCGACCAGGACCGGCTGGCGGCCTGCGAACTGCAACCGGACGAGGCGCAGGCGCTGAAGGACCTGTTCGCCGGCGACGACCGCGTCGCCGTCCACGCACGCGACGGCTACGCTGCGATGAAGGCGTTGCTGCCACCCCGTGCGGGTTCGCAGCGGATCGCACGCGGCCTGGTGCTGATCGATCCGCCCTACGAAGCCCAGGATGCCGAGTACCCGCAGATCATCGCCTCGCTGCGCGATGCCCTGGAGCGTTGGCCGGCCGCGACCTATGCGGTCTGGTACCCCATCAAGCAGCGACGCACGCTGTCGCCGTTCTTCCGCAAGGCGACCTCGCTGCCCTCCAAGGGGGCGTTCGTCGCCGAATTGCAGGTCCGGCCGGATGACTCGCCGCTGCGCCTCACCGGCAGCGGCATGCTGGTACTCAATCCGCCCTGGCAACTGGACAAGGCGCTGGCGCCCGTGCTGCCGGCGCTCGCCGCCGCCCTGGGCGAGGCGGGCGCCAGCCACCGGCTGGAGTGGCTGCGCGCACCGGATTGACCCCCGCCGCGGGATTGCGCGGCCCGGTCAGGGGGCTGTGCGAGAATCGCGCCCTCCCCCTTCACGACGACGACCTTCATCTATGGCCGGATCCAGTCTCTTCGCCCTGATCGACGACATCGCCACGCTGCTGGACGATGTGTCCGTGATGACCAAGGTGGCCGCGAAGAAGACGGCCGGCGTGCTGGGCGACGACCTCGCGCTGAATGCCCAGCAGGTCACCGGCGTGAAGGCGGACCGCGAGTTGCCCGTGGTATGGGCCGTGGCGAAGGGGTCGGTGGTCAACAAGGCCATCCTGGTGCCGGCCGCCCTGGCGATCAGCGCGCTGGAAACCTGGCTGCACGGCAAGGGCTATAACATCCCGCTGGTGACGCCGCTGATGATGCTGGGCGGCGCCTTCCTCTGCTTCGAGGGCGTGGAGAAGCTTGCGCACAAGTTCCTGCATGGCAAGGACAAGGACAGCCAGCACCACGCCGACCTGGTCAAGGCGGTGCAGGACACGAACGTGGACATGGTCGCGTTCGAGAAGGACAAGATCCGCGGCGCCATCCGTACCGACTTCATCCTGTCGGCGGAGATCATCGTCATTTCGCTGGGCACGCTGACGGGACGCACCTTCATGGAGCAGGTGCTCACGCTGGTGGCGATCTCCGCGATCATGACCGTGGGCGTGTACGGCCTGGTGGGCGGCATCGTGAAGCTGGACGATGCCGGCCTGGCATTGACTTCGGATGTCCGCGAGAACGGCTGGGCGCGGTTCAAGCGCGCCTTCGGCCGCGGCATCCTCTACAGCGCGCCCTACCTGATGAAATTCCTTTCGATCGCCGGCACCGCCGCGATGTTCCTCGTCGGTGGCGGCATTCTCGTGCACAGCATCCCGGCGCTGCACCACGTCATCCAGCCTTACGCGGAAGGCAGCGCGGGCTGGTTGTGGGAAGGCCTGTTCAATGCAGGCGTCGGCATCGTGGCCGGCGCGATCGTCGTGGCCGTGGTCACCGCCTTCTCGCGCCTGCGCGGCAAACGCCACGGCGCCTGAACCAGCGGCGCCACGGCCCTCGCCCCGTCTCCGGATTTCATGCGAGCATCACATCATGACCGCACCGAAACGCCTCCCGCCCTGGCACGAACACTTCCGTCTGCCCAACGGGCGCGAACTGTTGATCCGGCCGATCCGGCCTGAAGACGCCGGCCCCATCCAGGGCGCATTCGGACTGCTGGGTCCGGAGGAAATACGTCACCGCTTCCTCTACGCGCTGAAGGAACTCACGCCGGAGATGGCGCAGCGGCTGGCGCACCCTGACCCCAACACCGAATTCGCGCTGGTCGCCGCCGAAACGTTGCCCCCGGGCGAAGCGCTGGTGGGTGCGGTGGCCCGCGCGGCCATGGTGGCGCGCACACGCGATGCCGAGTTCGCCATCCTGGTCAGCCACTTCATCGCCGGCCAGGGGCTGGGCCGCCACCTGATGCGCAAGCTCGCCAAGTGGGCGCGTTCCAAGAAGCTCGACCGCCTGTATGGCGACGTGCTGGATTCCAACCAGCCGATGCTCGCGCTGGCGCAGTCGCTGGGGTTCAAGCGCGTGCGCGAGAACGACGGCTCGGGCCTGGTCCGCGTGGTACTGGATCTCAACGAAGAAGCCTGAGCCGCGCGCAGCGCTGGCGTTCCGATCAGCGGCCATCCCGGCATCGGCGCGCAGGCGTACCCTGCCGTGCAGGGGGCTCGCGGCAAGCCCTGCCGTGCTTGCCAAGGTCACGGCCCATGAGTACCGACAATGACCGCCTGAACGCGTTCCTCGGCCGCGCGGTCGGCGATCTGGGGGCAGCGATCAGCGCCACGCTTATGCTGGTGGGCGACCGCCTGGGCTTGTACCGCGCGCTGGCGGATTCCCCGGGCACGCCTGCCGACCTCGCCCAGCGTACGCACACGCATGAGCGCTACATCCGCGAATGGCTGGCCAACCAGGCCGCCGGCGGCTATGTGACCTACGACGCCGAAAGCGGCCGTTATTCGCTCGATGACGCGCAGGCGCTCTGCCTGGCCAACCCCGACAGTCCCGTCGACCTGGCCGGCGCCTATTACATCGTCGAAGCCGCCTTCCATGCACTGGAGCGCACCACCGAGAACTTCCGCAGCGGCCAGGGCATGGAATGGGGCGAGCACCACGCCTGCCTGTTCCATGGCACCGAGCGCTTCTTCCGCGCTGGTTACCACGCCCACCTGCTGGCCGAATGGTTGCCCGCGCTGGACGGCGTGGTGGACAAGCTCGCGCACGGCGCATTGGTGGCGGACGTTGGCTGCGGCCATGGCGCCAGCACGGTACTGATGGCCAGGGCTTTCCCGCATTCGCAGTTCGTCGGCTACGACTACCACGCGGATTCGATCCGCACCGCCAACGAACGCGCGCAGGCAAGCGGCGTGCGCAATGCGCGCTTCGAGGTGGCCGACGCGGTCAGCTACGGCGAAGAGGGCCTGGACCTGGTGACGTTCTTCGACTGCCTGCACGACATGGGCGACCCGATCGGTGCGGCACGACACGCCCACGACGCCCTCAAACCGGACGGCCACTGCCTGCTGGTGGAGCCCTTCGCCGGCGACCATGTGCAAGACAATCTCAATGCGGTGGGGCGCGTGTACTACGGCGCGTCGTCGCAGATCTGCGTGCCGGTGTCGCTGGCCCGCCATGGACCGGCGCTTGGCGCCCAGGCTGGCCAGGCCCGGCTGCACCAGGTCATGGCGGAAGGCGGATTCCGGCGTTTCCGGCGCGCGGCACAAACGCCGTTCAACCTGGTACTGGAAGCCCGCCCCTGAGCCCGCCGAGGAGATCGCCATGCCCCGTTACCTCATCGAACGCGACATCGAGGGGGCTGGCCTGATGACGCCGGCCGAACTGAAGGCCGTCTCGCAGAAGTCCTGCAGCGTGTTGTCCGAGCTCGGCCCGCTGGTGCAGTGGGAACACAGCTATGTCACCGACGACAAGGTCTATTGCGTCTACCGCGCCCCCAGCGAAGCGCTGGTCCGCGAACACGCACGCCTTGGTGGCTTCCCGGCCAACCGCATTTCCACGGTGACGCAGGTGATCGACCCCCTCACCGCCGAGTGATCCGTCCCGGGCGTGACGGCCCGTCGGCGCGCACTTGGTAAACTCCACCTCCCTTTGCGCTGGGCACCCCATGGTGTCCGGCGCTGCCGCTGTTTTGTGTACCCATGACCGATACCAAGAAACCTGCCCCGCCCGCTCCGCCCCTGCCTCGTGGCGGCCAGTCCCGCGCCTGGTGGCGCGCGCCCGCGTCGCCCACCGCGCTGGCCTGGTCCATCGCCTCCGCCGCGCGCGCGCATGACGGGCCATTACTGGTCGTTGCGCGCGACAACCACGAAGCGCACCAGGTGGAAGCGGACCTGCACACCTTGCTGGGCACGGTGGCCGACGTGCCGGTGGTGCCGTTCCCGGATTGGGAGACGCTGCCCTACGACCAGTTCAGCCCGCACCCGGACATCGTGTCGCAGCGCCTGGCCGCGCTGCACCGCCTGCCCACGCTGGCGCGCGGCATCGTGATCGTGCCGGTGCAGACGCTGATGCAGCGCCTGTCGCCGCTGCGCCACATCGTTGGCGGCAGCTTCGACTATCGCGTCGGACAGCAACTCGATTTCGATGCCGAGAAACGCCGCCTGGAAGCCGCCAGCTACCGCCATGTCCCGCAAGTGCTGGACCCGGGCGACTTCGCCGTGCGTGGCGGCCTGCTGGATGTCTATCCGATGGGCGCGGAGGCGCCGCTGCGGATCGAACTGCTTGACGACAGCATCGACTCGATCCGCCATTTCGACCCGGAAAGCCAGCGCTCGCTCGACCGGACCGATGCCGTGCGATTGCTGCCCGGGCGCGAAGTGCCCCTGGACGAGCGGTCGGTGGAGCGCGCGATGACGCTGCTGCGCGACCGCTTCGACGTGGACACGCGCCGCAGTGCGCTCTATCAGGACCTCAAGTCCGGTTTGGCACCGGCGGGCGTGGAGTACTACCTCCCGCTGTTCTTCGACCAGACCTCCACGCTGTTCGACTATCTGCAGGAAAACACGCTGCCCGTGCTCACCGACGGCTTCGGTGAAGCCGCTGAGGCCTTCTGGGCGCAGACACGCAACCGCTACGAGCAGCGCCGCCACGACATCGAACGCCCGCTGTTGCCGCCGGAAGAGCTGTACCTGCCGCCGGATGGCCTGCGCGAGCAACTCAACCAGCGCGCGCGCGTGGAAGTCTGCGGTCCCCAGCACAACCGCCATCTCGACGCGCTGCCGCTGGGCGACCAGCCATTGCCGCCGCTGCCAGTCGCGGCGAAGGACGCACCTGCGGGCGAGGCCCTGAAGTCGTTCCTCGGCCACTACCCGGGCCGCGTGCTGATCGCCGCTGACTCGCCCGGTCGCCGCGAGGCCCTGCTGGAAGTGCTGCAGGCGGCGGAGCTGAAGCCGGTGGTCGTCGCCGATTTTGCCGCCTTCTTCCCTTCTCCCTCCGGGAGAAGGTGGCGCGAAGCGCCGGATGAGGGTGCGGCGGAGACCTCGACAACGGAACCATCGCGCACCTCCCGCGCCCCCACCCCGACCCCTCTCCCGGAGGGAGAGGGGCTTCCCCGCTTCGCGATCGGCGTGGCGCCACTGGAAGACGGTTTCGCACTGGACGACCCGTGCATCGCGGTACTCACCGAGCGCCAGCTGTTCCCCGAGCGCGCCACCCAGGCGCACCGCCGCAAACGCACCGGCCGCGAGCCCGAGGCGATCATCCGCGACCTCGGCGAACTGACCGAAGGCGCGCCCATCGTCCATGAAGACCACGGCGTCGGCCGCTATCGCGGACTGATCGCGATGGACGTGGGCGGCATGCCGGGCGAGTTCCTCGAGATCGAATACGCCAAGGGCGACCGCCTGTACGTGCCGGTGGCGCAGCTGCACCTGATCAGCCGCTACTCCGGCGCGTCGGTGGAAACGGCGCCGCTGCATTCGCTCGGTGGCGAGGCATGGGCCAAGGCCAAGAAAAAGGCCGCCGAGAAGGTCCGCGACGTCGCCGCCGAACTGCTGGAAATCCAGGCACGCCGGCAGGCGCGCGCCGGCCTGGCGCTGCACCTGGACCGCGCGATGTACGAACCGTTCGCGGCCGGCTTCCCGTTCGAGGAGACGCCCGATCAGCACCATGCCATCGAAGCCGTCATCCGCGACCTGGCCAGCAGCCAGCCGATGGACCGCGTGGTCTGCGGCGACGTGGGCTTCGGCAAGACCGAAGTCGCCGTGCGTGCCGCGTTCGCCGCCGCCAGCGCCGGCAAGCAGGTGGCGGTGCTGGTGCCCACCACACTGCTGGCCGAGCAGCACTACCGCAACTTCCGCGACCGCTTCGCCGACTGGCCGCTGAAGGTGGAAGTGCTGTCGCGCTTCAAGACCACCAAGGAGATCAAGGCCGAGCTCGACCGCCTGGCGGAAGGCAAGCTGGACGTCATCGTCGGCACGCATCGCCTGCTGCAACCGGACGTGAAGTTCAAGGATCTCGGGCTGGTGATCGTGGACGAGGAACAGCGCTTCGGCGTGCGCCAGAAGGAAGCGCTGAAGGCGTTGCGCGCGAACGTGCACCTGCTGACGCTGACCGCCACGCCCATCCCGCGCACGCTCAACATGGCCATGGCCGGCCTGCGCGACCTGTCCATCATCGCCACGCCGCCGGCCAACCGCATGGCCGTGCAGACCTTCGTCACGCCATGGGACGCGGCGATGCTGAAGGAGGCCTTCCAGCGCGAGCTGTCGCGCGGCGGCCAGGTGTACTTCCTGCACAACGATGTGGAAAGCATCGGGCGCATGCAGCGCGACCTGCAGGAACTGGTGCCGGAAGCGCGCATCGGCGTGGCGCACGGCCAGATGCCGGAACGCGAGCTGGAACAGGTGATGCTGGATTTCCAGAAGCAGCGCTTCAACGTGCTGCTGTGCACGACCATCATCGAGTCCGGCATCGACATACCCAACGCCAACACCATCATCATGAACCGCGCCGACAAGTTCGGCCTGGCGCAGCTTCACCAGCTGCGCGGGCGCGTCGGCCGTTCGCACCATCGCAGCTACGCGTACCTCGTGGTGCCGGACAAGCGCAGCATCACCGCCGATGCGCAACGCCGGCTGGACGCGATCGCCTCGATGGACGAGTTGGGCGCCGGCTTCACCCTGGCCACGCACGATCTCGAAATCCGTGGCGCCGGCGAACTGCTGGGCGAAGACCAGAGTGGCCAGATGGCGGAGGTGGGCTTCAGCCTGTACACCGAACTGCTCGAGCGCGCGGTGCGTTCGATCAAGGCCGGCCACCTGCCCGACGTGGACCTGGGCCAGGAACGCCGCGGCGCGGAAGTCGAACTGAACGTGCCGTCGTTGATCCCGGATGACTACCTGCCCGACGTGCACACGCGCCTGACCCTGTACAAGCGCATCAGCAGCGCGCGCGACAAGGACGAACTGCGCGACCTGCAGGTGGAGATGATCGACCGCTTCGGCCTGCTTCCGGACCCGGCCAAGTACCTGTTCGCCACGGCGGAACTGAAACTCGCCGCGAACGAGATGGGCATACGCAAGCTGGAGCTGGGCGAGCATGGCGGCCGCATCGTGTTCGAGACCAAGCCGAAGATCGACCCGATGGCGGTCATCCAGCTGATCCAGAAGCAGCCGAAGCTCTACACCATGGACGGCCCGGACAAGCTGCGCATCAAGGTGCCCCTGCCGGACGCGCCCGACCGCTTCAATGCGGCGAAGGGCCTGTTGACCACGCTGGCCACATGATTCGTAGCGTGCGCTGTGCGCACGACCGCGGGTGTTGACGGATCACGCGGTAGTGCGCATGGCCGACCCGTAGCGTGCGCCATGCGCACGACGCGCGGCTTGACCTCGTGCGGTCGTGCGCGTGGCGCACGCTACAGTTGGGACTCGACCGGCAGCCAGCCGATGGCGCGTGCGGTCCAGCGACGCCATACGCTGGCTTCCGGCTCGCGGTCCCAGACGCGCGGTGGCTGTTGCGAGGCGTCTTCCCAGCGCAGCGCGCCATCCTGCAGGTACACGCGATAGCTCGTGTCCGGCGCGATCTTGGCCTGGTAGCTGCGCAGCAGTGCGGCGGCGGCGCCACGGTCGCGGAACAGCACGCCCATCTCGGTGTTGAGGTTGACCGAGCGCGGGTCGAGATTGAAGGAACCGATGAAGCCGGCGTCATCGTCCACGGCGAAGGCCTTCGTATGCAGGCTGGCACCGCTGGAACCGAACAGGCTGCTGTCCTGGTCGCCATGCGGCATCAGCTCGAACAGCGTCACGCCGCCTTCCAGCAACGGTACCCGGTAGGGAGCGTATCCCCCATGCACGGCCATGACGTCGTTGGCGGCCAGCGAGTTCGTCAGTACGCTGACATCCACCCCCTGCGCACGCCTGGCCACCAGCCAGCGCGTGCCCTCGTCGCCCGGCACGAAGTACGGCGAGATCACCCGGAGTTCGCGCTTGGCCTCACCCATCGCCTTGCCCAGCCGGTGGACCAGCCACTGGCCCTGTCCTTCCCCCCGGCCCTTGGAGGCGGGATCGGAATACACACCCACATCGTCCAGCCAGTGCAGCGTATTGCCTCCCGCCAGCGCGCGGACGCCGGGTGAACGCCGCAACCTCGCCACATAGTCGCCCGCCTGCGCGGACGCATAGCCGGCATCGCCGTTCTCGCGCAACCGCTCCAGCGCGCCCTCCTCCGCGGTCGTCAGCGCTGCGAGCGGAATGACCGAGGCGCTGTTCCAGAAGTCGTCGAAGATTGCCGCTGCCTGTGCGACCGCAGGTCCGACCAGTACCGCATCCAGATCGAGGAAATTGGTCTGCGCGGCGGCGTCGAAATACTCGTCGCCCACATTGCGGCCGCCCACGACGGCCACGCGTCCATCGGCGATCCAGGCCTTGTTGTGCATGCGGCGGTTCATGCTGACCGGGCGCAGCAGCATCTCGCTGGCGCGCCCCAGTACGCCGGCACGACTGCGCGAAGGATTGAACAGGCGCACCTCGATGTTGCGATGTGCATCCAGCGCAGCCAGGTGGGAGTCCTTGCCGTGCGCGGTCATGTCGTCCAGCAACAGGCGCACGCGCACGCCGCGGTCGGCCGCGCGCAGCGCTTCATAGCTCAGCAGGTTGCCGGTGAAGTCCTGGTTCCAGATGTAGTACTGCAGGTCCAGGCTGCGGCCCGCCGCACGCGCCGTGGCGGCGCGTACCGTGAAGGCGTCCAGGTTGTCCGACAACAGCGCCATGCCGCTCTGCCCGCGACGTTCGTGCAGCATCGGCGCAATGGCACGATCGAGTGCCGTCGCATCGGCCGCCGTCGGCAACGACTGCGACGCCGGACCGCGCGCGCCCTCGGCAAATCGACCGTAGCTGTACAGCGCCATCGCCGACGCCACCACCAGCAACAGCAGGGCTATGCCCACCCGGCGCAGCCACTTGCGCATGGTCTCCCCCTCTTCACGGACCTGGCCCTATCGTAGCCGCAGCGCCGTGACGACACCGCTTGCGCCGGGCCACCGTCCGTTGCACGCTCGCCGCCCGCCCTTCATCCAGGAATGTCATGCGCCTGCCGCACCGGTTCCGCTTTCCCGTCCTGTTGCTGCTGGCATCGCTCGCCTCCGGCTGCGGCACGCTGTCGCCTCGCGAACCGTCCGCGCCCCTGACGTACGTGGTGGTACGCCATGCCGAGAAGGCGACCGACGACGCCGAGGATCCCAGCCTCTCCGCGGCAGGACGGGCGCGTGCGCGCATCCTCGCCGAGCGCCTGCGTGATGCCCCGCTGACGGCCGTCTATGCCACCGAGTTCCGGAGAACGCAGCAAACCGCGCATCCCGTCGCGGAGACGCATTCGGTCCCGGTGACGGCGTACTACGCGCGCGGTCCGGCCGGCGAGATCGCCATGCATTGGAAACAGGCGCATCGCGCCGGCACCGTGCTCGTCGTCGGCCACAGCAATACCGTGCCCGAGCTGGTCGCCGCGCTGTGCGGATGCGCGACCGCGCCCATGGACGACAACGAGTACGACCGCGTGTCCCTCGTTCGCATCGGCGCCGATGGCCGCGCCACGCTCGAAGTGCAGCGCTACGGCGCGCCATCGACCCCATGAGTCGCGTGTTCGGCGATTGGGACGGCAGCATCGCGGATGCGCGACGCCTGCAGGAACGCCTCGCCGGTGAAGTGGCGGTACGCGATGACGTACCTGAAGCACCGCGCTGGCTGGCGGGTTTCGATGTCGGTTTCGAAGACGAAGGCGCCGTCACGCGCGCCGCCGCCGTGCTGCTCGCCGCCGACACGCTGCAACCCGTTGCGTCGGAGGTGGTGCGCGTCCCCACCTCCATGCCCTACGTCCCCGGCCTGCTGAGCTTCCGTGAGCTGCCCGCGCTGATTGCCGCGCTCGACCGCCTGCCGCACGCGCCCGACCTTGCGTTCATCGATGGCCAGGGCATCGCCCATCCGCGCAGGCTCGGCATCGCCGCGCATTTCGGCGTGGCGACCGGACTGCCCAGCATCGGCGTGGCGAAAAACGTGCTGTGCGGCAAGCACGACGCGCTTGGCGCGACGCCCGGAGAGCGCACGCCCCTCATCCATCGCGGCGAGCAGATCGGCTGGGCGCTGCGCAGCAAGGTGCGCTGCAATCCGTTGATCGTGTCGCCTGGCCACCGGGTGTCGATGCAGGGCGCTCTCGACTGGGTACTGCGTGCCCTGCGTGGCTACCGCCTGCCGGAGCCGACGCGACTGGCGGACCGGCTGGCGTCGCGGCGCGACTGATCCCTCGCGCAACAATCCGTTTCCGTTCCGTCGCAGGCATGCGCCATGTCCCGTGCGATGCTTCGTCCTCTCCCGGAGGATCTGCCCATGACCACGATCATCGCACCCCGCGTGCACGACCTCGGCGGCGGCTTCAACGTGCGCCGCGCCGTCCCCAGCCTGCAGGCCCGCAGCGTGGGACCGTTCGTATTCGTCGACCACATGGGGCCGGCGGTGTTCGAGCCCGGGCGCGGCATCGATGTCCGCCCGCATCCGCACATCGGCCTGGCCACGGTGACGTTCCTCTGGTCCGGCGCGATCAACCACAAGGACACGCTGGGTTCGGAACAGGTGATCACCCCCGGCGACGTCAACTGGATGACCGCCGGCCGCGGCATCGCCCACTCCGAACGCACGCCGGTGGACGTCCGCACCGGCCAGCATGCGGTGCACGGCATGCAGACCTGGGTGGCGCTGCCGACGTCGTACGAAGAAGTCGCGCCCGAGTTCCATCACCACGCGGCGGCCACGCTGCCAGTGCTGGACCGCCCGGGCGTCCGGTTGCGCGTCATTGCCGGCCAGGCATATGGCCAGGAATCGCCGGTGAAGGTATTCAGCGGCACGTTCAACGTTGCCATCGACCTGCAGCCGGACGCGGAGTTGGAGATCGACAACGACCACGCCGAACGCGCGCTCTACATCCTCGAGGGCGACGCCCAGGTGGACGGCGCCGACATCCCGGAGAAGCATCTGGTGGTGTTCGACCGTGGCACCCGACCGGTGCTGCGCGCGAAGACGCCGCTCAAGGGCCTGCTGATGGGCGGCGAGCCGCTCGATGCACCGCGTCATATCTGGTGGAATTTCGTTTCCAGTTCGAAGGAGCGCATCGAACAGGCCAAGCAGGACTGGCTGGACGGCCGCTTCGGCCATGTGCCGGGTGAAACCGAGTTCATTCCCTTGCCCGAGCGCTGATGGACCCGCGTGCATCCGGCAAATGTGACACCTCCTTCATTGCCGTTTGAATGCGCCCGGCATAACGCAAAGCAAACACTTGCGACGCGCGGCTTCCGCTATCGTGCGCGCACCGTCATGTGACGGGACGCACACCGATGGGGGTTGGCATGAGTCTGGCAAAGAAGCTCGCAGCGGAGTTCCTGGGAACATTCTGGTTGGTGCTGGGCGGCTGCGGCAGCGCAGTGTTGGCAGCCCATTTCGGCGGCGACGGCAACCCGCTCGGCATCGGTTTTCTCGGCGTGGCACTGGCTTTCGGCCTGACCGTGCTCACTGGCGCTTATGCGTTCGGCCACATCTCGGGCGGGCACTTCAACCCGGCGGTGAGTTTCGGGCTGTGGGCGGGCGGCCGGTTCCCGGTCAAGGACCTGGTGCCGTACATCGTGGCGCAGGTGCTGGGCGGCCTCGCGGCCGGCTTCATCCTGTGGCAGATCGCCAGCGGCAATCCGGCCTTCGCGGTCGATCCGAACGCGGCAGGCGCCTTCGCCAGCAATGGCTACGGCGCGATGTCGCCCGGCGGCTACTCGGTGGCGGCGGCATTCCTGACCGAAGTGGTGCTCACGGCGTTCTTCCTGATCGTCATCATGGGCTCGACCCATGGACGCGCGCCCGCCGGCTTCGCACCGATCGCGATCGGCCTGGCGCTGACCCTGATCCACCTGATCAGCATCCCGGTCACCAACACCTCGGTGAACCCGGCACGCTCCACCGCAGTGGCGCTGTTCGCCGGCCCGGCGGCCATCGGGCAGCTGTGGCTGTTCTGGCTGGCCCCGATCCTGGGCGGCCTGATCGGCGGCATGCTGTACGGCTGGATGGGACGGGACCGCGACTGAACCCTTCGGCCTGTGCCCGGAAACACCGGGCACAGGCCCGACAAGCGGCGTGACGGGTGTCGCCGTTCGGCCACGCCTTGCGTTGTTTTGCGACGCAGCATGGGCTATGGTCGGGTCAACTGCCGGGGGAAAACGGCAGCCGACGTCGTGGAATGCCAGGGGACTACGCAGCGGCCGCACGCGGCCTGCCACGACGCGGACGAATTGGCTCCGCCTGCCGGGGCGCTCCATCCAGGGGATTTCCATGAAGACCGTGATTGCCGCTTGCCTTTGCCTCTTTTCCGCCTCCGCGTGGGCGCAGGCTGCCCCAGCGTGCCCCACCCTGCCCGCCAACGCCGGCCTGCAATGGGAACAGCGCGCCGACGCCAGCTTCATCGCCTGCAAGGCGGTCACCGCCGATGGGCGCCAGGTACTGAACGTGATGCTGACCTCGCGCGACCCCAAGATCCGCCTGGAACGGCGCCTGCGCGAAGAAGAAAGCACGTTCTCCGGCGAGGAGATCTACTGGTACAAGCTGGACCTGGGCGGACGCGACGTGCCCGGCATGGAGTCCCGCCGCATCACCGTGGTCGAACTCGACGACGACCAGTACGCGCAGGTCTGGATCAACGCGGACTCGGCGGAAGAACTGGGCTCGATGATTTCGCTGGCCCAGCAACTCGATGTGCGTGCGGCCAGCGCGCAGCTGTCCGCCGGCAACTGACGCCACCGGCGGCATCCACGGCGGGAAGCGATTCCGCCCTTCGCGTCAGAACCGGCCTTCCTGGAAGTCGACGAAGGCTTGCATCAGTTCCTGCCGCGTGTTCATCACGAAGGGGCCATGCCGCATGACGGGTTCGCGCAGCGGGCGGCCCGCCACCAGGATCAACCGCGCAGGCTGGCTGCCTGCACGTAGCTGCAGCGTGTCGCCACCGCCCAGCACCCCCATCTCGTGCGTGTCCAGCGGGCGGGCTTCGTCGCCCTCGCCCACCGTCAGCGCGCCTTCGAACACGTAGGCGAACGCGTTGTGGCCCGCGGGCAACGTGTAGTCCCACGCATGTCCGGGCTGCA
The DNA here is from genome assembly GCF_029542205.1 of Pseudoxanthomonas sp. SE1. Lineage (NCBI taxonomy): Bacteria > Pseudomonadati > Pseudomonadota > Gammaproteobacteria > Lysobacterales > Lysobacteraceae > Pseudoxanthomonas > Pseudoxanthomonas sp. SE1. Next base: position 1,369,414 of record NZ_CP113783.1, on the reverse strand, counting down.
GCGAAATGTCGAGATAGACCGGATCGGTGGCCGGTTGGGAGATCGGGCCCTGCGTGTCGCCGACGGCGCCCGCGATGACCTTCACCACGATTCCCTTGGCCGGATGTGCAACCGGGATCTTCTCCGGTGCGAATTCCTGGTACTTCGGCGCCGTCATCTTGTCGCGCGCCGGCAGGTTCACCCACAGCTGGAAGCCGCGCATGCGCCCGGATTCCTGTTCGGGCATCTCCGAATGCACCAGGCCACGACCGGCGGTCATCCACTGCACCGCACCCGGCGTCAGCAGGCCTTCGTTGCCGTGGTTGTCGCGATGGCGCATGCGGCCGTCCAGCATGTAGGTGACGGTTTCAAAGCCGCGGTGAGGATGCTCGGGAAAACCGGCAAGGTAATCCTCGGCCTTGTCCGTGCCGAACTCGTCCAGCAGCAGGAACGGATCCAGGTCCGGCAGGTCGGGGCCCCCGATCACGCGGGTCAGCTTGACGCCGGCGCCGTCGGACGTGGGTCGGCCGCGGATCGTGCGGATCACGCGGGCGGGCGTGGTATCGGTCAGGGTGTTCATGGTGCCTCCAGTTCGACTGCCGACAAGATGGCACCGGCATGGCGGCTTAGGAACGGCGGCCACCGTAACCATCCGTTCCACCGTTGGATCGCAACGGACGTGGGAGCGACGTGAGTCGCGAGGCTTTCAGGCTTCCCGGTTCGCGACTCACGTCGCTCCCACGTCCGTTGCCGGCAAGTCTCAGGCCACGTAGACCGACTTGATGTTCATGAACTCGTGGATGCCGTGCTCGGCCAGCTCGCGGCCGAAACCGGAGCGCTTGGTGCCGCCGAACGGCAGGCGCACGTCGCTGCGGACGATGGCGTTGACGAAGGCGGCACCCACCTGTAGCTGCCGCGCGATGCGGTCGCCCCGCTCCACGTCCTTCGTCCACACGCTGCCCCCCAGGCCGAACGTGGTGTCGTTGGCCACGCGCACGGCTTCGGCATCGTCCTTAACCCGCAGGATGCTGGCCACCGGGCCGAAGAGTTCTTCCTCGTAGGCCGGCATGCCGGGCACGACCGCATCAAGGATCGAAGCCGGATAACCGGCATGCGACGCATCGGGCTGGCCGCCCAACAGCACCTTCGCACCCTTCGACACGCTGGCCTGCACCTGCTTGTGCAGTTCGTCGCGCAGGTCCTGGCGCGCCATTGGTGCCAGCGTGGTGGCCTCGTCCTGGGGATCGCCCAGCTGCAGCTTCGATGCCGCCTCGACGAAGCGCTTCACGAATTCGTCCGCGATCGCGTCCTGCACGATGAAGCGCTTGGCCGCGATGCAGGTCTGGCCCGCGTTGCCGAAGCGCGACGCCACCGCGCCGGCCACCGTCTTCTCCAGGTCGGCATCGTCCAGCACGATGAAGGCATCGCTGCCACCCAGTTCCATCACGCTCTTTTTCAACTGGCTGCCGGCATTCGCGGCGACGGAACGCCCGGCGCGTTCGCTGCCGGTCAGCGTCACGGCGACGACACGCGCATCGCGGATCACCTCGGCTGCCTGGTCGTTGTCGATATGCAGCACGCCGAACACGCCGTCCGGCAAGCCGGCGGTCGACAGCACCTCGCCGATGATGTCGGCGCAGCGCGGCACGTTGCTCGCATGCTTGAGTACGGCCACGTTGCCGGCCATGAAGGCGGGCGCGAGGAATCGGAAGACCTGCCATATCGGGAAATTCCACGGCATCACCGCCAGCACGCAGCCGAGCGGCTCGTAGCGCACGTAGCTCCGCTGGCCGTCGGTGGCGACGGGCTGGTCCTGCAGGTAATCGGCCGCGTGGTCGGCGTAGTAGTCGCAGGCGCCGGCACACTTGTCGACTTCGGCCAGGGCTTCCTTGCGCAGCTTGCCCATCTCGGCCGTCATGATGCGCTGGATGTCATCGCGGCGGCGGCGCAGTTCGGCCCCGACCGCACGCAGCCGCTTGCCCCGCTCGGTGAGCGACAGTGCGGCCCAGCTCGGAAACGCCTGCTGCGACGCCGCCAGCACGGCATCCACCTGCGCGGAGGTCATCAGTTCGTGGCAGTAGTCGACCTTGCCGGTCGCCGGATTGATGGTTTCGACGGTCATGGGAGATTCTCTTGCCTGGCCGACATCTTCGGACGGCGTGTGTTAGCGGATCGTCGTGGCTTTGTAGGAGCGCCCTAGGGCGCGATGCTTTCCCTACACCCCAACAAAAAGCATCGCGCCCTAGAGCGCTCCTACAAGGGGATCGGGATGCGGCAGGCGCGTGGCTGCCACCGCATCAGCCGTTCTCCTGCAACGCCAGTTGCACGTCGCGCTGGCGACGCTTCTCCTCGCGATACATGAACCACCAGCCCAGGAACGCCGCCACGCTGACCACCAGGATCATCAGCGTGGCCAACGCATTGATCTTCGGGCTCAGGCCTCGTCGCACCGACGAGAACACCTCGATCGGCAGCGTGGTGGAACTGGGCCCGGCAACGAAGCTGGCGATCACCACATCGTCCAGCGACAGCGTGAAGGCGAGCAGCCATCCGGATACCAGCGCCGGCGCAATGATGGGCAGCGTGATCAGGAAGAACACCTTGATGCGGTTGGCACCCAGGTCCATCGCCGCTTCCTCCAGCGATTTGTCCAGCTCGGACAGGCGTGAGGACACGACCACCGTGACGAACGCCAGGGTGAAGGTGACGTGCGCGATCCAGATCGACAGGATGCCGCCCGGCTTGAAGCCTATGAACTGCCCCAGCGACACGAACATCAGCAGGATCGACAGGCCGATGATCACCTCCGGCATCACCAGCGGCGCGGTGATCAGCGCACCGAACAGTGTCTTGCCGGGAAAGCGGCGCATGCGGGTCATCACCAGGGCCGCCATCGTGCCCAGTACCACCGCGGCGCTGGCGGTCCAGAACGCGACCTTGATGCTGATCCATGCGGCGCGCAGCATCTTCTCGTCGCGGAACAGCTCGCCGTACCACTTGAACGAGAAACCCGACCACACCGTGGCCAGGCGCGACTCGTTGAAGGAGTACACCATCAGGATGAAGACCGGCACGTACAGGAACGCGAAACCCAGCCCGAGCACCACCCAGTTGACCGTGCGTTGTCCGACGCGGCTCATGTCAGCCTCCCTTCCAGTTCGCGTTGCTGGACGCGGTTGAAGATCAGGATCGGGATCAGCAGCAGGATCAGCATGACGATGGCCACGGCGGATGCGGCTGGCCAGTCGCGATTGTTGAAGAACTCGCCCCACAGCACCCGACCAATCATCAGCGTATCCGGGCCACCCAGGAGTTCCGGTATGACGAATTCACCCACCGCCGGGATCATCACCAGCATGCAGCCCGCGATGATGCCCGCCTTCGACAGCGGCAGCGTGATGGTGAAGAACGCTTTCCACGGCTTGGCGCCCAGGTCGTAGGCCGCCTCCAGCAACCGGTTGTCGTGCTTCACCAGGTTGGTATACAGCGGCAGCACCATGAACGGCAGATAGCAGTAGACGATGCCGATGTACGCGGCCATCGGCGTGTACAGGATCTGCAGCGGTTCGTCGATGATGCCGATCTTCATCAGCAGGTTGTTGAGCAGGCCGTTGTTCTTGAGGATGCCGATCCACGCGTAGACCCGGATCAGGAACGATGTCCACGACGGCAGCACCACCAGCATCATCGCGATGTTGCGCGACGAAGGCGGCAGGCGTGCGATGACGTAGGCGATCGGGTACGCCACCAGCAAGGCCAGGAACGTTGAAATGGCCGCGATCTTGATCGAGCTGAGATACGCCTGGATGTACTGCGAGTCGGTGAAGAGCGCGGTGTAGTTGCCCAGGTTGAGCTTGAGCGTCAATGCCTCGTCGATGTATTCGAGGATGGGCGTGTACGGCGGCATCGCGATCGCCAGCTTGGCGAACGAGATCTTCAGCACGATCAGGAACGGGATGGCGAAGAACAGCAGCAGCCACACGTAGGGCACCGAGATGACGCCCCAGCGTGGCCCCGGCAGGCGCTTGCCCAGGGAACGGAGGATGTTCATGAGGTCAGCACCACGCCGTCGTTGTCGCCCCACCACACCCAGACTTCATCATTCCAGGTGAGTCCCTCGCTGGCCCAGCGCTGCACGTTGGCGAAGTTGGCCATGAACTTGTAACCGCTCGGCAGGCGCACGTGGTAGACCGAGTGGCTGCCGAAGTAGGCGATGTCCTCGATCACACCCTTCGCCTTGTTGTGCGGCTGTTCCGGTTCCTGCTTGCCGATGCCCAGCTTCTCCGGCCGCACCGCGAAGCCGACTTCCTGTCCTTCGAAGCCGGAGATGCCATGGCCGATGTAGATCGGATCCGGCAGCTGCGGCGAGCGGATGGTGACGTAGTCGGCTTCGTCCTCCTCCACCACGCCTTCGATCAGGTTGACCGAGCCGATGAACTCGGCGGCGAAGCGACTGGTGGGTTGCTCGTAGATTTCGTCGGGCGTACCGACCTGGCGGATCCAGCCCTGGTCCATCAGCGCGATGCGCGTGGCCATGGTCATCGCCTCTTCCTGGTCGTGGGTGACCATCACGCAGGTCACGCCCGACTTCTCGATGATGCTCACCAGTTCCAGCTGCATCTGCGAGCGCAGCTTCTTGTCCAGCGCGCCCATCGGTTCATCGAGCAGCAACAGCTTCGGGCCCTTGGCCAGGGAGCGCGCCAGCGCCACGCGCTGCTGCTGGCCGCCGGAAAGCTGATGCGGTTTGCGCTTGGCCAGCTTGCCCAGCTGCACCAGCGCGAGCATCTCTTCCACGCGCTTCCTGATGGCATCCTTGGACAGGCCATCCTGCTTCAGGCCGAAGGCGATGTTCTGCTCCACCGTCATGTGCGGGAACAGCGCATACGACTGGAACATCATGTTGAGCGGCCGCTCGTACGGGGGCAGATCGTTGAGCAGCTGACCGTCCAGATAGATCTTGCCGGACGAGGGCTTTTCGAAGCCTGCCAGACATCGGAGCAGCGTCGACTTGCCGCTGCCCGATCCACCGAGCAGGGCGAAGATCTCGCCCTTGCGGATGGTCAGGTTGGTGTCGTCCACCGCCACGAAACCATCGAACTCCTTGCGCACATCGACGATGCGCAGATACTCCTGCGCATTCGCCTTGCCGTTCTGTGCCGCGCCGTTGCCCTGTTCTGCCGCCATGGAGTTCCCCTGGTCGCCGGGCTGCATGGGCGCCGGCCTGGATGTGGGTATGTACGATCACCGGGTACCGGGACGGACCACGTCCGCCCCGGCCGCGGTGCTTACTTGCCGGTCTTCAGTTCCGTCCAGATGCGGGTGTACTGGCGGTCCACTTCCGGCGGAATGATGGCGAAGGTGAACAGCTTGGCCTCGACCTCGGGCGTCGGATAGATCGTCGGATCCTCGGTGATCGTCTTCTCCATCAGATCCTTCGCCTTGGGGATCGCATTCGGATAGCTGATGAAGTTCGAGTTGTTCGCCATCACCTGCGGGTCGAGCAGGTAGTTGATGAAGGCATAGGCCTCATCGACGTGCTTGGCGCCCTTCGGGATGGCCAGCATGTCGAACCATTGCGGCGCGCCTTCCTTCGGAATCGCATAGGCGATGTTGACGCCGTTGCCCGCTTCGGCGGCGCGGTCGCGCGCCTGGATGATGTCGCCCGACCAGCCCACGACCAGGCAGGTATCGCCATTGGCCATCGCGTCGATGTACTGCGAGGAGTGGAAGTTGGTGATGTACGGGCGGATCGTCTTCAGCAGGGCGGCGGCCTTGTCGATCACCGCCGCGTCCTGGCTGTTGGGATCCTCGCCCAGGTAGTTGAGCGCGATCGGGATGATCTCCGAGGGCGTGTCCAGGAAGGTCACGCCGCAGTCCTTCAACTTGGAAATGTTCTCGGGCTTGAACACGATGTCCAGGCTGTTGGCGATATCGGTATTGCCGAAGGCCGCCTTCACCTTGTCCACGTTGTAGCCGATGCCGGTGGTCCCCCACATGTAGGGGATCGCATGCTGGTTGCCGGGGTCCTGGTTCTCCAGCCGCTTCATGATGGCCGGGTCGAGGTTGGCGTAGTTGGGGATCTTGCTCTTGTCCAGCGGCAGGAACACGCCGGCCTGGATCTGCCGGCCGAGGAAGTTCATCGTCGGCACCACCACGTCGTAACCGCTGCTGCCGGCCAGCAGCTTGGTTTCCAGCACCTCGTTGCTGTCGAACACGTCGTAGGTCACCTTGATGCCGGTGCTCTTCTCGAAGTTCGGGATGGTGTCTTCGGCGATGTAGTCGGACCAGTTGTAGACGTTGACCTGCTTGGCGCCGCCAGTGTCGGTGCCGCCTTCTCCGGCGGGTTTTCCGCCGCATGCGGCGAGGGTGCACAGGGCCAGGGTGGTTGCCAGTACGCGCAGTTTCATCAATCTCTCTCCGTTCGGCCCGCAAGGGCGGCTTGATGTGGTCCCGTACCGGCCTATGGCCGCCGCGGGCATGCTGTCATTGCAATGGCCTGTTCCGTGCCGGCGTTGCTCCCCTTCTCCCCTCCCCTGTGTCGCCACCCGCTCCCGTGGGTGACGCCACGATGACGAAGGGCGCGTCCGTCCTGGCCCGCGCCCTCGTGTGTTTCAGCGTCCGGTCTTCAGCTCCGTCCAGATGCGCGTGTACTGGCGATCCACTTCCGGCGGCAGCACCGCGAAAGTGAACAATTTCGCGTCCACGTCCGCCGGTGGATAGATCGTCGGATCCTCGGCGATGCTCTTCTCGACCAGCGGCCGGGACGCCGGCACCGGGTTCGGATAGGTCACGTAGTTGGTGTTCGCCGCCGCTACCTTCGGGTCGAGCAGGTAGTTGATGAAGGCGTAGGCGTTGTCGACATTCTTCGCATCCTTCGGGATGGCCAGCATGTCGAACCACTGCGGCGCACCTTCCTTCGGGATCGAGTACGCCACGTTGACGCCGTTGCCCGCCTCTGCCGCGCGGTCGCGCGCCTGGATGATGTCGCCCGACCAGCCGACCACCAGGCAGACATCGCCGTTGGCGAGGTCATTGATGTAGGAAGACGAGTGGAAGTTGCGGATGTACGGCCGGATCGACTTCAGCAGCGCCGCCGCCTTGTCGATGGTGGCCGGATCGAAACTGTGCGGGTCTTCGCCCAGGTAGTTCAGCGCGATCGGGATCAGCTCCGACGGCGTGTCCAGCACCGTGATGCCGCAGTCCTTCAGCTTGGCCGCGTTCTCCGGCTTGAACACCACGTCCCAGCTGCCGGTCACGGCGGTTTCGCCGAAGATGGCCTTGATCTTGTCGACGTTGTAACCGATGCCGCTGGTGCCCCAGAGATACGGCACGGCGTACTGGTTGCCCGGGTCCTGCAGCGCGATGCGTTCGAGCATCTTCGGGTCGAGGTTCTTCAGGTTCGGGAGCTTGCTCTTGTCCAGCGGCAGGAACACGCCGGCCTGGATCTGGCGCCCCAGGAAACTGAGCGACGGCACCACCACGTCGTAACCACTGCTGCCGGCCAGCAATTTGGTCTCGACCATCTCATCACTGTCGAACACGTCATACGTGACCTCGACGCCGGTGGACTGCTCGAAATTGGGGATCGTGTCCTCCGCGATGTAGTCCGACCAGTTGTAGACGTTGAGGGTCTTGGAGGGCGCGCCGTCGGCGGCCGTCTCGTCCTTGCCGCCACAGGCAGCCAGCACGGCGGCGGCCAGCATGACGGTGAGGGTCTTGAGCTTCATCGGGTTCTCCATGGAATCAGGATCGGGGAGGGAACCATCATACGCCCGGGCCGCGGCGCTGTGACGCAGCGCACGGACCGTTCGATGACGCTACATCCCGAGGTCCGCCGCGGTGTCGTCGAGGGCCTTCCACGTCTTGTCGAACAACTCGTCCACCTGCGCGCGGGTGATCACCAGCGGGGGCGACAGCAGCATCGCATCCCAGGTGGCGCGCAGGATCAGTCCGTGCTTCAGCGCGTGGTCGCGGCAACGCGGGCCGACGGTACCGCGCTCGGGGAAGAACGCACGTTTGCCCTTGTCCGGCACCAGTTCCAGTGCGCCGACCATGCCGGCGATACGCGCCTGCCCGACCAGCCGGTGCTCGCCCAGTTCGGCCCAGCGCTGCGCCAGGTAAGGCGCGACCTCGTTCTTCGCACGCTCGACGATCTTCTCGTCCTGCAGGATGCGGATGTTCTCCAGCGCCACCGCCGCGCAGACCGGGTGGCCGGAATACGTGGCGCCGTGCGCCAGTTCGCCCCCCTGCTCCTTCAATACCTTGGCCACGCGGTCGTTGAACATCGCGGCACCCAGCGGGATGTAACCCGAGGTGATGCCCTTCGCCACCGGCATGATGTCGGGCTGGAAACCGAAGTACTGCGAGCCGAACCACTCGCCGGTGCGGCCGAAGCCGCAGATGACTTCATCGGCCACCAGCAGCACGTCGTACTGGCGGCAGATGCGTTCGATCTCGGGCCAGTAGGTCTTGGGCGGAATGTAGACACCGATGGCACCCATGATGGGTTCGCCGATGAAGGCCGCCACGCGCTCCGGCCCCAGTTCCAGGATCTTCTGCTCCAGCCGGCGCGCCGCGACCAGGCCGTACTCGTCCTCCGACAGCTCGCCGCCGTCGGCGAACCAGAACGGCGGATCAATGTGGTGGATGTCCGGGATCGGCAGGCCGCCCTGCTTGTGCATCCCCTTCATGCCGCCGAGGCTGGCACCGGCCATGGTGGTGCCGTGGTAGCCGTCGTGGCGGCCGATGAAGATGTTCTTCTGCGGCTGGTCCTGCACCGCCCAGAAGTGGCGGACCATGCGCAGGATGGTGTCGTTGGCTTCCGAACCGGAATTGACGAAGAAGGAATGGTTGAGGTCGCCCGGCGCCAGTTCCGCCAGCTTCGCCGCCAACGCGATGGTCGGCTCGGTGGTGCACTGGAAGAAGCTGTTGTAGTAGGCAAGCTGCGTCATCTGCTTCGACGCCACCTCGCCCAGTTCCCGGCGGCCGTAGCCGATGTTGACGCACCACAGGCCGGCGAAGGCATCCAGCAGCTGGTTGCCGTCCGCATCCCAGACATAGCATCCCTCCCCCTTGGTCAGGATGCGCGTGCCCTTCTTCGCCAGCGCGGCGTTGTCGTTGAACGGATGCAGGTGGTGCTCGGCGTCGAGCTTCTGCAGGGTGCGGGTGTCGAGTCGGGTCATACAGGCTCCAATGATTGAGCCCCTCTCCTATTGGGAGAGGGGTTGGGGTGAGGGTCCGACAGAACCATCGGCGGTGAACCATCCCGATGCCGCGGCACCCTCATCCGGCGCGTCGCGCCACCTTCTCCCGGCGGGAGAAGGGCACAGCATTCAAACGTTCAACAACAGGAACTCCCGCTCCCACGAACTGATCACGCGGAAGAAGGTTTCGTATTCCTTGCGCTTCACCGATACGTAGGCGCGCACGAAACGCGCCCCCATCAGTTCCTGCAGGGGTTTGCAGTCTTCCAGCGCATCCAGCGCCTCGCCCAGCGAGCGGGGCAGCTCGAAACCGAGATCCTGCGCACTACTGGAAAGCGGTTCGGTCGGCTTGAGCTGTTCGCGGATGCCCAGCAGGCCGCAGGCCAGCGTCCCGGCCATGGCGAGATAGGGGTTGGCATCGGAACCCGCGAACCGGCTTTCCACCCGCATGTTTTCCGGCGTGTCCATCGGCACGCGCAGGCCGCAGGTACGGTTGTCGTAGCCCCACTGCACGTTGATCGGCGCCACCTGCCCCAGCGCCAGCCGGCGATAGGAATTGACGTTGGGACCGAAGAACGCCATCGCCATCGGCACGTATTTCTGCAGCCCGCCCAGGTAATGGCCGAACAGCTTGCTGCCCTTGCCTTCGGTCTTGCCGGTGAAGACATTGCGGCCGGTCTTCACGTCCAGCAGGCTCTGGTGGATGTGCATGGCGCTGCCGGGCTCGTTCTCCATCGGCTTGGCCAGGAAGGTGGCGTACACGCCATGGCGCATCGCCGCCTCTCGCATCGTGCGCTTGAACAGGAACACCTGGTCCGCGCGCGACAAGGCATCGTCGTGGGTGAAGTTCACTTCCAGCTGCGCGGCGCCGGATTCGTGGATCAGCGTGTCCACGTCCAGCTCCATGGCATCGCAGTAGTCGTACATCAGGTCGAGGATGGGGTCGAATTCGTTGACCGCATCGATGGAGTACGACTGGCGTGCCGTTTCGGGGCGGCCCGAACGACCGGCGGGCGGCAGCAGCGGGAAATCGGGATCGGTGTTCTTCTGCACCAGGAAGAACTCCAGTTCCGGCGCCACCACCGGCCGCAATCCTTCCTTTTCATAGGCCGCCAGCACGCGCCGCAGCACATTGCGCGGAGCCAGGTCGTGCGGCTTGCCGTCCTTGGTGTGGCAATCGTGGATGACCTGCGCGGTGGGATCGGTGGCCCACGGCACCATGCGGACGGTGTCCGGGTCGGGACGCAGGAACATGTCCGAGTCCGACGGTGACGTCAGGTCGTAATAGTCGTCGGGATAATCGCCGGTGACGGTGGTCGCGAAGATGCCTTCGGGCAGGCGCGTGCCGTAGTCGTGGCTGAACTTGTCGGCGGGGATGATCTTGCCGCGCGCGATGCCGGTGATGTCGGGCACCAGGCATTCGACTTCGGTGATGCTGCGCTCTTTCAACCAACGGCGCAGTGAACTCTCGGAAGGCTCGGCGGCCGCGACGGTCTTTCGTTGTGTCTGTTTCTGGCTCATGGGGAACACGGTCCTGGGAAGGGAGGCGCCGGCGCGAGGGCCAGCCACATCGGACACGGGCGCTTCAGCGCCCGCCCTCCCATGGCGGTGGATGCCGCCGCTTCATGCCACGGCTCCGCGGCGTGCCGCACGGGCGCGACAGGCATCGCCGAATGCCCGGAAAAGTGCAAGGTAGAACGGGTTGTCCGCGACCTTCCATTCGGGATGCCACTGCACCGCCAGCATGAACGCCGGTCCGTCGTGGCGGAAGGCCTCGATCAGGCCGTCCGGCGCCTGCGCTTCGACGACCAGCCCTTCGCCCAGGCGACGCACGCCCTGGCCATGCAGCGAATTGACGGTGGCACGCGTGTCACCGACCAGCGTGGCAAGCACGCCACCCGGCACCAGCGCGATGCCGTGCGCAGGGCCGTACTGCACGTCCAGCGGATCGTCCTTGTTCTCGCGGTGATCCATGAAACCGGGCTGCTCATGGACCTTCTGGTACAGCGTTCCACCGAAGGCGACGTTCACTTCCTGGAAGCCGCGGCAGATGGCAAGTACCGGCACGCCCATCTCGATGGCGAGCGGAATCAACGGCAGGTTGGTGGCGTCACGGCGCGGATCCAGCAGGTTGCCCTCGTAGCTGGACTCATCGCTGTAGTGGTGCGGCTCGATATTGCTCACCGCCCCGGTCAGCAGCAGGCCGTCGAGGCCGTCGAGTACCTGGCGCAGCGGCAACACCGGGTCCAGCGTCGGCACCAGCAGTGGCATGCAGCCCGCCCCGTCGACCACCGCGCGCACGTACTTCTCGCCAACGGCAAGAAAGGGATGCGCACCGATTTGCTTGTGGTCGGTCGGCAGACCGACCCGCGGCAGCGAGGTCATGCGGGAAGCCCGGAATGGCTTGCAGGCAAGTTAACCCGGCCGTTTTATTTTTACAACACGAAGCCCTCAAATGACGTTTTCGGCGCTGATATGGTGCGCTGCGGCACCAATTTCGGGCGTTTCATCAACCTGCCGGATCTATCGCGTTGAGTATTCTTGACGCGCCGACTGCTCTGCTAAGCTGCCCGCAGCCTCCTGGATGACCACCATGCGCCCCGATTCCGCTGCGCCTCTCCTGCCTGCCGACGATGCCGCCACGCTGGCGTCGATCCCCGATTGCGAGCAGATCGACCTGCTGCTGCCGGACATGAACGGCCTGCTGCGCGGCAAGCGCATCACGCGCGAGGCACTGGAGAAGGTCTATCGCGACGGCGTGTGCCTGCCGATGTCGCTGATCGCCACCGACATCACCGGCAATACCGTCGAGGAAACCGGGCTGGGTTACGACATCGGCGACGAGGACCGCGTGTGCCGCCCCGTGCCGGGCTCGCTGCGGCCCGTGCCATGGTCGCCGCGCCCTGCCGCACAACTCCTGCTGAGCATGGAAGACGCACAGGGCGGCATGTTCGAAGCCAATCCGCGCGAAGTGCTGAAGCGCGTGCTGGCGCGCTATGCGGCGCGGGGCTTGAAGCCGGTGGTGGCGGTGGAACTGGAGTTCTACCTGTTCGACCAGCGTATGGACGACGCCGGTCGCCCACGCACCTCGATCAATCCGGCGACCGGCCAGCGCAACACCAGCACGCAGGTCTACTACATGGAAGACCTCAACGACTACCGCGGTTTCACCGATGCGGTGGCCGCCATCTGCCGGGCGCAGCGCATTCCCGCGGACACTGCGGTGGCGGAATACGCACCGGGCCAGTTCGAGATCAACCTGAAACACCGCGACGACGCCCTGCTCGCCTGCGACGACGCCATCTACCTGAAGCGCGCGATCAAGGCCGCCGCGCAGCAGCAGGGGTTGATGGCCAGCTTCATGGCCAAGCCGTTCGCCGAACAGGCCGGCAGCGGCATGCACATCCACGCCAGCGTGCTGGATGCCGAGGGCCGCAACATCTTCGCCTCGCCGCCGTCGGCACCGGCCGATGCCCTGAAGCACGCCATCGGCGGCCTGCAGCGCAGCGACCAGGATTGCCTGCTGCTGTTCGCACCGCATGCCAACAGCTACCGGCGCTTCGTGCTGAATGCCTTCGTGCCGCTCAATGACGCCTGGGGCTACAACAACCGCACGGTCGCCATGCGCATCCCGCACAGCGACGAAGCCAACACGCGCATCGAACACCGCATCGCCGGTGCCGATGCCAACATCTACCTCGTTACCGCCGCCGTGCTCGCCGGCATGCTGCACGGCATGGAACAGGGCTTCGATCCCGGCCCCCCGGTCACCGGCAACGCCTACGAGCAGACCGAGGTCCGCACACCGTTCTGGCGCGAGGCGATCGGCGCGTTCATGGGCAGCGAGTTCATCCGCGAACAATTCGGCATGTCGTTCCAGCACATCTACGGCCAGCAGAAGCTCAAGGAGATGCACAGCTTCTATACCGAGGTGACGGATCTGGAATATGCGTGGTATCTGCGGTCGGTGTGAGACGAATGTCGCGCGCTCTTCCAGTCGTCATTCCGGCGTACACCGGGCTCTCAACCGCCGAACGGCGGGTCATCCACGTTGCTGTTTCGCTGTCCGGCCGCTGCAAGAGCAAGATGGATTCCGGCGTACGCCGGAATGACGGCCGAGAGATCTCGTGATGTCGTCTTCTGGCGCTCTTTATCCCGACAGCTGGTACGCCGCCAGCACCACGCCACTGCCCGCACAACCGGTGCTGGAAGGCCGCATCGACGCCGACGTCTGCATCCTCGGCGCCGGCTACACCGGGCTGTCGGCGGCGCTGGAACTGTCGGAGGCCGGTTACAAGGTGGTCGTGCTGGAAGCCGAGCGCATCGGCTGGGGCGCCTCCGGCCGCAACGGGGGCCAGGCCATCGCGGGCTTCAGCTGCGGCGAAGCGAAGCTGGAGGCGCTGGTCGGGTTCGATGACGCGAAGAAGATGTTCGACCTGTCGCTGGATGGCCTGCGCTGGCTACGTGGCCGCATCGACCGGCACGACATCGACTGCGACTGGCGCGACGGCCACGCCACGGTGCCGATCAAGCCACGCCAGCAGCGCGAGGTCGAGCATGCAGTCGAGGACTTCAACACCCGTTACCAGCACCCGGTGCAATGGTGGAACCGCGATCGCCTGCGCAGCGAACTGGCCAGCGACCGCTACCTCGGCGCGATGTACGACCCGGTCAGCGGCCACCTTCACCCGCTGGCATACGCACTGGGCCTGGGTCGCGCCGCACTGGATGCGGGCGTGCGGATCTTCGAGGGGTCGCGCGTGACGCAGCTGGTGCGCGGCGCACGCCCCGTGCTGAAAACGGCACAGGGCGAAGTCGTCTGCGACACCGCGATCCTCGCCGGCAACGCGCTGCTGCACGGCATCGCGCCGGAACTGGAATCGCGGATGATGCCGGTGGGCACCTACATCGCCGCCACACCACCGTTGGGCGAGGCGCGTGCCCGCGACCTGATCCGCAACGACATGGCGGTGGCGGACACCAACTGGGCGCTGGACTACTTCCGCCTCGGTCGCGACCATCGCCTGCTGTTCGGCGGTCGCGCCAGCTATTCGACGATGACGCCCCCGAACCTGCGTGGCGTGATGACGCGGCGCATGCACCGCGTGTTCCCGCAACTGCACGACGTGGGCATCGAGTACCTGTGGGGCGGGATGATCGACATTTCGCTCAACCGGGCGCCGCACTGGGGCCGGCTGGCGCCCAACCTGTACTTCGCGCAGGGCTTTTCCGGCCATGGACTGATCGCGGCGGGGCTTGCCGGAACCACGCTGGCCCAGGCCGTCCGCGGCCAGTCCGAGCGGCTGGACCTGTTCGCGAAGATCGACCACCGTCCCTTCCCCGGCGGACGCGCCCTGCGCACGCCCTTGCTGGTGGCGGCGATGGCCTGGTTCAAGCTGCGCGACGCGCTCTGGTGAACCGACCCGCAAGCGATCCGATTCCGTGACGGCGCTCTCAAGTACACCCCGGGCCGGTCGATAACGGGTTCATGGATACCCCGTAGCGCCGATGACGATGCCGACACCCCTGCGTGTTCCGCCCACCCCCGCCACGCCTTCGCCCTTGCCCCAACGGATCATGGTGGTGGAGAACTCGCGCACGCACGCGCGACTCATCGGCGAGGCCATCGAACAGAAACTCAGTCTGCCGGTGGTCTACGCGTCCACGTTGGCCGAGGCGCGGACGATGCTGGAAAAGCATCCGGACTGGTTCATGGTGGTCACCAGCCTGGTGCTCGCCGATGGCAGCCACGACGACGTGGTGGAGTTCTTCCTGTCGCGCCAGCTGCCGACGGTCGTGGTCAGCGGCGTCTACGACGACACCCTGCGCGAGCAGGTGCTGCGTCGGCAGGTGGTGGACTACGTGCTGAAGAACACCCCGGGCAGCATCGACTACCTGGTGTGGCTGGTGCAGCGGCTGGAACGCAACCGCCGCATCGCCGCGCTGATCGTCGACGACTCGCGCTCGGCACGCCAGCATGCGGCAGCGCTGCTGTCGATGTACGGTTTCCGCGTGGTGGAAGCGGCGGATGGCGAAGCCGGCCTTGCGATGCTCGACGCCAACCCGGACATCCGCCTGGCGATCGTCGACCAGGAAATGCCCGGCATGAAGGGGCATGAATTCACCCGCCGGCTGCGTGCACGCCATGCGCGCGACCACCTGGCGATCATCGGCATCTCGGGCACCAGCGACGGCAGCCTGGTGCCGCGCTTCCTGAAGAGCGGCGCCAACGACTTCCTGCACAAGCCGTTCTCGCGCGAGGAATTCTTCTGCCGCGTGTCGCAGAACATCGACCAGCTGGAGCTGATCGGTACGCTGCAGGACCTGGCCACGCGCGACTTCCTGACCGGCCTGCCGAACCGTCGCCACTTCCTGGCCGAGTGCCACGCGCTGCTGCCGAACACGCTGGGCCGGCAGCAGGCGGTCACCTCCGCCATCATCGACATCGACCATTTCAAGCACATCAACGATACCCATGGCCATGAGGCCGGCGACGTCGCATTGAAGGCCGTCGCACAGGCGATCGCGCGACATGCCGGCACGCAGGACCTGATCGCCCGCTTCGGCGGCGAGGAGTTCTGTGCACTGGTGCCCTACCTGGGTGAAAGCGAGGCACTGGAGTACTTCGAGTCGCTGCGCACCGCGATCGAAGCACTGGAGGTCGACATCGGCAGCCACACGCTGCGCATGACCGTCAGCATCGGTGTCTTCCGGACGCGCTTCCCGGGCCAGACACTCAATCATCTGCTCAGCGAAGCGGACCGGCGCCTGTACCTGGCCAAGGCCGGCGGGCGCAACCGGGTGGTGTCGAGCGGTTGACCTCTCTCTGTAGGAGCGACGTGAGTCGCGACCGGAAGAATGAAGCGCCCGCGAAAGCCCGATGCGGGCACGCATCGACTTGGCACTGAAGAAGCCCCTCTCGCCCCAGGGGTACCGAACGCGTCAGGTCGGCGGTCGCGACTCACGTCGCTCCTACAAGAGCCCATAGGCCCCTGCGACCACCTGCCGCAGCATTGATCCCGATCAATGCCACGACTTCGGTGCGAACCTAAATTCCCTGCGCATTCCGGCATCCGCCGGCAGGGGATACACACATGACACTGCTGATCTGGCAGGACGACATGGACACGGGCATCGACATCATCGATGGCCAGCACCGTCGCATCGTGGAGATGATCAACCATCTGCATGTCACCCAGAAGTCGATGGAACGCTTCGCCGTAGGCGACGTGATCGACGAACTGGTCGACTACACCCTCTCGCACTTCGCCTTCGAGGAGGAGCTGATGGAGGAAGCCGGCTATCCGTTCAGCGCCGCGCACAAGCGCGTGCACGAGGTGTTCACCAAGCGGGTCTCCGAGTACCGGCTGCGCTTCGAAGCCGGCGAGGACATCGTGGACGAACTGCGCAGCATGCTCTCGCGCTGGCTGTTCAACCACATCCGCAATGACGACAAGGCCTACGCGGACTCGGTGAAGCGGCACCTCAACCAGTTCGTGAGGGACCACCAGCAGGACGGCTGGCTCACCCGCACCGTGAAGCGCCTGTTCGGGTAGCGTGCGCCGTGCGCACGACCACGCGATGCTCCGCCGTGCGCGCGGGTAATCTACCGGCGGCGCGGCATGACCAGCAGCGCCACAAGCGTCATGGCGGCCATCGCCGCCAGATACCAGCCGACCGACGCAAGTCCGTATCGTTCACCCAGGCGCGTGGCGATATAGGGCGCTGGCGACGCGCCCAGGATGCCCGCCAGGTTGAATGCCAACGACGCGCCGGTATAGCGCACCGCCGTGGGAAACATCTCCGCCAGGATCGTGCCGCAGGGCCCGTAGGTCAGCCCCATCGCGCCCAGCCCCAGCGCCAGGAAAGCGAGCACGCCGAGGTCACTGCCGGATTCCAGCAACGGGGCGAAGACGAATCCGAAACCGATGATCAGCAGCGTGGCCACGATCATCGCGTTGCGACGCCCGAAACGGTCGGCGTACAACGCCGACACCGGGATGGTCAGCGCGAAGAACAGCACGCCGACCATCTGCAGCATCAGGAAATGCTCGCGCGAGTAGCCCAGCTTCGACGTGCCCCAGCTCAGCGCGAACACGGTCATGAGGTAGAACAGCACGAAGGTCGCCACCAGCGCGAAGGTGCCGGTCACCAGTGCGAACGGATGGTCGCGCACGGTCGTCAGCATCGGCACCTTGACGCGCTCGTCGCGGTCCAGTGCCTTCTGGAAATCGGGCGTCTCGGTGATGCTGAGCCGGACCCACAGGCCGACGAACACCAGCACCGCGCTGGCGACGAACGGGATGCGCCAGCCCCAGGCAAGGAACTGCGCATCGCTCATCACTCCGGTCAGCAGCAGGAAGATGCCGGTCGAACACAGGAAACCCAGAGGCGCGCCGAGTTGCGGGAACATGCCGTACCACGCGCGCTTGCCGGGCGGCGCATTCTCCGTCGCCAGCAGCACCGCACCGCCCCACTCACCGCCCAGGCCGATGCCCTGCCCCAACCGGCACAGCGCCAGCAGCAGCGGCGCCACGATGCCGACCTGGGCATAGGTGGGCAGCAGTCCGATCAGCACCGTCGAGATGCCCATCGTCAGCAGCGCCGCCACCAGCGTCGCTTTGCGGCCGATGCGGTCGCCGAAGTGGCCGAACAGCGCCGACCCCACCGGCCGCGCGATGAACGCCAGCGCGAACGTTGCGAACGACTGCAGCGTCGCGGTGGTGGGGTCGCCCTGCGGGAAGAACAGATGCGGGAACACCAGCACCGCTGCCGTCGCGTAGATGTAGAAATCGAAGAACTCGATGGTGGTGCCGATCAGGCTGGCGAACAGCACGCGGCCGGGGGAGTTGGTGGGCGTGGAGGCTGCGGCGGTGGCGGTCATGGACGGGCCGATGGGTGGGTCGGGGCGATTCTGGCAGAACCACAAGCGGCGGTGCTCAGTGGGACTTCCCTCTCCCCGCCTCGCGGGGAGAAGGAACAGCGCGGCCCCGCGATGCAGCAAGAGGGAGAGATGGCGATCAGCTCCCCAGATTGATCCACGTCGCCTTGATCTCCGTGTACTTGTCGAAGGCATGCAGCGACTTGTCGCGGCCGTTGCCGGACTGCTTGTAACCGCCGAACGGTGCGGTCATGTCGCCGCCGTCCCAGTAGTTCACCCACACGCTGCCGGCACGCAGCCTGCGCGCCACGCGATGCGCGCGGCTGATGTCGCGCGTCCACACACCAGCCGCCAACCCGTACTCGCTGTCGTTGGCCATGCGCAACGCTTCTTCCTCGCTGTCGAACGCGATCACCGACAGCACCGGACCGAAGATCTCCTCACGGCTGATCGTGTGGTCGTGCGCCACGTTGTCGAAGATCGTGGGCTCGAGATAGCAGCCGCCCGCTTCCACGTCGGCGCGCTGGCCACCCAGCGCAAGCCGGGCACCTTCGGCCTTGCCCTTCTCGATGTAATCGAGCACGCGCTGCGTTTGTCCTTCGTCGACCATCGCGCCCATCGGCGCACCAGGATCGAGCGGATGGCGCGGGCGCATCGCCTTGCCGGCCTCGACCACGCGGGCAACGAATTCCTCCTTGATCGACCGCTCCACCAGCAGGCGCGAGGCTGCGGTACAGACTTCGCCCTGGTTGTAGAAGATGCCGCTGGCAGCCGCCTTCGCGGCCACGTCCAGGTCATGCGCGTCGGCGAAGACGATGTTCGGGCTCTTGCCGCCGCACTCCATGTAGGCACGCTTCATGTTCGACAGGCCTGCGCACTGCAGCAGCCGCTTGCCAACGGCGGTAGACCCGGTGAACACCAGCCCGTCCACGTCCATGTGCAGCGCCAGCGGCTCGCCTGCGGTCTTGCCGAACCCCGGCACCACGTTGAGCACACCGGCCGGAATGCCGGCCTCGATGGCGAGTTCGGCCAGGCGGATCGCAGTGAGCGGCGATTTCTCCGAGGGCTTCAGCACGATGGAATTGCCCATCGCCAGCGCCGGGGCGAGCTTCCACGACGCCATCAGCAGCGGGAAATTCCACGGCACGATCGCACCGACCACGCCCAGCGGTTCGCGCGTCACCAAGCCGAGTTCGTCCGGCCCCGTCGCGGCGACTTCGCCATAGACCTTGTCCAGCGCTTCGGCGGTCCAGCCCATGCAGCGGATGGTGGCGGCAATATCGACGCTGCGCGCGTCGCTGACCGGCTTGCCCATGTCGAGCGATTCCAGCAGCGCCAGTTCGTCCGCATGCTGTTCGATCAACTGGGTGAACTTGAGCAGCACTTTCTTGCGATGCGCCGGTCGCGCGTTGGACCACGCGCCTGCATCGAAGCTGCGTCGCGCAGCGGCGACCGCGCGGTTGATGTCCTCTTCCTGCCCATCGGCGACCCGGCCCAGTACGCGCCCATCGATCGGGCTGATGCAGTCGAAGGTCTTGCCCGAGGCGGCATCGACGTACTTGCCGTCGATGAAGGCCTGCGTGCGGATCGACAAGCCGGCGGCCATCGCTTGCCAGTCCTGTTGCGTGCGGGGGTTGCTCATGGAAGCTCCTGGCTGTGTTCCCTTCTCCCACCGGGAGAAGGTGGCGCGAAGCGCCGGATGAGGGTGCGGCGGGGTCCGGGATGCCGGAACTGCGCTGGCTTCACCGTACCCTCACCCCAACCCCTCTCCCGACGGAGAGGGGCTCAAATCGTTCAGAACGTCGCCGGCGTATTCGCGCTGACGATCACCGCATCTTCTTCACCGACATTGCGGAAACGGTGCGGCGTGCGGCTTTCGAAGTAGTAGCCCTCGCCGGCCTTCAATACGCGGATCTGCTCGCCTACGGTGACCTCCACTTCGCCGGCGATCACCACGCCGCCCTCCTCGCCGTCGTGCGCCAGCATGCTGTCGCCGGTGTCGCTGCCCGGCGGCATCACTTCGCGCAGAATGCACATCTGGCGCTGCGGGCGGTGCTGCCCGACGAGGAAGTAGTGGATACCGTTGCTGCCGACGTCCGGCAACTCGTCGGCCACATAGAACGGGCTGTCGGGCAGGCCCTTCTCCAGGTCCAGCGTGAAGAAGTCGGCCAGCGAGATCGGAATGCCGTCCAGCACCTTCTTCAGCGAGCTGACCGAGGGACTGACCTTGTTCTGCTCGATAAGCGAGATGGTGCTGTTGGTGACGCCCACGCGCTTGGCCAGCTCGCGCTGGCTGAGGCCTTTGGATTTGCGGACCAGTTGCAGGCGTGCGCCGATGTCCATCACCACCCTGACAGGAAAGCGGAAAGTGTTGCGGGATACTTTACACCCCTGGGCAGCCCTGTTGGAAAGCCCCGGACCCCCATTTGTAGGAGGGGCTTCAGCCCCGACGCCTTTCGAGCACAAGCGTCGCGGCTGAAGCCCCTCCTGCAAGGACAGGTCTATGCCTATCGTCGGTTGTAAAGTTTTTTCAACGCGCTAAGCTTCGCCCATCCGCCCCGCCCCCCTTTGGAGCCGCGATGAGCGCCGACGACACCTCCGCTGCCCTGGCCGACCATTACGCCCGCCAGAACCTTGAGGCACCTGCCTCGCTCGACCATTTCTGGATGCCGTTCACGGCCAACAAGCAGTTCAAGGCCAAGCCGCGCCTGCTCGCCAGCGCCTCCGGCATGTACTACCGCGATGTCGACGGCAACGAGGTGCTGGATGCCACGGCCGGCCTGTGGTGCTGCAACGCCGGCCATTCCCGGCCGCGCATCGTCGAGGCGGTGAAACAGCAGATCGGTACGCTGGACTTCGCACCCAACTTCTCCATGAGCTCGCCGCTGCCGTTCAAGCTGGCCGAACGCCTCGCCGCGTTGGCGCCGGGCGACCTCAACAAGGTGTTCTTCAGCAACTCCGGTTCGGAAGCCGTGGACAGTGCGTTGAAGATCGCCCTGGCCTACCACCGTGTACGCGGCGAAGGCCAGCGCACGCGTTTCATCGGCCGCGAAAAGGGCTATCACGGCGTCGGCTTCGGCGGCATGTCGGTGGGCGGCCTGCCGAACAACCGCAAGTGGTTCGGCCCCGGCCTGCCGGCGGTCTCGCACATCCGCCACACGCTGGACATCTCGCGCAATGCCTTCTCGAAGGGCTTGCCGCCGCACGGCATCGAGCTGGCCGAGGACCTGGAACGCCAGATCGCGTTGTACGACGCCTCCACCATCGCGGCGGTCATCGTCGAACCGATCTCCGGTTCGGCCGGCGTGGTCATTCCGCCGCAGGGCTACCTGCAACGCCTGCGCGAGATCTGCGACAAGCACGGCATCCTGCTGATCTTCGATGAAGTGATCACCGGCTTCGGCCGTGTCGGCCATGCCTTCGGCGCGCAGCGCTTCGGCGTGACGCCGGACATGATCACCGCCGCCAAGGGCATCACCAACGGCTGCGTGCCGATGGGTGCGACCTTCGTGTCGGACCGCATGTTCGACGCCTTCATGAGCGGCCCCGACAACGCCATCGACATGTTCCATGGCTACACCTACTCCGGGCACCCGCTGGCCTGCGCCGCTGCGCTCGCCACGCTGGACACTTACGAAGAGGAAAACCTGTTCGACAAGGCGCTCAGCCTGGGCGACTACTGGCAGGAAGCGCTGCATTCGCTGAAGGGCCTGCCGAACATCATCGACATCCGCAACATCGGCCTGGTCGGCGCCATCGAACTGGCCCCGCGCGCGGGCGCACCCGGCACCCGGGCCTACGACGTGTTCGCGCGCGCCTTCCACGAAGGCCACCTGTTGACCCGCGTGACCGGCGACGTCATCGCCCTGTCGCCCCCGCTGATCGTGGAAAAGCACCACATCGACCGGATCGTGGATGTCCTGGCGGACACCATACGGGCAACCGCGTAAAATTACGGACCAATGGCACCAGCGCTCCCCACGCGCGAAGCCCCTTCCCGCTACTGGAGAGCAACATGCTGATTGGCGTCCCCAAGGAAATAAAGAACCACGAATACCGCATCGGCCTAACCCCGGCCGGTGCGCGCGAACTGGTCTCGAATGGCCATCAGGTCATCGTGCAGCGCGACGGCGGCAAGGCCATCGGCCTGACCGACGAGCAGTACGTCAAGGCCGGTGCGCAGATCATCGATACGGCCGAAGAGATCTTTGCCCGTGCCGACATGATCATCAAGGTCAAGGAGCCGCAGTCGAACGAATGCGCCATGCTGCGCCCCGGCCAGGTGCTCTACACCTACCTGCACCTCGCGCCCGATCCGGAACAGACCAAGGCGCTGGTCGCCTCCGGCGCCACCTGCATCGCCTATGAAACCGTCACCGACCGCAAGGGCGGCCTGCCGCTGCTCGCGCCGATGTCGGAAGTGGCCGGCCGCATGTCGATCCAGGCCGGCGCGCACGCGCTGGAGAAGGCGCAGGGCGGTTCCGGCGTGCTGCTGGGCGGCGTGCCCGGCGTGAAGCCGGCCGAAGTGCTGGTGATCGGTGGCGGCGTGGTCGGCATCAACGCCGCGCGCATGGCGATGGGCATGAACGCGCACGTCACCATCCTGGACCGCTCGCTCGACCGCCTGAAGTACCTGGACGAGCTGTACGGCCATCAGCTGACCACCATCTATTCCACCCGCGACGCCATCGAAGAGCGACTGCCCGACACCGACCTGGTGATCGGCGCGGTGCTGATCCCCGGCGCCGCCGCACCCAAGCTGGTCTCGCGCGACCAGCTGAAGCTGATGCGTCCCGGCTCGGTGCTGGTGGACGTGGCGATCGACCAGGGCGGCTGCTTCGAGACCTCGAAGGCCACTACCCACCAGAACCCGACCTACGAAGTGGACGGCATCATCCACTACTGCGTGGCCAACATGCCGGGCGGCGTCGCCCGGACGTCCACGTTCGCGCTGACCAACGCCACCCTGCCCTTCGCCGTGCAGCTGGCCAACAAGGGCGCGAAGCAGGCCATGCTGGACGACGAGCACCTGCTCAACGGCCTGAACGTGCACGCCGGCAAGATCACCTACAAGGCGGTCGCCGACGATCTGGGTTACGCGTACGTGCCGGCGCGCGAAGCGCTGGCGTAACTCGCTGTTCCTTCTCCCCGCGCAAGCGGGGAGAAGGTGCCGAAGGCGGATGAGGGGCATGCCGGAGCCATTACCGCCTCGGCGTTGACGACGCTATCGAGCGACTGGAAAAAGCAACACTCGAAACACCGCGCCACGATTAAAGACAAGGGCTCCGTCGCCCCTCACCCGCCCTCCGGGCACCCTCTCCCCGCACGCGGGGCGAGGGATTCCACCAGGTAGTCCGCCATGGCCGAAGCGCTCTCTCACTTCATCAACGGACACAAGGTCGCCGGCAAGGGCGACCGTTTCGGCGACGTCTACGACCCCGCCACCGCCACCGTCACCGCACGCGTTCCCCTGGCATCGGGCGATGACGTGAAGCAGGCCGTGGATGCCGCATCCGCCGCCTTCCCCGCATGGGCAGCCACCACGCCACTGAATCGCGCACGCGTGATGTTCCGCTTCAAGGAACTGCTGGAAACGCACGCCGGCGACCTGGCGAAGATCATCACGTCCGAACACGGCAAGGTGCTGTCCGACGCGCGCGGCGAAGTGACGCGCGGGCTGGAGGTGGTGGAGTTCGCCTGCGGCATCCCGCACCTGCTCAAGGGCGAGCACTCGATGAACGTCGGCCGCGATGTCGATTCGTGGAGCGAGTACGCGCCGCTGGGCGTCGTCGCCGGCATCACGCCGTTCAATTTCCCCGCGATGGTGCCGTTGTGGATGTTCCCGGTGGCGCTGGCCTGCGGCAACACCTTCGTGCTGAAGCCGTCCGAACGCGATCCCTCCGCGGCGCTGTTCATGGCCGACCTGCTGAAGCAGGCCGGCCTGCCCGATGGCGTGTTCAATGTCGTGCACGGCGACAAGGTGGCCGTGGACGCGCTGCTCGACGAACCGCGCGTGCAGGCGCTGAGTTTCGTCGGTTCCACACCCATCGCCGAATACATCTACGCGCGCGGCAGTGCCCACGGCAAGCGCGTGCAGGCGCTGGGCGGAGCGAAGAACCATATGGTCGTGCTGCCGGATGCCGATCTGGACGGCGCCGTCTCGGCGCTGCTGGGCGCTGGCTACGGTTCGGCTGGCGAGCGCTGCATGGCAATCTCGGTGGCGGTCTGCGTGGGCGACGCCACCGCGGACGCGCTGGTGGCGGCGCTTGCGCCCAAGGTCGCCGCGCTGAAGATCGGCCCGGGCTGCCAGGATCCGGAAATGGGCCCGCTGGTCACCGCTGCGCACCGCGACAAGGTACGCGGCTACGTCGATGCCGGCGTGGCCGAAGGTGCGACGCTGGTCGTCGATGGGCGCGCCCACGTGGTCGACGGCCATGCCGACGGCTTCTTCCTCGGTGGCTGCCTGTTCGACCGCATCACCCCGGACATGACGATCTACCGCGAGGAGATCTTCGGCCCCGTGCTCTGCGTCATGCGCGTGCCCGACCTCGATGCCGCGCTGCAGCTGGTCAACGAACACGAGTACGGCAACGGCACCGCCATCTTCACCCGCGACGGCGGCGCAGCGCGCGAGTTCGCCCATCGCGTGCAGGCCGGCATGGTCGGCATCAACGTGCCCATTCCCGTGCCAATGGCCTTCCACAGCTTCGGCGGCTGGAAGCGCTCGATCTTCGGCCCCCTGCACGTGCACGGCCCGGACGGTGTGCGTTTCTATACGCGCTTGAAGACGATCACCGCCCGCTGGCCGGACACGCATGCGGCCGAGTTCGTGATGCCGACGATGAAGTAAAGTCGGGGCCGGTCCCAACACGGTACTGGCCCATGTTGTTACGTCGCCTCATCCTGTCGCTCTCCTGCCTCGGCGCCGCCGTGGCCGCCTCGGCTGCGGAACCCGTCTCGCAGGTCCGCGTCGCTTTCGACCGCGATGGCATCGTCGCTACGCATGTCGAAGGCAAAGCCGACCTCGCCACCGGCCGCAACGTCACCGCCGACGACCCCGTGCGGGTTGCGTCCATCTCCAAGCTGGTCACCGCGATCGGCGTGATGCGCCTGGTGGAGGCCGGTACGCTGGACCTGGATGCCGACGTATCCACGTACCTCGGCTGGCCACTGCGCCATCCGCGCTTTCCCGGAACGAAGATCACCCTGCGCCTGCTGCTGTCCCACCAGTCCAGCCTCACCGACGCCGCCGGCTACTACGCCACGCCGCTGGGCGAAACGCTGAAGACGATCCTCGATGATCCGAAGGCATGGGACGACGCGCATGCGCCGGGTGCGCACTTCCGCTACACCAACCTCAACTTCCCGCTGGTGGCGATGGCGATGGAGAGCGCCACCGGCGAGCGATTCGACCGCCTGATGCAGCGGCTGGTGCTGGCGCCGCTGGAGCTCGATGCCTGCTTCAACTGGGCGGCCTGCGACGACGCCACCGCCATGCGTGCAGTGGTCCTCTACCGCGACGGACACGTGGTCCGCGACGACAACCTCGCAGGGAAGCCGGCTTGCGCCGTCGTCACCGCCGAAGGCGCCGACTGCGACCTCACGCGCTGGAAGCCCGGTGAGAACGGTGCGTTGTTCTCGCCACAGGGCGGCCTGCGCATTTCCGCCTACGGGCTGGCGAGGATCGGCCGGCTGCTGCTGAACCATGGCGAGATCGACGGCGTGCGCCTGCTCATGCCCGCCAGCGTCGACGCAATGGTGGCGCCGCAGTGGACCTTCGACGGCGGCAACGGCGTGACGCACGAAGAAGATACCGGCGACGGGCGGAACCAGGCGTTCTTCTGCCGCTACGGCCTCGCCGTGCAGACGCTGGCCACCCCCGTGGACGGCTGCGGCGACGATCCATTCGGCGACGGGGTTGCCCGCGTGGGTCATTCCGGCGACGCCTATGGCCTGCGGTCGGGGCTGTGGGTGGACCTGCGCGCGGGCACCGGCGTGGTGTATTTCGCGACGGATGCCGGTGCTTCGCCGGCTGGCGCGCATTCCGCGTTCAGTCGTATCGAGGAAACGCTGGCGACCGGCGCATCCCCCTGACGCCCGCTCCTCTCAAGAACTCCCCGGACCGGCCGATACCGCCTACATGTCGCCCCGCGTCGCATCCGCGCGCGGCCTGCACGATCCACAGGGGGATCCTTGAAATGACGTCACGTCCGACGGTTCTGCTTTGCGATGATTCGCGCGCACTGCGCATGCTGGCGGCGCGCCAGCTCGACGACTGCGGCTTCCATGTGGTGGGCGAAGCCGGCAACGGCCTTGAAGCCGTCAGCCAATACCTGGCACTGAAGCCCGACGTGGTGTTGATGGACCTGGTAATGCCCGAATGCGACGGCAAGCAGGCGCTGGGCCGGATCCTGGCGCAGGACCCGGATGCGCGGGTGGTGATCCTCAGCTCGCTCGGGGCACAGAGCGACATCGAGGAGTGTCTGAAGCTGGGCGCGAAGTCGTACCTCCAGAAGCCCATCGATCCCGAAGTGATGGATCGCGTGCTGCACGAAGCGGTCGCCTGACCGCCACGCACGTCCTTCCTTCACCTCCGCACGAGACGACATCATGGCAGCGAAATTCCTGGGCCAGTTCCTGCTGGAACGCGGCACCATCACCTCCGCACAACTCCTCGCCGCGCTCGATGCGCAGCGTGCGTCCAATCCCCTGCTCGGCGAGCTTGCCGTCCACCATCGCATGCTGGATGCCGCGCAGGCCCGCCGCATCAACGAGCGCCAGCGCGCCGAAGACCGTCGCTTCGGCGACATCGCGCTGGAGATGGGGCTGCTGGATGCCGGGCAGCTCGATGTGCTGCTGACCGCGCAGAAAAAGGGCCGCAAGCTGTTCGGCCAGATCCTGGTCGAACAGGGCGCGGTGAGCGCGGAAGTGCTCGACGCAGAACTGGTCGCGCATCGTCGCGACCTCGACGAGGCCAACCATGCGCTGGCGCTTGGCATTGCCGGCCACGCGCTGGCCGACATGGCCACCAGCACCATCCGGGTCTGCAATCGTCTGTTCCCGCGCCTGGCGGGCAGCCAGTGCCAGGCATCGGGCATCGCGGACGATGCCGCGCTGGAGGCCTGCGACGTCACCGCGCACGTGCGCATCGACGCCGGGTCCCAATCCCTGCTCGTGGGCGTGGGCTGCAGCCGCGCGACCGCCCGGGCCATGGCCTGTTCGCTGCTGTCGATCCCGCCGGCGGAATGCGACGAAGAACTCGCCATCGATGCGCTCGGCGAACTGGTCAACGTGCTGATGGGCTATGTGGTCCGCGACACCCTTGCCGAGGACGCCAGCTACCGCGCGCATCCCCCGAGCACGGCACTCTCCGCCGCCGACCTGGCTTCCAGCCGCAGCACGCTGGCCCTGTCGATGGCGTCCCAGCGCGGCGACTTCGTCCTCATCGTCGGTTGAGGCCGCTTACGCCCGCGTCAGCCGCCACGCGCGGTGGATGCGGGCGTTGCGCTCGAAATCCGGCGGGATGGTCTTCGCGCTGATGTCCTCGCAGCGCGCGAACTCGGCCACCGCGGCCTCGTCCAGCTTGAAGCGGCGGAAGTTGTTGCTGAAGTAAAGTACCCCGCCCGGCGCCAGCCGGGCGACTGCCGCACGCAGCAGGCGGACATGCTCCTTCTGCACATCGAAATCGTCGGCGCGCGCGGAGTTCGAGAACGTCGGCGGATCGCAGAAGACCAGGTCGTACTCGGCCTGCTCGGCTTCCAGCCAGCGCACGGCATCGGCCTGCACCAGGCGGTGCTTCGCGCCACCCAGGCCGTTCTCCGCCAGGTTGTCCGCGCACCACTGCAGGTAGGTGGCCGACAGGTCCACGCTGGTCGTACTCGCTGCGCCCGCCACCGCCGCCTGCACGCTGGCCACGCCGGTGTAGCAGAACAGGTTGAGGAACCGCTTGCCGCGCGCTTCCTGCGCCATGCGCCATCGCAGCGGGCGATGGTCGAGGAACAGGCCGGTGTCGAGGTAATCGAACAGGTTGACCCTCAGCAGCGCACCCGACTCGCGCACCACGATGAACTCGTCCCGCTGCTGCATGCGGCCGTACTTGGCGCCGCCCTTGCCGCGTTCGCGCGACTTCACCGCGATCTGCTCCTGCGGCACGCCGAACACCTCGCGCGTGGCCGCCAGCAGCTCGCTGAAGCGGCGGCGCACGTCATGCTCGGGGATGGTGGCAGGTGCGGCGTATTCCTGCACGTGCAGGAAGGTGCGGCCCTGTCCGCCTTCCTCCACGTAGACGTCGATGGCCGCCGCGTACTCGGGCAGGTCGGCGTCATAGGCGCGGTAGCAGGTGACATTTTCGCGCGCGCGCCAGCTCTTGAACTTCTTCAGGTTCTTGCGCAGGCGGTTGGCGACCATCTGGGCGCCCTCCGACAGCGGCTTCGCTTCACGCGGTTCGCGCGCGGGCGCCGCGACCGGGTCGCAGACGATCAGCGCGCACTCGATGGCGCCATTGAACAGTTGGTATTTCTTGCCGGCGCGCAGGCCGGTGGCGTAACCGAGGTCGGCGTTGCCGCACAGCAGGCTGGCCCGCCACTGCGGTACCGACCTCTGCAGGGCATCACCCAGCGCGCGGTAAAGGTCGGCGTCGGCAGCGAGGCGTTCGTCGTAGGGCGGATTGCAGACCACCAGGCCCCGAGGTTCTTCGCGCACGGGCAATTGCGCCATGTCGCACGCCTCGAACTGCAACTGGCCGGCCAGGCCCGCGAGCACCGCATTGTCCCGTGCGGCGCGGATCGACCCCAGGTCGATATCGCTGCCGAAGAACGCCGGACGCAGCGCCTTGCGTCCTTCCGTTTCGCGCTGTACCGCCTCGGCGAACAATGCCCGCCATGACGCTACGTCGAAGCCGAGCCAGCGCGACGGCAACACGTTGCCGTGCCGTTGCAGGCCAGGCGCGACGTCGGCGGCCATCAGCGCACCCTCGATCAGCAGCGTGCCGCTGCCGCACATCGGGTCCAGCAGTGCGCCGCCTTCGTGGTACAGCGCGGGCCAGCCGCCGCGCATCAGCACGGCGGCCGCGAGGTTTTCCTTCAACGGCGCCTCGTTCTGCGCCTGTCGCCAGCCGCGGCGATGCATCGGCCCACCGCCCAGATCGATGGAGATCGTCGCGCGCCCCTTGCGCAGCGACAGGTTGATGCGCACGTCGGGCTGTTCCACGTCCACCGAGGGCCGTTCCAGCCCCTGCTGGCGCAGGCGGTCGACCACGGCATCCTTGACGCGCTGCGCGGCATAACGCGCATGAGTGATGGCTTCGCCAGAGACATGCGCATCCACCGCCAGCGTCAGCTCAGGCCGTGTGTGCTGCTCCCACGCGATCGCCATCACGCCGTCATACAGCGCCTGCTCGTCGAGGCACTCGAACTCGGCGATCGGCCACAGCACGCGACTGGCCAGGCGCGACCACAGCACGGCGCGCTGCGCGTCCACGGGCTCGCCCTCCGCATTGACGCCAGCGACCGTGGCGGTGGCCTTGGGCACGCCGAGCGCGATCAATTCATCGGCAAGCAGGTATTCCAGGCCCTTGGCGCAGGAAACGAAAAATTTCACGATGCAACCTCGATAAACAGGATCGTCGTCCCAGCGAACGCTGGGACCCATCTTGCTCCGCGCAAGCATTCCGGAGCAGAAGCAGGATCAACATGGATGACCCGCCATTCAGCGGCTGAAAGCCCGGCTTGGGCCGGAATGATGGCAGGGAAATTCAAAGCCCGGTCAGCAACTGCCCGAAGGCCTCTGCGGACACGGCGACATGATCGGACAGGCGATGCCCGTCGTTCAGCAGCAGCAGACGCGCGCGACGTCGGAAAGCCCAGTCGACAACCGCCTGCGCCGGGATCAGTTCGTCATCCCAACCGTGGATGACCGAAACCGGTACCGCGGCGGCATCCAGCGCCGGCAGCGGACCCATCGTGATCGGCGGCGCCATCAGGAACAGCCCGCGCACCGGCACCTCCAGCGAGATGCGGCCCGCGATGTAGGCGCCGAGACTGGAACCCGCCAGCACCACGGGACCGCGCGCTGCCGCCGCGTGCGCCAGGCCGCGCAGGCGCTCCAGCCGTGCGACCACATCGCCCAGCGAACTGACATCGCGCCGCGCGTCGAGGTCGGTGTAATCGGGACGTTCGTGGCTCCATCCCAGGCGTTCGGCGACGTCCGCCAGCGCAGTGACCTTGGTGGCGTCGGGGCCGCTCTCGAAGCCGTGCGACAGGATGCAGTGGCCGCGCATCAGAGCGCTTCCACCGCGTCACCGATGCGGAACGCGCCGCCTTCGACGATGCGCGCGCACAGGCCCCCGTGGCCGCGCATCGCGTTGTAGCCACCGGGACCCAGTGCGTCTTCCATGCGCGAGCAGGGGTCGCATTCCTCGGTGCCCTCGAACACGGCGGTGCCGATGCGGAAGCGGCGCTCCTTCAATGCGACCAGTGGAATGCCCGACACCACCACGTTGCGGCGAAGCAGCGCCGCCTGCAGGTCATTGCGCTGTGCCAGCGCCGCGATCACCGGCAGGTGCTCGGCCTGGATCAGGGTGATGCCGCGCTTGCCGCTGCCGCCCTTGTAACGGTCCCCGACCAGCCCGCCGCCGGTGACGGCTTCGACGGCCTCGGTGGCGACCATGACCTCATCGCGTGCCGGCCGCAGGCCGATCCATTCCACCTGGCCGGCACGCGGCAGGGTGGCCATGAGCTTGGCCAGCGGGGATTCGGGGTTGAGCGGCATGGGGAACCGGCGCTGCGGAAAGGCCGCCAGTTTACCGGACCGGCCTGTTCCCCGCCCCGCCTGCTAGCATCCAGGCATGAGCACCGACCTGCCCGACTTCGCCCCCCGACTGGACCCGCTGCCGTACGAGGACAAGCTGGAGGCCCGCCCGCTGCAGCAGATCGACCTGGTCGTCATCCACTGCACGGAACTGCCCGACCTGGCGATGGCGCGGCACTACGGCGAACGCATCCTGCACGCCTCCGGCACCGGCAACAGCGGCCATTACTACATCGACCGGGACGGCAGCGTGCACGTCTACGTACGGCCGGAACGCATCGCCCACCATGTGCGTGGCTGCAACCCGCGCTCGGTCGGCATCGAACTGGTGAACACCGGCCGCTACCCGGACTGGCTGACCGTCGGCAGCCAGAAGATGGAAGAGCCCTATACCGACGCACAGATCGATGCGCTGACCACGCTGCTGGACCACCTGCGACAGGAGTTGCCTTCGCTGCGTTATATCGCCGGCCATGAGGATCTGGACACCGC
Source organism: Pseudoxanthomonas sp. SE1 (assembly GCF_029542205.1). Classification (NCBI taxonomy): domain Bacteria; kingdom Pseudomonadati; phylum Pseudomonadota; class Gammaproteobacteria; order Lysobacterales; family Lysobacteraceae; genus Pseudoxanthomonas; species Pseudoxanthomonas sp. SE1. The sequence continues at coordinate 1,338,052 of NZ_CP113783.1, read as the reverse complement.
GCGCGAACCCGCCAGCGACGACCCCACCATCACCGTGCCGCGCAAGATGGATCCAGGCCCGCTGTTCCCGTGGGATGCCGTGCTGCGTGCCATCCCGCTGGAGCGCCTGAAGCCCCATGCAGTGTAGGAGGGGCTTCAGCCCCGACGCTTTCGCTTTCGTCTGCACCCGGCGACAAGGCATCGGGGCTGAAGCCCCTCCTACAGGGTGATCGCTATAATTTGCCGGTCTTTGCCATAGGCGCCGCCCTTGCCCCCTGCTCCCGAACCCGTCGTCTCCGAACTGATCGAGCTGCTGTCGCTGGAGCGGCTGGAAGACAACCTGTTCCGCGGCCAGAGCCGCGACATCGGCACCAAGTACGTCTTCGGCGGCCAAGTGCTGGGCCAGGCGCTGTCGGCCGCACAGGCCACCGTGGATGGCAGCAGCGGCGAACGCCGCGCGCATTCGCTGCATGCCTACTTCCTGCGCGCCGGCAACATCGAGGCGCCGATCGTCTACGAAGTGGACCGCACGCGCGACGGCGGCAGCTTCTCGGTCCGCCGCGTCACCGCGATCCAGCACGGCCGCGTGATCTTCTTCTGCGCGGCCTCGTTCCAGGCCGGGGAAGACGGCGCGGAACATCAACTGTCGATGCCGGAAGTCCCGCAGCCGGAGGACATCGCCACCGCCCCGCCGGTGCCCGCCGAGGTGATGGCCACCCTGCCGCCGAAGGTGCAGCGCTGGATGTCGCGGCGCGGCCCGTTCGAGTTCCGCCATGTCTACCCCCGCGATGAACTGAATCCGCCCAAGCGCCCGCCGTTCCAGCAGGTCTGGTTCCGACTGAGCGAGCCGGTCGGCGACTCGCCCGAACTGCATCGCGCCCTGCTCGCCTACGCCTCCGATTTCCAACTGCTGGGCACCGCGACGTATCCGCATGGGATCAGCTACTACCAGCCGAACGTGCAGATGGCGTCGCTGGATCATGCGCTGTGGTTCCACCGCCCATTCCGCGCGGACGACTGGCTGCTGTATTCGATCGACAGCCCCAGCGCGAGCGGTTCGCGCGGACTGGCGCGCGGGCAGATCTTCGATCGCCAGGGCCGGCTGGTCGCCAGCACGGCGCAGGAAGGCCTGATCCGCGTAGTGCCGGACGCTGAAGCGGCCTCGCCCGTGCCGGCAAAGGACTGAGGACACACGCATGCGGCAAGTCTTTTCCAGCCAGCGCATCGAAACCGTCGAAGGCGTGGCCAAGATGCTGACCGAGGCGGGCATTCCCGTCTTCATCAGCAACGGCCGCTCCTACCACAGCAAGCGCGGCGGACAGTTCAGCTATACCGAACCGGTGAAGGCACAGCTTCAACCCGCGCTTTGGGTCCGCCATGCCGAGGACCAGCCCCGCGCCCGCGCCCTGCTGCGCGAAGCGGGCCTGCTGGAAACCACGCGCCCGGGCCAAGGGCCCACGCTGACGTTCCGCACCGACCAGGAAACGGACGCCACGCCGCAGCGGTCGTGGGCCTGGCGCATCCGTCTGATCCTGCTGGCGCTGATCGCCCTGGCTGCGGCCGTGATGTGGATGCGGCGCCCCGTGCCTGCGTCCGCACCTGTGCCGCAACCACAGGAAACACCCGCGCCCGCACCGGCGGATGAAGTCCCGGAAGAAGACCGTATCCGCATCCAGCCCGTCAGCGGCGGTTGAGCCTGCCACCTGCCGTGCCGGTTGCGGTCACATCCGCCCTCCCGGCCCGTCAGGGTCATCAGGCCACCCGATGACCCCGACCCGATGAATGCCCTTGCCCTCGACCTGATGCTGCAGACCGAGCTGCCCGCCGCCGCGCGCGGCAGCCACGACGCCTACGGCCGTATCGTCAACGCGTGCCAGAACACCGTCACCGCGATTGCGTTGGCGATCACCCGCGACGTGCAGGCGAGTGAAGACATCGCACAGGAAGCCTTCCTCAAGGCCTGGCAGCAGCTCGACAAGCTCAAGAACACCGCCAGTTTCCTGCCCTGGCTGCGCCAGATCACCCGCAACCTGGCCCGCGACTGGCTGCGTGCGCAGCACGGCCGCCCCATGTCGGGCGAAGTGGCCGAGATCGCGATCGGCATGGCGGCCGATCCCGACCCCACGCCAGCCGAACGGTTGCTGCAGACGGAAGAGGAAGTCGTCGCGAACGACATCATTTCGTCCCTGCCCGAAGACAGCCGCGAGGCGCTGCTGCTGTTCTATCGCGAAGGCCAGAGTTCACAACAGGTCGCCGAGCTGCTGGGACTCAGCGACGCCGCCGTGCGCAAGCGCCTGTCGCGCGCCCGCGCCTGCGTACGCGAAGAATTGCTGAAGCGCTTCAGCGACTTCGCGCGCACCACGGCGCCCGGCGCAGCCTTCACCATGATCGTGTTGGGCGGCCTGGTCGGCGCAATGCCAGCGGCAAGCGCGGCGACGGTCATCGGCTCCGGCGTGCTCGGCACCGGACTGGTGGGCAAGCTGGGCACCGGCGGCCTGACCACGGGCGGCGTCACCGGCGGCGTGGCCGGCGGCTCGCTGGGCGTGATCTTCGAACAGATCACCCAGCACCCGGCCGCCCTCGGCGGTGTCCTGGGCGGCGTGATCGGTGGCCTGGTCGGCTATGCCTTCACCTGGTGGTATCTCGCGCGCTTCTGCCAGACCGCGCAGGAACGCCAGCAGGTACGCCGCTTCATGGCCCTCAATGCGACCTCCGGCTCGGTGTGGCTGTTCTGTCTCATGCTGGCGACGGTCATCGCGACCGGCTGGGTGGCGATCGGCCTGGTCACGCTGGCGGGCATGTGCGTGATCAACTACCAGTACCTGGTCACCCTACCCCGGATCATGGACCCGATCCTCGCCCATCCAGCCAACACGCAACGGCGGCGGGGTTACGACTACGTGATCGGCAGGAAGGCCGTGGCACTGACCAGCGCACTCGCCATCGGCGCCATCCTGTATGCGCTCGTCAACAGCGGGCGACTGACGCTGTAGCACCCGGCCAGGCCAGGGTGGGTCACACATCGGGGCGCCGGTCGTCGTGCCTGCATGACCCGGAAGAATGGAGACACGATGGACGCCCTGGCGATTGGGAGGAACGGCAGGCGTGGCCGCACTGGGAACGCTCATCGGCATCAGTGCGGTGTGGTTCGGCATCCGCGAACCGCTGAAGGATCCGCTGGACGCACGCGAACGGCGGGATCTGGTGCGTTACGGCGTGTTCTGCACCGTACTGATCATCGCGTTCGTCGTGGGCATCGTCGTACTGACACAGGTGCGCGGATGGATACCGCACATGGGGCTGACGCTGGTCTACATGGGCGGCATCTGCTGGGCCAGCGCCCTCTGGTTGCCGCGCATCCTGAAGCGGCGGCAGGCGCGCGACGCGATGCGCGACCCGGAAGGCATGCGCCGGCAAATGGAACGCCAGCGCTTCTGGCGGCTCTGGAGTCTGGTGCTTGCCGTCGGACTCGCGAGCGCGGGCGTGTTCGCCGGATTGGTGGTGTCGGGCCGCCTTTCTTTCTGACGACCCGGCCCGTGCGCACCCGGAGACCCGGGTGCGCACGTGTTGCTCAGCGTCGGGACGGCTTGCCGGCGGCCAGTTCTTCCCGGGACAGGACGCCATCCTTGTTGCTGTCCAGCGCATCGAAACGACCGGCCAGGCGGCTGTTGTCCTTCACTTCATCGCGCGACAGGCGGCCATCCTTGTTCTTGTCCGCCGTGGCGAAACGCTCATCCATGCGGGCCTGCATGCGCTGCTGGAACTCGGCGCGGCGTTGCACGTCCGCCTGGTCGATCTCCGCACGGGTCAGCTTGCCGTCCTTGTCGGCATCGGCCTTGGCGAACCACTCGTCGCGACGTTGCTTGCCGCGCGCCTCACGGTCGGCGCGATCGATCACGCCATCCCGGTTCGCATCCATCGTGTCGAAGCGTTCGGCGAAACGCGGCTGCGCCGCGGCTTCGGCACGGCTGACCTTGCCGTCGCCATCGGTATCCAGCTTCCTGAAACCGTCGCCGTGACGCGATCCACCGTGACGACCATGTCCGCGCGCGCCCTTGTGCTGCGGGCGTTCGTCGGCAGTCAGCTTGCCATCGCCGTTCTTGTCCAGATCGGCGAAACGCTCGGCCAGGCGTGGATGCGCGGCCGCTTCGGCCTTGTCGATGGCACCATCGGCATTCCTGTCCAGACTCGCACGCGCCGGCTTCTGCGCGTCGCCAGCCTGTGTGGCGGCCAGCGCGGAGCCGGCGCCAAGGGCGGCCAGCACGGCCACGAAAAGCAGGGTCTTGCGGTTCATCATGTTCTCCTGGAGACGCGGCGCCGGTTGCGCCACTGACACCGAAAACGCGCCGCTGTCGCCCCCGTTGACGTGCCGACGGCCGTGTTCAGCCGGCGGACGGTCGCGATCCACGCGACACCGGCGCCGCAGTATGCTGACCGCATGCCTGCCCCACTCGCCCGCGCCCTCTCCATCTTCGGCCACCCGATGCTGGTGCTGCCGATGGCGGTGCTCGCCATCGCGCTGGCGCGGGGAGATCGCCGTACGGCGGTGTGGTCGGCACTGGGTTTCGGCGCATTCGCCGCGCTGGTGATGGGCTTCTCGTGGTGGCAGGTCCGTCGTGGCCGCTGGGGACACGTGGACGCCAGCGCGCGGCATGAGCGCAGCACCTTGAATCGCTTCCTGCTGGCCGCGCTGGCGGCCGGCGCCGTGCTGGTCGCATGGCGCGGTACGCTGCCGCTGCTTGCACTCGGGTTGGCGTTGTCGGCCTTCATGATCCTGGCGGCCATGCTCATGGCGCGCTGGTGCAAGCTGTCCCTGCATCTCGCGTTCGTTGTGTTCGCCGCACTCCTGCTGCACAAGGTGGGGACGGTGTGGATGGTCGTCGCGCTGGTGTTCGCCATCGCCATCGCATGGTCGCGTCTTGCGCTGGAACGCCACACACCTCGCGATCTCCTCGCAGGCGCGCTGGTGGGCGCAGTGGCGGGCCTTGCGTTCTGGCCACTCGCGGCACGCTGGGGAGGATGACGTGGGCGAGAACAACCAGCCTATCGACGACCTGCGCCTGTTCCATACCGGCGAGCATCCCTGCGGCTACTGGCCCGACCGCGTCGCGCGCGACCTGGTGCTGGATCCGCGCGACCCACGCCTGCCGCAGCTGTACCCCGATGCGCTGGGCTGGGGCTTCCGTCGCTCGGGCGATATCGTCTACCGCCCGCATTGCCGGCAATGCCGTGCATGCGTGGCGGTGCGGATCCCGGTGGACGACTTCGCCCCGGACCGCAGCCAGCGCCGCTGCGCGAGACGCAACGCGCGCGTGGAAACGCGGATCGTCGCCGCACTGCGTGGCGAAGAACACCTGGCGCTCTACCGGCGTTATCTTGCCGCCCGCCATCCCCTGGGCGGCATGGACGACCACGGGGCGACGGAGTTCGATCAGTTCCTGGTGGGCAGTTGGTCGCGTGGCCGCTTCGTGGAGTTGCGCGAGGACGGTCAATTGCTGGCAGTGGCGGTGACGGATGTCATTCCGGGCGCGCTGTCGGCGGTCTACACCTTCTACGACCCCGCGCTGGAAGCCCGCAGCCTGGGCACGCTCGCCATCCTGCGACAGATCGAATGGGCGCGCCGCGATGGTTACAAGCACCTGTACCTGGGTTACTGGATAGATGGCCATCGCAAGATGGACTACAAGCGGCGTTTCCAGCCGCTCGAATGCTTCGATGGTCGCGGCTGGGTGCGTGATCGCATGTAGCCCGTCGCAGCTCCTCGGCGGCGATGAATGTGAGATGCAAATGTGAATAGCCAGAACGTGACGGATGCCACAGAATCCGCTCGCCGACGCCTCTGCGCGGATCGGCGCTGATACATCCACACAACGCTCCGGAGCCTGCATGAAGTTCAACATCCTCGCCCTCGCGGCACTCGCCACCCTGTCGCTGGCCGCCTGCAAGCCTGCCGACGACACAGCATCCACTGCGGACGCTCCGGTAGTCGAAGACACCACTGCCGCAGCGGACGCCACCACCGCGCCCGCCCCGACGTCCGACACGGTCGATGCCGGTACCGGCGTTGCGGAATGCGACCAGTACCTGGAGAAGGTCTACGCCTGCATCAGCGACAAGGTGCCGGAAGCGCAGCGCGACATGATGAAGCAGGGCATCGAACAGTCGAAGGCCAGCTGGTCCGCCGTCGCCGACAAGACGGCGCTGGCCGCACAGTGCAAGACCGCGATGGACCAGGCCAAGACCGCGTACGCGGCGATGGGCTGCTCGTTCTGACGTTGTACCGGGCCGACCTCGTCGCTGGCCTGCGGCGCCCCGGTCTTCCGGGGCGTTTTTTTTACGCCTGTCACAGCGGCATGACAGAATCCACGCATGCGCACCCTTTTCCTGCTGCTGACGATGACGCTCACTGCCTGCCACTCACCCAAGAAGCCAGGCGAGCCTGCCGCCCGGCAGGCCGTGGCGATGCGCGTGGCGACCTACAACACGTCACTGTTCTCCGATGACGCAGGTGGCGTGATCCGGCAACTGGAAGGCGACAGCACGCATGCGCGCAAGATCGCAGCGGTGCTGCAGAAGGTGCGTCCGGACCTGGTGCTGCTCAACGAATTCGACTACGACGACGCACATCGCGCCGCCGACCTGTTCCAGCAGCGCTACCTCGAAGTCGCCCAGCCCAGCGGCGGCGAACCGCTTCGATATCCGTACCGATACCTCGCGCCGGTCAATACCGGCGTGTCCAGTGGGCTGGACCTGGACCGCAACGGCAGCGTTGGCGGCGTGGGACGCGAGCGCGGCAACGATGCCTGGGGTTACGGACTGCACCCCGGCCAGTACGGCATGCTGGTGCTGTCGCGTTTCCCGATCGACGAGGCCCAGGTGCGTACGTTCCAGTTGCTGCGCTGGAGCGCGCTGCCTGGCGCCGTCAATCCGGCGGATCCGACCACGGCCACGGCGTTCTATACGGACGCGACCTGGAAGCAGTTGCGGCTGTCGTCGAAATCGCACTGGGATGTGCCGGTGCGCACGCCGGGCGGCGTGATGCATTTCCTCGTCTCCCACCCCACGCCGCCGGTGTTCGACGGACCGGAGAACCGCAACGGCATCCGCAATGCGGACGAGATCCGGCTGTGGCGCGAATACCTGACGCCGGGCGATGCGCCCTGGCTCTGCGACGACCAGGGCCGCTGCGGTGGCCTGGCGGCCGACGCGCGCTTCGTCATCGCGGGCGATCTCAACAACGATCCGGCCGACGGCGACGGCCAACACGAGGCCATCATCGAGCTTTTGGAACACCCGCGCGTGATGCGCATGCCCACGCCGCGCAGCGAGGGCGGCGAGGAGACCGCGCTCGCCTACGCCGCCAAGGGCTTGCAGCGCCGCGGCGCACCCGCGCATGTCACCGGTGATTTCGGGCGTCGCAACGGCGCGCTGCGACTGGATTACGTGCTGCCGTCCACCGGCTTCACGTTGACCGGCAGCGGTGTGTTCTGGCCGAAGCAGGGCCAGCCGGACGCCGCCGTCGCCGATGGCAGCGACCATCACCTGGTATGGGTGGATCTCACGCTGTAGGCGTGGACGACGCGACCGCCGCCGCACGCGGCCCGAAACCGAATATCGATTCGTTCTGCGCCGAGACGATCATCCGGATCATGCTGCCCGGCACCATCAGTTCCACCTGTACGTCATGGCCTTCGGCGTCCTTGCCCACCAGCGTCATTTCGGTGAAGGCGCCGCCGGTATCGATCTCCCTGCAGAAGATGTGCGGGCCTTCGGGCTGGTTGGTCAGGTAGGGCTTGATCGCATCGCCCAGGGCCTCCAGCGCCTGCGGGAAGAAGAACACGGCATAGCCGGTGTTTCCGTTCATGGCGGGCGCCTTATTCCAGTTCGATGGTGATGGCGGCGGCGGCATCGCGTGCAACGGTCCGTGCCGCGTCGATGCTGTCCGCGCGCGCCAGCGTGACGCCCACGCGACGATGCCCTTCCACACGCGGCTTGCCGAACAGGCGAAGTGAAGTATCCGGCGTGGCCAGCGCAGCTTCCACGTTGCCGAACACCGGCACGCCATGGCCATGGGCCAGCATCGCGCAGGAGGCGGAAGGACCGTTCTGGCGGATCACCGGGAGCGGCAGGCCCAGGATGGCCCGCGCATGCAGTGCGAACTCCGAGAGTTCCTGCGACACCAGCGTGACCAGTCCGGTGTCGTGCGGCCGCGGCGAGACCTCGCTGAACCACACCTCATCGCCTTTCACGAACAGCTCCACGCCGAACAGGCCCCACCCACCGAGATCACCCGTCACCGCGCGGGCGATCTGCTGTGCGCGTTCCAGCGCGCGCGCCGACATGGGCTGCGGCTGCCAGCTCTCGCGGTAGTCGCCGTCCTTCTGCCAGTGCCCGATGGGGTCGCAGAACGAGGTGCCGCCGGCGTGGCGCACGGTCAGCAGGGTGATCTCGTAGTCGAAGTCGATGAAGCCCTCGACGATGCAGCGACCGGCACCGGCGCGACCACCGGTCTGGGCATAGTCCCAGGCCGTGTCGATGTCCACTTCGTTGCGCAGCGTGCTCTGGCCCTTGCCGGACGACGACATCACCGGCTTCACCACGCAGGGCAGGCCGATGGCTTTCACCGCATCGCGATACTCATCGAGCGTATCGACGAACCGGTAGGGCGAGGTCGGCAAGCCAAGGGTTTCCGCGGCCAGTCGGCGGATGCCTTCACGATCCATCGTCAGCCGTGCGGCCCGCGCGGTCGGAATGACGCGAGCGGCGCCCTCGGCTTCCAGTTCCACCAGCGTCTGCGTGTGGATGGCCTCGATCTCGGGCACCACGAGGTGGGGTTTTTCCCGTGCGATCAGCGCGCGGATCGCCGCCGGGTCCAGCATGTCCAGCACGTGCGAACGATGGGCCACCTGCATGGCCGGCGCATCGGCGTAGCGGTCGGCGGCGATGACTTCCACGCCCAGTCGCTGCAGCTCGATGGCCACTTCCTTGCCCAGTTCGCCGGAACCCAGCAGCAGGACGCGGGTGGCGTGGGGCGTAAGCGGGGTGCCGAGGGTCGTCATGCGCGGTGGTCCGTGGAAAGAGGGCGCCAGTTTACCGGGCGGGCCGACGGACGGCGGATGCAGCCGTTGACATCTGATATCAAATTGATATCTTTCAGGCTCTACCAAGGGGATGTGCCATGAGAGAAAACGCCAAGTCGTCGCTGCCCGGAATTCCGGTCCTGTTGGGAGTCCTGCTGCTGGCCCTGGGGGCCGCCGCCATCTTCATCACGGCCGCCGCCAACAAGCAGCCTGCCGGCCTGCTGCTGGGCGCCCTGCTCGGCGCCACCGCCATCTTCATCATGGCCGGGCTGTACAAGCTGGAGCCCAACCAGTCCGCCGTACTCAGCCTGTTCGGCAAGTACGTCGGCACGGTGAAGGACAACGGCCTGCGCTGGAACAACCCCTTCTTCACCAAGCGCAAGATCTCGCTGCGCATCCGCAACTTCGAAAGCAGCCGACTGAAGGTCAACGAGCTGGATGGCAGCCCTATCGAGATCGCCGCCGTGATCGTGTGGCAGGTCGTCGACTCGGCCGAAGCCGTATTCAACGTCGACGACTACGAGAGCTTCGTGCACATCCAGTCCGAATCCGCGCTGCGCGCGATGGCCTCCAGCTATCCCTACGACCAGCACGAAGATGGCCAGATCGCGCTGCGCAGCCATCCGCAGGAGATCTCGCAGCACCTGCAGGAGCAGATCGCCGAGCGTCTTGGCAAGGCCGGCGTCGACGTGATCGAAGCGCGCATCAGCCACCTCGCCTACGCGCCTGAAATCGCCCAGGCCATGCTGCAGCGCCAGCAGGCCAACGCGGTGATCGCCGCCCGCACCCGCATCGTCGCCGGCGCGGTGGGCATGGTGGAGATGGCGCTGGCCGAACTGCAGAAGAACGACGTGGTGAAGCTGGACGAGGAGCGCAAGGCGCAGATGGTCAGTAACCTGCTGGTCGTCCTGTGCGGCGAGCGCGGCACCCAGCCCATCGTCAACACCGGCTCCATCTACTGACGCGGGCGTACGCGCATGCACGCCCTCGTCCCGCTGATCCTTGCCGCCTCCGGTCTGCCCGCCCTGTTGATCGGCGCATGGATGAGCCGCGAACCCGATACCCGCTCGCGCGGCATGGCCCTGCACTGGGTGCTGGTGGGACTGGCGATCCAGGCCGGCGCCGTGGGCGTGTACTGGGCCGGCAACGACGATGGGCGGGTGCATGGCATCGTGATCGCGATGGTCGTGCTGGTGAATGCACTGATCGTGTCGATGCTGCTGCAACTGCGCCGCAACAGGAACAATCCGTGAGCGAGAAGCAGGACAAGAAGGCCTATCCGCTGCGCATCAATGCCGAGGTCCTGGCCGCGGCGCAGCGTTGGGCGGACGACGAACTGCGCTCACTCAATGCCCAGATCGAATACGTGCTGCGCGATGCATTGCGCAAGTCCGGACGGTTGCCGAAGGGCGATGCGTCCACCAACACCAGGAAGGAATCGCCATGAACCACCGCTGGAGCCACAAGGTCGTCGAGGTTCCCTACAAGATGTTCGCCGGCAAGCTCACCGACCGCATCCAGCAGGAGCTGGACAAGATGAGCACGCAGGGATGGGAACTGGTCAGCACCCTCTTCATCGAACATGAAGTGTCAGTGCGCCTGTTCTTCAGGAAGCCGGCCTGAGCGCCGACGCCGTGGCCGGGCTGGTTCGACGGATCAAGCGCATCTGGGTCGCGCTGGGCCTGGCAGCCACTGTCGTGTTCACCGTCTGGTGCCTGCTGGCGTACCGTGCGAATGCGGACGGCCGCCGCGCCTCACTGACCGACGATCGTGTTGCCGTAGTGCACGGCGATGGCCGTTGGGAGTTCAGGCCACGCGCCACATCCATGCATGCGACGGGACTGCTGTTCTTCTCCGGCGCACTGGTCGACCCTCGCGCCTACGCCCGACTGGCCCGGAATGCCGCCGAAGCCGGCTATCCCGCCGCCGTCATCGAATTGCCGCGCCGCGGCGCACTGGGGGGCGCGGAAGGGTCGCCCGTCCTGGAGCGGGGCCGCGCCGCCATGGCGGCCATGCCCGCGGTACGCTGCTGGATCATCGGCGGGCATTCGCGAGGAGGCGAAGTGGCGTCGCGCCATGTCCTCGCACATCCGGAACGCAGCACGGCGCTGCTGCTCGTGGCCACTTCGCATCCTCGCGATGTGGACCTGTCTGCATTGCAGCTGCCGGTCACCAAGCTCGTGGGCGGTCGCGATGGCCTAGCCACGCCCGCGCGCGTCGCACGCAACCGGCATCTGCTGCCGCCCGATACACGCTGGATTGAAATCGCGGGCGGCAACCATTCGCAGTTCGGCGACTATGGATTCCAGCCCGGGGATGGTATCGCGCGCGTGCCACGTCAGGTCCAGCAGCAGCGACTGGACGAAGAAGCCCTGCGGCTGCTGGCTGCCATCGACAGCCTCCACACCTGTACTCCCTTCACCGACGCGCACTAGGAACGCCATGCACCAGAAGCAGGAATTCGATGTCGCCCCGCTGCCGTCCCACGTCGCCTGGTGGCTGTGGCTGCCGGTGCTTGCCGCCGTCGGCGCGGTGATCGTGGCGATGACGATGGAATCACGCACCCCGCCGCCCTTGGTTGCGTGGCTGGCGGTGCCGTTCGTGCTGGCCGTCGGCCTGGTACTGACGTTCGCCCTGCGGCGCCGCCGGATCGTGCTGGACAACCGCGAGTTGCAGGTGCTGGCGACGTTCTATACCAGGAGGCTCGCCGTGGAAGCCTTCGACCTCGACAAGGCGCGCGTACTTAGTTTGGAAGAACACACCGACCTGGCTCCAATGCTCAAGACGAATGGCTTCAGCCTGCCCGGCTTCAAGGCGGGACATTTCCGCTTGCGCAACCTCACCAGATCCTTCTGCCTGATCACCGACCGGACCCGGGTCCTGCTGTTGCCGCAGCGTGATGGCAGCCTCCTGATGCTCAGCCCGACCCGCCCCGCGGAGGTGCTGGCACGCCTGCGCGAACTGGCGGCACCCACGCCGCGCCGCTAAGCTGCGGGCATGCACCGCCTGCCCTCCCGACCGCTGAAATCGATCCTGCTCAACACCGCGCAGATCGAACTATGGCCTGCCGACCTGCTGCGCGTGCGCAGCAACGCGGACGCGCGTGCTGTCGCGACCGCGCATACCGTATTGCGCCGCAAGCACGACGGCCGCTACCTGGCCGCGATCTCCCATCGCGCGTTGCAACCGCTCGTGCCATGCCTTCGTCGGGAACCGGGGCTGGATGACGCATGGGATGCGCTGGACAGGCTTGAAGCTGGCACGCGCGGTCCTGATGCGGGCGCGCCGGATTCGTTGCCACTGCATGCCCTGCAGGATCGTCTCCACGCACTGGGACTGGATGAGGCTTACGGCGAACGAACGGGATTGCCTCTGGTTGCGGAACCCGCTGCCCTCGCTTTCGCCGGGTTCGACCGCTACCGCCGGCCGCTGTGGCTGACCGCCGTTGCAGCACGAGCCTGGCGCGCAATGCAGGCGGCGGCCGCACGCGAGGACATATCGCTGGATGCGATCTCCGGTTATCGCAGCCACGACTACCAACTCGGCATCTTCGAACGGAAGCTGGCGCGCGGGCTGACCGTGGAGCAGATCCTGACCGTCAACGCCGCGCCCGGCTACAGCGAACACCATGGCGGCAATGCGCTCGACATCGGCACGCCAGGCGAACCACCGGCCGAGGAATCATTCGAGCGCACATCGGCGTTCGCATGGCTCACCCACCACGCCGGCGACTTCGGCTTCACCATGAGCTACCCGCGCCACAACCCTCATGGCATCGTCTACGAGCCGTGGCACTGGCGCCACGGCCTCGCGTGACGTCGCGGGAACCACCAGGGAACAGCACGATGGACCAGCCGTACCAACCTCCTGCCGCGGAACTCACCGAGGTCCCCGACGTCGCGCGCGGGCGTCCCTTCCGCGATGCCACCCTGCTTACGCGCATGGCCATGGCCCTGCTGCTCGCAGGCACTGCGATCTCGGTGGCCGCGATCATCGTCTATCTCCTGCAGAACGTGGTGCTGGATGAAGTCGTCGCGGGCACGCGCGAATACGACGACACGCCGTTGCCACTGCTGGCTGCGATGATCGGCACCGGCCTTTTGCAGATGCTGGTCATGCTGGCCAGTTACATCGTCATCGGCATGTGGCTCTACCGCATGTCCTGGAACGCGCACAGCCTGGCCGGCGCACGTCAGCTGACCGTGACGCCCCGCTGGGCAGTGCTCTGGTACTTCATTCCGTTCGCCAACTTGTGGATGCCGTTCGTGGCGATGCGCGAGACCTGGAAGGCCAGCGCATCTCCGCACGATGTGGCGAACGCACGCAGCCACCCGACACTCCCGCTGTGGTGGATATTGTGGCTGGCAACGGGCGTACTGTCGTGGGCTGCCATGCAGACCAGCCTGACCATCAAGGACGCGCGGGACGAGATCGACAGCAACGTCGCGATGATCGCCAGCGATGCGGGCAACATCGTGCTCAGCCTGGTGCTGCTGTATATCGTCGGTCGCCTCTGGCGGATGCAACAGGATGCGCACGCCCGGCGCAGGGCGGTAACAGCCTGACTCAGTCCTGCGAACGCTTCGTCGGCACCTTCGCCTCGACACCGAAGTCCGCGATCCGCCACAGGTACTGCGCTGCGTAGGTCCGGTAGGGACCCCATTTCTCGCCGCGCGCCGCCAACTCCTTCGGCGTCGGCATGGCGTCGAGCTTGTCGACGAACTGCGCGCCCTTGCGTACGCCAAGGTCGTCGATGGGCAATACGTCCGGTCGCCCCAAACGGAACATCAACATCATCTCCACCGTCCAGCGGCCAATGCCACGGATCGGCACCAGCGCGGCGACGATGTCGTCCTCATGCATCGTGGACATCTGCCGCAACGTGGGGATTTCGCCCCGCTGCTCACGCGCCGCGAGGTCGCGCAATGCCAGCGTCTTGTTGCCGGAAACGCCGCAGGCCCTCAGCGCGATGTCGTCGATGCGGCCCAACGTATCGAAGTGCAGGCGGCTGCTGCCGATGGCGGCCTCCACGCGTCCCACGATGGTGGCAGCGGCCTTGCCACTGAGCTGCTGATAGAGGATCGCCCTGGCCAGCGCATCGACCGGATCGAAGGTCTTCTTCCATGTGGGCTGTGGTTCGATGTAGCCGATCCGCTTCATCCATGCACCCAGCCTGCGGTCACGCCTGCTCAGGTGATCCCAGGCATGTTCCGTATCGAAGCCGCGCGCGTGACGGGGCATGGGGTCAGCGCCGGACCGCGTCCAATGCCCACAGCAACCAGCCCAGCATCAAGGTGATGCCGCCCGCCGGGGCGAGCCGGGTGCCGAGACCGCCCAACACGCTCGCCACCAGGCTGCCCGAAAAGAGCAGCGTGCCCAGCAGCAGCAGGCACAACGCCACTTTGCCCATGCGCCGCGTGGTGCCGGGCGCCAGCGCCGCCAGAGCGAGCCCATGCCCGAAGGCGAACAACGCGGCAGTCTGCAGGTGCGACTGCGCGAGTCCGGTACCCACGCCGTGCGAGGCGTACGCCGACAGGCCGACAGCCGCAGCGGCGAACACGGCCCCGGAAAACGCGAGGAAAGAAGGCTTGCGCTGGCGACGGTCGTAGTTCATGGGTGCTGGAGACCTCGTGGAAGGGCCGGCATCCTGCCAGGGGCGGAAAGAAGCGCGGGGATCCGCGCTCCCACAAACGCAACGCGCCGCATGAAGCGGCGCGTTGGCGTGGCACTCGTCATTGCGGACGATGGTCCGGGCAGTGTTACTGCTTGACCGCCCAGTAGATGTCGAACTTGCCGCCCGCCTCGAAGGAGCCATCGACCCCCGACTTCCAGGACTCGTACGGACGATCGACCACTTCGTGGCCGGCGGTGACGGCCCAGGCGCGCAGCGCATTGCGCTGGTTGTCGAGCTCGGCCATGTAGCCGGTGTAGCTGGCGAACGCCGACTTGCGGGCTTCGGTACGGACGTATTCGACCGGAGCGCCCGAGGGGATGGTGACCTTCAACTCGCCCGCGGAAGCGACCGGCGCAGGCGCATCGACAGGCGCTGCGTCACCTTCGGCGGCGGCCTCGGTCTTCGGCGCCGCGCTGCCCTTGCGGACCGGCTGCGCCACGTCGAACGCGTACTTCTCGGTGCCGAAGTCGGTGGTGATGATGCGCAGCGGACCGGCGGCGACCAGGCCGTTGGCCTCCATCACGCGCTTGATCCACTCCTGGTTCTGCTTGATCGACGCCTTGATGGCGTCGTTGGTGCGGTCGATGTTGCCGGCGTTGACGACCAGCAGGTCTTCGGCCGGCACCTCGACGACCTTCAGGTCGACCAGCGGGCTGCCTTCGGTGCGGTAATCGAAATTCGGCACGGTGGCCAGCATGTTGGTCAGCTTCGACAGGCCGGCCTTGACGGCGTCGCCGACATGGCGGCTCACGTACATGCCGGCGTAGCGGCCGATCAGGTTGAAGCCGTACTTCACCTCGTAACTCTGGGTGATCTTCACGTTGCGGTTGTTCTTGCCGCTCGGCTCCAGCGTGAAGACGCTGCGCTTGTCGCTGCCCATGCGCTTGTCGGTGATCGCGTACACGATCTTGCCGGTGCCACCGCTCGGTGCCGGACGCTCGCTCTCGACGATCTCCCAGCTGCCCTGGCCCCAGCCCGCATTGGCGGAGTTGAAGTCCACCTTCGCGCCGACGCCGGCGTTGTCTTCCCCGCCCGAGTAGCTCAGTTCGTTGGCCGCGCTCGGGATCAGCGGGTTCCAGTCCTTCAGTCGACGCACGTTGTTCAGCGTGTCGAACACGATGGTCATGCGACGGTTGGTCTCGACGCTTTCCTGCAACTCGCGCGAGGACGGCAGGACCAGGCCGATCACCAGAAACAGCGCCAGAACCAGCGCCAACGCAATCACGAACTCGATCAAACGGGTCATTCAGGAGTCTCCGGGGGCCGGTGCCTCGGCCGTGAAAAAAATGCAACGCGCATCCTAGCAGGGTTGGCAGCCTTCGGGCAGCCCACCTGACACCGGTTGGCCGCCCTATTCCGGGGCGTATGGAAAGAGGTCGTCGGCGGCCGCGGCGCACCTGTGCGCTGCAGCAATGGACCCTGCCGGCGGCCTCAGACCAACTGCAGTTCGAACGCCTTGAGCACCGCCCGCGTGCGGTCGCGCACGCCCAGCTTGGAGAGGATGTTGGAGACGTGGTTCTTGATGGTCCCCTCGGCCACGCCCAGCGAGTTGGCGATCTCCTTGTTGGAGAAGCCGCTGGCCATCAGCCGCAGGATCTCGGTCTCGCGGTCCGTCAACGGGTCCGGGCGGTCCAGGCTGACGAATTCGTTGCGCATGTGCTCCAGGCCGGACAGCAGGCGCTGGGTGACGGCCGGCTGCACCAGCGAGCCACCGCCGGCCACGGTGCGGATGGCGCCGACCAGTTGCTCCAACGACACGTCCTTCAGCAGGTAGCCCTTCGCGCCCGCCTTCAGCCCGGCAAGGACGAGCTGGTCGTCGTCGAACGTGGTCAGGATGATGGTGGGAGGAAGCTGGCCCGTCCTGGCCAGTGCCTGCAGCGCCTCCAGACCCGACATCACCGGCATGCGCATGTCCATCAGCACCACGTCGGGGTTGACCTGGGGCACCAGGTCGACGGCCTGTTTGCCGTCCGCGGCCTCGGCCACCACCTCGATGCCGTCGTCCAGCGCCAGCAGGGAACGGATGCCCTGGCGCACCAGGGTTTGGTCGTCGACCAGACAGACACGGATCACGGGGTTCCTCCGGAGCTGAGCTCGGGTGTGGGTTCGGGTTGGGGAAGGGAACGCGGTGCGAGGCCGGGAATGGCCTCGTTGACGGGCAACGCGATGTGCAGGCAGAAGCCGCGCCCGGGCTGTGTCTCGATGCGCAGGTCGCCACCGTACTGGGAAAGGCGCTCGCGCATGCCGGTCAGACCGTTGCCGGCGACCACCTGCCCACTGCCGGCACCGTCATCGCGGGCGTCGATCAGTATCCTGGCCCCATCGCGCCGACAATGCAGCCACAGGTTGCGGGCGTCGGCGTGGCGCACGGCATTGGTGATGATCTCCTGGGTGCACCGCAGCAACACATGGGCCCGGTGCGGATCTTCGAGGGTCAGGGGCTCCTCGATGTCCATATGGATGGCCAGTGAAGGGACCTTTTCGGCCAGCGGGACCAGCGCCGCCCCCAGGTCGATGGCGCCGCTGTCGCGAAGCTGGCTGACCGCCTCGCGCACGTCCGTCAACAGCAGGCGTGCCAGCGTGTGCGCCTGGCGCACATGTTCCTGCGCGCGCCCCTCGGTCATGTGGCCGGCCACCTCCAGATTCAGGCTCAGCGCGGTCAGGTGGTGCCCGAGCAGGTCATGCAGTTCGCGGGAAATCCGCGTGCGCTCGTTCACGCGGGCGCTTTCGGCCAGCAACACGCGGGTGGCACGCAGCTCCGCATTGAGCCGGCGCTGCTCTTCGCGCGCCTGGGCCTGCTGGCGCGCCACGTAGGTGGTGATCAGCACGAAGGCCGAAAACCCCACATAGAACATCGACTGGAACAGGGCCTCCCAGAAATTGAAATCGTCGCGCGCCATGAACGACGGCACCAGCAGGACGTGCGCGGCCAGCAGCCAGGCCACCGCGAAGCGCAGTTCCAGCAGCCAGGGCAGTACGCCGGCCATGATCAGCAGCAGCACGGCGCCCAGCCCGGTCTGGGTGTAGAACCCCACCCCGATCGCGGTTGCCGTCAGCACCATGGCCAACGGCACGTTCCATGCCACCGGCACGCCATCCCGGCGGCCATCCAGCGCGCGCGTCGCCAGCCAGTACACGACGCCAAACGTGAAGTAACACAATGCGGTCAGCGGCAGGTTCACGCCCTGCTCGTCCGTTCCACTGGACGGCGGCAGCACCCACACATTCAGGATGATGGGGATCCCCACCAGGGCCCACGTGTAGAGCCCGGCGGCGCGCAGCAGGCGGGTATGGCTGAGTCGTCCCAACATCCGGGCATCTTAGGCGGAATCGTGCGCGGCCATGTCCCAACTAAAGTCATGCCCGCGTTGGAACGGGGGAAGGCCGGGTTCATCCCCCGCTCACCCGCCGCCTCGCCCGTCGCTGCGGCACCATGCGATAATCCCCGCTTGGCCGTGCGCCACCCTGCAAGACCCGTTCGGAGTCAGGTAATGTCGATTGTCATCCGCGACGTGCGCGAGCACGAGCTGGATTCCGTCCTAGCCCTCAACAACAATGCCGGACTGGCGATCCTGCCGCTGGATTCGGCCAAGGTCCGCCGCTTCTACGAACAGGCCGAGTACTTCCGCGTCGCAGAACGCGACGGCAACCTCGCCGGTTTCCTGGTCGGCTTCGGCTCGGATGCCGGGCACGACAGCAGCAATTTCGCCTGGTTCCGCGAGCGCTATCCGCAATTCTTCTACATCGACCGCATCGTGGTGGCCAGCCGCCGCCGCGGCGGCGGCGTGGGCCGCGCGTTTTACGCCGACGTGCAGAGCTTCGCCGAGCTGCGCTATCCGCAACTGGCCTGCGAAGTCTTCCTCGACCACGGCGCCGATCCGGCCCTGCTCTTCCACGGCAGCTTCGGTTTCCGCGAAGTGGGCCAGAACGTGATGGCCGAGGCGGAAGTCCGCGCCAGCATGCTGATGAAGGAGCTCTGCAGCTACCCGTGGGTGCGCGACACGTACGGCGACGCCCTTCCCGATGTCCCGTGGGCCCGCACCCGCCTGCTGGCCGACGCCAGCGCGCAACGGCCGACGGGTACATGAGCGTGACGCGAGCCTCCATGGACTACGAACAGGCCGGCGAACTGAAGATCGGCCAGGTCGGCATCGC
The DNA here is from genome assembly GCF_029542205.1 of Pseudoxanthomonas sp. SE1. Taxonomy (NCBI): domain Bacteria; kingdom Pseudomonadati; phylum Pseudomonadota; class Gammaproteobacteria; order Lysobacterales; family Lysobacteraceae; genus Pseudoxanthomonas; species Pseudoxanthomonas sp. SE1. The sequence goes on along the minus strand of NZ_CP113783.1, from coordinate 1,319,164 downwards.
CAACCTCCGCATCCGCACCCTCGATGTCGACCAGTTGATCCGCGAGATGCGCGAGCGCGTGGAGCGCGCGCCCAAGCTGTTCGGCCGTGCGGCCGTGATCGTCGACTTCGGTGGCCTGACCCGGCTGCCGGACGAAGCAACCGCACGTGCATTGATCGACGGCCTGCGTGGTGCCGGCGTCCTGCCGGTGGCGCTGGCCTATGGCACGCGTGAAACCGAAACCCTCTCCGAACAGCTCGGCCTGCCCCTGCTGGCCAAGTTCCGCGCCCAGTACGAGCCGGTGGCGCAGGCCGCACCCGCACCCGCGCGGGCCCAACCAGAGCCCGCCCCCGCCAAGACGGCCCCGGCACCCACGGCGAAAGCCGCGGACACCAAACCCGGCCTGGTCCAGAAGACCCCCGTACGCTCCGGTCAGCAGCTGTATGCCGAGAACCGCGACCTGACCGTGCTCAGCACCGTGGGCGCCGGCGCGGAAGTCATCTCCGACGGCTCCATCCACATCTACGGCGCGCTCCGCGGCCGCGCCCTCGCCGGCGCACGCGGCAATGCCGATGCGCGCATTTTCTGCCGCGAGTTCCATGCCGAGCTGGTCGCCGTCGCCGGTCACTACAAGGTGATGGAGGAAGTACCCAAGGAACTGCGCGGCAAGGCCGTGCAGATCTGGCTGGACCAGGACCAACTCAAGATCGTCGCGCAGGAATGATGCGCGCCATTACCCCGAATAGAAGAACGACCAAGGAGAACACCGTTGGCTGAAATCATCGTAGTCACGTCCGGCAAGGGCGGCGTGGGCAAGACCACCACCAGCGCCAGCATCGCATGCGGCCTCGCCCGTCGCGGCAAGAAGGTCGCGGTCATCGACTTCGACGTCGGCCTGCGCAACCTCGACCTCATCATGGGCTGCGAACGCCGCGTCGTGTACGACTTCGTCAACGTCACCCAGGGCGAAGCCACCCTGAAGCAGGCCCTGATCAAGGACAAGCGCTTCGATACGCTGTACGTGCTGGCCGCCTCGCAGACCCGCGACAAGGACGCGCTGACCAAGGAAGGCGTGGAGAAGGTGCTGAAGGACCTGTCCGACGACGGTTTCGACTACGTCGTGTGCGACTCGCCGGCCGGCATCGAGAAGGGCGCGTTCCTGGCGATGTACTTCGCCGACCAGGCCATCGTGGTGGTCAACCCGGAAGTGTCCTCCGTGCGCGACTCCGACCGCATCCTCGGCCTGCTGGATTCCAAGACCCGCAAGGCCGAGAACGGCGAGACGCTGAAGGCCAACCTGCTGCTGACGCGCTACAACCCGGCGCGCGTGGAAGGCGGCGAGATGCTCAGCATCAAGGACGTGGAAGACGTGCTGGGGCTGAAGACCCTGGGCGTGATCCCCGAATCCGGCGATGTCCTGAATGCCTCCAACAAGGGCGAGCCGGTCATCCTCGACCTGGAGTCGCCGGCCGGCCAGGCCTACGACGACACCGTGGGCCGCCTGCTTGGCGAGGACCGCCCGATGCGCTTCATCTCCCTTGAAAAGAAGGGTTTCTTCACCAAGTTGTTCGGAGGTTGAACATGGGCCTGTTCGATTTCCTCAAGGCGAAGAAGAACACCGCCGAGACCGCGAAGAACCGCCTGCAGATCATCATTGCGCAGGAGCGCAGTTCGCGTGGCGCTCCCGACTACCTGCCGCTGCTGCGCCGCGAGCTGCTGGAAGTCATCAAGAAGTACGTCAACGTCGACGTCGATGCGGTCAAGGTCGACCTGATCAAGGACGGCGACCATGACGTGCTGGACATCTCGGTCGCGCTGCCGGAAGGCAATCCCTGACGCAGCCTACATGGTAGAGCGGAGCTCGCTCCGCTCGAACGACATCCGGTTGTTTCCAGAATGCAGCGGAGCAAGCTCCGCTCTACCCGTCCATGACGCCTGCCCCCGCTCCCGTCGCCATCGAAACCGTTGACGTGCTGCGGGTACGCGACCTGCCGTTCGACGCCGCCGATACACTGCTGTCCTCCTACGGACTACAGCTGCACCGCGTGGATGACGATGCGCCGATCCCCGGCAGCTTCTGGGGCGAGCCCGAAGCCGGCGTCATCGCCCACAACGTCTATGCGCGCGGCGATACGCCCGTGCATTCGATGCTGCACGAGGCCTGCCACCTGATCGTGCTTCCGCCCGAGCGGCGGGCGCTGGTGCATACCGATGCCACCGACTCGGTGATCGAGGAAGACGCCACCTGCTGCCTGCAGATCATTCTGGCCGACGCGCTGCCGGGCGTGGGTCGCGCGCGCCTGATGGCCGACATGGATGCCTGGGGCTACACCTACAGGCTCGGATCGACGCAGGCGTGGTTCGAGCAGGATGCCGAGGATGCCCGCGCGTTCCTGAAAGATCACGGATTGCCGCATCGCTGAAGCCGCTCCCCTGTAGGAGCGCCCTTGGGCGCGATGCTCCTGGCTTGTTGATGGATCTGTAGAAAGAGCATCGCGCCCAAGGGCGCTCCTACGGGGGAAATGCGCGCCGCACTTGCACCCCCTCCCCCGCTCTCACTACCCTTCCGGTTCCTGCGCCCGCGCACCCTGAAGGACGTCCCGTGAAGCATCGCCACCTCCTGCTCGCCCTCGCCGTCGGCGCGAGCATCGCCACGCTCGCTGCCTGCAAGAAGGATGAGCCTGCCACCGAAACGGCCACGCCTGCCGCGCCGAAAGGCGAGACCGCCGACCAGTTCATCGCGCGGGTCAACGACGAACTCAAGAAGATGTACCCGGAACTGACCGCTGCGCAGTGGCTGTCCAGCACCTACATCAACGACGACAGCCAGCTGCTGGCCGCGAAAGGCAACGAGCGCTACCTGACCCAGCTCAACAGCTGGATCGAGCAGGCGAAGAAGTTCGAAGGCCAGAAGATGTCGCCCGAGACCGCGCGCGCCATCCAGCTGCTGAAGCTGGCCACCGCGATGCCGGCGCCGAAGGATCCGGCCAAGCTGGCCGAGCTGACCCAGATCGCCACCAAGATGGAAGGCACCTACGGTGCGGGCACCTATTGCACCGGCGAAGGCGACGACAAGAAGTGCCGCCAGCTGGGCGAACTCGAGGATGTGCTGCGCAGCAGCCGCGACTATGACGCCCAGTTGGATGCGTGGCAGGGCTGGCACACCATCGCACAGCCGATGCGCACCGATTACACGCGCTTCGTCGAGCTGGTGAACGAAGGCTCGAAGGAAATGGGCTTCGCCGACGCCGGCGAGATGTGGCGCAGCGGCTACGACATGACGCCCGCCGAGATCGCCGCCGAAACCGACCGCCTCTGGGGCCAGGTCAAACCGCTGTACGAACAGCTGCACTGCTACACCCGCACCAAACTGCAGGCCACGTATGGCGTGGAGAAGGGCCAGGTCAACGGCCTGTTGCCGGCGCACCTGATGGGCAACATGTGGCAGCAGGACTGGGGCAACCTGTGGGACGTGCTGGAACCGTACAAGGGCGCCGGCAGCCTGGACATCACCGGCGCACTGGAGAAGCAGTACCAGGCCGACTACCAGGCCGCGCTCGGCAAGGCTGGCCCCGGCCCGGGCACCGACAAGCTGTTCCAGGCCGAGCGCGAGGCGCAGCTGCAGGTCGCCAAGCAGATGACCGAGCGCGCGCAGGAGTTCTACACCAGCCTCGGCATGCCCAAGCTGCCGGAGAGCTACTGGACCAAGACGCAGTTCATCAAGCCGATGGACCGCGACGTGGTCTGCCACGCCAGCGCGTGGGACATGAACATGGCCGGCGACGTGCGCACCAAGATGTGCATCAAGCCGAACGAGGAAGACTTCACCACCATCTACCATGAGCTGGGCCACGTCTATTACTATCTGGCCTACAACAAGCTGCCGCCGCTGTTCCAGACCGGCGCGCACGATGGTTTCCACGAAGCGATCGGCGACACCATGGTGCTGGCGATGACGCCGGACTACCTGAAGTCGATCGGCATGGTCGACGCACCGCAGCAGAGCAACGAGGCGCTGATCAATGCACAGATGCGCATGGCGCTGGCGAAGGTGTCGTTCATGCCATTCGGCCTGATGATCGACCGTTGGCGCTGGGGCGTGTTCGACGGCAGCATCAAGCCGGCCGACTACAACAAGGCCTGGTGGGAACTGAAGGCCAAGTACCAGGGCGTGGCACCGGCCACCGCGCGCGGCGAGGACTTCTTCGACCCGGGCGCGAAGTACCACGTGCCGGGCAACACGCCGTACACGCGCTACTTCCTCTCGCACGTGCTGCAGTTCCAGTTCTACAAGGGCCTGTGCGATGCGGCCGGCTACAAGGGCCCGCTGTACAACTGCAGCTTCTACGGCAACAAGGCGGCGGGCCAGAAGTTCTGGGCGATGCTGGAAAAGGGCGCGAGCCAGCCGTGGCAGTCCACGCTGAAGGAACTCACCGGCGGCGAGAAGATGGACGCCGGCGCGGTGCTGGAATACTTCGCCCCGCTGCAGGATTGGCTGAAGCAGCAGAACGAAGGGCAGACCTGCGGCTGGCAGGTACCTGCGGCGGCAGCGACACCGACGCCTGTGGCACCCGCGAAGTCGTAAGCTCCGGCAACGGGACGGGCCGGTGACGGCCCGTCTTTTTATTCAGAACACACGGCCACAAGGATGTCATTGATGAAAGCGCGCTACCCCCTGTCGACCCTGCTGCTTGTCTTGCTGGCCTCGCCTCACTGCGCCATCGCACAGACCAGTGCGCAGGTTGGCAGCGAAACCAGCCGCACGCCAACGTTGGCGCCATCGCAATGGAAGCTCGCCGCCTTCCCGTCACGCAGCGTCACTCCGCTGCGCTACCGGGAACTACCCATCAGCCGGTTGCTCGACGTGCAACGTAACAACACGGTCCAGCGCATCAAGGCCACCCAGATAGGCGTGGGCCGAGGGCTGGCGGGTGAAGGCGTCGACCGCACGACGCCAGTGCTGCGCTGGATTCCCCTGAAGACCGGCGGCGCGGTCGCACGCATGCAGGTCACTTCGCCGGATGCCCTCGGCCTGCGCGTGGGACTGCAACTGCAGGGACTGCATCCGCATGTCGAACTGCGCTTCGGCGGCTCCGACGCGCCTTCACAAGCGGTTGCGACGGTGGACGCATCCGAGGCCCAGCGACTGGTGGATGCGCAAGGCATCTACTGGACACCCGGCACCGACGGCGCCACCCAGATCATCGAGATCTATCGTCCCGCACACGTCAAGGCATTGCAGGCACGCCCGCAGGCACCGAAGCTGTCGCACTTGCTGACCAACAGCCGCAACGATTTCAAGCTGCTCAAATCGCTGGGCGACGCTGGAAGCTGCAACATCGACGTGGTCTGCAAGGTTGCCGAGTACGGCCCTGCCTTCGTGCAGGCGAAGAACGCCGTGGCCCACATGACCTTCGTCGAGAGCGACGGCAATGGCTATGTCTGCACCGGCACACTGCTCAACGACACCGTCCCCTCGACGCAGGTGCCCTACTTCTATACCGCGGCACATTGCATTTCCAGCCAGTCGGTAGCCAACACGCTCAACACCTATTGGGCGTACGAGAACTCCACCTGTGGCGGCGCGGATGGCGCGAGGCGCAACCCGGTCGTTGGCGGCGCGGACCTGCTGTATGCGAACGAAGACCTGGATGCGCTGTTGCTGCGCCTGAAGAATCCTGCTCCCGCCAATGCCACGTTCGCAGGTTGGGATGCCAGCACCCTGGCCACCAGCGCGGACGTCATCGCCATCCATCATCCCCAGGGCGACGCCAAGAAAGTATCCCGGGGCCAGCATGTCACCGATGCCTACGCCGAACTCTATACCGTGGCCTGGCTCGAAGGCACCACGGAAGGCGGCAGCAGCGGCTCGGGCCTGTTCACGCGCTACCGCGACAACAGCCTGCGCCTGCGGGGTGGCCTGCTGGGTGGCGATGCCCTGTGTTCCAACACCGGTTCCACCGGAAATGCCCTCAACCGCGACCACTACTCGCGGCTCGATCTGGTCTTTCCGCACATCAAACAATGGATAGCCTCGGAGCCGGTGCGCGAGAACAGCTCGCAGCCGCTGGTACGTTCCGCCAGTGCCGTCGCGCAGGGCCAGGGCTCACGCACCATCACTCCAACGGAAACCATGACAAGGCCGACAGCGCGGCCCGCCATCGAACGTCCCCGCGTGACAACCCCCACGCGACACTCGCTGCGCGAGCGCTGATCGCGGCGAGCAGGTGACGAAGAGGCCAGCGCATGCCGGCCTCTTGCTTTGCGGACCCTCACAGGCTTCATCGCCAGCACACATCGCGCGCGCAGGCTGGATGCGAACCGACCGAAGAGCATCCACCGCCATGCCGACCATCTTCACCCACGCCCTGATTCCCCTGGCCGCTGGCGTTGCCTTGGGGCGGACACGTCTTCCTCCGAAACTGGTCATTGCCGGCATGGTGGCCGCGATGCTGCCGGATGCCGACGTGGCGATGTTCAAGCTGGGGATCGAGTACGCGCATGATTTCGGCCATCGGGGCGCAAGCCACTCGCTTGCATTCGCCGTTTTCTGCGGCACGCTCACGGCGGGCTTCGCGCGATGGTTCAAAGTGCGCGCCGTCACCGCATTCCTGTTCATTGCGCTGTCCGTGGCATCGCACCCGCTGCTGGACATGCTGACCGATGGCGGCCTGGGCGTCGCGCTGTTCTGGCCGTGGTCCGACGCACGCCACTTCGCGCCCTGGCGGGTGATCGAAGTGTCGCCATTCGTGAATCGTTTCTTCAGCGCGCGTGGTGCGGAGGTACTGGCATCGGAACTGCGCTGGATCTGGGTGCCGGCGGGCGCAATGGCGGGCCTGGTGGCGTGGCTGCGCCGACGGTATGCGGCGCGGTAGGAGCGCGTCAGTCGCGACTGCACACTGGAGGAATCGAGTGCAACCAGGATGAGCACAGAGCGCGGCAGCGGAACGACGGCCGTCTCGTGATGCGTCGATGGCCAGTCCCGGTCCGCGGTCGCGACTGACGTCGCTCCTACAGGGAGACGGCGCGCCTCAGTTCACGTCCGGCGCCGGATCCGGCTTGCCCGCCTTCATCTGCTCGGCGAGCTGCGCTTCGAACTGTTCCAGCGTCAGCCCCTGCGTGGCGGCTTCGATCACGGCGGTGTCGCGCAGTTCGTCGGAATACACCAGTCGTACCGCATTGCCCTGTGCTTCATGCAGCACCGCCGCCTGCTTGATCATCGCCAGCACTTCGGCGGCGCTGTCGGAGGTGCCCGCGATGCGGCCGTCCATGCCCAGCACCCAGACGCCGGCCTGGCGCACCACGCCGGCGAGCAGTTCGCCTTCGGGATTGCGCAACTCGGCATGCGGCTCGATGGCGGGCGCGTTCGCCCGCGCCTGGTTGTGTGCCTTGGTCGCCTTGCGCTTCTTCGCCTCGCGGCGCGCCTTGGACTGGATGGACATGGACGGTCTCGCAGGAAGTCAGAGTTGATCGGTGGGTTCGAGCGCGGCGGGCTCGCGCGGGCAGCCAGGCAGGCGCCGGCTGGCGTTCGCCTCCCATTGCCACATCAGCCAGCCTGCCAGGACGAAGCCGGCCATGCCCAGCGCCAGATGGAGACCATGCTGGCTCAGCAGCGGCGAAAGCAGGCCGGCGATGATCGCGTTGATCACCAGGTTGCTGAAGGCCTGCAGCGACGACGCGGCGCCACGCTGGCGCGGATACATGTCCAGGATGGCCAGCGTCAGGATAGGGAACACCAGCGCCACGCCCAGCGCCGCCAGCATCATGGGCAGCACCGCCCAGGGCACGCGGATGTCTTCGCCCGCCCACGCGTTGTAGGCCACGTTCGCGACCATCGCCATCGCCATGCACGCATAGCCGATCTTCACCAGCCGCGCGCCTTCGACACGTCCCGCCGCGCGCCCGGACAGGAACGCGCCCAGCACCATGCCGCCGATGGTCGGCAGGAACAGCCACGCGAACTGCTGCTCGTTCAGATGCAGCAGATCCATCACGAACGCCGGCGCAGAGGCGATGTACAGGAACAGGCCACCGAAACTCAGCGAACCGGCCAGCGCCAGCCGCACGAAGCGCCGGTTGCGCACGATGCCCACGTAGTCGCGCAGCAGGCGGCGGGGCGAGACTTTCAGGCGCGCTTCCGGCGGATGCGTTTCCGGCAGCCAGCCCACCACCGCCACCAGCAACAGCAGCGAGAAGGCAGCGAGGAACCAGAAGATCATCGGCCACGCACTCCAGCCCAGGATCCAGCCGCCCACGATCGGTGCGATGGCCGGCGCGATGCCGAAGATCATGGAGACCTGGCTCATCAGACGCTGTGCATCGTCGCCGTGGCGGGCGTCGCGGATCACCGCGCGCCCGACGATGAAGCCCACGCCCGCCGACAGGCCCTGCACGGCGCGGAAGAACAGCAACGTGGCCATGTCGGTGGACAGCGCACAGCCCACCGACGCCAGCAGGAACACGATCAGCCCCCCCAGGATCACCCGCTTGCGGCCGAACGTGTCCGACAGCGGCCCGTGCACCAGGCTCATCAGCGCGTACGTCAGCAGGTACACGCTGATCGTCTGCTGCATGGCCACCTTGTCCGCACCCAGGTGCGCGCCCATGGCGGGGAACGCCGGGAAGATCGTGTCGATGGAGAACGGACCGAACATCGCCAGCCCACCCAGCAGGAGGGCCAGGCGGCGGTTGGAAATGGCGCGGGGAGCCGTCATTGCGGGGGAAAACTCCAGGCGGGCGCGGCCGGCATGCATGAACAGGCGGCGCAGGGCTGCACATGGTACGCCGAAACCGCCAGCGGCCCGCCGCGCCGCGCTATAATCGGGCGGCAAGACCCGGTGGGAGAAGCCCGTCGTCCGCGACGTGCTGCCGAAGGCGCAAACGCCCGTAATCGCTCAGGCCCGATACCACCACTGCAACGACACTCTGGAGAGACCGGCCGCCCTTGCGGCAGCGCCGGCGCCGAAGGGGCACGAAGCACGCGACCTCCTCGTCGGCGCGCTTCCAAACTCTCAGGCAAAAGGACAGAGGGGCACCCCACGTGCGGCTTCCGCACGCTGGCCCTATTGCCCTTCCGGATGCCTCCCATGTCGAACACCCCCTCCCTGCGCGAGCTTGAGCACCACGGCGCGTTCCTCGAACGCCACATCGGCCCCAACGACGCCGAGATCGCGCACATGCTGCGCGTGGTCGGCCATGACTCGCTGGAGGCGATGACCGACGCCATCGTGCCGGCCAGCATCAAGTCCGCGCAGCCGCTGGCCCTGCCCGCCCCGATCAAGGAGGAAGAAGCGCTGGCGAAGATCCGCGCCGTCGCCGACCGCAACCAGGTCTTCCGCAGCTTCATCGGCCAGGGCTACTACGGCACCCACACGCCGAAGGTCATCCTGCGCAACATCCTCGAGAACCCGGCCTGGTACACCGCCTACACGCCGTACCAGGCGGAGATCTCGCAGGGCCGCATGGAAGCGCTGATCAACTTCCAGACCATGGTCACCGACCTGACCGGCATGGAGATCGCCAGCGCCTCGCTGCTGGACGAAGCCACCGCCGCGGCCGAGGCGATGACGCTGGCCAAGCGCTCGGCCAAGTCGAAGTCGAACACCTTCCTGGTCGCCGGCGACACCCATCCGCAGACGCTGGAAGTGCTCGCGACCCGCGCCGAGCCGCTGGGCATCACCGTCGACGTGGTGCGTTCCACCGACGCCTTCCACGAGAAGCTCGCCGCCGGCGACTACTTCGGCGTGCTGGTGCAGTACCCCGCTTCCAGCGGCTGGGTCGAGGAATGGTCGAAGGACGCCGACACCATCCATGCGAACAACGCGCTGTTTGTCGTCGCCACCGACCTGCTGGCGCTGACGCTGCTGAAGCCGCCGGGCGAGATGGGCGCCGACATCGTCATCGGCAACTCGCAGCGCTTCGGCGTGCCGTTCGGTTTCGGCGGCCCGCACGCGGCCTTCATGGCCTGCCGCGACGCCTACAAGCGCAGCATGCCCGGCCGCCTGATCGGCGTGTCGGTCGATGCCGAAGGCAAGCCCGCCTACCGACTGACGCTGCAGACCCGCGAGCAGCACATCCGCCGCGAGAAGGCCACGTCCAACATCTGCACCGCGCAGGTGCTGCTGGCGGTGATGGCCAGCATGTACGCGGTCTACCACGGCCCGGAGGGCCTGGCGCGCATCGCCGGCCGCGTCGCCCGCCTCACCGCCATCCTCGCCGAGGGCCTGCGCACGCTCGGCTACCCGGCCGTGCACGCCAGCGCCTTCGACACGCTGTGCATCGAACCGGGCGACGCACGCGACGCCATCCTGGCGCGGGCCAAGGCGGCCCGCCTGAATCTGCGCATGCGCGGCAACGGTTCGCTGTGCATCTCGCTGGACGAAACCACCACCCGCGCCGACATCGATGCACTGTGGGGCGTGTTCGCCGGCGAAGGCGCCTCGCTGCCGTCGGTCGATGCGCTGGACGCCAGCGCGCCGTCGCTGATCCCGGCCGCCCTGCGCCGCACCAGCGACTTCCTGACCCACCCGGTGTTCAACACGCACCACAGCGAGCACGAACTGCTGCGCTACATGCGTGCGCTGTCGGACAAGGACCTGGCGCTGGACCGCACCATGATCCCGCTGGGCAGCTGCACCATGAAGCTCAACGCCACCGCGGAGATGATCCCGGTGACGTGGCCGGAATTCGGCAATATCCATCCGCTGGCGCCGGCCGAACAGGCCGCCGGCTACACGCAGCTGATCGACGAGCTGGAAGCCATGCTGGTCGAATGCACCGGCTACGACGCCGTCAGCCTGCAGCCGAACTCGGGCGCACAGGGCGAATACGCCGGCTTGCTGGCGATCCGCGCCTACCACCGCGCGCGTGGTGAAGCGCACCGCGACATCTGCCTGATCCCCGAGTCCGCGCACGGCACCAATCCGGCCAGCGCGCAGATGTGCGGCATGACCGTGGTGGTCACCAAGTGCGATGCCAACGGCAACGTCGACGTCGAGGACATCCGCCGCGCCGCCGAGAAGTACAGCGAGCGCCTGGCCGCGATCATGATCACCTACCCGTCCACGCACGGCGTGTTCGAGGAAGACGTGGTCGCCATCTGCGACATCGTCCACCAGCATGGTGGCCAGGTGTACACCGACGGCGCCAACATGAACGCACTGGTCGGCGTGGCCAAGCCCGGCAAGTGGGGCTCGGACGTGTCGCACCTCAACCTGCACAAGACGTTCTGCATTCCGCATGGCGGCGGCGGCCCCGGCGTGGGCCCGTGCGCGGTGAAGGCGCACCTGGCGCCGTACCTGCCGAAGAAGCTGGGCGGTGAAGGCGATGTCGGCATGGTCAGCGCGGCCAGTTTCGGCAGCGCCAGCATCCTGCCGATCAGCTGGATGTACATCACGCTGATGGGTGCGGCCGGCCTGCGCAAGGCCACGCAGGTGGCGCTGCTCAACGCCAACTACATCGCCAAGCGGCTGGAAGCGCACTACGAGACGCTCTACACCGGCCGCAACGGCCTGGTCGCGCACGAGTGCATCCTCGACCTGCGCCCGATCAAGGACCGCACCGGCATCAGCGCCGAGGACGTGGCCAAGCGCCTGATCGACTTCGGCTTCCACGCGCCCACCCTGAGCTTCCCGGTGGCAGGCACGTTGATGGTCGAGCCGACCGAGAGCGAATCGCAGCACGAGCTGGACCGCTTCATCGACGCGATGATCGAGATCCGCGAGGAAATCCGCGCGGTCGAGGACGACCGCCTGGACCGCGAGGACAACCCGCTGAAGAACGCCCCGCACACCGCCACGATGGTGATGGCCAGCGAGTGGACCCACGCCTACCCGCGCGAACTGGCCGCGTTCCCGCTGGCCACGCTGAAGCTGCAGAAGTACTGGCCGCCGGTCGCCCGCGTGGACAACGTCTACGGCGACAAGAACGTCATGTGCGCCTGCATTCCGGTGGATGCGTACAAGGAAGACGTCGAGGCCTGAGTCGCCAGCGCATCCTCAAGGGAAGGCCCCGCACTGCGGGGCCTTCTGCTTTCCGGCCCGGGATATTCCCTGTGGGAGCGACGTCAGTCGCGAAGCCTTTCGCCGTTCCCCTGAGACATCTTCGCGACCGACGTCGCTCCCACAAGAACAGCGGACACGCATCAGTCCGTTTGCAGGTGCGGCCGCACCGTCTCCGCCAGCCACGCCATGAACGCCTGCACGCGTTGCGGCAGGTGGCGACGGTGCGCGTACAGCAGCGCGACCGGCATCGGCTCGGCGGCGTACGTCGGCAACACTTCCGCCAGCAAGCCCTGATCCATCAACGTGCGCAGGCCCGCGACCGGCGCCTGGATCAGCCCAAGTCCTGCGATGCAGGCCGCTTCGTAGGCATCGGAGCTGTTCACCGTCAGCGCGCCTTCCATCGGCACGCTGGCATAGCGCGCGCCATCCCAGTACTCCCAGCCATCGGGTTTGCCGCCGAACTGGCTGGCGTAGTGGATCAGCCGATGCGCAGGCAGATCGTCCGGCGATTGCGGCACGCCATGCCGCTGCAGGTACTCCGGGCTGGCGCAGGTCACCACGCGCAACTGGCCCAGCGGTCGCGCGATCAGGCTGGTGTCGGCCAGCGTGCCCACGCGCAGCACGCAGTCGAACCCCTCGCGCACCACATCCACGCGACGGTCGGTGCAGCTCAGTTCCAGCGCGAGTTGCGGATGGTCGTGCAGGAACGCCGGCAGGTGCGGCAGCACGAAGTGCCGGGCGAAGCGCGCCGGCATGTCCACGCGCAGGCGCCCGCGCAGGGCCTGCGGCGAGCGCGCGAACAGGTGCTGCACCTCGTCCATGTCGGCCAGCAGATCCTGGCAGCGCTCGTAGAACGCCTGCCCATCCTGGGTCAGCTGCACGCGCCGCGTGGTCCGGTGCAACAGCTGCGTGCCCAGCCAGGCTTCCAACTGCTGCACGGCGGTGGACACGCTGGCCTTGGGCAGGCCCAGGCTCTCGGCCGCACGGGTGAAGCTGGCCATCTCGGCGACCCGGACGAAGGCCTGCATGGCATCGAGGCGGTTCATGGAGCGTCCGACGATTGTTCGCCATATGCGAACGGTCCAATCAGTCTAAGCCGATTTATCCACCTGCTCCCACCCAATACGGTGCCTCCACGGTGAATCCACCGCCTTCCCCGACCGGAGACCTGCCATGACCCCGACCTCATCCCCCCTCACCCTGATCACCGGCGGCAGCCGCGGCCTGGGCCGCAACATGGCCCTCGCCGTCGCCCGCCAGGGCCACGACGTGCTGATCACCTACCGCAGCCAGCAGGCCGAAGCGGCGGCGGTCGTCGCCGAGATCGAAGCGCTCGGCCAGCGCGCCGCGTCCCTGCCGCTGGACGTGGGCCAGAGTGAGAGCTTCGACGCTTTCGCCGACGCCGTGCGCGCGCAACTCGCCGCGTGGGGCCGTGACCGCTTCGACCATCTGGTCAACAACGCCGGGATGGGCGTGCACACCGGCTTCGCCGAGACCACGCGCGCGCAGTTCGACGCGTTGGTCGACGTACACCTGAAGGGACCGTTCTTCCTCACCCAGACGCTGCTGCCGCTGCTCGCCGATGGCGGCCGCATCATCAACATCTCGTCCGGCCTGGCGCGTTTCGCCCTGCCCGGCTATGCGGCGTACGCGGCGATGAAGGGCGCGATGGAAGTGCTGACGCGCTACCAGGCCAAGGAACTGGGCGCACGCGGCATCGCGGTGAACATCGTCGCGCCCGGCGCGATCGAGACCGATTTCGGTGGTGGCGCCGTGCGCGACAACGCGCAGCTCAATGCCTTCGTGGCTTCGCAGACCGCGCTCGGCCGCGTGGGGGTGCCCGACGACATCGGCGGCGTGGTCGCTTCGCTGCTCTCGCCGGCGAACCGCTGGGTCAATGCGCAGCGCATCGAGGCGTCGGGCGGGATGTTTCTGTAAGCAGTAGTCCCTTCTCCCCGCTCGGCGGGGAGAAGGTGCCCGGAGAGTCTGCCCCGTACTTGATACGGGTGCGGATGAGGGGCGAGCGCGAACGCGGAGGTGCCGCGGCGCTCACGTCCCCTGACTTCGTTCGCCCCTCACCCGCCTTCGGCACCCTCTCCCCGCTTGCGCAGGGAGAGGGGAGCATCCGTCAGAACTCCACCTTCACCGACGGCGCACTGCGCTTGGCTTCACCGTGGTACACCGCTTCGATGTTGTTGCCGTCAGGGTCGAGCACGAACGCGCCGTAGTAGCCGGGGTGGTAATCGCGCAGACCCGGCGCGCCGTTGTCCTTGCCGCCGTGCGCCAGCGCGACTTCGTGGAAGCGGTCCACCATCGCGCGGTCCTGGGCCTGGAACGCTATGTGGTGGCGTCCCGTGAGCTTGCCATCCGCCGCTTCACTGTCGGCGGTGGAGACGAACAACTCGTCGGCCCAGAAGTAATTGCCGCCCTCGCCCGCCATCGGAATGCCGAGCACGTCGAATACCGCCGCGTAGAACGTGCGGCTGGCGTCCAGGTCGCGCACGACCAGCTGGATATGGTCGATCAGGCGGCCGCGATGCAGTTCATTCGTTTCCATTGCGTCATCTCCAGAGGGAAAGGCGACAGTGATGCCACCGGATGCGGACAGCCAGTGTCCGCGACCGTGCGTTGGTCCGCCGTCAACGCTCCTAACGCGGCCTGCACGCGGGGACGCCGATGATGACGCGTGCCAAGGCCCTCCATCACGGAGTGGCCCCCACGTCGTCCAGGAGCCCCCCGATGGCTACGCGCAAATCCCCCGCGAAATCCTCCGCTCGTCCCACCGCCGACAACGCTGCGCGCGGTGAAGGCGGCGAACTGCATTTCAGTGCCGGCGGCAAGCATCCACTCCTGACCACCAACCAGGGCATCCCGGTCAGCGACAACCAGAACTCGCTGCGCGCGCACGACCGCGGGCCGACGCTGCTTGAAGACTTCATCCTGCGCGAGAAGATCACCCACTTCGACCACGAGCGCATCCCCGAGCGCATCGTGCATGCGCGCGGCTCGGGTGCGCATGGTTACTTCGAGTTGACGAAGTCGCTGAAGAAGTACACCACCGCACGTGTGCTGACCGAGACCGGCGTGCGTACGCCGGTGTTCTGCCGTTTCTCCACCGTGGCGGGCGGCGCGGGCTCGGTGGACACGCCGCGCGATGTGCGCGGCTTCGCGGTGAAGTTCTACACCCAGGAAGGCAACTGGGACCTGGTGGGCAACAACATCCCGGTGTTCTTCATCCAGGATGCGATGAAGTTCCCGGACCTGGTGCACTCGGTGAAGATGGAACCCGACCGCGCCTATCCGCAGGCCGGCAGCGCACACGACACGTTCTGGGATTTCATCTCGCTGACGCCGGAAGCCTTCCACATGATCATGTGGGCGATGAGCGACCGCGCGATCCCGCGTTCGCTGCGGATGATCGAAGGCTTCGGCGTGCACAGCTTCCGGCTGCTCGACGCGAAGGGCAACAGCACCTTCGTGAAGTTCCACTGGCGACCGAAGCTCGGCATCCAGTCGACCGTGTGGGACGAAGCGGTGAAACTGCAGGCCGCCGACAACGACTTCCACCGCCGCGACCTGTTCGAGGCCATCCAGAAGGGCGACTTCCCCGAATGGGAGCTGGCCGTGCAGCTGTTCACCGAAGAACAGGCCGATGCGTTCCCGTTCGACCACCTCGACCCCACCAAGCTGATCCCCGAAGAGCTGGTGCCGCTGACGGTGATCGGCCGCATGGTGCTGGACCGCTGGCCGGACAACTTCTTCGCCGAGACCGAACAGGTCGCCTACTGCCCGGCCAACATCGTGCCCGGCATCGACTTCAGCAACGATCCGCTGCTACAGGGCCGGTTGTTCTCCTACCTGGACACGCAGCTGTCGCGCCTGGGCGGGCCCAACTTCCACCAGATCCCGGTGAATGCGCCGAAGTGCCCCTTCGCCAACCTGCAGCGCGATGGCCACATGCAGATGCAGGTGCCCAAGGGCCGCGTGAACTACGAGCCCAGCAGCCTGCAGGGCGACACCCCGCGCGAAACGCCCGCCGGTTTCCGCAGCCACGCGAGCATCGCCGACGGCCACAAGGGACGCGTGCGGCCGGAGAGCTTCGCCGACCACTACAGCCAGGCGCGGTTGTTCTTCCGCAGCCAGACCGCACCGGAGCAGGCGCACATGGCGGCCGCACTGGTGTTCGAACTCTCGAAAGTGGAAACCCCGCACGTGCGCGAGGCGATCGTTGGCCACCTGCGCCACATCGACAGCGATCTCGCCCAGCGCGTCGCCGGCGGCCTCGGCCTGGAGACGCTGCCGCCCGCACCACCCACGACGGTGAAGCCGAAGGACATGCCGCCGTCGCCCGCGCTGCAGATCATCGGCAAGATGAAACCGACCCTGCGGGGCCGTTGCGTGGGCATCCTGGTGGACGATGGTTCGGACGCGGCGACGATCGCCGCGCTGCGCAAGGCAGCGGAAGCCGATGGCGCACAGGTCAAGATCGTTGCGCCGAAAATCGGCGGTGCGAAACTCGGCAACGGCAAGCGACTGCCGGCGGACGGACAACTCGCCGGCACGCCGTCGATGGTGTTCGACGCCGTGGCCGTGGTGCTGTCGGACGCCGCAGGCAAGGCCATGGCGACCGAGGCCGCCGCGGTCGACTGGGTGCGCGATGCGTTCGGGCACCTGAAGGCGATCGCCCATGACGATGGCGCGTCCGCCGTCATCAAGGCCGCCGGTATCGGCAAGGACGCGGGCGTGGTGAAGGCGTCGGAGACGGCGGCCTTCATCAAGGCCGCGCGCACCCGCCAGTACGCGCGCGAGCCCAAGGTGCGTACCCTGCCCTGACCGGCTCCCGTTGCGCGCCCTTCGCCAGGACATTGCCCATGCCCGAAACCATCTACGACGCGCTGCACGAAAGCCATGAAACCCAGCGCTCGCTGTGCCGCCGCCTGCTGCGGTCGAAACCGGGCACGCGCGAGCGGCTGGACCTGTTCACCGCCCTGCGCATCGAACTGGCGGCGCACGCCGCCGCGGAAGAACGGTTCCTCTACGTCCCGATCCTGATGGACGACCGCGGTCTGAATTCCTCGCGCCACGCGCTGCACGAGCACCACGAGATCGATGAACTGGTCGAAGACATCCAGTCGCTGGATCCTCGCCATGCCGCCTGGCTGAAGAAGGCGCGCGAGCTGTCGGGGAAGGTGCACCACCACCTGCGCGAAGAAGAAAAGAAGTTCTTCCAGGTGTCGGGCCGCATCCTCAGTGCGACGAAGAAAACGCAACTCGCGCGCCAGTACCGCCGCGACCATGCGCGCATGCGACGGGCACTGGCGGCGGACTGAATCCGCGACGGCGGCCCGTCGGCGCGGTAGGCTGCCGGCATGGACTCCCTGATCACCGCCGCCGGGCGCGCGCTTTCGTCCGGCGATGTCCTGGGTGCGCTCAACCACGTCGGCTGGCGCGACGATCCGCCCGCCCTGGCGCTGCGCGGCATCGCGATGGCACAGCTCGGCGATTACCCGCGCGCACGCGACCTGCTGCGTCGTGCCGCACGCGGTTTCGGCACGCGCGAACCGGTGTCGCGCGCGCGCTGCGTGATCGCCGAAGCGGAGGTCGCGCTAGCCCTGCGCGATTTCGGCACTGCGCCACGCGCGCTCGATGACGCCGCCCGCCTGCTCGCCGCCCGTGGCGACCACGCCAACGCCACGCACGCGCACCTGATCACCGTCCGCCGCCACCTGCTGCTGGGCCGCCTCGACGCGGCGGCCACCTCACTGCGCGCAACCCCTGGCATGGACACGGGTGCACCCGCGCACCAGGCGCTGGCCGCGCTTGCGCGCGCTGAGATCGCGCTGCGTTCGCTGCACCTGCGCGACGCCCGCCGCGCGCTGGCGCAGGCAAGGGCCGCCGCGGCGCAGGCAGGCATTCCCGCACTGGCCGCCGAAGTCGCGGACGTCGCCGCCATCCTGCAACGCCCCGCCGCCCGCCTCCTGCACGGGGGCCACGAGCAACCGGTGACGCTGGACGATGTGGACGCGTTGCTCGCCAGCGGCGCGCTGGTGGTCGACGCCGTGCGCCATGCGCTGCGGGAGGCGGATGCGACGCTGCCGCTCGCGCGACGCCCGGTGCTGTTCGCGCTGTTGCGCGCGCTCGCGGTCGGCTGGCCTGGCGACGTGGACCGCAACGCGCTGATCGCGCGCGTGTTCCGGACACGCGATCCGGATGAGACGCACCGCGGGCGCCTGCGCGTGGAAATCGGGCGCCTACGCCGCCTCATCGCGCCGCTGGCCGACATCACCGCCAGCGACCGCGGTTTCCTGCTGGTGCCGCATCACGCAGGCGCCGTCGCCGTGCTGGCGCCTCCGCTGGATGGCGAACAGGCCGCCCTGCAGGGCCTGCTGGCAGACGGCATGGCGTGGTCCACCTCGGCACTGGCGCTGGCCACTGGCATGGGCCAGCGCTCGGTGCAGCGCGCACTCGTTGCACTGGAAAGCGCCGGCCATGCGCATTCGGTGGGCCGTGCCCGCGCACAGCGCTGGCTGGCGCCGCCGCTGTCCGGATTCACGACCATCTTGTTACTCCCTGCCGTGTTGCCGGCTGCGTAGATTGGCCACACACCCACCGCATCCGGAGTTCCGCATGAACGACACCGCCTCCACCCCCCGCCATGCCGCACCGGCACGCACGGCGGAGATCGTCCGCGAATACGGACCATTCGAGGGTGCGCCCAGCATCCATGGCGTGACCCACGACGGCCACCATGTCTGGGCCGCCACCAGCGAACGCATCCTGGCCATCGAACCCGCCAGCGGCGACGTCGTCCGCAGCATCGACCGTCCCGGCGATGCCGGTACCGCCTTCGACGGCACGCATCTCTACCAGCTCGCCGAAGCCCGCATCGACAAGATCGACCCGGCCACCGGCGCCGTGGTGTCATCGATTCCCGCGCCCGGCGCAGGCCGCGACTCCGGCATGGCCTGGGCCGAAGGCAGCCTGTGGGTGGGCCAGTACCGCGATCGCTGCATCCACCAGATCGATCCGGACACCGGCAAGATCCTGCGCACCCTCGCGTCCGATCGCTTCGTCACCGGCGTTTCCTGGGTCGACGGCGACCTGTGGCACGCCACCTGGGATGGCGACGACAGCGACCTTCGCCGCATCGACCCGCGCGACGGACGCGTGCTGGAACGCCTCGACATGCCGGCGGGCGCGCACATCAGCGGCCTGGAATCCGACGGTGCCGACCTGTTCTATTGCGGCGGCGGCCCCAGCGGCAAGCTCCGCGCGGTGCGCAGGCCCGCACGCACCGCCTGACGCACCCGCCGCATCACGCGGCACATCGTTCTGTTCCGCAACCCGATGCCCCTCCGGCATCGGCAGGGGCGACGCATGCCGCGCCGCCCACCTCCCACCACCAGGACCGGAATCCCGCCATGGACACGCTTGCCCACGACACGCCCGCCATCGTCACCCGCGACGCATGGCGCACCGCCCGCCTCGCGCTGCTCACGCGCGAGAAGGAACTCACCCGCCTGCACGACCAGATCGCGCGCGAACGCCGTTCCCTGCCATGGGTGCATGTGGACACGCCCTACACGTTCGACACACCGCAGGGCACGCGCACGCTGGCCGACCTGTTCGACGGCCGCCGCCAGTTGATGGTGCAGCACTTCATGTTCGCGCCCGGCTGGGAACAGGGCTGCAAGAGCTGCTCCTTCATGGCCGACCACCACGCCGGCGCGCTCGTCCACCTCGCCCAGCGCGACCTCACCCTCGTCGCCGTCTCGCGCGCACCACTGGCCGATATCGAAGCCTTCCGCCATCGCATGGGCTGGACCTTCCCGTGGGTGTCCTCGCATGGCTCCACGTTCAACCACGACTTCGGCGTCAACTTCAGCCAGGAGGAAATGTCGCGCGGCATGGTGGACTACAACTACACGCGGCAACCGTTCCCGCACGAGGAAGCCCCCGGCATCAGTGTGTTCGTGCGCGACGACGCCGGCGAGGTCTTCCACACCTATTCGCGTTACGGCCGTGGCGTGGAAACGATGATGCACACCTACGCGCTGCTGGACCTCACCCCGCACGGGCGCAATGAAGACGCCGAGGACTACCCGATGGCCTGGGTGCGCCACCACGACCGCTACGATGCGGCGCCGCTCGGCGCGGCCGGCGGATGCTGCGCGGCGAAGCCCTGACGCCACGCCATCATGTCGCTGCCCGACGCCTGGTGGCCGTGGCTCGCCGTCGCCGGTCTCGGAGCGCTCCATGGCCTGAGTCCGGCGAACGGCTGGCTGTTCGCCGCGGCACAAGCGAGCCGCAGCGGCGATGCGCGCGACGTGCGGCGCGCGCTGCTGCCCATCGCCGCAGGACATGCGCTGTCGGTGGCGCTGGTCGTGGCACTGGTGATGCAGGGCGTGCGGCTGGCGCCACAGCGCATGCAGATCGTGGCGGGCGGATGTCTGCTTGCACTCGCGGCGTGGCGACTGATACGGCGTGCGCGCATCACATCCTCCCCTCCATCGCGGGTCGTCCGCCGATCACGCGTGGACCTGGCCGCCTGGTCCTGCCTGACGGGCGCCGCACACGGCAGCGGCTTCATGCTGGTGCCCGCACTGGTCCCGCTGTGCATGGCGGAAGCGCCTGCGCGCGCGATCACCGCCACCGGTTCGCTGTTGCTGATGTTGGCGGCCGTCGGCCTGCATCTGCTGGCCATGCTCGCGACCATCCAGCTCATCGCCACCGGTGTCTGCCGCGGCGCGTGGTGGCATCGCGCATGCACGTCCGACGCGGCATGGGCCGCGGCCTTGGCGCTGGCCGGCGCGATATTGATCGCGCAGCGCTGAAACGCTACGCGTTCTTTACGCACCCGGCGCCGAAGCGCATGGAGCCGTTACGCGGCACGGACCTATCGTGGCCCCACTGCACGCGATGTGCGCCACGACCCGATGCATGTCCATCCTGATCCTGCGTGGCCCGCATGCCGCGCTTCCCGACGCCTCCTCCCTCGACCCTCCGCTGCGCGAACGCGCGCATGCTGCCGGGCAGCGCCTGCGCTGCCGTACCTTCGCGACGATGCGCGACCTGCTGTCCTGCCTGCGTCGTGCGCACATCGCGCACAGCGACATGCTGCTGCTGGATATCGGCGACCTTGCGCTCGACGGCGTCACGCAGAGGCGGGCCCTGCGCGACGCGCTCGACGACCTGCCGTCGCCGTACATCGAAGTGCACGACGACGCCACGCATGCGCTGGAGCCCCGCGTGCACCCACGGCACGCACCGCTGGTCACCGTGATCCTGCGGGACGACCTGCCGCGCGCGTACGCATTGGCGCTCGACATCGCGCTGCGCCGCGCGGGCCATACGCACGCCGCGGAGCCCTTCCATGCCTGACCAGGAGCCTCTCATGTCCATTCTCGTCATCCGTGGTCCCGAGCGCCACGACAACCTCGCCTCGCCAGCGCGTCCTCTGCCACCGTCGGTGCTCGGCGCGCTGGTGCAGCGGGCCGGTTGCGCAGGCCAGACGCTGGCCGTGCGCAGTTGCGGCTCCATCACGGACGTGCTGACCGCGCTGCGCCTGGCGAACGAATGGGGTGTGCGCGCCACCCTGCTCGACCCCGGTGCGCTCACCGACCATCCGCTGCTGCAGCGTGCCGTGCAGGGCCTCGCCCATCCGTATGTGGAAGTGCATGACGATCTCGATGAGGGCAGCCTGCCCACCACCGCCGGCCGCCGTCTCGCGGTGGTCGACGGCTACGGCGCGCGCAGCTACGCCCTGGCATTGGAGATCGCACTGGAACAGCTTGGCTACGCAGAATGCGAGTGCGATGTGCACGTCGGCACCTGACCTGGTCGACGCCACGAAGACCCGCCACTATTTCGCCGACTACGAGGTCTACGACGCGGGCCAATGCATCGCCTGGGGCCAGGTGGCGCTGGCCTGCGCGACACCGGGCGCGGTCGTGCAGGCACTGCGCACGCTCGCGGCTGCACAGCAGGGCGTGGCCGCCGCCGCGATACGTCTGCGCAGCGTCAGCCGCCTCTGATGTCGGGCGCATGTCACCGAACCGTCATCCTCACCGCGTACCTTGCCGCCCTCTCCGACGGCGTGGGACGGGACCTTGGCCGAACACGCGCTCCGCGCACTCACCCGCGTGTTCACGGACCAGGCACCGGCGCTGCGTGGGTTCTTCGCCCGTCGCGGCGCTAACGACGAAGCCGAGGACCTGGTGCAGGAAACCTACCTGCGCCTGTTGCGTGCGCACCAGGGCCAGGGCGAGCAGATCGCCAACCCCGAGGCCTATCTGTTCACCGTGGCGCTGAACCTGGCGCGCGAACAGGCCGCGCGCCGGCAACGCACGCCCGTGCCGATGGAAGATGTCGAGCAGGTGGCGGCCCTGGTCACCCACGCGGAAGGCGTGGAAGACGCGACCGAACGCGCCCAGCGCCGGCAGCACATGCAGGCCCTGCTCGCGACCCTGCCGGCGCGCACGCGCGCCGTCCTCGTCATGCAGTACCGCGACGGCCTGACCTACCGCCAGATCGGCGAGCGCCTGGGCGTATCGCCGCACATGGTGAAGAAACACGTGGTGCGCGGCCTGGCCGTCTGCCGCCGCGCGATGGGGACCGCGTGATGGCCACGCCCCTGTTCCCGCCCGGCACGTCCGCCGCCACCCGCGAAGCCGCGCACTGGCACGTGATGCAGCGCGAGGGCGCGCTGGGCCCGGACGACCAGCAGCGTTTCATGGCATGGCTGGTGGCCTCGCCCGTGCACCTGCGCGAATACCTGGCCATCGCCCGGGTCGCCGCCGAGATCGGCGATGCCGTGCGTGGACTGCCGGCGGACGCCGCCGTACCGGGCGTACGCGACAACGTCGTTCCGCTGCCCCTGCGCCCGGCGCGTCCACGCGCCGCGCGCGCACCACCGCGGCGCCTGCCGCGCATCGCGACCGCCGCTGCCCTGCTGCTCGGCATCGGTATCGCGGTGCATGCGGCGCTGCCTTCGACGCGCCACTACATCGCCGCGCAGGGTGCCCCACGCATGGTCACGCTGGAAGACGGCACGGTGATGCACCTCAACGCGGAAAGCGACGTCACCGTGACCGTCGGCCTGTTGCGCCGGCGCATCGAACTGGCGCGCGGCCAGGCGAGTTTCGTGGTCGCCGCGGATCGCCGCCCGTTCACCGTGCACGCCGCCGGACTGGAAGTGCGCGACATCGGCACCACCTTCGACGTGTCGCTGCA
This sequence comes from Pseudoxanthomonas sp. SE1, assembly GCF_029542205.1. NCBI lineage: Bacteria > Pseudomonadati > Pseudomonadota > Gammaproteobacteria > Lysobacterales > Lysobacteraceae > Pseudoxanthomonas > Pseudoxanthomonas sp. SE1. The sequence goes on along the minus strand of NZ_CP113783.1, from coordinate 1,295,951 downwards.
GCGCGACCAGGCGCGCTTCGGCGTGGCCGAGGGCCGCATCCACGTGGTCGACCGCGCGGGCAAGGGACGGCTGCTCGCCGACCTCGCCGCCGGACAGTCCGCGCGCGTGGCCTATGCCGACCACCACGTCAGTGTGGTGCAGGAAGATGTCGCGGCCATGACGGCGTGGTGGCAACGGCGCGTCGTGTTCCGCGACGAACCGCTGCGCGACATCGCCGACCGCTTCAACCGCATGAACACCGTGCGGCTGCGCGTGGACGACAGCGAAGCCGGTGCGCTGCGCCTGACCGGCAACCTGCGCGCGGACGATCTTGCCTCGCTGCGCGCTTTCCTTGACGAACAACCCACGCTCACCGTGAGTGCCGATGCGCGCGAGATCCGCGTGCGTTCGCGCCGTGCGCCCGTGCACGGCCCGTGGTGATCCCGGCGCTGTAAGAAAAAATTCACGGAGAAAACGGTGCCCGATCGCCGCCGTGCACCCTCGTAGTGGAGGTGCGCGCGAGCGATCGCGCGCCACCACCCCACTCCACCCGGATCCCACGATGCGCCGAATCCTCGCCCTTTCCATTGCTCTTGCCCTGCAGGCTGCGACCGCCAACGTCGCCGCCCAGCAGGCGACCGTCGCGACCGACGCCATCCCGCCGCAATCGCTCGACAGTGCACTCAATGCACTCTCGCGCCAGACCGGCCTGCAGTTCGTCTACACCGCACAGGCCGGCAATCCCCGCACGCGCGCCGTGCCCGCCGGCCTGTCTTCGGACCAGGCGCTCGCGCAGTTGCTGCAGGGCACCGGCCTGCGCTACCGCTACCTCAACACCAGCACCGTCACCATCGAAGTCGACACCCCCGCAACGCCCGTCCCGTCGCCTGCGCCCGCGCCGGCTGCCGCAGCCCCTGCACCCACGCCGAGCGCGCAGGCGGTGGACGCGCAGGATCTGGAGAGCGTCACCGTGGTCGGCAGCTACAGCCGCAGCCTGGAACAGGCCGTCGACATCAAGCGCTACAACGTGGGTTTCTCCGATTCCATCGTCGCCACCGACGTGGCGGACTTTCCCGAGCAGAACCTCGCCGAAGCGCTGCAGCGCATGCCCGGCGTGACCATCGAGCGCAACAAGGGCATGGGCAGCAAGGTCAACGTGCGCGGCCTGCCTTCCGAATACACCCATGTCTCCATCAACGACCTGGCCACCGCCTCCGGCAGCGGCGGGCGCGATGTCGAATTCGACCTGTTCGCCTCGGAGATCATCCAGCAGGTCACCGTACAGAAATCGCCCACCGCCGCCGACGAGGAAGGCGGCATCGCCGGTTCGGTGAAGATCTCCACCGCGCGGCCCTTCGACTACAGCGATCGCAAGCTGGTGTTCTCCGCCGAGGGCGCGCATAACTCGATCTCCGAAGAAACCGACCCCAAGTTCGCCTTCCTGGCCAGCGACACCTGGGGCGACTGGGGCGCACTGGTCTCCTTCGCGCATGCGCAGCGCACCAACCGCACCGACTCCACCTCGGGCATCAACTTCCGCCCGCTGTCGCGCTTCCTGGGCGCCTCCGGCACCCGCGGCTCGCAGGCCGAGGCCGTGGTCGAGCGCGACACCGGCTGGACCATCGACAACCGCGCGGATACCGCAGAAAGCAACCTGATCATCTTCCAGGACAAGGTGGGCGACCGCGTCTACCTCAACGACCAGGAAAAGTGGGGCGCCACCGCCTCGTTGCAGTACCGGCCCAGCAGCACCTTCAGCCTGACGTTCGACGCGATGGTGGGTGGCTACGACACGACCGAAGACGAATACGACGCCGCCGCCTACTCCGCCTCCAGCCGCAGTACGCTGGAAACGATCCACGAGTACGACGACACCACCCTGTCCGAGTACGGCATGCTGGTGCTGCGCGACGTGTCCTACACCGCCACCCAGCATGAGTTCCTCAGCAAGGAGCGCATCAACAAGACCGACTACGGCCAGTACAGCCTGGCGCTGGACTGGAACAACGATCTCTGGGACGTGGAAGCGATGGCCGGCTACTCCGGTGCGGAGAAGACGCTGGACTATTCCAACCTGAAGCACGTCGCCTATGCGCCGTCGCGCACGCGCTGGACCGGCCGCAGCGGCGAGACCATTCCCAGTGCGAGTTCCGCCGGCTTCGACATGTACGCCTCGCCCGAGCGCTACCTGTTCGAGGCGTATGAAACCACGCTGGAGAAGATCGACGACGACAAGTACGCCGCCAAGCTCGACGTCACCCGCAAGCTCGACCTGCCGTTCCTGCCTGCGCTGCGCAGCGTGCAGTTCGGCGGCCGCTACACCGACCGCAGCAAGGAGCGCCAGTACGGCGAACTCAAGATCACCGGTCCGGGCCCCGGCGACACGTCCTGGGTCAATACGCGCACGCTGGCCGACAGCCCGCTGCAATGGATCGGCGACATCGTCCCCGGCGGTGCCTACAGCGTGAAGGACCTCGACTGGCAGCAGGTGTCCAACGACTTCGCCCGCGGCTACTTCCGGTACCCCGGTTTCGCCACGCCGTTCGACGACGCGCAGTACTACCGCGTGGACGAAGAGGTCGCCGCGCTGTACGCGATGACCAACTTCGACTTCACCCTTGGTCGTGTGCCGGTCACGGTGAACGCGGGCGCGCGCTACGTCGACACCTCGGTGGTGTCGTTCGGCTACCACCCGGTGCAGAACCCGGACGGCAGCACCGGCTATACCGACACGCCGGTGTCGAGCGACGGCGGCTACACCGACGTACTGCCCAGCTTCAACCTGACCGCCGAACTCGCCGACGGCCTGCTGCTGCGCGCCGCCGGCTCCGAGACGCTGATCCGTCCGGCACTGACCGACGTGGCCTACAAACGCACCGCCAGCTGGAGCTCGTTCCGCTTCACCGACGGCAACCCGGACCTGAAGCCCACTTACGCTAAACAGTGGGAAATCGGCCTGGAGAAGTACCTGGACAACGGCGGCCTGCTGGCGGCGTCGTACTTCCGCAAGAAGATCGACGGCGTGGTGGTGAACGCGCTGACCGGCGTGGTCGAGGACGTGGCCGTCTACAACGCCAACGGCACGCTCAACGGCTACTACGACTTCGACGTGTACCAGCCGGTGAATGCCAGCGGCTCGTACGACGTGGACGGCATCGAGCTGATCGCCAACCTGCCGCTGTCGGCGCTGCACGCATCCCTGGACGGCTTCGGCATCAATGCCAACTACACGATGCTGGACAGTTCGCTGGCCGGCGAATCCGACCTGGGCATCCGCACGCCGATGCCGGGCCTGGCGGAGAAGACCTGGAACCTGACCGCCTACTACGAGAACCAGCACTTCGATGCGCGCGTGTCGTACAACCACAAGGACGAGTACGTGGAGTCGATCGGCTACAACATGTACCCGATCTGGCGCGACGCCTACGGCCAGCTGGACGTATCGATCGGCTACCGCATCAGCGACCACCTGAAGCTGAGCCTGAAGGGCATCAACCTGACGGACGAAGTGACCAGCGGCTACACCATGGACCCGTCGTTCCCGACGATGTACGAGAAGTCGGGCCGCCGCATCAGCCTGGGCCTGCGCGCGGACTTCTGAGTACCTGCGCGCCGCCGGCGGATGCCCGCGGCGCGCTTCTTCTTCCCGCGATACCGCCGCACGCCGCGGCGGCATCCTGCTTCGCGAGGACTTCGATGCGCTTCCTCTTCCTGCCGGCCCTGTCGGCCCTCCTCCTTTCCGCCTGCGCCACCGATCCCCACGCCGGTCGCGGTTGGCAAGCCGGCGACCACCACGTGCACAGCGAGTGGAGCGTGGACTGGGATCGCAGTACCTCACCGCCCACGCCCATCCGCGGTGGCGACTCGCCGTACACGCGCAGCCGCAACGCACGGCAGGCGCTGGCGTTCGGCCTCACCTGGATGGTGCATACCGATCATGGCGGCCCCGGTCACTCCGCCGTGACCCGCGACCACGCCTGGCCAGCGCTGGAACAGGCGCGCAGGGACGTGCCGGCGCTGATCCAGTTCAACGGCATGGAGTTCGACGTACCGGCCGCCGAACACGCCTCGCTGATCATCCCTCCGGGCCCGCGCGAGCGCGATCAACTGGTCGAGATCGAACGCCGCTTCAGCCGCAACGAACCCACCGACGGTGTGCAGCGCGACGACACGCAAACCATGCTCGATGCGCTGGTGCACATGCGCACCCTGCCCGCGCCGCCGCTGATGTTCGTCAACCACCCCTCGCGCACCGCCACCGGCGTGGGCCAGTGGGGCGAGGTGGAACCGGCCGAACTGCGCGCCTGGCATGACGCCGCGCCGCACGTCCTGGTGGGCATGGAAGGCGCGCCCGGCCACCAGGCCACGCGCACCGAGCGCGGCCTGTACCGCAACGCCGCCGCGCCGACGTTCGGCGGCTTCGACCAGATGACCACGCAGGTGGGCGGCGTGTGGGACACCTTGCTCGCGGAGGGCCGTCGTTTCTGGATCACCGCCACCTCCGACTCGCACCACAACCTGCGCGACGGCGGACGCGATTACGATCCGGGCGAATACAGCAAGACCTACGTGTGGGCACGGCGCGATGCCGGCGACATCCTCGACGGCCTGCGCGAGGGCCGCATGTTCGCCGTCACCGGCGACCTGATCGATGCACTGGAACTGAAGGTGCGCAGCACCGACGGCGCTGCACACGTCGCAACCCTGGGCGACACGCTCGTGCTCCCGGCGGCCAGCACGATGCGTATCGAGCTGCGCGTACGGCAACCGGCAACTCCGAATGCCCATGGCGAACGCCCCCTGCTGGCGCAGATGGAGCTGATCGTCGGCACGCCCGGCGACGACGGCATCCCGGTCATGCAGACGCGCCGTTGGGGCGCGGGCACCTGGCGGCGCGACGGCGACTGGCTGTCCGTCACGTGGGAGGTGCCGGTACCCGCTCGCGGCGCATTCGTGCGCGCGCGTGGCAGCAGCACGCACGAGGCGACGGCGCAGGCGGATGTGCCCGGCGAGGATCCTTGGCAGGACCTGTGGTTCTATTCCAACCCTGTCTTCATCGACGTCACCGGCACCTCGTCGCAGACAGCCACGCACTGATGCGCAAGACAGCACGCGTTCACGCCGCGGTGTGACCCGGCCCGCACTTCAGGCCGATTCGGCCCCGCGCGTTGACGTGGTCTTTGCGAATCGCGCGCGACACTGCACGCGTGGTCGATGCCGCAGCAGCGGCCTGCCGGATCCGGTGAAACAGCCACGGCGACCACGCGGGTACCGTTGTGCGAAGCCCTAGCTTCGCCCAGCTTGGCTGCAAGTGCGTCCCCGTCGAAGGATCGCTGGCGCGGTACCCTCTTCCTGATGCAGTGCATCGCGAAGTCCCTTCTCCCCGCATTGCGGGGAGAAGGTGGCCGAAGGCCGGAGGAGGGGCGAGCGCGATGCATCCGGCGCAGCTACCGCGCCCATCGCCACCACCGCCACAGCCAGCAGGCCTGCGGCGCGCAGGGGTGTCAGCGCGGGGGCACTACCTTCGCAATGGCGGCGCGTGCGCAGTACGCGACGGCGGCCAGCATCAGGCGAGGCGCGCCTCATACGTTGGGCGGCAACGGCATGCGCACGCGCGGCGCGCCATCGGCGGGCGCGGCCAGCGATTGCAGTTGGCAGAACGTGGCGTCGTAGGCAGCCACCTCCTCCTGGTACTGGCACAGCGCACGGAATGGGCTGCATGCGGACAATGCCTGTGCGGTGGCGCGCAGGCGTTCACCGTCGGGATGGGTCTGTACCAGCGCCGCCACCCACACGGTGAGCGCTTCGAGTTGGCCGGTGGTACGGGCGTCGCTGGTTTCCAGTCGGTCCAGCAGGTTGTGCAGATGGGTTTGCGAATACAACAACATGGGGCATGACATCCGGTGAGTGATCACCGCGGCCTGGCCCCTGTTCCAGCGCGTTGGTTTTCCCTGTTCACGGGCGTCACAACGCGCGCCGGCCAAACCGGCGCGGCCGGAGTCAGGCGCCGTTGGGGAAGGCGTGACTTCCGGCCTATCGATGCCCCCGGATCACGCCGGGTGCGTACGCAGGTCCACGTCGGCCACTTTGTCCTGGTAGTCCTCCTTGGGGTCCACACCGAACAGCAGCTTCACCCCGGCCAGCAGGCTCTGCTCGTTGAGCCATATCTCCGCATGTTCGGCATCGAAGCGCAGCAGCGCCAGCTTGGGATCATTCTTGCCGCCCTCGTACCATGCGGCGACGAAGGGGTTCCACAAGCGATCGATCACCGCGCGATCATCATCGCGAACCAACATGCCTTGCAGGCTGGCGAACACATCGTGTCCCATCGACGCGAACGTGGCCAATGCGCGCTGCGGGGATCGCGTGCGCTGGGCAAGCTGGTTGTCGGTGGCGGTGAAGATCCACAGCGGACCACGGCCTTCATGTTCCAGCAGCGCGGTCATCGGCCGCGTATGGCCCGCCTCCGCACCATCGAGCCCCAGCATCAAGGTGCGATCGGACTTGATTGCTTTCCAGAGCTTCTTTTCCAGTTCTTCGGGGGTATGCATGGGCGCGACTCCTCTCGTCTCGTTGCCTGCAACGTAAGGCGGCCGGTGTGGTGCGTACGTCAATATCGCCCGCCATCCGTCAGCCCGCCGTCATGTTTGTGGCGGGATCGTCACGCACAGCGAACCGGGGCATGAACGCGCAACGCGGATTTCACTTGTCGTTCGCGACGGGCCGCGCAGGCTCGCATGGCGATACCCACCAAGGAGATTCGCCATGAACACCCCTCGCCTCCTGCTGTCGCTGGGCCTGATGTCGATGATGTCGGCCACTGCAGCGCAGACGTATGGCCCGGAAGACGAAGGCCGCCGTTTCAACGACGGCAGCAAGGTCGTCTGCAAGAACGTGGAAGTGCAGAAGAACAGCAAGGACCCCAATCGCGTGGCGGGCACCGCCATCGGCGCGGTCGTGGGCGGCCTGCTGGGCAATCAGGTCGGCAGTGGCAGCGGCAAGAAAGTCGCCACTGTCGGCGGCGCTGTGGCCGGCGGCGCCATCGGCCGCAAGGTGCAGGGCAACAGCCAGGAAGACAAGGGCGACCGCATCGTGGAACGCCGTTGCGAGCGCGTGTACCGCTAAGCGCACCTGCCCCGGGACAGGTGCCGGCTGGCGCCCGCGGTGACGAGGCCGCGGGCGCTTTCCTGTCTCTCATCCGGGCGCGGTCGCACGGAGAGTACGCTCCTCGCATGGCGGGTTTGAAGCCGCTGCGTTCTTCGCGGCTCCATTCCCCGGTCCGTCCGGGGCCGGCGCCAGGAGCCGTCAGGACACCAGTTGCAGCCGCAGTTCCTTGGGCAGTGCGAAGACCATGTTCTCGGGCTCGCCTGCGAGTTCGCTGACACCACCCGCGCCCAGGTCGCGCAGGCGCTGGATGACCCCTTCGATCAGCACATCGGGCGCGGACGCACCGGCGGTCACGCCGACGCGCTGCTTGCCCTCGACCCAGCGCGGATCGATCTCGTGCGCGCCATCGATCAGGTACGACTCCACGCCATCACGTTCGGCCAGCTCGCGCAGGCGGTTGGAGTTGGAGCTGTTGGGCGAACCCACGACCAGCACGAGATCGCATTCCTTGGCCAGATCGCGCACGGCGTCCTGGCGGTTCTGGGTGGCGTAGCAGATGTCATCGTTCTTCGGCCCCTGGATGGCCGGGAACCGCCCCTGCAGCGCCTGGATGATGCCGACCGTGTCGTCCACCGACAGCGTGGTCTGGGTGGTGTAGAACAGGTTTTCGGGTTGGCTCACGTCCAGCGTGGCCACCTGCTCGATGTCTTCCACCAGGTAGATGTGGCCGTCGCCGCCCTCGCGGCTCCACTGGCCCATCGTGCCTTCCACCTCGGGGTGGCCGGCGTGGCCGATCAGCACCACATCGCGGCCGGCACGGCAATGACGCGCCACTTCGAGGTGCACCTTGGTGACCAGCGGGCAGGTGGCGTCGAACACCTTCAGGCCACGGCTTTCAGCCTCGTTGCGCACGGCCTTGGACACGCCATGCGCACTGAAGATGACCGTGGCGCCGTCGGGCACTTCGTCGAGTTCTTCCACGAAGATCGCGCCGCGCTGCTTGAGGTCATCGACGACGAAGCGGTTGTGCACCACTTCATGCCGCACGTAGATCGGCGCGCCCAGCGTCTCGATGGCGCGCTTGACGATCTCGATGGCGCGGTCGACGCCGGCACAGAAACCACGGGGATTGGCGAGCAGGACGTCCATAGAATCCGATAATACCGAAGGCAGGAAAATGAAACGCTAAACGTGTTGCCGGTGCCTATTCCGCATGGCGCCTACGCCCCTCTCCCGCCCGCGGGAGAGGGGAGCGGGGTGAGGGCAAACCGCCGCGATGCGCCCCGTAGGGTGCGCCCTGGCCCACCGTAGGGGTGTGTCACCGAGCGGCGGGCCGGGGCCCGCCCTACGCGGCCTTCTTCTTGCCGTCGAACAGGCCGAACAGCGCAATGCCAATGGCGCCGCCGACCACCGCGCAATCGGCGATGTTAAACGCGGGCCATTCCTTGCCGGGCCAGTAGTACCACTGGATGAAGTCGATCACGTGCCCGTGGATCTGGCGGTCGATGACATTGCCCAGTGCACCGCCGATGACCAGTGCGTACGGCAGCGCCTGGCGCCAGTCGCCGCGCGCAGTGCGCGACAGCCAGAAGCCCAGCAGGCTGCTGATGCCCACCGCCAGCACGGTGAAGAACCACAACTGCCAGCCGCCGGCATCGGCGAGGAAGCTGAAGGCCGCGCCGGTGTTGTAGGTGCGATACCAGTTCCAGAAGCCTTCGATCACCGGGATGGCGGTGTATTCCGGCAGCGAGGCCAGCACCCATGCCTTGGACCACTGGTCAAGGCCGATCACCACCACCGACAGCAGCAGCCAGATGAGTGCGTTTGGTTTGGGGTGTTTGTTCATCGCATTCCTGTTGGAAGAAACCTGTAGGAGGGGCTTCAGCCCCGATGCCTCGATCGGGACTAAAGCCCCTCCTACAGAGGAAACTCAGAACCAGCGGCGGTCTTCGCCAGCACCATCGATGTTGCTGACGCAGCGGCCGCACAGTTCCGGATGCCCGGCATGCGCGCCGACATCGGCGCGGTAGTGCCAGCAGCGCACGCACTTGCTCTTGGTGGTCGGCGTAGCCAGCACGAAGACCTCGTCGGCGCTGACTTCGGATACGGTGACGTCGCCGCTGATGAACAGGAAGCGCAGCTCTTCGGCCAGCGGCTGCCACTTCACCGCAGTGGCGGCATTCACCGACACCGTGATCTCGGCTTCCAGCGCGGCGCCGATCAGGCCGTTGGCGCGCATCGGCTCAAGCACCTTGGCGACCTGCTCGCGCAGCGCCAGCAGTTCGTCGAAGTCGGCAGCATTCAACGCGGCATCTTCCGGCAGCGGCACCAGGCCGTCGTACCAGGTGGCGAACAACACGTTGCCGGCGCGTTCGCCGGGCAGATAGCCCCACATCTCCTCGGCGGTGAAGCTGAGCACCGGCGCGATCCAGCGCACGAAGGCTTCGGCGATATGGAACATCGCCGTCTGCGCGCTGCGGCGCCCGCGCGAATCCTCGCGCATGGTGTACAGGCGGTCCTTGGTGACGTCCAGGTACAGCGAGCCCAGGTCGACGCTGCAGAAGTTCAGCAGCGCCTGCACGATCTCGGCGAAGTCGTAGCGGTCGTAGGCGGCCTTGATCTTCTCCTGCACCTCGTAGGCGCGATGCACGATCCAGCGGTCCAGCGCGACCATGTCGGCCGGGGCCACCCGATCGCGCGCGGGATCGAAGCCGTTGAGATTGCTGAGCAGGAAGCGCGCGGTGTTCCGCAGGCGCCGGTAGGCGTCGGCGTTGCGCTTCAGGATTTCCTGCGACAGCGACATCTCGTTGCTGTAGTCGGCGCTGGCGATCCACAGGCGCAGGATGTCCGCGCCCAGGGTCTTCATGATGTCCTGCGGCTCGATGCCGTTGCCCAGCGACTTGGACATCTTGCGGCCGTGCTCGTCCACGGTGAAGCCGTGGGTGAGGCACTGCTTGTACGGCGCCGCCTTGTCGATCGCCACGCCGGTCAGCAGCGAGGACTGGAACCAGCCGCGATGCTGGTCCGAGCCTTCCAGGTAGAGGTCGGCCGGCTTGCCGATGCCACGGTCCAGCAGCACCGCTTCGTGGGTGACGCCGGAATCGAACCAGACATCGAGGATGTCGGTGATCCTGTCGTAGTCCTTCGCTTCGTCGCCCAGCAGTTCGGCGGCGTCCAGCGTGTACCAGACATCGACGCCGCCCTGCTCCACCTTGTCCGCCACTGCACGCATCAGCTCGACGCTGCGCGGGTGCGGCTCGCCGGTTTCGCGGTGCACGAACAGCGCGATCGGCACGCCCCAGGTGCGCTGGCGCGAGATGGTCCAGTCCGGACGGCCATCGACCATGCCGGCGATGCGGGCTTCGCCCCACTGCGGGAACCAGCCGACCTGCTTGATCGCCTCGAGCGCGTCGGCGCGCAGGTTGGCCTGTTCCATCGAGATGAACCACTGCGGCGTGGCACGGAACGCGATGGGCGTCTTGTGGCGCCAGCAGTGCGGGTAGCTGTGTTCCATCTTGCTGAAAGCGAGCAGCGTACCGTCCTGCTTCAGCACGTCGATGATGATGTCGTTGGCCTTCCAGATATGCAGGCCGGCGAGCTCCACGCCACGCGCGGCCGGCGTGGACGGCAGGTACACGCCACGGCCATCGACCGGGTTGAGCTGCGCGGCGGTGTACGTGTCCAGCAGGCCGTACTGCTTGCTGACGACATAGTCCTCCTGGCCGTGGCCGGGCGCGGTGTGCACGGCGCCGGTACCGTCTTCGGCCGACACGTGGTCGCCCAGCAGCACCGGGATGTCGCGCGTGTCGTAGAACGGATGCGCGAACAGCACGCCTTCCAGCGCACTGCCCTTCACACGTGCATGCACGACCACGTCGGTGACGCCGTATCGCTGCAGCGCGCGCGCGGCCAGCGCATCGGCCAGCACCAGCCAGCGGCGCTTGCCGTCGTGCGCGGGACCTTCGACCAGGGCGTATTCCAGATCGCCGCCGATGGAGATCGCCAGCGAGGCCGGCAGCGTCCACGGCGTGGTAGTCCAGATCGGCAGCGCGACCTCGACATCGGCAGGCACGGTGGCGCCGAACGCCCTCGCCACTGCCTGCGCATCGCGCGCGGCGTAGGCGACGTCGACGGCGGGCGAGACCTTGTCGGCGTATTCGATCTCCGCCTCGGCCAGCGCCGAGCCGCAGTCGAAGCACCAGTGCACCGGCTTCACGCCGCGCGTCAGGTGGCCGTTGGCGACGATCTTGGCCAGCGCGCGGATCTCGTTGGCCTCGAAGCGAAAATCCAGCGTCTTGTACGGGTTGTCCCAGTCGCCGATCACGCCCAGGCGCTTGAAGTCCTTGCGCTGGATGTCGATCTGCGACTCGGCGTATTCACGGCACTTCTGCCGGAACTCGACCGCATCGAGCTTCACGCCGACCTTGCCGTACTTCTTCTCGATGGCGATCTCGATCGGCAGGCCATGGCAGTCCCAGCCCGGGATGTAAGGCGCATCGAAGCCGGCCAGGTACTTCGACTTGACGATGATGTCCTTCAGGATCTTGTTGACCGCGTGACCGAGGTGGATGGCCCCGTTGGCGTACGGCGGGCCGTCGTGCAGCACGAACAGCGGGCGGCCCTTGGCGTTGTCGCGCAACTGCGCATACAGGCCCTGGCTTTCCCAGCGCGCCAGCGTGTCGGGTTCGCGCTTGGGCAGGTCGCCGCGCATCGGGAAATCCGTGGCGGGCAGATGGAGGGTCGCTTTGTAGTCCTGGCTCACGCCGTCGCTCGTTCTTTGTGTTCGGAAAGGAGTGCGCGCGCCTGCTCGGCATCGCGATGCATCTGCTCGGTGAGGCTGGGCAGATCGGGGAATTTCAGTTCGTCGCGCAGCTTGGCGACGAATTCGACTTCGATATGGCGCCCGTAGAGGTCGCCGGCGAAATCGAACAGGTGGGCTTCAAGTAACGGCTCCACGCCTTCGACGGTCGGCCGCGTGCCGAAGCTGGACACCGACGGCCAGGGCTGGTCGCCCACGCCGTGCACCCAGGTGGCGTAGATGCCGGAAAGGGCCGGCGTCTTCGGGAAGCGCAGGTTGGCGGTCGGAAACCCGAGCGTGCGTCCGAGCTGCTTGCCGCGCACGACGCGGCCGCCGATCGCATACGCCCGACCCAGCAGGCGGGTGGCGGTGGTGAAGTCGCCGGCCTTCAGCGCTTCGCGGATGCGGGTGCTGGAGACGCGGTCGCCCTGCACTTCGACCGGCGGGATCGAGTCGGCACTGAAGCCGAGTTCGCTCCCCATCGCCTGCAACAGGCCGACGTCGCCGCCACGGCGATGGCCGAAGCGGAATTCCGGGCCGATCCAAACCTCGCGGGCTGCCAGCCGGCCGACCAGCAGGGTGCGGACGAAGTCCTCTGCCGACATCGCCGAAAGCTTGGCATCGAAGCGCAGCAGGCCGACGCGATCAGCGCCAAGGTCCAGCAGGCCCTTGACCTTGGCGCGCGCCAGGGTCAGGCGCGGCGGCGGATGGTCCTTCGAGAAGAACTCGCGCGGCAGCGGCTCGAAGGTGATTACCACCGCCGGCACGCCGAGCGCGCGGGCACGGGCGACGGCATGCCGCACCAGCGCACGGTGGCCCGAGTGCAGGCCATCGAAGGCGCCGATGCAGACCACGCTACCGTGCGGGCACAGAGACCCGCCATCGACGTCACGGAACAGCCTGCTCATGGATTCCTGTCAGAACGGATGCGCCCACGGCGGATCCGGGATATTGCAAGACCTTGAAGTATAGCCGTCCGGGCCCGCTTCAATGCCCACGCAGGTCACGTGGACGGATGCCCTGCAGGTACAGCAGGCCGGCATACAGTCCACCGCCCGCGCCGACCATCACTGCCAGCCGCCAGCCGCGCTCCCACCAGGCCCATGGGGTCCAGTCGACCCAGACGAAGCGGAACGCGACCACCACCAGGGTCATCGCCACCGTCGCAAGGATGATCTGCCGCAGGAACCGGGCCCATCCCGGTTGACGCCGGTACACGCCGGCCTTGCGCAGCAGCCAGGCCAGCTGCAGCGCGTTGACCCAGCCGGCGATGGCGATGGCGAGCGCGAGCAGTGTGTGCGCGCCCTGCACCTGACCCAGGGCCAGCATCAGATTGCCGCCGGTCGCCCGCAGCGCCTGCTGGCCAGGTTCCGTGGCGTGCAGCAGCAGCGCGAAGAACAGCAGCAGGCACAGCGCATTCGTCAGCACCGCCACCACCGCCGCCCTCACCGGGGTGCGGGTGTCCTGCCGCGAATAGAACGCCGGCGCCAGCACCTTGACCAGCAGGAACGCCGGTATCGCGATCGACTGCGCCATCAGGCTCCAGCTGGCCATCCGCACGTCGAGGTCCCCGAACTTGCCGTACTGGAACAGGGTGGACAGCAGCGGTTGGGCGCACAGGATCAGCCCTGCGCAGGCCGGCAGACCGATCAGCAGGCAGAGCCGGAAACCCCAGTCCAGCCCCTTCGAATAGCCCTCGGGATCGGTCTCGGCATGCCGGCTGGAAAGGTGCGGCAGGATCACCGTGCCGATGGCGACGCCGAACATGCCCAGCGGGAACTCGAGCAGACGGTCACTGTAGTAAAGCCAGCTGACGCTGCCGCTGATCAGCAGCGTGGCCACCCAGGTGTTCAACAGCAGGTTGAACTGCGCCACCGAGGACCCGAACAACGTGGGCACCATCAGGGTCATGATCCTGCGGACGCCCGCGTGCGCCACATCCAGCCTGGGTCGTGGCAGCAGGCCAATCCGGAACAGCGAGGGCAGTTGGAAACCCAGCTGCAGCAGGCCGGCGACGAATACACCCCAGCCCAGCACCATGACCGAGCTGCCGAACCATTCCTTGGCGGCTAGCGCCGCCGAGATCATCGCCACGTTCAGCAGGATCGGCGACAGCGCCGGGATGGCGAAGCGCTGGTAACTGTTGAGGATGGCGCCGACCAGCGACGCCAGCGAGATGAACAGCGCGTAGGGGAAGGTGATCCGCAGCAGATCGGTCAACATCGCCGTCTGCCCGGCATCGAAGTTCGGCGCGATGAGCCGGGCGATCTGCGGCGCAATCAGGATGACGATGGCGGTCAGTACCATCAGCGCGGCAGCCAGTGTGCCGGCTACCCGGTCGACCAGGGCCTTGACCTCCTGCGCGCTGCGGGTGGCCTTGTACTCGGCCAGGACCGGGACGAAGGCCATCGAGAAGGAGCCCTCGGCCGACAGCCGCCGCATGAAGTTGGGGATGCGGAACGCCACGAAGAAGGCGTCCATCATCGCGCTGGCGCCGAAGACGTGCGCGTAAACCTGGTCCCGGACCAAGCCGGAGAGCCGGGACAGGAAGGTCATGGAGCTGAAGACGGCGGCCGAACGCAGCAACCTGCCGCTCATCGCCCCCCCTTTTCCCGGGGACGACCCCGGTTGACGCAACCCATTGAATGCCCCATAATTTCCGGCTCAATTACCCGTCTTCCGTTCACCCCCTGAATTCTCTCAGGTATTCACCAGGAATCCCACCGTGGCAAATATCAAGTCCGCCAAGAAGCGCGCCAAGCAGACCGTCGTGCGCAATGCGCGCAACGCCGGTCAGCGTTCGATGCTGCGCACCGCCGTCAAGAAAGTCCTGAAGGCGCTCGACGCCAACGACGCCGCCGGCGCCCAGGCCGCGTTCGTCTCGGCCCAGCCGATCCTCGACCGCCTGAGCTCGCGCGGCCTGATCCACAAGAACAAGGCTGCCCGCCACAAGAGCCGCCTGAACGCCCGCATCAAGGCCCTGCAAGCGGCCTGATTCACGGCGGTACGCAACGCGAAGACACGGGAACCCGCCGAAAGGCGGGTTTCTTTTTGCCTGTGCCCTGGCGATGGCGGAACGGCCACATGAAAAAACCCGCCATCCGGCGGGTTCTGTTCGACACTCAGCCCTCGCGGGCGGCCTCGTCGGCCTCTTCCTTCTGGCGATCGAAGAACGCCATCACATCCTTCATGATCGGCCAGGTGCCTTCGCGCGAAATCGCCGATACCTGGTACCAAGGCTGCGTCCAGCCCAGGCTGGCGATGATCTCGTCGGCGCGCTCCTTGGCCTCGTCCTCGAACATCAGGTCGGCCTTGTTGAGCACCAGCCAGCGCGGCTTCTGCAGCAGCTCGGGGTCATGTTTCTCCAGCTCGCGCTCGATGGCGCGCACCTGTTCGACCGGATCGATGCCGTCCACACCACCTTCCATCGGCGCCATGTCCACCAGATGCAGCAGGATGCGCGTGCGCTGCAGGTGGCGCAGGAACGTCGCGCCCAGGCCGGCACCGTCGGCAGCGCCCTCGATCAGGCCCGGGATGTCGGCGATCACGAAGCTGCGGTGCGCTTCCACGCTGACCACGCCCAGGTTCGGATACAGCGTGGTGAACGGGTAGTCGGCCACCTTCGGCGTCGCCGCCGACACCGCGCGGATGAAAGTGCTCTTGCCCGCATTCGGAAAGCCAAGCAAGCCGACATCAGCCAGCAGTTTCAGCTCCAGCTTCAGCAGGCGCTCCTCGCCCTCTTCACCCGGCGTGGCCTTGCGCGGCGCACGGGTAATCGAGCTCTTGAAATGCATGTTGCCCAAGCCGCCCTTGCCGCCCTTGGCCACCAGCAGACGGTCGCCATGCTGGGTGAGGTCGCCGATCACCTCATCGGTGCTGACGTTGGTCACCACCGTGCCGACGGGCACCGTGATGGTCAGGTCTTCACCCGCCTTGCCGTACATCTGCCGGCCCATGCCGTTCTCGCCGCGCTGGGCGCGGAACTGGGTCTGGTGGCGGAAGTCGACCAGGGTGTTGAGGTTCTCGTCCGCCTGCAGCCAGACGCTGCCGCCGTTGCCGCCATCGCCCCCGTCAGGCCCGCCCAGCGGAATGAACTTCTCGCGGCGGAACCCCACGCAACCGTTGCCGCCGTTGCCGGCGCCGACCTGGATTTCTGCTTCGTCTACGAGTTTCATGGGATTGGACTGACGTAATGAGGGGATGTGGAACGAATGCGGGATGCGACCGGCGTCATGCACTGGAAACGACATGCCCGCAAACGAAAAGCCCCGCACGCGGCGGGGCCCTTCGCTCAGCGTGCGCGAAAGCCTCAGGCTTCCGTCACCACGCTCACGGTACGGCGCTTCTTGGCGCCCTTGATCGAGAACTCGACCTTGCCGTCGACCAGCGCGAACAGCGTGTGGTCTCGGCCCAGGCCGACGCCCGGACCCGGATGGAACTGGGTGCCGCGCTGGCGGATGATGATGTTGCCCGCATCGATCGCCTGACCACCAAAGACCTTGACGCCCAGCATCTTCGGATTGGAGTCGCGGCCGTTGCGCGATGAGCCTACGCCCTTTTTATGTGCCATGACTGCTTCTCCTTACTTGTTGATGCCGGTGATTTCGATTTCGGTGTAATGCTGCCGGTGACCCTGGCGCTTCATGTGGTGCTTGCGGCGGCGGAACTTGATGATGCGCACCTTGTCGGCGCGGCCATGGCCGACGACCTTCGCGGTGACCGTGGCGCCCTTCAGGGCGTCACCCAGGCTGATGGTCTCGCCATCGCCCAGCATCAGGATGTTGTCGAAGGTGAGCTCGTTGCCGGCTTCGGCTTCGAGCTTCTCGACGCGGAGCGTCTCGCCCTTCATCACGCGGTACTGCTTACCGCCCGTGACTACGACTGCGTACATGTGGATTCCTTGGTTTCTGTAGTTATTTTCTGGAGCCTGCCTGCCATCGAGGGCGGACAGAAGCGGAATTTTAGTGGATTCAGCGAGTTACGGTCAACCCCGCCCTCGCGCAGAACCATCACCGGCGCCCTAGGCACCGCCTTCACGGACAGGAATTGTCCGCATCTGCGCGCAGACTGCTGCCTGAAGGCGGTCGCAGGTCCCGCCCGCAACGGGGCAGACCATTGTAGATCAATGACTTGGATGGATCGCTTCCCGTGGCCCGGCTTGCCGACGGCGGTCGCGGGCACGGCGGCGGCCTGGCCCGCCACCCCACCCGGGTCGTCGCGCCCCGCCTGACTGAACTGCCCACCCGAACCCGCCACTTCGCTGGCAATGGCGGTATTTGCCCCCACTTAGGCAGATCGCTACGCTTCCTTGTTCGCTTTCCGGACCCCCCACCCGATGGCCATGGACTTCATCCGCATCCGCGGAGCCCGTACCCACAATCTCAAGAACATCGATCTCGACCTGCCGCGCGACAAGCTGATCGTGATCACCGGCCTGTCCGGTTCCGGCAAATCGTCGCTGGCGTTCGACACGATCTACGCCGAGGGCCAGCGCCGCTACGTGGAATCGCTGTCGGCATATGCACGCCAGTTCCTGAGCGTGATGGAGAAGCCGGACGTCGACCACATCGAAGGCCTGTCGCCGGCGATCTCGATCGAACAGAAGTCGACCAGCCACAACCCGCGCTCCACCGTCGGCACGATCACCGAGATCTACGACTACCTGCGCCTGCTGTACGCACGCGTCGGCCTGCCGCGCTGTCCCGACCACGGCTACCCGCTGGAAGCGCAGACCGTCAGCCAGATGGTCGACCAGGTGCTGGCGCTCGATGGCGAACAGCGCTACATGCTGCTGGCGCCGGTGATCCGCGAGCGCAAGGGCGAGCATGCACAGGTGTTCGACCAGCTGCGCGCGCAGGGCTTCGTGCGCGTGCGCGTGGATGGCGAGCTGCATGAAATCGATGCCGTCCCGCCGCTGGCGTTGCGTCAGAAGCACACCATCGAAGCCGTGATCGACCGCTTCCGCCCGCGCGAGGACCTCAAACAGCGCCTGGCGGAAAGTTTCGAGACCGCGCTGAAACTCGGCGACGGCATGGCCCAGGTGATGTCGCTGGACCAGCCCGAATCCGCACCGCTGCTGTTCTCGTCGAAGTATTCGTGTCCGGTCTGCGACTACTCGCTGCCCGAACTCGAACCGCGCCTGTTCTCGTTCAACTCGCCGGTCGGCGCCTGTCCCACCTGCGACGGCTTGGGCGTCGCGCAGTTCTTCGATCCGGCGCGCGTGGTGGTGCATCCGGAACTGTCGCTGGCCGCTGGTGCGGTGCGCGGCTGGGATCGCCGCAATGCGTACTACTTCCAGCTGATCGCTTCGCTGGCCAAGCACTACCAGTTCGACACCGACGCGCCGTGGCAATCGCTGCCGGAGAAGGTGCAGCAAGCCGTGCTGTACGGCAGTGGCGAAGAAACCATCACCTTCACCTATCTCACCGAATCGGGCGGACGCACGCAGCGCAAGCATCGCTTCGAGGGCATCGTGCCGAACCTGGAGCGCCGCTACCGCGAGACGGAATCGCCCGCAGTGCGCGAGGAACTAGCGAAGTACATCAGCGATCGCCCCTGCCCTGACTGCCAGGGCGCGCGACTCAACAAGTCCGCGCGCAATGTCTTCGTCGCCGACCGTCCGCTGCCGTCGTTGGTGGTGTTGCCGGTGGACGAAGCACTGGCGTTTTTCCGCGGCCTCGACCTGCCAGGCTGGCGCGGAGAAATCGCCACCAAGATCGTCAAGGAGATTGCGGAACGCCTTGGCTTCCTGGTCGACGTGGGCCTGGACTACCTGACGCTGGAGCGCAAGGCCGACACGCTCTCCGGCGGCGAAGCGCAGCGCATCCGACTGGCGTCGCAGATCGGCGCCGGGCTGGTGGGCGTGATGTACGTGCTCGACGAGCCCAGCATCGGCCTGCACCAGCGCGACAACGAGCGTCTGCTGGGCACGCTGACGCGCCTGCGCGACCTCGGCAACACCGTGATCGTGGTGGAGCACGACGAGGACGCCATCCGCATGGCCGACTACGTGCTCGACATCGGGCCGGGCGCCGGTGTGCACGGTGGCGAGATCGTCGGCCAGGGCACGCTGCAGGACCTGCTGGAAGCGCCGCGTTCGCTGACCGGCCAGTACCTCTCCGGCAAGCGCCAGATCGAGGTACCGAAGGCGCGCCACAAGGCCAACCCGAAGATGACGCTGCACCTGCGCGGCGCCACCGGCAACAACCTGAAGGACGTCGACCTGGACATTCCGTCGGGACTGTTCACCTGCGTCACCGGCGTGTCGGGTTCGGGCAAGTCCACGCTGATCAACGACACGTTGTATTCGCTGGCCGCCAACGAGATCAACGGCGCGTCGCACAAGCCGGCGCCGTATCGCGAAGTGACCGGACTGGATCTGTTCGACAAAGTCGTCGACATCGACCAGTCGCCGATCGGGCGCACGCCGCGTTCCAATCCGGCGACCTACACCGGTCTGTTCACGCCGTTGCGCGAACTGTATGCGCAGGTGCCGGAAGCGCGCGCACGCGGCTATTCGCCGGGCCGCTTCAGCTTCAACGTGCGCGGCGGCCGCTGCGAGGCCTGCCAGGGCGATGGCATGATCAAGGTGGAGATGCACTTCCTGCCTGACGTGTACGTGCCCTGCGACGTCTGCCACGGCAAGCGCTACAACCGCGAGACGCTGGAGATCCTCTACAAGGGCTACAACATCAACGACGTGCTGGAAATGACCGTCGAGGATGCGCTGACCCTGTTCGAGCCGGTGCCGTCGATCGCGCGCAAGCTGGAGACGCTGATGGACGTGGGCCTGAGCTACATCAAGCTGGGCCAGAGCGCGACCACGCTGTCCGGCGGCGAAGCGCAGCGCGTGAAACTGTCGAAGGAACTCTCGCGCCGCGATACCGGCCGTACGCTGTACATCCTCGACGAGCCGACCACCGGCCTGCACTTCCACGATATCGAGCACCTGCTGGCCGTGCTGCACAAGCTGCGCGACGACGGCAACACCATCGTCGTCATCGAACACAACCTGGACGTCATCAAGACCGCGGATTGGGTGGTGGACCTGGGTCCGGAAGGCGGCCACCGTGGCGGACAGATTCTCGCGACCGGTACGCCGGAAGAGATCGCGGCGCATCCCGGTTCGCACACTGGCCGTTTCCTCGCCAAGCTGCTGCCCGAATCGAAGGCGCCCAAGGCCAGCAAGCCGGCTGCCGTCGCCAAGCCCGACGTGCTGCCCCCGCGCAAGTCCGCCACCAAGAAAACCACCAAGTCCACGACGAAGAAGGCCGCACGATGAGCGCAACCGATCCCAACGCCGCCGGCCGCAAGCTGCTGGCGAAGATTCCGATCGGCGTGCGCTGGCGCGACATGGACAGCATGGGCCACGTCAACAACGCCAAGTACATTTCGTACCTGGAGGAAGCCCGTGTGCGCTGGATGCTGACGGTGCCGGAAGTGTCGATGACCGACCGCATCGCGCCGGTCGTGGCGGCCAACAACATCAACTACAAGCGCCCGCTGACATGGCCGAATGATGTGGTGGTTGAACTCTACGTCGACCGGCTGGGCACCAGCAGCGTCACCATCGGCCACCGCATCGTGTCGGCCAAGGACGACAGCGTGCTGTATTCCGACGGCAACGTGGTGGTGGTCTGGATGGACACGCAGACCGGCCACAGCGCGCCACTGCCGGCGGCGATCAGGGCGGTGTCGGAATAGGTCCAGCAAGCAACCCTGTGGGAGCGACGTGAGTCGCGATATGCGTGATCTGGCGCGGTTGCATTCGCGACTCACGTCGCTCCCACACCTGCACTCCAGGATCTCAGGGCGACGACTTGCGCACCTCGAACTGCACCGGCAACGAGCGGCCATCGGCCAGCTTCAGCGTGATCACGACCTTCTCGCCGGCGGCCAACGACTGGTAGGGACCGTGCAGCATCAGGTGCAGGCCACCCGGCTTCAGCTCTGCCACCTTGCCGGGCGCGATGGGCAGCGCGGCCACTTCGCGCATCCGGCTTACGCCGTTCTCTTCGCGCGTTTCGTGCAAGGACACGTCGTCGAAGGCGAGGCTCTCGGCACCGACGATGCTTACCGGCGCCTTGCACGGATTCTCGATGCGACCGAAGCCCGCCATCATCGGCATCGCGACCGGCGGCAGGCGCACCCAGGCAGCCTTCACCACGGGAAGGCACTCTGCCGCGTTGGCGGAGCCGATGCAGGCGATCAAGAGCGCGGACAGGCCGATCATTCCAGTGCGATGGTTCATGCGCCTATGATACCGGCCTGACTTCAGGGAGCGGATGAATGACCGGACTCATCGACACCTTCGACCATGGCGACATCCGCGAGATCCGGCTGGCGCGCCCGCCCGTCAATGCTCTGAACACAGAGCTGTGCCGCGCCCTGATCGACGCGCTCAACGCCGCGCTGGACCATGGGGTGCGCGGCATCGTGCTGGCCGGCAACCCGAAGATCTTCTCTGCCGGCATGGACGTTCCCTATCTGCTGTCACTGGGCGACGACCGCAAGGCACTCCTCGACGCCTGGCAGGCATTCTTCGGCGCGGCGCGCACGCTGGCCGAATCACGCGTCCCGGTAGTGGCGGCCATCACCGGCCACGCGCCGGCTGGCGGCTGCGTCCTGGCGCTGTGCTGCGATTACCGCGTGATGGCGCGCAGCGCGGATCCCGCCCGTCCCTTCGCTCTGGGCCTCAACGAGACCCAGGTGGGGCTGGTCGTACCGGAGGGCATCCAGCGCCTGATGCGTCGCGTCGTGGGCACCTACCGCGCGGAACGCCTGCTGGTCGCGGGCGAGATGGTGCCCGCCGAACGCGCCTTGGAGATCGGCCTGGTCGATGAACTGGTCGGTCAGGACGAAGTCACCGCACGTGCCGCCGCATGGCTGCAGCAACTGCTGCGCCTGCCGCACCACCCGATGTTGCAGACACGCGCCCTCGCCCGTCGCGACCTGGTCGAGGCCCTGGATCCTTCCCTGATCCAACTGGAACGCTTCGTCGATGCATGGCACGCGCCCGATACGCAGCAGGCGTTGCGGGCGCTGGTGGACAAGCTGAAGAAGTGAAGCGTCGCGCCGTCAGTCGCCGCGGGCGACCGGACGCGATGGATCGCTGATCCAGCCGCTCCACGAACCGGGATACACCCGCGCACCGCGCAGGCCGGCGTGTTCGAAGGCAAGCAACAGGTGGCAGGCCGTCACGCCGGATCCGCACATCAACACGCTGTCGCCGGGAGCGCGCGTGCCCAGCAGCGAAGACAGCTCGAGGTGGAGCTCCCCGGCCGGCTTGAAACGGCCCTCGCGCAGGTTCTGTGCGAACGGCCGGTTGAGCGCGCCCGGTACGTGTCCGGCGACCGGATCGATGGGCTCGACGTCGCCACGGAAGCGCTCGGCCGCCCGCGCATCCACAAGCCAGCCGCTGTCCTCGTCCAGCCGGTCCAGGACTTCGTCCGCACTGACGAGCTGACGGCCATCGATACGCGACGGATATGCGGCGATGGCTGGCGGCGCGGCCACCTCCGCGGTTTCCTCTCCGCCGATGGCACGCCATGCGGCCAGTCCTCCATCCAGCACCGCCACGCGCGGATGCCTCATCAACCTCAACAACCACCACAGGCGCGCGGCCGCCATGCTGCCGTCGCCGGCGTCGTAGACCACCACCTGGTGTTCCGGCCCGATCCCCCATTCGCCCAGCCTGCGGGCGAACACCTCGCTGTCGGGCAACGGATGGCGACCCTCGCCGACCTTCGACAGATCCGACAGGTCGAGATTCAGATCGGCGTACACCGCGCCCGGCAGGTGCGACGCGGCGTAGGCCTGGCGACCCGCATCCGGCGCCGCGTTGAGCATCACGAAACGCGCATCCACCAGCCGCAGGCCCGGATCACCGAGAACGGCGGACAATGCAGGCGCATCGACCAGGGTGGTCCAGTTCGTGTTCATGCAAGCTGCTCCAGCCGTTGTCGCAGGTTGAACAGGATGGCCGCCGTCGCACCCCAGATGCGCTGTCCCGGCCACGCGTACTCCAGCACGACGCGCCGGCGCCCGCGATAGTCGACTTCGACGCGGCGGAGGTTGTCCGGCGACAGCAGGTAGTCGAGCGGCACTTCGAACACATCGGCCACTTCATTCGGTTCGGGCACCGGCACGAACGCCGGATCGACCAACGCGACCACCGGCACCACGCGGAATCCGCTGATGGTCGTGAATGGATCGAGGAAGCCCAGCGGCGTCACCTGCGACGCCGGCAACGCGATTTCCTCGTGGCTTTCGCGCAAGGCCGCCGCGACGGCATCGGCATCGGTCGGCTCGATGCGTCCGCCCGGGAAGCTCACCTGCCCGCCGTGGTGGCGCAGGCCATCGGTGCGGCGGGTCAGCAGCACCTGGGTGCCCTCGTCGCGAGGAACCAGTCCCGCCAGCACGGCGGCTTCGGCCAATGGTCCCGGCGGCAGCAGGTCGGCCAGATCATCGTGATTCCAGCCCGCTTCGGCCGGCATGGCGCCCAGCGGATGCAGTGCACGGCGCAGTGCACCGCCTTCGCGCAAGCGCTGCTCCAGCGGCGAGCGCACGCGTTCGCGCGCAGGCAGCACGTACTCCATCAGACGCAGGCGTTCGTCATCGTTCATCAGCGACCAGCGCGCGATCTCGGATGTGGTACGGAGGCAGCCTTCACACAACCCGTTGTCGTCCAGCGTACAGACGCCGATGCATGGGCTGAGCACGGCGCGGAAAGCGGTATTCATTTCATCTGGCACCTGCGGAGGGTAGCGCGGAAACGCTGCCCGGCGCTGGAAAGCACTGCGCCGGCACAAGGCCGGCGCAGACGGAACGTTGCTTTGACAGCCACTGGATCCCCGCCTGCGCGGGGATGACGCGGTGACCAAGGCGCCCGCGCGGTGCGCGGACGCGTCATTGCGTCACTTGACGCTGACCAGCTTGATCTCGAAGACCACCGCCACGTTGGGCGGGAAACCGGTGCGCGGATCGGCACCATAGGCCTTGTCCGGCGGCAGTGCGACTTCCCACTTGGCGCCTGCGGGCATCTGCAGCAGGGCTTCACGCATGGCCGGCATCTCGACGGCGCTGACCTTCAGGTCCTTCATCTGCTGCGCCGGGCGTGCCTCGGCCGGGCGCTGGCCGAACGGATACGGGCCGGACACCAGCAGTTCAACCGTGCTGGCCTGGGTCGGCTTGGCACCGTTGCCATTCTCCAGCACCTTGTAGGGAACGCCGCTGGCCAACGACTTCACGCCCGGCTGACCCTTGAAGGTACCGATGAACTGGTCGCTCTTGGTCTTGTTCTCGGCCGCCACCTTGTCGTACTCGGCCTTGGCCTGCTGCGCACGGGCCTGCTCGCGCTTCTGGAAGGCCTCCAGCGCGGGCTTCAGCTGCTCGGACGTCAGCGCCGGTTTCTGCTTGGCGTAGGCGTCCTGCAGGCCCTTCACCACCGAATTGATGTCCAGCTGTTCGCCACGCGCGGTCAGCTCGGCCAGATTGTTGCCATAGTCGTAACCGAAGTAGTAGCTCAACTTGCCCTTCTCGGACGAGACGTCCTGGGCCAGGGCGCTACCGGCCATGGCGAATGCCGCAACTGCGACCACTAACGAACGCACCTTCATCAACACACTCTCCGGATTGGGCGGCGGCATACCGCCTGGAAATGGACGCGCTAGGATAGCCGCCGGGGCGCTTAACCGCCACTGACGACAGCCTGGTCTGACCGGGCCTTCATGGCAGAGTTCCCGCTTCACTCAAATTTTACAATTCACTGCAGAAAACCCCATGTCCGACAGTCTCGTCCTTGTTTCCGATGCGGAAGGCGTCCGCCGCATCACCGTGAACCGCCCCGACAAGCTGAATGCCCTCAATGCCGCCACGCTGGATGCATTGCAGATGGCGTTCGACGCGGCGGCCGCCGACACCACTGTCAGGGTCGTAGTGTTGACCGGCGCCGGCCCCAAGGCATTCGTCGCAGGTGCCGACATCGCTGAAATGGCGGACCTGCGCGCCACGGAGGGCCGCGATTTCTCCCTGCGTGGCCAAAAGCTGATGCGCTGCATCGAGACGCTGCCCAAGCCGGTCATCGCGATGGTGAATGGCTTCGCCCTGGGCGGTGGGCTGGAACTGGCCATGGCCTGCCATCTCCGCATTGCCGCGGATACCGCCAAGGTGGGCCAACCGGAGATCAACCTCGGCCTGATCCCCGGTTTCGGTGGAAGCCAGCGATTGCTGCGCCTGGCCGGGCGCTCGGCCACGCTGGAACTTTGCCTGCTCGGCGCGCCGGTTACCGCCGAGCGTGCGCTGCAACTGGGCATCGTGACCCGCGTGGTGCCGGTGGCGGAGCTGGAAGCGGAGACGGCGAAGATCGCGGCCCAGCTGGCAGCGTCCGCGCCGCTGGCGTTGCGCGCCACGCTCGATGCAGTGAATGTCGGTGGCGAGTGCGGCATCGAAGAAGGCTTGCAGTACGAAACCGCCCAGTTCGGCCTGATGTTCGCCACCGATGACATGCGCGAAGGCACCCGCGCCTTCATCGAGCGCCGCAAGCCGGCCTTCACCGGCCGCTGAGCGGAAGGGCATGGCGTTGACACCATCTCGTTGCCCGACGTGCGACCTCGCGCAGTCTCTACACGCCCTGCTCATGGCAGACGATGTGGATGGCGCCATCGAGGCAGGCCTGATGTCATTCGCTGCCTGCGATTGCACCAACGACGACACCGTCACCATCACGTCGGTGATGCAGGCACAGGCGCGACTGCGTACCGCCTGGGACGCCCGCCGCCGCTACCGGCTGCGGCAGGCGCGCCTGGCGCGACGCGCCCAGGAACGCGAAGCCCGACGCCTGGCCGCGGCGCCGGCCACCACGGACACCGCATGTTCCGCACCCAAACGTCCCGCACTGCCCGCCAGCGCCGCAGCGATCCTGGCGCGTGCCCAGGCCAAGGCGGCCGACAGGATGAAGCGATGACGCGCGCGCCCCGGCGCAATGCCACGTTGACGCGCGCGGAAGTCGTGGAACTCTTCTCGCGCTTGCGCGAGCTCAACCCGAAGCCGACCACCGAGCTGGAATACGGCACGCCATTCGAATTGCTGGTCGCGGTGACCTTGTCGGCGCAGGCAACCGACGTGAGCGTCAACAAGGCGACCCGGCGCCTGTTTCCCGTGGCCAATACGCCGGCGGCCATCCTGGCGCTGGGCGAGGATGGGCTGAAGAAGTACATCTCGACCATCGGCCTGTTCAACGCGAAAGCGAAGAACGTCATCGCCGCCTGCCGCATCCTGCTCGACGAGCACGGCGGCGAAGTGCCACGTTCGCGCGAAGCACTCGAAGCCTTGCCCGGCGTGGGCCGCAAGACCGCCAACGTGGTGCTGAACACGGCGTTCGGCGAGCCCACCATGGCGGTGGACACGCACATCTTCCGCGTCGCCAACCGGACCGGGCTCGCACCCGGCAAGGATGTGCGGGCGGTGGAGGACAGACTGGTGAAGGTGGTGCCGGCGGAGTTCATGCAGGATGCGCATCACTGGCTGATCCTGCATGGCCGTTACGTCTGCAAGGCGCGCAAGCCGGATTGTCCGCAATGCGTGATCCGGGACCTTTGCCGGTTCAAGGACAAGACGCTGCCTCCGTGAACGCCCGCAGGTATGTCCGTGGCAGGCCTCGGAGGCAACCCTGTGTGGGAGCGACGTAAGTCGCGATGGGGGCGCGGGTAAAGCCTCATCGCGACTTACGTCGCTCCCACAGTGAAACCCTATATAAAAAAACCCCGGGACATGCCCGGGGCTTTTCGTTTGCAGCCTGTGCGGTGCTTACCAGCTGAACTGCGTGCGCAGTGCGTACTGGGCGGTCTCGTCGCCGGTGACTTCGTTGTCGCCCTGCGTGTAGTTGAACATGAAGCGCAGGTTCGGGTTGACGTAGTAGTTCATGCCGAGGATCCAGCTGGTGACTTCGCGGTTCAGCGTTTCATTCTCCGCGTAGTCGTAGCGACCGGTCAGCTCCCACAGGCCCTTGTCGGCGACCTTGGGCGAGCCGAACACGCCGGTGCCGCCCTTGTACGGCTTGTGGCCACCGTTGAGCATGAAGCTGCCCTGCACGTAGTACGTCTTCACGTCCTGGTCCGCGCCCAGCGGCTGACCGAACGAGGCGTCGGCGTACTCGGCCTGGAAGAACGCCGGGCCGAACGAGCCAGCGGCTTCGACGGCGTACACGGTGACTTCATTGCGGCTGGCGCCGGTGGTGGTGGCGATGTTCTGCGACGGACCGCGACGACCGGCGTAGTTGAAGGAGGCCGACAGGTTGTCCGAACCCTGGTTGGCGTTCTCGTAGCTGTACCACGCGCCCAGGTGCAGGGTGTTGTTGTCGTTGTTGATCGGCGCGAAGGTCACGCGGCCGGAAGCACCCATGCCTTCGTTGCGCGAGCTGGCCGCGCCGCGCAGGTTGAACACGGTGGCACCGGCGGTGTAGTTGTCGCCGGCACGCAGGTAACCCACGCCCTGCTGGAACTGGCGACCGCCGAACAGGCCCGTGGCGGAGGCGAACGGACGCTCCATCACCAGCAGTTCGTTGGAGCTGGTCAGTTCTTCCATCGCGCGGTACGGCTTGAAGTGACCGATGGTGAACTTGCCGCCCAGCGCCGACTTGGCGATGTAGGCGTCACGCAGGCCGTCCAGGTTGGTGCCGGCGCCGAAGTCCTGCTCCAGCTTGTAATCCCAGCCGTAAGCCTTGCCGCCCAGGGTCAGGCGGGCGCGGCGGAACTCGGTGGTGCCGGTGGTGCTGGCGATATCGCGATCGAACGCGTAGGTGTCGAAGTGGATGCGGCCGCCCACGGAGGCTTCGAACTTGCCGTCGGCCGAGGTCACCTTGATGCCGCCCTTGGTGTCGATCTTCGGCGAACCGGTGTTGAGCTTGTCCAGCTGCGCGGCCGTGTCCAGGTTCACGTCCGACTGCGCGTCGGTACGCTCTTCCAGTTCCAGCAGTTTGGTCTGCATGGCTTCCAGCTGCGCCCTCAGTTCGGCGATCTGCTGGTCACGGGTGTCGGCAGCCGCGGCCGAAAAGCTGGTGCTGCCCATGGCGACGGCAAGCGCGGCAGCCAGGAGGGAATAACGCATGGTGACTCTCCGAGTGGAAGTAGGAGTAAGAACGCTGGCTTCGTGGACGCCGTGCTTCACTTTCGAGATGACCTTCGAAAATCATTAAGCGCCCGTCAAAGATGCGCTAAAGGATGGGAGTGAAATCTTGCAGTCACATGTGAGTTTCATGACCGTCGTGTGACAGTGAGGCTGCCGCTACGCCCACCAGCGGCCCCTCAGTGGTCAGCCACCTATAAAGAAGGGATCGGATGGCGGATCGAGTCCGATGGTCGGTTGCCCGCCCGGCTCTGCTTGCCTTCAGTCACGGGGGGCGGCGCATGGCGACCCCGCATGGATCGCCCGGGTTCCGTCACGCGACTGTCGCAATCACGACACGGCGCTGTCACACAAACGTCGTGGAATGGCCACCCAACGGGCACGCCTGTGCCTTTCACCCTGCCAAACCCAGGAGACTTCAGTGCTCAAATCCATCAAAGCCCGCGCGGCGGCCGTGGCGTTCGCCGCCACGCTTTCGACCGGCGTGCTTGCCGCCGATATCACCGGCGCCGGCGCGACGTTCATCTATCCGCTGCTGTCCAAGTGGTCGGCCGACTACAACACCGCCACCGGCACGAAGATCAATTACCAGTCCATCGGTTCGGGTGGTGGTATTGCGCAGATCAAGGCAGCGACGGTGGACTTCGGTTCGTCGGACGCCCCGATGAAGCCGGAAGAACTGGCCAAGTACGGTCTGGGCCAGTTCCCGTCCGCCATCGGCGGCGTGGTGCCGGTGGTCAACGTGGCCGGCGTCAAGGCTGGCGCGATGAAGTTCGACGGTCCGCTGCTGGCCGACATCTTCCTGGGCAAGGTCAAGATGTGGAACGATCCGCGCATCGTCGCGCTGAACGGTGGCGTCCAATTGCCGGAACAGAAGATCACCGTCGTGCACCGCTCGGACGGCTCGGGCACGACCTTCAACTGGGTCAACTACCTGTCCAAGGTAAGCCCGGAATGGAAGACCACCGTCGGTGAGGGCACCAGCGTGAAGTGGCCGGCCGGCGTGGGCGGCAAGGGCAACGAAGGCGTCGCTGCCTACGTGAAGCAGATCAAGGGTGGCATCGGCTACGTCGAGCTGTCGTACGCGCTGCAGAACAAGATGGCCTATGCCCGCATGAAGAATGCTGCCGGCAACTTCGTGCTGCCGAGCGAGGAGACGTTCCAGGCCGCCGCCGCCAGTGCCGACTGGGCCAAGTCGAAGGACTTCTACCTGATCATGACCAACGCCCCGGGCGAGAACGCCTGGCCGGTAGCGGCGACGAACTTCATCATCATGTACAAGAAGCCGAAGAACGTGGAGCGTGCCAAGGCCACCAAGGAGTTCTTCCGCTGGGCCTACGCCAACGGTGACGCCCAGGCCAAGTCGCTCGACTACGTGCCGCTGCCGGATCCGCTGGTCAAGCAGATCGAGGCGTACTGGGCGCAGAACTACAAGTTCTGATGCTGGTAGGCCAATGCGCTCTCTCCGCGCATTGGCAGGCATGCAGCACCCCTCCCTCAGCTGCATGCGCTAGGCGGGCCTTCGGGCCCGCCTTTTTTGTGCCCATCGAACAAGCCCGGCCTGTCGCATGACAGCGCGAGACCAGCATGTCATCACGCTGTAACAAAAACATCATTTCATAGCGTGGATCACAAACGACACGCCCGGAGATCCCATGCACGCCCACAACGCCCGCTTGGCCACGCTGGCCCTCGCCACTGCCCTGTTCGTCGCCGGTTGCGGCGGCAAGACCGACGCGCCGGCCGCGACGGCAGGCAGCGACTCCGCATCCGCGCCCGCCGAAGGCGTGCAGCAGATTTCCGCCGAAATCACCGGCGCCGGCGCGACCTTCATCTATCCGCTGCTGTCCCGCTGGTCCGCCGACTACAACAAGAGCACCGGCGCCAAGATCAACTACCAGTCCATCGGCTCGGGTGGCGGCATCGCCCAGATCAAGGCCGGCACGGTGGACTTCGGCTCGTCCGACAAGCCGCTTCCGCCGGAGGAGCTCGCACAGGCAGGCCTGGGGCAGTTCCCCTCCGCCATCGGTGGCGTGGTCCCGGTCGTCAACATCGAAGGCATCGAGAGCGGCAAGCTGCGCCTGACCGGCACGACGCTGGCGGACATCTACCTGGGCAAGATCACGACCTGGAACGACCCGGCGGTGGTCGCGCTGAATCCCGGCCTGCCCCTGCCCGCCACCAAGATCAACGTGGTCAAGCGTTCCGACGGTTCGGGCACCACCTTCAATTTCGTCAACTACCTGTCCAAGGTCAGCCCCGAGTGGAAGGACAAGGTCGGCGAAGGCACGTCGGTCAACTGGCCGGTCGGCATCGGCGGCAAGGGCAACGAGGGCGTCGCCGCCTACGTCAAGCAGATCAAGGGTTCGATCGGCTACGTCGAACTGGCCTATGCAACGCAGAACGGCATGGCGTACACCGCCATGCAGAATGCCGCCGGCTCGTTCGTACAGCCGAGCGCCGCCAGCTTCCAGGCGGCCGCCGCCACCGCCGACTGGACCAATGCCAAGGACTTCAGCCTGGTCATCACCAACGCACCCGGCGCGGATGCCTGGCCGATCGCCGCCACCAATTTCATCCTGATGTACAAGCAGCCCAAGGACGCCAAGCGTTCCAAGGATGCGTTCGATTTCTTCAAGTGGGCGCTCGAGAACGGGCAGCCGCAAGCGGACGAGTTGCACTTCGTCCCGCTGCCGAAGCCGCTGGTGGAACAGGTGGAAGCCTACTGGGCATCCGAGTTCAAGCTGTAACAGGAACGACATCGTGTACGGGCCACCATGGGGCCCGTGCACGCTTACCCCAGCACACCACTCTTCCGGTTGAACCCCCACGATGAATGCTGCTGCCTTGCCCGCTGCGAAAGTCAGTGACCGCGACGTGAAAGACACCCGTGCCGACCGCGGATTCCGCTGGCTGGTGACGGGTGCGGGTCTTCTCGTCCTGCTGTCCCTGACCTCGGCAGCGCTTTCGATGCTGTGGGGCGGACGCGCCGCCTTCGCCAAGTTCGGACTTGAGTTCTTCTGGCGTGATGCCTGGAACCCGGTGCTGCAGGACTTCGGTGCGCTGGTACCGATCTACGGCACGCTGGTCACCGCACTCATCGCCATGCTCATCGCCGTGCCGGTAAGTTTCGGCATCGCCATGTTCCTGACCGAAATCGCGCCCAAGTGGCTCCGCACGCCCATCGGTGCGGCCATCGAGCTGCTCGCCGGCATTCCCTCCATCATCTACGGCATGTGGGGCCTGTTCGTGCTGGTGCCCTTCCTGGCGGAACACATCTACCCGTGGATGGATGAAAACATGGGTCAGATTCCGCTGGTCGGCGCGCTGTTCTCCGGACCGCCACTCGGCCTGGGCATGGGCACGGCCGGCCTGGTATTGGCCATCATGGTGATCCCCTTCGTCTCATCGGTGATGCGCGAGGTCTTCCTGACCGTGCCGGGCCGCCTGAAGGAATCGGCGTATGCGCTCGGCTCGACTCGCTGGGAAGTCGTGTGGGACATCGTGCTTCCGTACACGCGCTCCGCGGTGATCGGTGGCGTGTTCCTTGGCCTGGGCCGTGCATTGGGCGAGACGATGGCAGTGACCTTCGTGCTCGGAAATGCGCACAGCCTGACCCTGTCGCTGCTGGAACCCGGCAACTCGATCGCCGCCACCATCGCCAACGAGTTCGCCGAAGCAGACTCGCCGATGTATCTGTCCTCGCTGATCGCGCTCGGCTTCGTGCTGTTCATGGTGACGTTCGTGGTACTGACCATCGCGCGATTGATGTTGCGCCAGCTCAGCAAGCGGGAGGGCAACTGATGAGCGCTTCCCTTTACGGTGTCCGCCGGTTCAAGAACATCGCGGCGCAGACGCTCGCCATCGCGGCCACCGTGTTCGGGCTGTTCTGGCTGGTGTGGATCCTGTGGACCACGTTCACCAAAGGCCTGAGCAGCCTGAACATGGACCTGTTCACGCACATGACGCCACCGCCGGGCGATGAAGGCGGCGGCATGCTCAACGCCTTCTTCGGCAGTGCCGCCATGAGCCTGCTGGGCATCGCGATCGGCGCGCCGGTGGGCGTGCTTGCCGGCACCTTCCTGGCCGAATACTCGCAGAAGAGCTGGATCGGCGAATCCGTGCGTTTCGTCAACGACATCCTGCTGTCGGCGCCGTCCATCGTGCTTGGCCTGTTCGTGTACACGCTGGTGGTCGCGCAGATGGGCCACTTCTCGGCGCTGGCGGGCGGCATCGCGCTGGCCTTCATCGTGCTGCCGGTGGTCGTCCGCACCACCGACGAGATGCTGCGGCTGGTGCCTTCGCAGATGCGCGAAGCCGCGTTGTCGCTGGGTGTGCCGCAGTGGAAGGTGATCGTGCAGGTGCTCTACCGCTCGTCGCTGCCGGGCATCGTGACCGGCATCCTGCTGGCGCTGGCGCGCATCAGTGGCGAAACCGCACCGCTGCTGTTCACCGCGCTCAACAACCAGTACTGGACCACCGATCTCACCTCGCCGATGGCCAATGTGCCGGTGGTGATCTTCCAGTTCGCCATGAGCCCCTACGAGAACTGGCACACGCTGGCCTGGGCGGGCGCCTTTGTCCTGACCATGTTCGTGCTGTTGATCAGCCTGCTGGCCCGCGCCATCGTCCTGCGGAACAAGATCACCCATGAATGACCTGACTTCCCCTACCGTTGCCCGGACCCCGGCCATGAACGACGCACGACTCAACCTCGCGATGCCAGACCGCGCCGTCTCCGACGAGCATGCCAACGTCAAGCTGGCCGCCAAGGACCTGGACTTCTACTACGGCGACTACCACGCGCTGAAGAACATCAACCTGGAAATCCCGGAGAAGCGCGTGACCGCGCTGATCGGCCCGTCCGGTTGCGGCAAGTCCACGCTGCTGCGCGTGTTCAACCGCATCTACTCGCTCTATCCGAAACTGCGCGCGACCGGCGTGGTGTCGCTGGACGGGGAAAACATCCTGGACGCCAAGTACCCGATGAACCGCCTGCGCAGCAAGGTGGGCATGGTGTTCCAGAAGCCGGTGCCGTTCCCGATGACCATCTACGAGAACGTCGCGTACGGCATCCGCCACCACGAGCGCCTGGGCAAGGCCGACATGGACAACCGCGTCGAGCAGGCCCTGCGCCAGGCCGCCCTGTGGGACGAGGCCAAGGACAAGCTGAAGCAGAGCGCGCTGGGCCTGTCCGGCGGACAGCAGCAGCGCCTGTGCATCGCGCGTGCGGTGGCGCTGCGTCCGGACGTGATCCTGCTGGACGAGCCGACCTCGGCGCTGGACCCCATCTCGACCAGCAAGATCGAACAGCTGATCGAGGAACTGAAGCACCAGTACACCATCGCCATCGTCACCCACAACATGCAGCAGGCGGCGCGCGTATCGGACTACACCGCCTTCATGTACCTGGGCGAGCTGGTGGAGCACGACGTCACCTCGACGATCTTCTCCAACCCCGGCAAGCAGCAGACGGAAGACTACATCACCGGCCGTTTCGGCTGAGGACGCCCATGAACACCCAACCGAACGACCATATCGTGAAGAGCTACGACGAAGAACAGCGCCGCATCGTGGCCGAGATCGTGCGCATGGGCGAAACCGCCGTCGCCCAGTTGGAAGCCGCGCTGGACGTGGTCGAGCGCCGCGACGACAAGGCCGCCCAGCGCATCATCGCCAACGACGAAGCCATCGACGCCATCGAGCACCAGGTCAGCCATGACGTAATGCACCTCGCCTTGCGCGGACCGATGGCGCGCGACCTGCGCGAGATCCTCGCCGGCCTGCGCATCCCCGCCGATATCGAGCGCATCGGCGACTATGCGGCCAACGTCGCCAAGCGCTCGATCGCCCTCAACGTGTCGCCGCCGATGCCGCAGATCACCGGCCTGCGCGCGCTCGGCAAGCTGGCGGCCCGCCAGGTACGCGACGTGATGGTGGCCTACCAGAACAGCGACGCCGAACAGGCTGTCCAGGTGCGCGCACGCGATGCCGAACTGGATGCGCACTACACCGCGCTGTTCCGCGAGCTGTTGACCTACATGATGGAAGACCCGCGCAACATCACGCCGTGCACGCATCTCCTGTTCATGGCCAAGAACCTGGAGCGGATCGGCGACCACGCCACCAACATCGCGGAGAACGTCTGGTTCCTGGTGCACGGCGAGCAGCCCCTGCCCCCGCGCGACAAGCGCGACGAGACCAGCACCACCGGCGCCATCTGAGCCTTTCGCCGCACCGCAACACCCGGAACGCCCCGCCATCGCGGGGCGTTTCCGTTCCAGCCCCTGCCCACACGAACCGCTAACGTCCCGCAGCTACAATCCCGCCACGTTGGTGCGGATACCCCGCCCATTCCCGGGAGAGACCACGATGTCCAAGAACACCACCAAGCCCGCCGCCATCGCCGTTGCCCTGGCGGGCGGCATCCTGCTGGCCGGTTCCAGCTTCGCGATGGAACCGCTGGCCCAGGGCTACCTGCTGGCCGCGCCCGAAGCCGCCAAGGCCGGCGAAGGCAAGTGCGGGGAAGGCAAATGCGGCGAAGGCAAGTGCGGCATGGCCAGGGCCGATACCGACAAGGACGGCAAGGTCTCGCAGGTCGAGTTCGCCGCTGCCCATCCGGACAGGACGGCCACGTTCGCCAGCATCGACACCAACAAGGACGGCTTCATCGACGCGGCCGAGCACAAGGCCCACGCGGGCACCAAGGGCGCCGAGGGCAAATGCGGCGAAGGCAAGTGTGGCGAAGGCAAGTGCGGGGCCGACAAGAAG
The DNA here is from genome assembly GCF_029542205.1 of Pseudoxanthomonas sp. SE1. NCBI lineage: Bacteria > Pseudomonadati > Pseudomonadota > Gammaproteobacteria > Lysobacterales > Lysobacteraceae > Pseudoxanthomonas > Pseudoxanthomonas sp. SE1. The sequence continues at coordinate 1,261,173 of NZ_CP113783.1, read as the reverse complement.
AAGGAAGGCTGATCCGGCCTCATTGAATGACCATCCCGCCTTCCCCGGAAGGCGGGACGTCACCACAGCGCGATGACGGCTTCCCTGCTCCCCGCCTCTGCCGGCCTCGGCCTGCGCCGCGCGCTGCTGGACGAACTGCTGGCAGCGCCGGCTGGAGCATTCGACTTCCTCGAATGCGCGCCCGACAACTGGATCGGGGTGGGCGGCCGCTACGGCGAAGCGCTGCAGACCCTTTCCTCACGCCATGCACTGACCTGCCACGGCCTGTCGCTGTCGCTCGGTGGCGTGGCGCCGCTCGACGACACGTTCCTCGCCCGCACGCGCCGCTTCCTCGACCAGCACGGCGTGACGCTGTACAGCGAACACCTGAGTTACTGCACCGACGACGGCCACCTGTACGACCTGATGCCGATTCCCTTCACCGAGGAAGCGGTGCGGCATGTCGCGGCGCACATCCGCCAGGCGCAGGACGCCCTCGGCCGGCGCATCGCGGTGGAGAACGTCTCCTACTACGCCGCGCCTTACCAGGCGATGGACGAAGCCGACTTCATCATCGCGGTGCTGTCCGAAGCGGACTGCGACCTGCTCCTGGACGTCAACAACATCTACGTCAATGCGATCAACCATGGCTACGAAGCACGCGATTTCCTGACGCGCATGCCGTCGGCACGGATCGCCTCGTACCACATTGCCGGCCACTACGACGAAGCCGATGATCTCAAGGTGGACACGCATGGCGCGCCGGTGAAGGACGATGTGTGGTCGCTGCTGTCGCTGGCCTACGCAACGCACGGTGTGCGCCCCACCCTGCTGGAGCGCGATTTCAACTTCCCGCCGCTCGCCGAGCTCGCGGTGGAAGTCCAGCGCATCCGCGAGCTTCAATCGGCGCACGCGACCTCCGACGGACACGCGCTGCATGGCTGACGCGCTGCACGACCAGCAGTTCGCCCTGTCGCGCCACCTGCGCGACCCGTCGTCGCATCCGCCGCCGCCCGGCATCGAGGACCGACGGCTGGCGATCTACCGTGACCTGTTCTTCAACAACGTCGAAAACCTGCTGGCCGGCAACTTCCCCGTGATCCGCAAGACCCTGGGTGATGACGCCTGGCGCACGCTGGTACGGCAGTTCTATGCCGAACATCGCAGCAGGACGCCGCTGTTCCCGGAAGTCGCGCGCGAGTTCATCCGCTACCTGGAATCACGTGCGGAGCGCGACGACCCACTGCCCGCCTGGCTGCGCGAGCTGGCGCACTACGAATGGGTCGAACTGGCGCTGCAGATCGCCGACGACCCCGAGCCACCCCACCTGCCGGACGGCGACCTTGTCGCGGGTGAGCCGGTGGTGTCGCCCTTCGCCTGGGCGCTCGCCTATCACTGGCCCGTGCACCGCATCGGACCGGACTACCTGCCCGACACAGCGCCCTCCGAACCGACCTTCCTGCTCGTCCGACGCGATGCCCGCCACCAGGTGAGATTCGCCGCCATCTCGCCGTTGGTGTACCGGCTGATGGAACTGCTGGGCGAAGGCGGTCGCACCGGCAAGGATGCGCTGCGACAACTCGCCGTCGAAGCGGGCGTGGATGACCTGCCCGCCTTCGTCCACGAGGGGGGCGCCATGCTTTCCCGCATGCGTGAAGAAGGCACGCTGCTGGGTACGCGCCCCTGACTCCTGCAGGAGCGACGTGAGTCGCGACCGCAGACCCGGGGCGCACGCGTGCCCGTCCGACAGGCGGGTGTCGCATGACCGCTACGCGAATATCCGGGAGAACCGGAACGCCGATCTCATGCGGTCGCGACTCACGTCGCTCCTACAACTGCGAGCTCGCGGTTGGGCTTCCAGCAGAGGAAGCGCCACGCCGTCTGCTACCCTTCCCCGCATGGAAAACGCCACCGAACCCACCCGCATTACCCCGATGGCCCAGCGCTTCCGTGGTTACCTGCCGGTGGTGGTTGACGTGGAAACCGGCGGTTTCGACTGGAACCGCCACGCGCTGCTGGAAATGGCCGCGGTGCCGCTGGAGCTGGACGAAAACGGATTGCTGGTCTGCGGCGAGACCGCCAGCGTGCACCTGCATCCGGCGCCCGGCACCGAAATCGATCCCAAGTCGCTGGAAGTCACCGGCATCGACCTCGACCACCCGTTCCGTTTCGCCAGGCACGAGAAGGACGCGTTGGACCATGTCTTCGCGCCGGTGCGTGCCGCGGTGAAGAAGCACGGGTGCCAGCGCGCGATCCTGGTGGGCCACAACGCCCACTTCGACCTGAACTTCCTCAATGCGGCGGTCACGCGCGTGGCGCACAAGCGCAACCCGTTCCATCCCTTCAGCGTGTTCGATACGGTGACGCTCGCCGGGGTGGCCTATGGCCAGACCGTGCTGGCGCGCGCCGTGCAGGCCGCAGGCTTCGACTGGAATGCCGAGGACGCACACTCCGCCGTCTACGATGCCGAACAGACGGCGCGGCTGTTCTGCAAGATCGCCAATGCGTGGCCGCGCCCGCTGGGCTGAGCGCGCTATCTCAACCCTGGCCGCTGCCGGCGGCCGCCACTACCGGACGTGCCGTCATCGCGGCACCCGCCGACGCGACGATGATCGCGGCGATGGCCAGCCACTGCAGCAGCGACAGGCGCTCGTGCAGGAACAGCAGGCCGCACAACGCGGCGATGGCCGGCTCCAGGCTCATCAGCATGCCGAAGGTGCGCGTCGGCATCTTCGTCAGCGCGACCATCTCCAGGCTGTAGGGAATCGCGGTGGACAGCAGCGCCACCGCCAACGCGACGGGCAGCAACGCGGGCGACAGCAGCGCTGCCCCGGCGTGCGCGACACCGAACGGCACCGCCACCGCCGCGGCGATGCAACTGCCGATCGCGACCGTCTGCGGGCCGTGCGCGTTGCCCGCCTTCTGGCCGAACACGATGTACATCGCCCAGCACGCCCCGGCGCCGAGCGCGTACGCCACGCCCACGAGGTCCACTGCCTGGGCGCCCTGCTCCGGCACCAGCAGCACCAGCCCGGCGACGGCCAACGCCACCCAGACGACGTCGCGCAGATGGCGCGAACCGAACAGCGCCACAGCGAGGGGGCCGGTGAATTCCAGCGCGACGGCGATACCCAGCGGCACCGTTTCCAGCGACTTGTAGAACAGCAGGTTCATCAGCCCCAGCGAGGCGCCGTAGAACAGCAGCAGCGGCCATTGCGTCCGCGTGATGCGTGCGCGCCATGGGCGGAACACGGCCACCAGGATCAACATCGCCAACGACAGCCGCAGCGCGGTGGCGCCGGTGGCACCCACCGCCGGGAACAGACCCTTCGCCATCGACGCGCCGGCCTGGATGGACAGCATGGCGACGAGCAGCAGCGCGATCGGCTGCCAGTGGACGGGCGCGGGGGAATTCTGGCGGGACATGAAGACACTACCTGCGGACGCCGGAAGCGCCGCGCTTGAAGGATGAACGGGATGCGCACTATATTGCGCAATCGAAGCTTACCGTGTGCGCAATATACTGCGCAACCCCTGCCCATGAGCGTACTTGAACACGTTGCCGAGAACGTCCGCCGCCTGCGGACCGAAGCCGGCCTGAGCCAGCAGGTGCTGGCCGATGCTGCGGATGTCAGCCGCCGCATGCTGGTCGGCATCGAATCCGGCGATGCCAATGTCAGCCTGAATACCCTCGACCGGATCGCCGCAGCGCTGGAAGTGACCTTCGCCGATCTGGTGAAGGCGCCGAGCAATCCGAACCGGGACCGCATCGACGCCCTGGTCTGGAGCGGACGCACGCCGGGTTCGAAAGGCGTGCTGCTGGCCAGTGCGCCGGCCACTCGAGAGGTGGAACTGTGGTCGTGGACATTGATGCCCGGCGACCGCTACACGTCGGCAGCCGACCCGACCGGATGGCATGAAATGTTCTTCGTCATCGAAGGCAGGCTGGTGGTGGAACTGCCCGACGGAGAACATGCCATCGACGCAGGCGACTTTTTCGTTTTCCCCAGCGACCGCGACTACGCCTACCGCAACGACGGCGACATGCCGCTGCGCTTCATCCGCAACGTGGCGCATTGATCGCGCGATGGATTACCGGACCGGTGGCGCAATGCCGTGGCGCCGCAGCACCTCGCGCACCCTGTCCAACGGAATCGCCTCGACCGTCTCGCCATTGCCGCTGACGGTGGTGGCCATGAACAGCGAGTTGTAGATCGCCTCTTCCACCGCTTCCACGCTGGCCTGGAATACCGCGCTCATCTGCTCGTTGGCGAGTTCTGCGGCTTCCAGCCGTGGCGCATCGAAGGCGCGCCGCACCGATTCCGCGGTCGAAAACGCCAGAATGTAGTCGCCACTGCCGTTGGACGCGGAACTGCCGGTGCGGCCCAGGCCCATCATCGCGCGCGAGGCGACGCGGCGCAGGTTGCGGTCGCCCAGCGGTGCATCGGTGGCGATGACGATGATGATCGATCCATCGCCACGGTCGTCCGCAAGGCCGCGGCGTCCATCGGCCTGCACGGCGACGGCGTTCTGGAAGGCGTAACGATCCAGTTCACGTCCCACCGGCGCACCCGAGACCTGCAACACGCCGCCGAAATTGCTCTGCACCAGCACGCCCAACGTCCAGCCGCCCAGTGATGCGGGCAGCTTGCGCGACGATGTGCCGATGCCGCCCTTCCAGCCGAACGCCACCGTCCCGGTGCCGGCACCGATGCTGCCTTCCCGTACCGGACCATCGGTCGCTGTTTCGAGTGCACGCCGCACGGCATCCGCCGTGACCGGCCGCGCCCGGATGTCGTTGAGTCCACCATCATTGGTCTCGCCAACGACCACGTTGAGCGAACGCACCTGCTGCATGTCGGGCCGCTCCAGCATCCATGCCGCCATCGCATCGGCGGCCTTCCACACGCACAGCGTGCAGGTCAGCAGGATCGGCGTTTCCAGCTCGCCCAGTTCGTTGACCTGCGTGCTGCCGATGAACTTGCCGAATCCGTTGCCGACATGCACCGCGGCCGGCACGCGCGAGCGATAGACGTTGCCTGCGTGCGGCAGGATCGCAGTGACGCCGGTGCGCACGGTGTCGCCTTCCTTCAACGTCACCTGCCCGATGCGCACGCCGGCGACATCGGTGATCGCGTTGTACGTGCCGGGGGCGAAGATGCCGGGGGCGACACCGAGGTCGCGGGCCCGTGCGCGCGGCGCTTCCTGCGCCATGGCGGTGAGCGAGGACAGCCCCAGCAGCAGCGCCGCCAGTCGAAGGAATGAAGGATGCGGCGTGCGGGACATGCGGGCTCCTCTACTGGCGCTGGCGGACGGCCTCGAACAGGGTGACGCCGGCCGCGACCGACACGTTGAGGCTTTCGATGTCGCCGGGCATGGGAATCTTCACCAACCCGTCGCAATGTTCGCGGGTCAGGCGGCGCAGGCCATCGGCTTCGCCACCCAGCGCCAGTGCCACGTTGCCACGCAGGTCGATGGAATACAGCGAAGCATCGGCTTCCCCGGCCAACCCATAGATCCACACCCCGAGTTGCTGCAGGTCGCGCAGGCACCGCGACAGGTTGGTGACCTGCACGACCGGGATACGGTCGGCCGCACCGGCCGACGTCTTGCGCACGGTCGCGTTGACGCCGACCGACTTGTCCTTGGGAATGATCACGGCGGTGACGCCGGCCGCGGCGGCGCTGCGCAGGCAGGCGCCAAGATTGTGCGGATCCTGCACACCATCCAGCACCAGCAGCAGCGCCTTGCCTTCGGCGGCTTCCACCAGGCCCTGCAGTTCGTTCTCGTCCCAGGTCCGGGCAGCGGCATAGCGTGCCACCACGCCCTGGTGACGCAACGCCCCCGCCACGCCGTCCAGCGCCTGGCCGGTCACGCGGCGCACGTCGATGCCCTTGCGGCGTGCGTTCTCCTCGATCTCGGTCAGGCGCGCGTTCTTGCTGCCGCCCTCAAGCAGGATTTCGCGCACGTTGTCGGCATCGTTCTCGACAGCCGAAGCGACCGCGTTGACACCGACAATCCATTGATTCTGCTTGCTCATGCGCTGTACGGCCGCGTTGGAAAGGCCGGCATTATCGCACCGACCGGTCGCTCAGCGCGGCGACCACGCGGCCGTGTCGTGGTCCGGATGCTGGAACGACACCACCCCCGCCAGGAAGGCCGCAGCCGCCTCGTCCTCCTCGGTGCGCCTCTGCGGCAATGCCGGCAGGGTGTCCACGTAAGGCAGCTTGCCTTCCACCCCGTACTGGACCCACGGCGACAATCCCGAGGGGTCATCGAATGCACCCGCCGCCAGCGCCACGCCATCGGGGGCCTCGTAGGTCAGTGGCGTGCCACATTCGCCACAGAAACCACGCCGGACGACACTGGACGATTGGAAGCGCTTCGGTTCGCCCCGCGTCCACTCCAGCATTGCGCCACGCGTGGACACCAGCGGCGCGTAATACGCGCCGAACGCTTTCTGGCACATGCGGCAATGGCAGATGGAAGCGTCCTTCAGCTCGCCGCTGACGCGGAAGCGGATGGCACCGCATTGGCAGCCGCCGGTGTGGATCGGGATGGACATGGGCTGACGCTCCTGGCATGGGATTCGTATGTCGTTGCAGGACCACGCCCATCCTGCAGCGCCCGAAGACAAGGGCCGCGTCATCCCCACAAATGCCGGACGATGTTACGGCTTTTGCTCGTCAGTCCGGCGAAAGCCGGGATCCATCTTGAGTCTGCTCCTGCACGCACACCCGTGCGAAGAGAGTAAAGATCAAGATGGGTCCCAGCCTGCGCTGGGACGACGGTGCGGATTCTGCTCGTCATCCCGGCGAAAGCCGGGATCCACCTTGATTCTGCTTCTGCACGCACACCCGTGGGAAGAGAGTGAAGATCAAGCTGGGTCCCAGCCTGCGCTGGGACGACGGTGTGGCATAGGCTCGTCATCCCGGCCTGCGCTGGGACGACGGGCCTCAATCAGTACTTCTGCTTCCTGCGCTTGGCCGGTTGCCCACGCGGCTGGGGCGAGGGCGTGCCACCGTCTTTCGCCTTGTCGTCGACCAGACGGAAGTCGATCTTGCGTTCCTCCAGGCTGGCCTTCAGCACGATGATGCGGACGCGGTCGCCCAGTCGGAACGACATGCCGCGGCGCTCGCCCGACAAGGTCTTGCGCAGCGGATCGAAGTGGTAGTAGTCCTGCGGCAACTGGGTCACGTGGACCAGGCCGTTGACCTTGGACTGGTCCAGTTCCACGAACAGGCCGAAGCTGGTGACGCCACTGATCACGCCATCGAACTGGCCGCCGACATGCTGCTCCATCCACGCCGCGCGGTAGCGTTCGTCGACCTCGCGCTCGGCTTCGTCGGCGCGGCGCGCACGTTCCGAACACTGCAGCGAAAGCGCCGCCATCTCGTGCCCGGAATACAGGAATTTCTCCGGCTTGCCCTTGGTCAGCGCGTACTTGATGGCACGGTGCACCAGCAGGTCGGGGTACCGGCGGATCGGCGAAGTGAAATGCGCGTAGGCTTCCAGCGCCAGGCCGAAGTGGCCTGCGTTGTCCGGCGAGTAGACCGCCAGGCTCTGGCTGCGCAGCACCACCGATTCCAGCAGGGCCACGTCGGGACGCTCGCGGATCTTCTTCAGTAACTGGGTGAAATCCCGTGGCTGCACCTTGCTCCAGGCCGGCAGGCTCAACTTGAATTCCTTGAGGAACTCGAGCAGATCCGCGTACTTGGATTCCGGTGGCCGGTCGTGCACGCGGTACGGCGCGGGAATGCGCGCGCCCAGCAGGAACCGGGCGGCCTCCACGTTGGCCGCGATCATGCATTCCTCGATCAGCTTGTGCGCATCGTTCCGCTGCAACATGCCGGCCTGGGTGACTTCCCCGCGGTTGTCCAGTTCGAAGCGGACTTCGGACGTCTCGAACTCGATCGCACCGCGCTTTTCGCGCGCCTTGGCCAGCAGGCCATACAGTTCATGCAGGCGTTCGACCTGCGGCAGCAGCGTACCGATGGACTGGCGCGCCTCGGCGTCGCCCTCACCCACCGCCTTCCACACCTGGTCGTAGGTCAGGCGTGCGTGCGAGCGCATCACCGCCTCGTAGAACTTCGATTGTGTGACTTCGCCCTCGCTGTTGACCTGCATGTCGCAGACGAAACACATGCGGTCCACTTTCGGATTCAGCGAGCATATGCCGTTGGACAACGTCTCCGGCAGCATGGGCACCACGAAACCGGGGAAGTACACCGACGTCGCGCGCTTCTGCGCCTCATCATCCAGCGGCGTGCCGGGGCGCACGTAGTGCGAGACATCGGCGATGGCCACGACCAGACGGTAGCCGCTGCGGTTCTTCATGCGCAGGCCCTGGCGATTGCTTTCGCAATACACCGCATCGTCGAAGTCCTTCGCATCGGCGCCGTCGATGGTCACCAGCGGCATGTCGCGCAGGTCGACGCGGTCGCCGATCATCGAAGGTTCGATCACCAGCGGCACCGCGGTGGCCTCGTCCAGCACTTCCTGCGGGAACTCGTGCGGCAGGTTGTGGCCGTGGATCGCGGCCTCGACCACCAGCGATGGCGTCAGGCTGTCGCCGAGCACGGCGATGACCTTGCCGATGGGCGGGCGCCGCGTGTCCGGCGCCTGGGTCAGTTCGACCACGACGAGCTGGCCGTCGCGCGCGCCACCGGTCGCATCCTGCGGGATCTGGACATTGCGCTGGATACGCTTGTCGTCCGGCGCCACGTAGGCGATGCCCACTTCGAAACCGAACCGCCCGATCAGGCGGGTGACGCCACGCTCCAGCACGCGCGCGATGCTGCCTTCGCGACGACCGCGGCGATCGATGCCGGTGACATTGGCCAGCGCGCGGTCGCCATGCATGACCTTGCGCATTTCATAGGGCGGCAGGAACAGGTCGTCGCCGCCCGCATCCGGACGCAGGAAACCGAAGCCATCCGGATTGGCGATCACCGTGCCGGAGATGAGGTCGGTCTGCTGCACCGGCGCAAAGCCTCCGCGCCGGTTCTGCACGAGCTGGCCATCGCGGACCATCGCCCCCAGGCGCTTGGACAGCGCATCGAAACGCTCTGGTGCGTCCAGGCCCAGCGGACCGGCGATTTCCTCCGCCGTCTGCGGACCCTCCGCGGCTTCGAGGAAACCGAGGATGGCCTCGCGACTGGCGATAGGCTGTTCATAGCGCTGCGCTTCGCGTTGCGCATGCGGGTCGACGAAACGACCGCCCGTGCGTGACCCGGACCCCGGGTTCCGGCGGGCGGCGGGTGCACCGCCGGCATGCGTGCGGGAAGGCGCCCGCGCGGGCACATCAGGCATCCAGGGCGGGAGATTCTTCTTGGCCGGCTTGCCAGACTTGCCAGACTTGCCCGGGGGGGCCGCCTTGCCGGCGTTGCGGGAACCTGGCGCGCCGCCCGGCTTGCTTCCTTTTCCGGCGGGCGTCTTGCCGCCGCTGCGTGGTGTCTTCTTGGTCATGGGGGGATGGTACACCCCGCCTGAACAACGCCATGCGAAGGGAACCGTTGACAATCCCCTGCACTCCCCACAAAATGCGCGCCTCGCTTACCTGCCCAGGTGGCGGAATTGGTAGACGCACTAGTTTCAGGTACTAGCGGGTAAAACCGTGGAGGTTCGAGTCCTCTCCTGGGCACCATGCATCATGAAACCCTCGCGCAAGCGGGGGTTTCTTGTTTTACGGCGCCGCACATCCCGCCATGGCGCGACCGCCGCCCAACGCAACGCCGGGCGCACGCGCCACCACACGCGTTAGGCTGGGCACCCGAGACCCGACCCGACATCGAACAGGGGGCGCGAATGGAGTTCCAGCAGATCCTCTTCCTTGCCATCCTGGCAATCACGTTGGGTCTGTTCGTCAGCGAGAAACTCCGCGTCGACCTGGTCGCTCTGCTTGCGCTGCTCGCGCTGACGCTGTCAGGCATCCTCGGCCCGAAGGAAGCGCTGTCGGGCTTCGCGAGCGAGCCGGCGATCATCGTGGCCGCCGTGTTCGTACTGTCGGCCGGCTTGTCCGCCACCGGCATCACCGATCGCATCGGGGCCGGCATCGGCAGGGCGGCCGGCGGCAGCGAATGGCGAACCATCGCCGTGGTGATGCCCGCCACGGCCGCGCTGGCGGCGTTCTCGCACCACGTGATGGTCACCGCGATGATGCTGCCCATCCTGATGCGGATCGCGCGCGAGCAGAAACTGGCGGCATCGCGCCTGCTGATGCCGATGTCGCTGGCGGCCTCGCTCGGCACCACGCTGACCTTGTTCAGCGCGCCGGCCTTCCTGCTTTCCAACGACCTGATCAAACGTGCGGGATTGCCGGGGCTGGACATCTTCGCCATCACGCCCATCGGCGCCGCCCTGGTGGTGCTGGGGACCGCCTACATGCTGCTGGGGCGCTGGCTGGTGCCCAAGCGCGAGGGTGAAACGCCGCAGGGCGACTACCTGAAGCTGGACCGCTACTACACCGAACTGCTGGTGGAAGACGCCTCGCCATGGGTGGGCAAGACGCGCGGCGAATTCGCCGAAGCGTTCGACAAGCGGCTCCAGGTGGTGGACTGGCTGCGCCAGGGCATGCGTCGCCGCAACCAGCGGATGGACGGCAAGCTCGACGCCGGTGACGTACTGCTGGTGCGCGCCTCGCCGGACGAGATCGCCTCCATCCGCAACGAACCAGGCCTGGCCCTGCACGCGGTCGCCAAGTACGGCGAAAAACCGAGCGAGCAACCGAAGACCGAAGCCCTGGGCGAAGAGCAACTGGTGCAGGCCGTGGTCGCGCCGCACTCCGAGTTCGTCGGCCGCAGCGTCGCCGACATCGATTTCCTGCGGAACCTCGGCGTGGTGGTGGTCGGCCTGTGGCGCCGCGAAGGCTGGCTGCATGGCGAGCTCTCGGAAATGGTGCTGCAGGAAGGCGACCTGCTCGTGCTGTGGGGCCAGCAGCAGAACCTCGAACCGTTGGCGGCCCATCACGGCTTCCTGATGCTGATGCCGTTCGGCGGCAGGGAGAAGCCGCGTCGTCGCGCGCCCATCGCCCTGCTGATCATGGCGGCGGCGGTAGCGGCCGCGGCCACCGAGGTGCTCGCGCCGCACATCGCCTTCCTCGCCGGCGCGGTCGCCATGGTGCTGACGCGCTGCGTGGACATCGAGCGCGCCTACCAGGAAATCGATGTGCGCATCTTCGTGATGATCGGTGGCGTCATCCCGCTGGGCATCGCCATGGAGAAGACCGGCACCGCGGCGCTGGTGGCGGACCTGCTGCTCAACCACACCGCGCACTGGTCGCCGCTGGTGCTGCTGCTGGTGATGTTCGGTACCGCCGCGTTGCTCACGCAGATCCTGTCCGACGCCGCGACGACGGTATTGCTCGCCCCCATTGCGCTGGCGTTGGCGGCGGGGCTGGAACTGAATCCGGTGCCCTTCGTCGTGTGCACGGCGATGGGAGCGGTGGCGTCGTTCCTCACCCCCATCGGCCACCACGGCAACCTGCTGATCCTCAATCCCGGCCGTTACACCTTCGGTGATTTCCTGCGGGTCGGCATTCCCCTCACGCTGGCCATCGCCTTCACCACGGCCTGGCTGGCGCGCTGGCTGTGGCTGGACGGTCCACTGCTGCCGGGTAGCATCGGGTGAGACGGGGTGGCGGGTAGAATGGCGGGGTCGACCACGACCCACAGACTGCACGCCCGCAATGACCGAAACGATCCGCCCCACCTTCCACGGCTTCGAGCAGATCCCGCTGCGCGAGTACGCCGAGCGCGCCTATCTCGATTACTCCATGTACGTGGTGCTGGACCGCGCCCTGCCCTTCATCGGCGACGGCCTCAAGCCCGTGCAGCGCCGCATCGTCTATGCGATGAGCGAGCTGGGACTCAATGCCGGTGCCAAGCCGAAGAAGTCCGCGCGCACCGTCGGTGACGTCATCGGCAAATACCACCCGCACGGCGACAGCGCGTGCTACGAGGCGCTGGTGCTGATGGCACAGCCGTTCTCCTATCGCTATCCGCTGATCGAAGGTCAGGGCAACTTCGGCTCGCCGGACGATCCCAAGTCGTTCGCAGCCATGCGCTACACCGAATCCAAGCTCACCCCCATCGCCGAGGTGCTGCTGGGCGAACTCGGCCAGGGCACGGTGGACTGGACGCCGAACTTCGACGGCACGCTCGAAGAGCCTACGTGGCTGCCGGCCCGCCTGCCGCACCTGCTGCTCAACGGCACCACCGGCATCGCGGTCGGCATGGCCACCGACGTGCCGCCGCACAACCTCAACGAGATCGTCAGCGCCTGCATCCGCCTGATCGATGATCCGGACGCGACCATCGCCGACCTGTGCGAACACGTGCGCGGCCCGGACTACCCCACGAAGGCGGAGATCATCACCGCCGCCTCCGATCTGCGCGCGATGTACGAGAACGGCACCGGCAGCGTCCGCGCGCGCGCCACCTGGCGCAAGGACAACGCCAACATCGTCATCGATGCCCTGCCCTACCAGGTGTCGCCGTCGAAGGTGATCGAGCAGATCGCCGCGCAGATGCGCGCCAAGAAGCTGCCGTGGCTGGAAGACATCCGCGACGAGTCCGACCACGCCAACCCGGTGCGCGTGGTGCTCATCCCGCGTTCCAACCGCGTGGACGCCGAGCAGCTGATGGGCCACCTGTTCGCCACCACCGACCTGGAGAAGAGCTGCCGGGTCAACCTCAACATCATCGGCCTGGATGGGCGTCCGCAGGTGAAGAACCTGAAGATGTTCCTGACCGAATGGCTGGCGTTCCGCAGCGATACCGTCACCCGCCGCCTCAAGCACCGGCTGGAGAAGGTCGAGCGCCGCCTGCACCTGCTGGAAGGCTTGCTGGTCGCGTTCCTCAACCTGGATGAAGTCATCCGCATCATCCGCACCGAGGACGAGCCGAAGGCCGCGCTGATCGCCCGCTTCCAGTTGAGCGAGGAGCAGGCGGACTACATCCTCGATACCAGGCTGAAGCAGCTCGCCCGCCTTGAGGAAATGAAGATCCGCGGCGAGCAGGACGAGCTGCAGGCCGAGCGCGAGAAGATCGCCGGCATCCTGGACTCGAAGGCCAGGCTGAAGAAGCTGATCAAGGACGAGTTGACCGCCGATGCGAAGAAGTTCGGCGACGCGCGTCTTTCGCCGCTGGTGCAGCGCGACGCCGCGCAGGCGCTGGACGAAACCGAACTGGTCGCCAGCGAACCGATGACCGTGGTGCTGTCGGCGAAAGGCTGGATCCGTGCTGCCAAGGGCCATGACGTGGATGCTTCCACCCTGTCGTATCGCGATGGCGACAGCCTGCTGGGCGCGGTGCGCTCGCGTAGTACCCAGCAGGTCGCCTTCCTCGATTCGGAAGGCCGCAGCTACTCGACCGCGGTGCACACACTGCCGTCGGCACGCGGCAACGGCGAACCGCTGACCGGCCGTTTCTCGCCGGCGGCGGGCGCGTCGTTCCAGGCGTTGGCCACGGGCGACAACGACAGCCGTTTCGTGCTGGCGTCTTCGCACGGCTACGGCTTCGTCACCCGCTTCGAGAACCTCACCGGCCGCCAGAAGGCCGGCAAGGCGATGCTCAACCTGACCCCGGGCGCGAACGTGCTGCAGCCCGCGCAGGTATCCGACACCGGGACAGATCGCATCGTCGCCGTCACCAGTGCCGGCCACCTGCTCGCGTTCCCGGTCAGCGAACTGCCGGAACTGGACAAGGGCAAAGGCAACAAGATCATCGAGATCCCGAAGGCCAAGCTGGGCACCGAGCATGTCGTCGCCATCGCCGCGGTGTCGCCGGGCGGCACGCTGCAGGTGAAGAGCGGCCAGCGCACGATGAGCCTGTCGTTCAAGGACCTGGATGCCTACGTCGGTGCGCGCGCGACGCGGGGTGGGTTGCTGCCGCGGGGTTGGCAGAAGGTCGATGGACTGGAAGTCCAGTAATTCACCGAGACGCGCTGCGGCGCGTTCGTCATCGCGACGACGTGCATGCAGCAGGGCGGCATTGCTGTAGGAGGGGCTTCAGCCCCGAAGCTCTTTGCGCTGTAAAGCGATCGGGGCTGAAACCCCTCCTGCAACAGCCGCGCGAGTTCGACTCCACGGATTTCCAATGAGGGCCGCACGAATGGACGCCGAATTCTGGCTGCAACGCTGGCAGGAAGGCCAGATCGGCTTCCACCGCCACGACGTGATGCCGTTGCTGCAGAAGCACTGGCCTTCGCTGCAGCTGCAGGAAGGGTCGCGCGTGCTGGTACCGCTGTGCGGCAAGTCGCTGGACATGCACTGGCTGGCGGCGCAAGGGCACCGCGTGCTGGGCGTGGAGCTGTCGCCGCTGGCGGTGACGCAGTTCTTCGAGGAGGCGAACCTCGATCCCGTGCGAACGACCAGCCGCTACGGCCAGCACTTCAGCGCCGGCCCGATCGAGATCATCCTGGGTGACGCCTTCGGCCTGGATCCCGCCCTGCTCGCGGATGTGGCCGGCGTCTATGACCGCGCCGCATTGATCGCACTGCCCCCGGACCTGCGCCAGCACTATCGCGATACGGTCTATGCGTCCTTGCCCACAGGGTGCCAGGGATTGTTGATCACCCTGGAATATCCGCAGACCGAGAAAGCCGGCCCGCCGTTCTCGGTGGAACCGGCGGAAGTCGAGACACTGTTCGCCGCACCGTGGCGGCACACGCTGCTGGAACGGCGCGACATCCTGGACCAGGAGCCGCGCTTCCGCGAAGAAGGCCTCAGTGTGCTGGAGACCGCGGCCTACCGTCTGCAGCGGCCGTAGAGCGGAGCGAGCTCCGCTGCTTTTCCGCGGCGGCATACGCGCCGCGCTCAGCCGGGCAAGCTCGGCTCTACGGGGAACGGTTATTCCGCAACAGGTTCGCCGTCGAGCTTGGACGTGAGGTACAGCTCGATGCCCAGGCGCTTGATCAGGCCCAACTGCTGCTCCAGCCAATGCGCATGGTCTTCCTCGGTGTCCTTCAGCTGGGCCAGCAGGATCTCGCGGCTGACATAGTCGCCATGCTGTTCGCACAACGCCACGCCCTTGGCCAGATGCGCACGCACGGCATACTCGACATCAAGGTCGCGCTGGAGCATTTCTTCGACCGTGGTGCCGGCCACGAAGGGCTCCGGCCGCATGTCCGGGTCGCCTTCCAGGAACAGGATGCGGCGCAGCAGGGCGTCGGCATGCTGGGTTTCTTCCTGCATCTCATGATCGAGCCGGTGGAACAGGGCCTTCAGCCCCTGGTCTTCGTAGCGGCGGGAATGGATGAAGTACTGGTCGCGCGCGGCAAGTTCGCCACGCAGCAGGAACTTGAGGTAATCGACGACGTCGGGGTGGCCTTTCATGGCACTTGGCTCCGGTAGCGAGGCGCACAGGATGCCGCATCCGGCGCCACCATGACCGAATCGGAATCAGTCTCGTTCGTCGTTGCGCTGCGGCAGTGACGGTCATGGCTTCCATGGAATAATCGGCCGCGACCATCACGCCCCCTACCGCAAGGATCCCGCAATGCTGAAGTGGACCCGGCGCATCGCGCTGCTGCTGTTGGCCCTCGTTGTCGTGGCAGTGCTGGTGGTCTGGTGGTCGATGCGGGGCAGCCTGGCCCGGCTGGAAGGCGAGGCGGGCCTGGCCGGACTGTCGGCGCCGGTCTCGATCCAGCGCGATGCGCTGGGCGTGGTGACCATCGATGCCGCCAGCGAGGCCGACGCGACCCGCGCACTGGGATATGTGCACGCCCAGGAAAGGTACTTCGAGATGGACCTCATGCGGCGCAGTTCCGCGGGCGAACTGTCGGAACTGTTCGGGCCGATCGCCGTGGACATGGACAAGAAGCGTCGCACCCACCGTATCCGCGCACGGGTATCCGCGCACCTGGGCGAGTTCGCGGGCGACCGCATGCCACAGCTCGAAGCCTATGCCGATGGCGTCAACGCCGGACTCGGCGACCTGCGCACGCGTCCGTGGCCCTACCTGCTGCTGCGGCAATCGCCGCGCGCATGGGAAGTGGCCGACTCCGCGCTGGCCGGGTACGCGATGTACTTCGACCTGCAGGATTCGGAGAACCTGCGCGAACTCGGCCTGTGGAAGATCCGCCAGCACGTGCCGCCGGCCTTGTTCGACCTGCTGACCCACGACGGTACCGAATGGGACGCGCCTCTCTACGGACAGGCACGTGGCAATGCAGTGCTTCCCCCCGCGACGGACGTCGACGTGCGTGCGCTGCCGATGCCGGACACCGAGTCGCACCAGCGCCTGGCCGACAAGGGCACGCCCGGCAGCAACAACTGGGCGGTGGCCGGCGCACTGACCGCCGACGGCCGCGCCATCGTCGCCGATGACATGCACCTGGGCCTGCGGGCGCCGAACATCTGGTTCCGCGTACGCCTGCGTTACCCAAACCCGCGCGCGCCCGGCGGGAAGGTCGATGTATCCGGCTTCAGCCTGCCCGGCCTGCCCGCCATCATCGTCGGCAGCAATGGGCATGTGGCATGGGGGTTCACCAACAGCTATGCGGACACCGCGGACTGGTATCCGGTGAAGCCCTGCAACAAGGGCGATGATCCGGCCAGCTGCGATGCGACCGAACGCCATGCCGAAACCATCCGCGCGGCCGGCGCCGATGACGTCACGCTGGATGTCATCGACACGCGCTATGGCCCCATCGTGCACCCCGCCGCCCCGGGCAAGCCGGCGCTGGCCCTGCGCTGGGTCGCACACCAGCCCGGCGCACTGAACTTCGGCCTGGCGGATTTCGCCACGGCCGGCGATCTTCCCGCCGTACTCTCGGTCGCGCAGCGCACCGCCACGCCGGCGCAGAATCTCGTCATCGCCGACCACAAGGGACGCGTCGCGTGGCGCATCCTGGGCCCGCTGGCGTCGCGCGAGGGTGCATGCACGCACTCGCTGGAGTTTACGCGCGGCAGTGCGGACGCATCCGCAGCCATACCCGCACCCCCAACCCGGTGCACGCCGTGGCTCATCTCCAGCCAGCTCACGCCGGTATTGACCTCGCCGCCCAACCAACGTTTATGGACCGCGAACGCGCGCGTGCTGGAGGGAGATGCGCTGGCGCGGGTAGGCGATGGGGGGTATGCGCTCGGCGCGCGTGCGAAACAGATCCGCGACGGCCTGCTGGCGAAGGAGCGTTTCACCGAGAAGGATCTGCTGGCCATCCAGCTCGACGATCGCGCCGTGTTCCTGCAGCGCTGGTGGCGACTGCTGCAGGACGAAGCCGCAAGATCGCCGGCGGACTCGCCCGTGAAAGCGCTCGCGGATGCGGGCAAG
This sequence comes from Pseudoxanthomonas sp. SE1, assembly GCF_029542205.1. NCBI lineage: Bacteria > Pseudomonadati > Pseudomonadota > Gammaproteobacteria > Lysobacterales > Lysobacteraceae > Pseudoxanthomonas > Pseudoxanthomonas sp. SE1. Next base: position 1,243,921 of record NZ_CP113783.1, on the reverse strand, counting down.
ACGTGGGAAGGCGTCGCCAGCGTCGACTCCGTCAGTTACCGCGTCGTGCGTGCCTGGCGCCTCGCCGTGCATGCGCGCATCGCCGACGGCCTGACCGCGCCGGCGCAGGCCGCACTGGGCGACGACTTCCTCATGCCCGACCTGCCGCAACTGGAAGGCGTGGTGTGGCCGCTGCTGGAGCAGCGTCCAACCCACCTGCTGTCCCGCCGCTACAAGACCTGGGACGCCCTGCTGGAAGATGCCGCGAAGGAAGTGCGCGACGACCTGGCCGAACAGGGACCGCTGGCCGAGCGCCGCTGGGGCGAGCGCAATACCGCGAAGATCTGCCATCCGCTCGCCAACGCGCTGCCCGCCTTCCTCAAGCCCAAGCTCTGCATGCCGGGCGAACCGCTCGCTGGTGACGGTGCCATGCCGCGCGTGCAGGGTCCGGCCTTCGGCGCTTCGGAACGCATGGTGGTGTCGCCCGGCCACGAGGCCGACGGCATCATCCACATGCCGGGCGGCCAGAGTGGCCACCCGATGTCGCCGTTCTGGGGCGCAGGCCATGACGACTGGGTACACGGACGGCCGACGCCATTCCTGCCGGGCGACGCCATCCACACGCTCACGCTGCGGCCCGCCAACGCTCAACCCAGGTAGTGGTCCGGGACCGCCAGCCCCTGCTGGCGGAAGAAGCTGAGCTGGTCGAAGTAGCCGCGCTGGAACACGATGCGGCCTTCGCGCACCTGGAAGAAACCGCAGCCGCGCAGTCCGAGCGGATCGCGCCATTCCATGACGGCCCACTCGCCGTCCTCAAGGATCTGCTCCACCTCGCACACCATCGTCGCGCGCGCGAATTCGGTGCGGAACAGGTTCGCGATCGCCTTGCGGCCGTGCAGCGGATCGGTCACCACCTGGTGGTTGACGGCCTCGTCCGCGTACAACGCTGCCAAGCCATCGACGTCCGCCATATTGAAGCGACGGACCCATTCGCGCACGACCTCGGACGGCGTCATGTCGTCGTCGCCTGCAGCGCGGACGCATGCACGCCAGCGACGGCGCGGCCCGAGGGATCCGCCATCTTCGCGAAGCTGGCGTCCCAGGCGATGGCGGCCGGCGACGAGCACGCGATCGACTTTCCGCCCGGCACCGTCTCCGCACAAGCCTGCCCGGGGTAGTGCTGCTCGAACAGCGTGCGATAGAAGTACGCCTCCTTGGTCTGCGGCGGGTTGACCGGGAAGCGCTTGTCGGCCGCCGCCAGTTCACGATCGCTGACCTGTGCTTCCGCATGTGCCTTCAGCCCGTCGATCCAGCCGTAGCCGACGCCGTCACTGAACTGCTCTTTCTGCCGCCACAGGATCGACTCCGGCAGATAGCCCTCGAACGCCTCGCGCAATACGCCCTTTTCCATCCGCTGTGCGCCGGCACTGCCCTTGTCGATCATCTTGTGCAGGGCATCCATCTTCATCGCCACATCGAGGAACTCCACGTCGAGGAACGGCACGCGCGGCTCCACGCCCCAGGCCATCATCGACTTGTTGGCGCGCAGGCAATCGTAGTTGTGCAGCGCGTCCAGCTTGCGCACCAGCTCCTCGTGGAATTCGCGTGCGTTCGGTGCCTTGTGGAAATACAGGTAGCCACCGAAGATCTCATCGCTGCCCTCGCCCGACAGCACCATTTTCACGCCCATCGCCTTGATGCGACGGGCCAGCAGGTACATCGGCGTTGACGCACGGATGGTGGTGACATCGTAGGTTTCGATGTGGCGGATCACTTCCGGAATCGCATCGAGACCTTCCTGGAACGTGTACGTGAAGCCGTGGTGCACGGTGCCCAATGCCTTCGCCGCGACCTCCGCCGCCGCCAGGTCGGGCGACCCTTCCAACCCGATGGCGAACGAGTGCAGCCGCGGCCACCAGGCTTCGGTCGTGTCGTTGTCCTCGATGCGGTGCCGCGCATAACGCGCCGCGACCGCCGCGACCAGCGAGGAATCCAGGCCACCGGACAGCAACACGCCGTAGGGCACATCGGTCATCAGCTGGCGATGCACGGCGCGCTCGAAGGCTTCGCGCAGTTCCTGCTTGGCCAGCTCCACGCCTTCCACGGCGGCATAGTCGCGCCACGGCTTCTCGTAGTACTTCACCAGCGTCCTGCTGGTGGTGTCGTAGTAGTGGCCCGGCGGAAACTGCGCCACGTCCGCGCAGATCGGCGCCAGCGCCTTCATCTCCGAGGCCACGCACAGGCGGCCTTCGCGGTCGTGTCCCCAGTACAGCGGGCAGACGCCCAGCGGGTCGCGCGCGATCAAGGCCTGCCCTTTCGCCCGATCCCACAGCGCGAACGCGAAGATGCCGTTGAGGCGGTTGAGGAAGGAGGCAGGTTCGTCCTCGCGATACAGCGCATTGATGACCTCGCAGTCCGAGCCCGTCTGGAACGCGTAGTCCTGCGTCAGTTCCGCCTTCAGTTCGCGATGGTTGTAGATCTCGCCGTTGACCGCCAGCACCAGCTCGCCGTCCGCCGAGCGCAGCGGCTGCGAGCCACCGGCCGGATCGACAATGGCCAGGCGCTCGTGCACCAGGATGGCGCCATGGTCGTGATACACGCCACTCCAGTCGGGGCCGCGGTGGCGCTGCTTCTGCGAGAGTTCCAGCGACTGCCGTCGCAGGGCCTGGACGTCGTCGCCGGGCTGCAGCCCGAAGATGCCGAAGATGGAACACATGGGTGGAAGCTCCTGGGTGGGGTTCGGAATCGGGGGCCTGAAACGAGGAAACCCGCATCTTGCGATGCGGGTTTCTGGAATCCGGCAGGTCTTTCTTGCCTAGTCGCAGAGCCGCATCGCCCGCGTCCCGTTGTTCGGGCGCAGGTTGTTGCGGTTGTTATTGATGTAGGTGCGGCAGGGCATGGGGCGACCGTAACCGCTCAGGCCAGCGCTTGGCAAGCCCCGCAAAAGTTGCACCTGCAACCACCAAGATCCCTGTAGGAGCGCCCTCGGGCGCGATGTTTCAGAGGAACAGGCGTGAAAGGCATCGCGCCCCAGGGCGCTCCTACAAAGCAGCGCGAACCGGCAGCATCAGCCGCTCAAGCAGCTTCTGGTAAAGGCCGGGCAGCGCATCGAGATCCGTCACGCGGATGTTTTCGTCGACCTTGTGGATGCTGGCGTTGACCGGTCCCACCTCGATGCATTCCGCACCCAGCGGTGCGATGAAGCGCGCATCGGACGTGCCGCCGGCCGTGCTCTCCTCCGGCGGCGCACCAGCGAATTCGCCCAGCACCGCGCGCGCGGTGGCGCGCAGGTGGCCCTCCGGCGTGTAGAACGGCTCGCCGCCGCGCAGCCACTGGAGGCTGTAGTCCACGCCGTGGCGACGGAAGATGCCCTCGATCTCCTGCTCCAGCCGTTCCGCTGTCCAGCTGGGATTGAAGCGCAGGTTGAACACCACCTGCAACTCGCCCGGGATGACATTGCTGGCGCCGGTACCGGAATGGATGTTGGAAATCTGCAGGCTGGTCGGCGGGAAGGTTTCGTAGCCTTCGTCCCACTGCCGCGCCGCCAGCTCGTCCAGCGCCGGCAGCGCCTTGTGGATGGGGTTGAGAGCTTTGTGCGGATACGCCACATGGCCCTGCACACCGCGCACGGTCAGCGTCGCGGTCAACGTGCCGCGGCGCCCCACGCGCAGCAGGTCGCCCAGGACCTCCTTGGACGAGGGTTCGCCGGTGATGCACCAGTCGATCTTCTGGCCACGCTCCCGGAACAGCGCGGCTACCTTCTTTACGCCATCGTGCGCGTCGCCTTCCTCGTCCGAGGTCACCAGCAGCGCAACCGTCCCGGGATGGTCCGGGTGCGCGTCGACGAAACGCTCCAGCGCGATCGTGCACGCCGCCAGGCTGCATTTCATGTCGGCCGTACCGCGGCCGTAGAGCACCCCGTCGCGCACCGTCGGCACAAAGGGATCGCTGGTCCACGCATCCAGCGGGCCGGGCGGCACCACATCGGTATGTCCGAGCAGCACCAGCACCGGTGAGCCGGTTCCGTGCGTGGCCCACAGGTTGTCGGTGTCGCCAAAGCGCAGGTGTTCGCAATGGAAGCCCCATTGGCCGAGGCGTGTCGCGAGCACCTGCTGGCAACCGGCGTCATCGGGCGTCACCGAATGGCGACGGATCAGCTCGCTGGACAGTTCGACGACATCGCTCATGCGCCGGCTCCGAAGATCTTCTTGAAGCCATTGTCGCTGAAGCCCTGTGAAAACCCGCCTTCACCGGTGATGATCACCGGGCGGCGGATCAGCTGCGGGTATTCTTTCAGCAGCAATTTCCACTCCGCATCCGATCCTGGCGACTTGCGGTTCTCCGGCAATTGCCGCCAGGTCGTCGACGACTTGTTGATGAGCGCGTCCCAGCCACCTGCTTTCCCCGCCCAGTCCTTCAGGGTCTCGGGCGACTGCCGGTTGTCGCGGTAGTCGATGAATTCGTACGCGATGCCGAAGCGGTCCAGCCACTTCGTCGCCTTCCCGCAGGTGTCGCAGTTCTTCAAACCATAAAGCGTGGTCATGTGTGCTCGATTCCGCAATATCGTGAGCCGTCGTCCCAGCGCACGCCGGGACCCATCTTGATTCTGCCCTCGCTCAACGCGCCTCGAAAGAACGCCGATCGGGTATCGACGCGAGACAGCGCGCAGCGATGAGATGCCGCCCAACCGGGCATGGACGCGTCAGTCCGCCAGCCCGCGCAGAAGCTCGTTGACGCTGGTCTTGCTGCGCGTCTTCTCGTCGACCTGCTTGACGATCACCGCGCAGTACAGGGAGTGCGAACCGTCGGCGGCCGGCAGCGAGCCGGAGACCACCACGCTGCCCGGCGGCACGTAGCCGTAGGTGATCTCTTTCGTGGCGCGGTTGTAGATGCGCGTCGACTGGCCGATGAACACGCCCATGCCGATCACGCTGTGATGGCCGATCACCACGCCTTCGACGACTTCCGAACGCGCGCCGATGAAGCAATGGTCCTCGATGATCGTCGGGCTGGCCTGCAGCGGTTCCAGCACGCCGCCGATGCCGGCACCGCCGGACAGATGACAGTGCTTGCCGATCTGCGCGCAGGAGCCGACGGTCGCCCAGGTGTCGACCATCGTGCCTTCACCCACGTACGCACCGATGTTGACGAAGCTGGGCATCAGCACCACGTCCTTGCCGAAGTACGTGCCGCGGCGCGCGATCGCACCCGGGACGACGCGCACGCCGAGCTTGCGGAAATCGTTCTCGTCGAACGTGCCAAAGCGCGCCTCGACCTTGTCCCAGAACGGCGCGGGATAGGCTTCGACCAGCTCCATCTCGTTGACGCGGAAATACAGCAGTACGGCCTTCTTCAGCCATTCGTTGACCTTCCAGCCCCCCTTGCCGTCGGGCTCGGCCACGCGCAGTTTCCCGCTCTCCAGGCCCTCGATGGCCAGTTCGATGGCCGCCCGGGTGGACCCCTCGATCTCGGCCGGCGTCAGCTCGGCGCGGCGCTCGAACGCGCTCTCGATGGTGGACTTCAGTTCTTCGTTCTTGGTGGCTTTGCGGGTCATCGAAAGGTCTGCCGGATGATCGGGTCTCAGGTGGGGGTGTCCATGCCGGCACGCAGCGCATCGCGCAGCGCATCCTGCAAGGAAATGTCGGTAAGTGGCTGGTCGTGCTCGTCGGTGATCTGGAACACGTCCTCCGCGCGTTCGCCGAACGTGGCGATGCGTGCGTCGTGTACGCGCAGGCCTTGCCGGCGCAGCACCTGGGCCACGTCGGACAGCAGCCCCGGGCGATCGGGCGCGACCAGACCGAGGATGGTGCGGCGCCCGTCGGGCGTGGTGCCGAACTCGATGCGCGGCGCGAAACGGAAGTGCCTGAGCTGGCGTGGCACTGCGCGCCGCGACGTGCGCACGCTGTCGAGCGGTCGCGCCAGCGCCTCGCCGAGCGTGTGCTCGATGTCAGCGGGATCGCGTGGCGCATACGCATCGGCGGGCAGCACTTCGAAGGTGTCGTAGACCGCGCCCTGCGGCCCCACCAGCACGCGCGCCTGGTGGATGGCGAACCCCATGCGGTCCAGGGTGGCGAGGATGGCGGCGAACAGGCCGTCGCGGTCGGGCGAATGGACGAACACTTCCATCGCATCGGCATCGTCGGCGATGCGGCGCGCACGCACCCGCGTCTCGCCGGCAGTGGCGCCACGGATGGCATGGGCCTGCCACGCCAACTGCTCGGGGCGGAAGCGCAGGAAGCTCTCTTCGGGCATGACGGCGAACAGCGCATCCGCCTGCGCGGCCGACATGCCCTGCACCTCCAGCAGCGCGCGCACGCTGCCACGGGCTTCGTCCAGCCGCTCGTCCAGCGCCACCGGATTCTCCAGACCTTCGCGCAGCACGCGGCGCGCGGCGAAATACAGATCCGCCAGCAACCGGTCCTTCCAGGCGTTCCACAGTTTGGGGCTGGTGCCGGCGATGTCCGCACAGGTCAGCAGGTACAGGTAGTCCAGGCGCTCGCGGTCCTCGACCAGCGCGGCGAAGGCATGGATGACGTCCGGATCGGAGATGTCCTGCTTCTGCGCCGTCACCGACATGCGCAGGTGCTGTTCCACCAGCCACGCCACCAGTGCGGTGTCCGCATCGCTGAGTCCGTGGGCGGAACAGAATTCACGCGCATCGACCGCGCCCAGTTCCGAATGGTCGCCACCACGGCCCTTGGCGATGTCATGGAACAGGCCCGCCAGCAGCAGCAGTTCCGGCTTGCGCAGGCGGGGCCACACTTCGTGCGCGATGGAGAAGCGATCATCCGCGCGCCCGGCGGCGAACGCGGCGATGTTCCGCAGCACCATCAGCGTGTGCTGGTCGACGGTGTAGACGTGGAACAGGTCGAACTGCATGCGCCCGGATACGCGCGCGAACGCGGGGATCCATTGCCCCAGCACGCCCAGGCGCGCCATGCGGGTCAGCGTTTCCACCGCGCGCGGACCGCGCAGCAGGGCCATGAACGCGTCGCGCTGCTCGCGCGTCGCGGCGGGATAGGCGGACAGCTTCGGCAGCGACTCGGCCAGCGCACGCGCGGTGCGCGAATGCAGGCCGCGCACCTGCGGATGGGCAGCCCATACCGCGAACAGCGCGAACACCCGGCCAACGTCCTCCGTTGGCCAGTCGCCATCGCGCGCGGCGAGGTAGCCGCGACGCAGGGCGAAGTGTCCGTCCAGCGGTTCGGGCAATGCCTCGCCGTCGAACTGCTCTTCGAAGCGTTGCAGCAGGCGGTCGCTGATGCGCCGCACGATCGCCGCGCTGCGGTAGAAACCCTGCATCATCTTCTCGACGCCAAGGCTCTCCGCGTCGTCGGCGAAGCCCAGTCGCTGCGCAAGTGTCTTCTGGTAATCGAACCGCAGGCGTTCTTCCGGCCGGTTCGCCACGCGGTGCAGACCATAACGCAGGCGCCCCAGCGCGCGTCGCTCGCGTGCCAGTGCGGCGGCTTCGTCGGGCCCCAGGTGGCCCAGGCCGACCAGAGCCTCCAGGTCGCGCACGCCGAACGTACGCAGCGCCATCCACCCCAGCGTATGCAGATCGCGCAGGCCGCCGGGGCCTTCCTTGATGTTGGGTTCCAGGTTGTCGGATGTGTCGCCGAACCGGGCATGGCGGATGCGCAGTTCCTCGCGCTTGGCGACGAAGAAATCCCGTGGCGGCCAGACCCGCGCAGGGCCGATGGCATCGATCAGCAGGCCTTCGTCGACCGGTTCGCCGACGATCAGCCGCTCTTCAATCAGCGCAGTCAGCACGCTCTGGTCGGCCGCCGCCGCCGCAGTGCATTCGGCCGCCGAGCGCACGCTGTGGCTGATCGGCAGGCCGGCATCCCACAGCAGGGCGAACAGGCGCGCCACCGCACCATGATGGGCCTGCTGCACGTCCGGCGCGGCCAGCACCAGCACGTCGACGTCAGAATGCGGGAACAGTTCGCCGCGGCCGTACCCGCCGACCGCGAACAGCGCCATCGGCGCATCCGGCGGAATGCAGCGCAGCCAGGCGTCCTTCAGCAGGTGGTCGACCGCCCGCGCGCGCAGCGCGAGGATGCGGTCCATGCCATCGTCCTGGTCGAAGCGCTTGTCCAGCCGCGCGTCGGTGTGGCCCAGCGACGCGCGCGCCGCCGCCGACCAGGCCGCATCATCGGCGACGTCCGGGCCGATGTCCGGAAGCCGCGTCGCATGTCCGTTCGCGGCTGGAGGGCTGCTCACAGGTCGTTGTCGTCGCCCGGCACGCGGGTGAGGATCTCGACGCCGTCCTCGGTCACCGCGACGGTGTGCTCCCACTGCGCGGACAGCTTGCGGTCCTTGGTGACCACGGTCCAGCCGTCGGGCAGCACGCGGGTGTGGCGCGCGCCCTCGTTGATCATCGGTTCGATCGTGAAGGTCATGCCGGGCTTCAGCACCACGCCCTCGCCGGGGCGGCCGTAGTGCAGCACCTGAGGCTCGTCGTGGTAGACCTTGCCGATGCCGTGGCCGCAGTACTCGCGCACCACGCTGAAGCGTTCGGCTTCGGCGTACTGCTGGATCGCGTGGCCCACGTCACCCAGGGTGGCGCCCGGCTTCACCGCGCGGATGCCGCGGAACATGGCTTCGCGGGTGGTGTCCACCAGCCGCTTCGCCATCACCGACGGGGTGCCGACGACGTACATGCGGCTGGTGTCGCCGTGCCAGCCATCCTTGATGACGGTGACGTCGATATTGAGGATGTCGCCGTCCTTCAGCACCTTCCCTTCACTGGGGATGCCGTGGCAGATGACATTGTTGACCGAGGTGCAGACCGTGGCCGGGAAGCCCTTGTAGCCCACGTTGGCCGGGATGGCTTTCTGCACGTTGACGATGTGATCGTGGCAGATGCGGTCCAGTTCGGCGGTGGTGACGCCGGGCTTCACGTGCGGGGCGACCACCTGCAGCACTTCGGCGGCCAGTCGGCCGGCGATGCGCATCTGGGCGAGGTCTTCGGGAGTCTTGAGCTGGATGGCCATTGGCCGATTATCCCCCATTTGGCGCCCGGGCTGAACGGCCCGGACCGGGCGCCCGCTCCGGCCAGGCAAGCTTGGTTTGCGGCAGCGGGGGCAACACCGCTATACTCCCGCGGCTTCGCGTCCGGGTCCGCCCGGCCGGACCGCCCACGTCGGGCGACACCGACGAATCCACACCTGCTGCCCCAACCCGTGCCGGGGTGCCCTTCGCTGAAGGGTTCGGACACGGAAGCCGCAGGGAGGCCCAACCCCGGAACCCCGCCCTCACCGGCGCCGTCCTCCATAGAACCGGACGGTGGGTTCCCCTTCGATGGAGTCATTGCAATGCCCCAAGTCACCATGCGCCAGATGCTGGAAGCCGGCGTCCATTTCGGCCACCAGACCCGTTACTGGAACCCCAAGATGGCGCCGTACATCTTCGGTGCCCGCGGCAAGATCCACATCATCAACCTCGAGAAGACCGTTCCGCTGTTCAACGACGCGATGAACTTCATCTCGGGCGTCGCGCAGAAGCGCGGCACCATCCTGTTCCTGGGCACCAAGCGCAGCGCGCGCGAGGCCGTGAAGGAAGAAGCCGAGCGTTGCGGCATGCCGTTCATGACCCAGCGCTGGCTGGGCGGCACGCTGACCAACTTCGCCACCGTGAAGAAGTCGGTCGCCCGCCTGAAGGAACTGGAAGCCGCCGAAACCGACGGCACGTTCGAGAAGCTGGTCAAGCACGAAGTGCTGGGCCTGCGCCGCGAGCGCGAGAAGCTGCTGGCCTCGCTGGGCGGCATCAAGGAAATGAACCGTCTGCCGGACGCGCTGTTCGTCATCGACATCGGCCATGAAGACATCGCCATCAAGGAAGCCAAGAAGCTCGGCATCCCGGTGATCGCGGTGGTCGACTCGAACTACGACCCGGCCCTGGTCGACTACGCCATCCCCGGCAACGACGACGCCATCCGCGCCGTGCAGCTGTACGCCCGTGCCGCCGCCGACGCCGTGCTGGAAGGCAAGGCCGCCCAGCCGAACGCCGCCAGCGTGCGCGAGGAAGAGTTCGCCGAAGGCGGCGACGACAAGGGTGCCCGTCGCGCCCCGGCCAAGAAGGCCGCCGGCAAGAAGTCCGACGAAGCCGCCGCCGAGTAATCCGGCTGCAACGCCGCCGCGCCATGCTGCGCGGCGGTCCATGTTCTTCCTTCTCCCCTCGGGAGAAGGTGCCCGAAGGGTGGATGAGGGTACGGAGCACGTCGACGCTGCATGCATCGCGACTCCACCGCACCCTCACCCCAACCCCTCTCCCGACGGGAGAGGGGCTTTGCCAATCCAAATAGAGGTAATCCCGTGGAAATCACCGCTTCCCTGGTCAAGGAACTGCGCGAGCGCACCGGCGCCGGCATGATGGAGTGCAAGAAGGCGCTCACCGAGAACAACGCCGACATCGACGCCGCGGCCGAGTGGCTGCGCAAGTCGGGCCTGGCCAAGGCCGACAAGAAGGCCGACCGCGTCACCGCCGAAGGCCGCGTGGCCGTGGCCCAGGATGGCGGCAAGGCCGTGCTGGTCGAGATCAACTCCGAGACCGACTTCGTCGCCAAGGACGCCAACTTCATCGCCTTCACCGACGCCATCGCGCAGGCTGCGCTGACCTCCGGCGCCGCCGACGTCGAAGCGCTGAAGAGCGCCAAGCTGGCTTCGGGCGAGACCGTCGAGGAAGCCCGCGCCGCCGCCATCGCCAAGCTGGGCGAGAACATGCAGATCCGTCGCCTGGTGTCGATCGACAGCGCCAACAACGTCGCGGCCTACGTGCACGGCGGCAAGATCGGCGTGCTGGTCGAGGTCAAGGGCGGCGATGCCGAACTGGCCCGTGGCCTGGCGATGCACATCGCCGCGATGAATCCGCCGCACAACAAGGCCGCCGACGTGCCGGCCGAGTTCGTCGCGAAGGAAAAGGAAATCGAGCTGGCGAAGATGTCGGACAAGGACAAGGCCAAGCCGGCCGACATCCTGGAGAAGATCATCTCCGGCAAGATCAACAAGATCGTCAACGAAGTGACGCTGTACGGCCAGCCGTACGTGCTGGACAGCGACAAGTCGGTCGAGCAGGTGGTCAAGGCCGCCAGCGCCGACGTGGTCGGCTTCCAGCGCCTGGTGGTCGGCGAAGGCATCGAGAAGGTGGTGGAAGACTACGCCGCCGAAGTCATGAAGCAGGCCGGCCTGGCGTAAGCCTTTCCGCTCCGCTTCGACGGAAAAGCCGCGGGGAACCGCGGCTTTTTTGTTGCCTGCAAAGATCGCGGGGCGGATGCCGCGCTGTGCACGCCACGACCGTTCGTCGAACACGACTCAAGTTTGCACGTCCCGTGCCGAAACTGGTTTCAAACGTGACACTTCGTCGCGCATTGCCGGCATCCTGCCTGCAATTCCCACCTGCGTGGCCCGCACCCGGATGCGTCCCGAACTCGAAGCCCAGTTGCTGAACTGCCGCAACCTGCCCAGCCCGCCCGGCGTTGCAGTGCGGATCATCGAGCTTGCCCAGGATCCCGACGTGGTAATGGCGACGGCCGCCGACACGATCGGCCTGGACGCGGCACTGAGTGCGCGCATGCTGCGCATCGCGAACTCTCCGCTCTACGCCAGCCGCCGCCGGGTGGAAAACCTTTCCCAGGCACTGACGGTGCTGGGCCTCAATGCCACGCTGACCTTGGCACTGGGGTTCTCGCTTGCCCACTGCCGCAGCGGCAGCCACCCGGTCGCGCAGGAACGCGTCTGGCGGCGCAGCGTGATCGCCGCACTGGCCAGTCGCGTACTGGGCCAGCACGCCGGCGTGCGCAAGGCAGAAGAGCTGATGCTGGCCGGCCTGCTGCAGGACATCGGGATGCTGGCCCTGCTGGAAGTCCTCGGCGACGACTATGCGCGGCTGATCGAACGCACCACCGGCAACGCCGAACTGCTGGCGGCCGAGCGCGACTGGCTGGGGTGCGACCACGCCACGATAGGGGGCTGGCTGGCCCGTCAATGGAACCTGCCCGCGCTGCTGAGAGAAGCGATCATCGAGAGCGAAATGTCGGCGTCGGACAGTACGTTCAATGCCTGCGTGGCCGTGTCCGGCCACGTGGCCGACATCTGGCTGGCCGGCATGGACGAGGCACGGACGGAGGAAGCCCATCGCCACGCCGCCATGCAGGCGGCGACGCGGCTCGGGATGGATTACCCGGCATTCCTCGCCACGACAGAGGAAATGCTCGCCGCGTTGCCCGAGGTCTACGCGATGTTCGACGTGCCGCCCGCAGCGCCCGCCCGCATCCAGGCCTTGCTGGACCATGCGCGCGAGCTGCTGGTCGTGCGCAACCTGCGCGAAATCCAGGACGCGGCGCGTGCCCGCAAGGAAGCCAACGAGCACGAAGACCGTGCGCGCCGGCTGGAGGAGGAGGTGCGGCGCGACCCCTTGACTGGCGCGTACAACCGCAGCCAGCTGGAAGAAGTTCTCGAGAAGGAGTTCGACACCGCCACGCGGCATGGCTGGCCGCTGTCGATCGCCTTCATCGACCTGGACGACTTCAAGCAGGTCAATGATCGCTGGGGGCACCTGGTCGGCGATGAAGTGCTGCGCAATTTCGCCAAGGCGCTGATGCGCCAGGTGCGCAGCAGCGACATCGTCGCCCGCTACGGTGGCGAGGAGTTCCTGGTGGTGTTGCCCGGCATCGGCGAAGAGGCTGCCGCCCAGGTCGTGCGGCGCATCCTGTCGGAAGTGGCCGACGTCGCGATGGCCGATGTCGACGGAAAGCCACTGCACATCACCTTCTCCGCAGGCCTGGCGACCCAGGGCGCACTGGAACAGTTCCGTCACGTCGACGACCTGCTCCGTGCGGCGGATGAGGCGCTGTATGGCGCCAAGCGCGAAGGGCGCAACCGGGTATCGGTAGGTGCCATCGCGCCCTGAGGGGCGGGGTGGCTACTGCCTCGGCTGCAGCGCCACTTCTTCGTAAGGCTGTACCACCACCCAGCCGTCACCCGCGAAACGCAACTGGATGCTCTCGCCCGACCCGCGCCCCAGCAGGGTGCCGAGCGAAATATCGGTGATGATTTCCGGCGTCAGCCCGCCCGACCAAGCCACGGTGGCATTGGGGTCGGTGAACACGGGGCCGGTCTGCGCATTCACCGGCAGCGTAAGGGGTTCGTAGTGCGACGTGATGGCGACGATGCCGTGTCCGCTCAGTCGCACGTTGAACAGCCCGCCCGACAACATCCCGGCCACCTTGCGCATCATCGTGATCCGGCTTTCGATGCCCGATTCGACCGCCAGCACATCGTTGCCATTGACGAAGATGGCTTCGCCCGCCAGCCGCAGCAGCGTGATCCGTTTGCCGGCATCGGCCAGGTAGACGCGCCCCTGCCCCTCGATCTTCATCAGTTGCATGCCTTCGCCGCTGACGGCCTTCTTCAGCAGGTTGCCCAGTCCCTGCTCCAGCACGCCCTGCCGGGTGAACTTGACCGCACCCTTGCGCGCGACCATCGCCCCGGCCTTGGCCCAGACCAGGCCGTCCAGCCGCACCTCCAACAGGTGCGGACTCTCCAGTTCGAAGGCTTCCGGACTGGCGTCCTTCTCCCGGGACGAGGCGAGGAATTCCTGCAGGGTGCGCACGCTCATGGTCGTTTCTTGATGGCTGCCGAGGAGGAGGGCCATCATAGCGGCCCACTCCCAGGTGCCGCCCATGCCCCGCATCGTCGCCGTATCGCACACGCCGGATGACGCCACGCGCGCACCGGTCGCCGCCGAACGCCTGGTCGAAGGCTCGCCGCTCCAGGCCGTCGCCAATGCGTATTCCACGCACGACGCGAAGTTCCACTGCGGGGTCTGGGAGGGTGGCGCGGGTGTTTGGCGCGTGCACTACACCGAGCACGAGTTCTGCCACCTGCTCAGCGGGCGCGTGCGCCTGCGCGGCGATGACGGCAGCGAGATCCTGCTGGAGGCCGGACAGAGCTTCGTCGTGCCGGCGGGCTTCACGGGTACGTGGGAAGTGCTGGAAACCGCGCGCAAGCTCTACGCGATCTACGAACCCGGCGACTGAGGGAGGGGCACTCGGCTAGAATTGCCGCGTTTGCCCCCTCGCCGAGAACACCCCATGCCCGCTCCCCTCGTCTATCGCCGCATCCTGCTCAAACTGTCCGGCGAGGCGCTGATGGGGGCCGAAGACTACGGCATCGACCCGGCCGTCATCACCCGCATCGCCCGCGAGATCATCGAGGCACGCGACGCCGGGGCCGAAGTGGGCCTGGTGATCGGCGGCGGCAACATCTTCCGCGGCGCGGGCCTGGCCGCCGGTGGCATGGACCGCGTTACCGGCGACCAGATGGGCATGCTGGCCACGGTCATCAACGCGCTGGCCATGCAGGACGCACTGGAAAAACTCGGCGCCAAATGCCGCGTGATGAGCGCCATCAAGATCAACGACGTGTGCGAGGACTACATCCGACGCCGCGCCATCCGCCACTTGGAAAAGGGTCGCATCGCGATCTTCGCCGCCGGCACCGGCAATCCCTTCTTCACCACCGACTCCGGCGCCGCCCTGCGCGCGATCGAGATCGGCGCGGACCTGCTGCTGAAGGCGACCAAGGTGGACGGCGTCTACGACAAGGACCCCAGCAAGCACGCCGACGCCGTCCGCTACGACCAGCTGACCTACGACGACGTCATCGCCCGCGACCTGCAGGTGATGGACACGGCCGCCTTCGCCCTGTGCCGCGACAGCGACGTGCCGCTGCGCATCTACGACCTGTCCGTGCCCGGCAACCTGATGCGCATCCTGCGCGGCGAGCATGTGGGCACGCTGGTGAAAGGCCGCAGCTGACGGCGCCGTCCCTCTGGAGCGCTCCAAAGGCGCGATGTTCTTTGGCAACGCTACGCAGAGCATCGCGGGCATGGCCCGCTCCTACAGACCGTTCATGGGCGTCGGGGGCTTCGCGTGCCCGCTGTCGCCCTGTAATAGTGTTCGCCTACTGCCACGGGCACCCTAGCCGCCATGGGACACGGACACCACCACGGCCACGGGGCGCATGCCCATCCGCAGGCATCGACCACGCGCACCTTCGCGTGGGTCACCCTGATCAACCTCGCCTATACCGCCATCGAGGCGGGCTACGGTTTCCACACGAACTCGCTGGCGCTGCTGTCGGACGCGCTGCACAACCTCGGCGACGTGCTCGGGTTGGCGCTGGCCTGGGGTGCCGCCGTCCTGGCCGGGCGGCGGCCGCGCGGACGCCACACCTACGGCTGGCGACGCGCCACCCTGCTGTCGCCGCTGGCCAACGCGGTCCTGCTGGTGGTCTTTTCCGGCGCGCTGGGCTGGGAAGCCGTCCGCCGTTTCAGCGCACCGCCCGAAATCCCCGCCACACCGGTCATCGTGGTCGCCTCGCTGGGCATTCTGGTCAATCTGGGCGCCGCTTGGCTGGTGAAGGATGGCCATGCGCACGACCTCAACAAGCGGGGCGCCTTCCTGCACCTGATGGCCGACGCCGCCGTATCGCTGGCCGCGGTACTGGCTGGTGTCGGCATGGCCACGCTGGGCTGGGCCTGGCTGGATCCGGCCACGGCGCTGCTGATCGCGGTCGTGGTCGCGGTCGGGTCGTGGGGACTGCTCCGCGCCAGCTTCGACGCGGCCATGGATGCCGTACCGGCCAGCGTGGACCCGGACGACGTCCGCCGCTTCCTGCACGAGCAGCCCGGCGTCTCGGCCGTGCACCACCTGCACATCTGGTCGCTGGGCGCCAATGAGATCGCCCTGACCGCGCACCTGGTGCGTGCGCGGGAGGACGACCACGATGCCTTCATCGACGCCACCGTGCACACGCTGGACCATCGCTTCGGCATCAACCACGCCACCCTGCAGATCGAACGTGGTGGGGCATGCGGCCACGACCTGCACGATGCGGCGCCGCATCATTCCCGCTGACCCATGCGCGGCAGGTCGGCAACGGCACCGAATCGCCCTATAATCGGTCGTTTACAGGCTTTGCAACGGAAAGGGCGATGCTCAACGACATCAAGAAAGACGCGCAGGCGCGCATGACCAAGAGCATCGAGGCGCTCCGCCACACGCTGGTGAAGGTCCGCACGGGGCGCGCTTCCACGGCCCTGGTCGAGCACCTGAAGGTCAACTACTACGGGTCGGACATGCCACTGAGCCAGGTCGCCACCGTGACCGTCTCCGACTCCCGTTCACTCACGATCACCCCGTGGGAAAAGCAGATGGTCGGCGCAGTCGAGAAGGCCATCCTGGCGTCCGACCTGGGCCTGACCCCGAATACCGCCGGCACCACCATCCGCCTGAACCTGCCGGCGCTGACCGAAGAGCGCCGCAAGGAGCTGTCCAAGGTCGTCCATGGCGAAGGCGAGGACGCGAAGGTGGCGATCCGCAACATCCGCCGCGACGCCAACCAGCAGGTCAAGGACCTGTTGAAGGACAAACAGATCACCGAGGACGAGGAACGTCGTACCGAGGACGAGATCCAGAAGCTGACCGACAAGTCCATCAAGGACGTCGACGACGTGGTCAAGGCCAAGGAACAGGAACTGATGGCGGTCTGAGGACTGCCATGTCCCCTGCCGTCCCCGCGTCCGTGCCCCGCCACCTGGCCGTCATCATGGACGGCAACGGGCGCTGGGCCGAACGCCGCCGCCGCCCGCGCGTGATCGGCCACCGCGCCGGCGCGCGCGCGGTCAACACCTGCATCGATTTCTGCCTGGAACGCGGCATCGGCGCGCTGACCCTGTTCGCGTTCTCCAGCGAGAACTGGGGTCGCCCCGAGGAAGAAGTCGGCGCGCTGATGAAGCTGTTCCTCAACGCGCTGGACCGCGAAGTCGACGAACTGCACCGCCGCGAGGTACGCGTGCGCTTCATCGGCGACCGCGCTCGATTTTCCGCCGACATCCGCGCACGCATGGACGCGGCCGAGGCACTGACCCGCGGCAACACGCGCCTGCACCTGGTGATCGCGGCGAGCTATGGCGGGCGCCAGGACATCGCGCACGCGGCGCGTGCGCTGGCCACCGAAGTCGCGGC
This sequence comes from Pseudoxanthomonas sp. SE1, assembly GCF_029542205.1. Classification (NCBI taxonomy): domain Bacteria; kingdom Pseudomonadati; phylum Pseudomonadota; class Gammaproteobacteria; order Lysobacterales; family Lysobacteraceae; genus Pseudoxanthomonas; species Pseudoxanthomonas sp. SE1. The sequence goes on along the minus strand of NZ_CP113783.1, from coordinate 1,226,913 downwards.
CGGACGCCTGCGGCCCGAGGACATCGACGAAGCCACGCTCGGCGCCCATGTCGCGCTGGCCGACCTGCCGCCGCCCGACCTCTTCATCCGCACCGGCGGCGACCACCGCATCAGCAATTTCCTGCTGTGGCAGCTGGCCTATACCGAACTCTGGTTCACCGACGTGCTGTGGCCCGACCTGGACGCGACGCTGCTGCAGCGCGCCCTGGACGACTTCGCGCAGCGCGAGCGCCGCTTCGGTCTGACCAGCGCGCAGATCGCCAGCGGCACCCACGAGGACACAACGGCATGAGCACGCCCAGCGCCACCCGCACCCGCGTCATCGCAGCGCTGGTGATGGCGCCCTTTGCCATCGGCGCGATCCTGCTGCTGCCCACGTCGTGGCTGGTGATGCTGGCGGCGCTGGTGTTCCTGGTCGGGCTGTGGGAGTGGTTCAAGCTCGCCGAGATAGACGACACCCTGCAGCGCACCGTGCTGCTGACCGCCAACCTGCTGCTGATGGTGCTGCTGGTGTGGGCATCGCGCGGATCGACGGATCTGGTCCCCCTGCGCCTGATGGCCCTCGTGGGCGCGATGTGGTGGCTGCTGGCCCTGCTGTGGCTGCGCTTCTTCCATTTCGCGTCCGATCACGAGACCTGGGCGCGCGTGTTCAAGCTGGCCGCCGGCACGCTGGCCGTGGTGCCCGCCTGGTGCGCGCTGGGCCTGATCCACTCCTCCGAGCCGAATGGACACATCTGGTTGTTCGTCGCGCTGGCCATCGTCTGGGCGGCCGATAGTGGCGCGTACTTCGCAGGGCGCCACTTCGGCGGCCGCTGGTTCCTCGGCAGGAAGCTCGCTCCGCGCATCAGCCCCAACAAGACGCTCGAAGGGCTGCTCGGTGGCCTGGCAGCCGGCATGCTGGTGGCGGGCGTCGGTGCACTCATCGCCGGTGTGGACCTGGCGCAGGTGCCCGGTGTGCTGCTGGTGGCGGTATTCACGGTGCTGTTCTCGGTGGTCGGCGACCTGTTTGAAAGCCTGCTCAAGCGGCATGTCGGTGCCAAGGATTCGGGCGACGTGATCCCCGGCCACGGCGGCGTGCTGGATCGCATCGATGGTGTGCTCGCGGCGCTGCCCATCTTCGTGCTGGGCAAGGAAGTCTTCGGGTTCTGAACATGGCCGCGCACGCACAACGCAACGTGGCGGTCCTCGGCGCGACCGGCTCCATCGGCGCATCGGCGCTGGATGTGGTCGCACGCCATCCCGACCGCTACCGCGCCAGCGTGCTTTCAGCCGGCTGCAATGTGGAGGCGTTGCTCGCACTGTGCACCCTGCATCGGCCCGACCATGCCGTCGTCGCCGACGAAAGCCAGTTCGCACGCTTGCGTGACGGCCTGTCCGACGCCGGGCTGGCGACCCGCGCACACGCCGGCGCCGCGGCCCTGGATGCGCTGGTGTCCGACCCCGGCTGCGACATCGTCGTAGCTGCCATCGTCGGCGCTGCGGGGCTGTCGTCGACCCTGGCGGCGGCCCGCGCCGGCAAACGCCTGCTGCTGGCCAACAAGGAGTCGCTCGTCCTCGCCGGTGAGCTGATGACCGCCGCCGCGGACGCCGCCGGTGCCGAGATCATCCCGATCGACAGCGAGCACAACGCGATCTTCCAGTGCCTGCGTTCACGACAGGCTCAGGGCGAAGTCGCCCGCATCGTACTGACGGCGTCGGGTGGCCCGTTCCGCGGATGGAGCCGTGGGGATCTGGCCCGCGTCTCGCGCGAACAGGCCGTCGCCCATCCCAAATGGTCGATGGGCCCGAAGATTTCGGTCGATTCGGCGACCCTGATGAACAAAGGCCTGGAACTGATCGAGGCCCATCACTTGTTCGGCGTGGAGCGCGAACGGCTGGACGTGCTGGTGCATCCGCAGAGTCTGGTGCACTCCCTCGTGGAATTCGTCGATGGTTCCACGCTGGCGCAGTTGGGATTGCCCGACATGCGTACGTCCCTGGCCGTGGGACTGGGCTGGCCGGAAAGGATCGCATCGGGGGTGCCGGGCCTGGACCTGTTGCGGCATCCACGACTGGACTTCGAGGCGCCCGACCTGGATGCCTTTCCCTGCCTGCGGCTGGCCTGGCACGCAATGACGGCCGGAGGCACGGCGCCAGCGGTCCTGAACGCTGCGAACGAAGTCGCAGTTTCAGCCTTTCTTCAGGGCCGGATCGGTTTCCTATCCATTCCTGCGCTGGTCGAGGATGCCCTCGCCGCGTTGCCCGCAACGCCGGCCGATTCGCTGGATGCGCTGCTGGAAGCGGACGCGCAGGCACGCCGACTGACCGAACGCAACCTCGCAGGCCACCTCTCCCCATGAGCGCCGACATCCGATGAGTGACGTGCTGGGCTCAATCTGGTGGATGATCGTGGCCCTGGGCGTGCTGGTCACGTTCCACGAATTCGGCCACTACTGGGTGGCGCGCCGCTGCGGCGTGAAGGTGCTGCGTTTTTCCGTGGGCTTCGGCAAGCCGCTGTGGTCGCGCCGCGACCGCCATGGCACCGAGTTCGCCATCGCCGCCATCCCGCTGGGCGGCTACGTCAAGATGCTGGACGAGGCCGAGGGCGATGTCCCCGCCGCGCAACAGGACCAGGCGTTCAACCGCAAGTCGGTGTGGCAGCGCATCGCCGTGGTCGCCGCCGGCCCGCTGGCGAACGTCCTGCTCTGCATCGTCCTGCTGTGGGCCATGTTCGTGCTGGGCAAACAGGACTACTCGGCCACGCTGGGCGGCGTAAGCGGCATCGCCGCCGATGCGGGCTTCATGCGCGGCGACAGGATCGTCCGGATCGGCGACCGCAAGATCGATACCTGGGCCGACGCCTCCATCGTGCTCACCAAGGCCGCCATCGATGGCGATGACGTCCCGGTCGAGGTGGAAACCGCCTCCGGCAGCCAACTGACCCGCACGCTGCCACTGTCCCGCCTGCCGGTCGGGTTCGACCAGGAGAACGCCATCGGCCTGAGCGGGCTGGTCTGGCGGCATTGGGTCGCGCCGGCGATCATCGGCAAGGTCACCCCGGGCTCGGCCGCCGACGGCGTACTGAACGTCGGCGACGTGGTGACGGCCGTGGACGGTCACCCGGTGCATGGTTTCAACGACATCGCCACCCAGGTCGACGCCTTGGGCAAACGCGGAGGCGCGGCCATGATCGAAGTCGATCGTGCCGGTGAGCGCCTGGCCTTCGAACTGGCGCCGCGCCGGACCCGGCATCCCGAGGCCGGCCAGGGCGACTACTGGGCCCTGGGACTGGCGCCCCCCGCGAAGGTGCAGATGCCCGGCTACGATGCCACGCTCCACTATGGCCCGGTCGCCGCCGTCCCGGCCGCCCTGCGCGAAACCGGCAAGCTGACCGCGGACTCGCTGGGCATGATCCGCCGGATGCTCACCGGGGATGCCTCGCTGAAGAACGTTTCGGGCCCCATCACCATCGCCCAGGTCGCCAACGTATCGGCCAAACGCGGGCCGGATTGGTTCCTCTGGTTCCTGGCGGCCATGTCCCTGAGCCTGGCCATCATCAACCTGCTGCCGATTCCTGTCTTGGACGGCGGCCACCTGCTGTATTACCTTATTGAATTGGTCAAGGGCAGCCCCTTGAGCGAACGCCACATGGTGGCTGGACAATATATGGGCCTGGCCGCGCTGGCGGGCCTGATGGGACTGGCGTTCTACAACGACATCCTGCGTCTGGTGACCTGATGCCCCTGAACTTTTCCGGGCTGGCCCGCTCCAAGTCGGCCTGTCCCTTCCTGGCGACACCCCGGACCGCGGCCCTGCGATCCACCCCTGCCCTGCAGGAACCACCCCAACCGGATGTAATGATGACGCGACTGCCTTCCCGCCGCCTGATTGCCCTCGCCCTGGCTTCGGCCATCGCCATGCCGGCACTGGCCCAGACGACGGAACCCGCCGCCGCACCTGCAATGGCCGAACCGCTGGGCAGCGCGTCCTTCACCGCCACGGACATCCGCATCGATGGCCTGCAGCGCATTTCTACCGGTACCGTCCTGACCTACCTGCCGATCGAACGGGGCGACCAGGTCACTTCGGCCGGCGTGTCCGAGTCGATCCGCGCGCTGTACAAGACCGGCTTCTTCGAGGACGTGAAGCTGGACCGCCAGGGCGACATCCTGGTGGTGACCGTCACCGAGCGCCCGGCGATCAACAAGTTGACCCTCACCGGCAACAAGGACATCAAGACCGAAGACCTGCTGACGGGCCTGAAGGACATCGGCCTGGCCGAAGGCGAGACCTTCGACCGCCTGAGCCTGGACCGCGTCACCCAGGAACTGGTGCGCCAGTACAACAACCGCGGCAAGTACAACGTCGAGATCACTCCCACGGTCAGCCCGCTCGACCGCAATCGCGTGGACGTGACCATCGCCGTCAAGGAAGGCAAGGCGGCCAAGATCAAGCACGTCAACGTGATCGGCGCCGAGAAGTTCCCCGCCGAGGACCTGCTGGAGAGCTGGGAGTCCAAGGAAAGCACCTGGCTGTCCTGGTACCGCCGCGACGACCAGTACTCGAAGGAGAAGCTGTCGGGCGACATGGAGCGCCTGAACTCCTGGTACCTGGACCGTGGCTACGTGGACTTCAGTATCGACTCCACCCAGGTGTCGATCAGCCCCGACAAGCGCGACATGTTCATCTCCGCCGGCATCACCGAAGGCGAGCAGTACAAGATCTCCGACGTGAAGGTCACCGGCGACACGGTGCTGCCGAAGGAAGAAATCGAAAAGCTGGTGATCGTGAAGCCGGAGCAGACCTTCTCGCGCATCCTGCTCGAGATGACATCCGACACCATCACCTCGACACTGGGCAACATCGGTTACGCGTTCGCCCAGGTGAATCCGATCCCCACCATCGATCGCGAGAACCGTACCGTCGCGATCAACCTGCAGGTGGTGCCCGGGCCGCGCGTCAACGTGCGCCGCATCACCTTCAAGGGCAACACGCGCACGGCGGATGAAGTGCTGCGCCGCGAAATGCGCCAGTTCGAAGGCAGCTGGTTCTCGCAGGTGGCCGTGGACCGCTCGCGCGTGCGCCTGCGCCGCCTGGGCTACTTCGAGACCGTGGAAGCGGAAACCACGCCCGTCCCGGGCACGACCGACCAGGTCGACGTGGTGTTCAACGTGAAGGAAACCACCTCGGGCAGCTTCGTGTTCGGCCTGGGCTATTCGCAGCTGTCCGGCCTGACCACGTCGATCCAGTTGTCGCAGAACAACTTCCTGGGCGGCGGCAACCGCGTGTCGGTGGAAGCGCAGCGCAGCGACTACCTGCAGCGCTATTCGTTCTCCTACACCAATCCGTTCTTCACCGACGAAGGCATGTCGCTGGGCTACAACCTGTGGTGGCGCGAGTTCGACTACTCGGACTTCAACACCGCCCAGTACTCCACCACCAGCGCTGCGGCACAGGGCATCCTGGGCCTGCCGATCTCCGAGAACGATACCGTCTCGCTGCTGTTCGGCGTCGACAGCAACGAAATCCTGACCTTCGGCGGCTCCACACCGCAGGCGATCATCGACTACATCGATGCCGTCGGCCAGCGCACCTTCCATGCCTGGCGTGCAGAGCTGGGCTGGGCCCGCGACACGCGCAACGACTACTTCATGCCCACGGGCGGTACCTACCAGCGCATTTCGGCCGAAGTCGCGCTCCCGGGCTCCACCGTCGAGTACTACAAGCTCAACTACGAGTTCTCGAAGTACTGGTCGCTCAGCCCCGCTTTCGTGCTGAACACCCGCGCCGAGATCGGCTACGGCGACAGTTACGGCTCGGACATCTACCGCTACATCTGCCGTGTCAACGGTTCCGACCCGCAGATCCCGGGCCAGGGAACCACGACCCCGCCGGCGGCGGACGGCACCTGCGCCGATGGCGGCACGCTGGACAGGATGCTGGTGGCGACCGGCCTGCCGTTCTTCGAGAATTTCTACGCGGGCGGCACGCGGTCCGTGCGCGGCTTCCGCGACAACACCCTGGGCCCGCGATCGGAGGTCATCTCCGGTTACCGCGGCCAGCCGCTGGGTGGTTCGCTGAAGACCACCGGCTCGGTCGAACTGATCTTCCCGAAACTGTTCGACTCCAATGCCGCGCGCGTTGCGGCGTTCTTCGACTTCGGCAACGTGTTCGACGGCGTGGACAACTTCGATGCCGGCGAGCTGCGCGCATCCACCGGTATCTCGCTGCTGTGGCGCGCGCCGGTGGGCCCGATCTCGATCAGCTACGCCTTCCCGATCAAGAAGGAAGACGGCGACGAGCTGGAACGCCTGCAGTTCACCTTCGGCGGCGCGTTCTGATCCCAGCGCCCATGCGGGCGATTCGACGGGGGGCGCAAGCCCCCCGTCTGCTGTCCACCATACGCCACCGTGAAAGCGGTTCGCGGGCCGCAGGGGCTAAACTACGCGCCCTATGACCTCCCCATCCTTCACCGCTGGCGAACTGGCCGAACGCTTCGCGCTCGAACTGCGCGGCGATGCGGACCTCCGCATCCACGGCGTCGCCACGCTGGCGCGGGCCGACGCCGGGCAGCTCGCCTTCCTCGCCAATACCCGCTATCGCGCCCAGTTGGCCGACAGCCGGGCCAGCCTGGTCGTCCTGCGGGCGGACGATGCCGATGCCGCCACCGGCGCCGTCCTGATCGCCAAGGACCCGTACGCCGCCTTCGCCCGGATGGCCGCACTGTTCGAGAGCAAACCGGACCGTGCGCCCGGAGTGCACTCCAGCGCCGTGATCGATCCGACCGCACGCATCGCGCCGGGCGCCCATGTGGGTCCGTTCGTCACGGTGGGTGCGCGCAGCGTCATCGGCGAGGGTGCCGTCATCGGCCCCGGTTGCGTGATCGGCGACGACTGCCTCGTGGGCGACGGCTGCGAGCTGATCGCCCGCGTCACCCTGGTCACGCGCGTGCGCCTGGGCCAGCGCGTGCTGGTCCATCCTGGCGCGGTGATCGGTGCTGATGGATTCGGACTGGCGATGGACAGCGGCCACTGGATCAAGGTGCCGCAGCTGGGCGGCGTGGTGGTCGGCGACGACTGCGAGATCGGCGCCAACACCACCATCGACCGCGGCGCACTGGATGACACGGTGCTGGAAGAGGACGTGCGCCTCGACAACCAGATCCAGATCGGCCACAACGTCCGCATCGGCGCGCATACCGCGATGGCCGGCTGCAGCGCCGCCGCCGGCAGCGCGCGCATCGGCCGCTACTGCCTGATCGGCGGCGCCGCCGGCGTGCTGGGACATCTGGAAATCTGCGACCGGGTGGTGGTCACCGCCATGTCGCTGGTGACCAGCTCCATCACCGAGCCCGGCGAATATTCCAGCGGCACGCCGCTCACCGACAACCGTACCTGGCGCAAGAACGCCGCCCGATTCAAGCAACTGGACGCCTTGGCACGACGCGTGCTGGCGGCCGACAAGGAAACCTGATGACCCTGGACCTGCAACTGCCCGTCGACTCGGCCACCATCCGCAAGCTGCTGCCGCACCGTTACCCGTTCCTGCTGGTGGACCGCGTGGTGGAGTTCGAGAAGGACAAGCGCGTGCTGGCCTACAAGAACATCACCCAGAACGAGCCCTTCTTCACCGGCCACTTCCCGGACCGTCCGATCATGCCGGGCGTGCTGATCATCGAGGCATTGGCGCAGGCCGGCGGCCTGTTGACCCAGTTGTCGCACCAGGGCGATACCGCTGGCCGCATGTTCTACATGGTGAAAGTGGAGAACGCGCGCTTCACCCGCATGGTGGTGCCGGGCGACCGGCTGGACCTGGACGTCACCCTGAAGCGACTGATCCGCAACATGGCGTTCTATACCGGCGTGGCGTCGGTCAACGGCGAACAGGTCGCCTGCGCCGACGTGCTGTGCGCCGAGGACACCCGCTGAGATGAGCGCCCCCACCGCCATCCATCCCAGCGCGGTCGTCGATCCCGGCGCGACGCTGGGCGAAGGCGTGCGCATCGGCCCGTTCGTCTATGTCGGCCCCGAGGTCGAGATCGGCGACGGCACCGTGATCGGCCCACACTGCACCGTCACTGGCCCGACGCGGATCGGTCGCGACAATATTTTCGTCGGGCACGCCGCCATCGGTGGCGATCCGCAGGACAAGAAGTTCAAGGGCGAGCGCGTCGAACTGGTCATCGGCGACCGCAACCAGGTGCGCGAGTTCGTCACGCTGAACCGCGGCACCGGCACCGGCGGCGGCATCACCCGCGTCGGCAGCGACAACATGCTGCTGGCCTATACGCACGTGGCGCACGATTGCATCGTCGGCAACCACTGCGTGTTCTCCAACAACTCCACGCTGGCGGGCCACGTGACCGTCGAGGACTGGGTGATCATGAGCGGCTTCGCCGGCGTGCACCAGTTCTGCCGCGTCGGCGCGCATGCCTTCATCGGCATGGGCGTGCTGCTGAGCGGCGATGTGCCGCCGTTCACCATGGTCGCCGGCGACGCCGCCGGCCGGCCGCGCGGCATCAACAGCGAGGGCCTCAAGCGGCGCGGCTTCGACGCCGACCGCATCGCGGCCATCAAGCGCGCCTACCGCACGCTGTACGTCGCCGGCCTGCCGCTGGCGGAGGCCAGGCAGCAATTGGCCGAACAGGCCCAGGCCAGCGACGACGTGAAGGCGCTGCTGCACTTCATCGACAGCGGCGACCGGCCGTTGCAGCGGTGATGGGAGCGACACCCGCGGCGCGGCCGCTGCGCATCGCGCTGTGCGCGGGCGAGGCGTCCGGCGACGGCCTGGGTGCGGGGCTCGTGGAGGTGCTGAAGCAACGCTTCCCGCGTGCCGAGTTCGCGGGCATCGGCGGCGACGCGATGCGTGCGGCGGGCTGCGAGACCTGGTTCGATGCGAACGAGCTCGCCGTGATGGGCCTGGCCGAAGTGCTGCGCCACCTGCCGCGCCTGTTGCGCCTGCGCAAGGCGTTCCGCCAGCGCGTGCTGGACTGGAAGCCCGATGTGTTCGTCGGCATCGACGCGCCCGACTTCAACCTCGGCGTCGAACGTTGGCTCAAGATGCGTGGCGTGCGCACCGTGCACTACGTCAGTCCCTCGGTATGGGCGTGGCGCGAGAAGCGCGCCGGGAAGATCGGCCACAGCGCGGACCGTGTGCTCTGCCTGTTCCCGATGGAGCCGCCGATCTATGCGCGTCACGCCGTCGACGCGCGCTTCGTCGGCCATCCGATGGCGGACGAGATCCCGATGGATCCCGATCGCGCGTCCGCGCGCGCCGCACTCGGCGTGTCGCCCGACGCACCCGTCCTGGCCGTGCTGCCTGGCAGCCGCCTGGGCGAGATCGGCCGGCTTGGCCCGGCCTTTTTCGACGCGGCACGCAGGGTGGCCGCGCAAGTCCCCGGTCTGCAGATCATCATCCCGGCCGCGAACGCCGCCTGCCGCCAGGCACTGGAAGCGCAGATCGCCGCGCAAGGCGTCGACCCCGCCTGGCACCTGCTCGACGGCCGTGCACGCGAGGCGATGATTGCCAGCGATGTCGTCCTGCTGGCCTCCGGCACGGCGACCCTGGAGGCCATGCTGTGCAAGCGGCCGATGGTGGTGGGCTACCGCATCGCCCCGCTGACCTACCGCATCGTCAAGGGCCTCGGGATGCTGAAGGTAGAGCGCTATGCGCTGCCCAACGTGCTGGCGGGGGAAGACATCGCGCCGGAACTGATGCAGGACGATTGCACTCCCGAACAGCTGTCCAAGGCCGTGCTGCGCTGGTTCCGCGAACCCGAAGCCGCCGCTTCGCTGCAGCCAACCTATCTGCGACTGCACGAGCAGCTGCGCCAGGATGCGTCGGCGCGCGCTGCCGATGCAGTGGTAGAGCTGATCCGCACTCCTGTAGGAGCGACGTAAGTCGCGACCGCAAACCATGGCTGCCCCCACGTCTTCATCGCTCACCGTAGAAACCCCCGCATCACTCCTGCTTGCCAGAAGAAGGGTTTGCGTGAACGTCGTTCCCGCGGTCGCGACTTACGTCGCTCCTACAGGAGGGGGCATCGCGCGATGACCGCAGCCTCGCTGTTCCCGATGCCCGACGTCCGCCTGGTCGCTGGCGTCGATGAAGCTGGCCGCGGACCGCTTGCGGGGCCGGTCGCTGTCGCCGCGGTGATCCTGGACGCGTCACGCCCCATCCCTGGCCTCAACGATTCCAAGCAACTCAGCGAAGCGAAGCGCGAAGCGCTGTTCCCGTTGATCCAGGCGCGTGCGCTCGCGTGGCAGGTGGTATTCGTCGAGCCCGACGAGATCGATCGCCTCAACATCCTGCAGGCGACACTGGAAGGCATGCGTCGCGCCATCGCCGCGCTGCAGCCGCTGCCGGAACTGGTGCGCATCGACGGCAACCGCGCCCCGAAAGGCCTCGATTGCATGGCCGAGACACTCGTCGGCGGCGACGCGATCGAACCCGCCATCATGGCGGCGTCGATCCTGGCGAAGGTGTCGCGCGACCGCCTGATGGTGCAGATGCACGCGGACTTCCCGCAGTACGGCTTCGCGGTGCACAAGGGCTATCCGACGCCCGCGCACCTGCGCGCGCTGGCGGCACATGGGCCGTGTCCCCACCACCGTCACAGCTTCGCTCCGGTGCGGGCCGTTCTCGCGCCACGATAGTCGCGGGTGCGCCGGGCGGCGCATGACCGACGACACCCTGTCCATGGTCACGATGGCTTCCTGCAGACGCGCGCGCATGTGCAGGCAGGCAGCATGGTCACGCGGTTCCGCCCCCCGCCGGAACCGGCCCTACGAGGCTTGCCATGACCCGGTCCACCCCATCCCTGTCTTCCCCTTCCCCACCCTCCACCGCACATGCCATCGACGACGAACGCATGCAGCTGCTGCGCTGCATGCTGGCCGACCGCGACTGGACGCGCGACCCCGTCCTGCGCTCCCGCCTGCAGCAGGCGATGGCCACGCTGGGCGCGCCCACCGCGATCCCGATGGATGAGGCCACCTGGACCCTGATCGCCGACGAGACCGCCGGTTACCTGGATTTCCGCCGGCTGCGCAATCTCGAAGCCCAACTGCGCGGCTGCCCGCGTGATGCGCTGCATTTCACCCGCGCCGACTGGGAAGTCCTGCGCGTAGCCGAAGCAGCGCTGGAGCACCAGCTGCGCCACGTACGCGACAGCAGCTATGCGCCGGAACCGGTGCCGCTGTTCCGCATCCACTGATCCGGTAGTCGTCCGCGCATCCGTACGCGGGCCATCCCACCCGAGCCCTCGGGTTTTCCCCTGAGCCGTCCCCGTGGGCGGCTTCTTTTTCCCTGTCGCGCACATTCCGTCGACCCGGGAAAGTCAAGCCTTGCCCCTCCCCACCGCCGCCGGTACGCTGCCCCGACAGCCTTCCGAGCCGGCATGTCCTCCCGTTTCGTCCACCTGCGCCTGCACACCGAGTTTTCGCTCGCGGATTCGATCATCCGCGTGCCCGAGAAACCGGACCACGCCGATCCGAAGAAAGCCAAGCAGCCCAACCTGCTGAGCCGTGCGGTCGAGCTGGGCATGCCCGCGCTGGCAGTCACCGACCGCAACAACCTGTTTGCTCTGGTGAAGTTCTACAAGGCTGCCGAAGGCGTGGGCATCAAGCCCATCGCCGGCGCCGACGTGATGGTGGCCGACGGCAGCGATGCGCCGTGGCCGGTGACGCTGCTGTGCCGCGACCGCGACGGCTATCTCTCGCTGTCGCGCCTGCTCTCGCGCGCATGGATGGAAGGCCACCGCACCGACGGCGTCGCCATCCATCCGGATTGGCTGCGCGCAGACCACCAGGGCCTGTTCGCCATCATGGGCCGGCAGAGCATGGCGGGGCGCCTGGCGCAAGGAGGGCGCCATGACCTGGCCGAGCAGCACCTGGCCGACTGGCAGCGCAGCTTCGGCGACGACCTGCATCTGGAACTGACCCGCACGCAGCGCGACGGCGAAGAAGCCTTCAATGCGTTCGCGCTGCATGCCGCCGGTGCGCGCGGCCTGCCCGTGATCGCGAGCAACGACGTGCGCTTCCTGTCACCGGACGGGTTCGAGGCACACGAGGCACGGGTGTGCATTTCCTCCGGCCGCGTCCTGGACGACCCCAAGCGTCCCCGCGACTACAGTGCCGAGCAATACATGAAGTCGGGCGAACAGATGGCCGCACTGTTCGCCGATGTGCCGGATGCCATCGACAACACGCTGGCGCTGGCGCAGCGCTGCAACATCGAGATGCGGCTGGGCACATACTTCCTGCCCGCCTATCCGGTGCCCGACGACGAGACCCTGGACAGCTGGATCCGCAGCCAGTCGCACGATGGGCTGAAGGCGCGCTTGGAGAAGAATCCGCTGGCGCCCGGCCACACGCGCCAGGATTACGAGCAGCGGCTGGATTTCGAGCTGGACACCATCTGCAAGATGGGGTTCCCCGGCTACTTCCTGATCGTGGCCGACTTCATCCAGTGGGGAAAGAACAACGGCATCCCGATCGGCCCGGGCCGTGGCTCCGGTGCCGGCTCGCTGGTGGCGTGGGCGCTGCAGATCACCGACCTGGACCCGTTGCCGTACGGCCTGCTGTTCGAGCGCTTCCTCAATCCGGAACGCGTGTCGATGCCCGACTTCGACATCGACTTCTGCATGGACCGGCGCGACGAAGTGATCGACTACGTCGCACGCAAGTACGGCCGCGACCGGGTCAGCCAGATCATCACCTACGGCACGATGGCGGCCAAGGCGGTGGTGCGCGACGCCGGCCGCGTGCTCGGCTTTCCGTACGGCCTAGTCGACGGCGTCGCCAAGCTGATCCCGAACATCCTGGGCGTGTCGCTGAAGGATGCGATGGGCGAAGGCAGCAGCGAGGCGGCCTCGCAGGAGCTGATCGACCGCTACCGCGACGAAGACGACGTACGCGACCTGATCGACCTCGCGCGCCAGCTGGAAGACCTTACCCGCAACGCCGGCAAGCACGCAGGCGGCGTGGTGATCGCGCCGTCGCCGCTGTCGGACTTCTGCCCACTGTTCGCCGAACACGACGAGGACGGCCGCGGCAAGAATCCGGTCACGCAGTTCGACAAGGACGACGTGGAAGCGGTCGGCCTGGTGAAGTTCGACTTCCTGGGCCTGCGCACGCTGACGATCATCGACTGGGCGGTGAAGGCGATCAACCAGCGGCACGCGCGCGCCGGCCTGCCGCCTGTCGACATCACCACGATCCCGCTGGACGACGCCAGCGTGTATCGCGACGTGTTCGCCAATGGCAACACCGGCTCGGTGTTCCAGTTCGAATCCACGGGCATGCGCCGCGCACTGAAGGAAGCCAAGCCCGATCGCTTCGAGGACCTGATCGCGCTGAACGCGCTGTACCGCCCCGGCCCGATGGACATGATCCCGTCGTTCGTCGAGCGCAAGCACGGCCGCGAGGAGTTCGAGTACCCCGACCCGCGCACGCGGACCATGCTGGAAGAGACCTACGGCATCATGGTCTACCAGGAGCAGGTCATGCAGATGGCGCAGATCGTCGGCGGCTACTCGCTGGGCGGCGCCGACCTGTTGCGCCGGGCGATGGGCAAGAAGGTGCCGGCCGAAATGGCCAAGCACCGCGAGATCTTCCGCGAGGGTGCCGCGAAGGGCGGTGTCGACGAGCGCAAGGCCGACGAAATCTTCGACCTGATGGAGAAGTTCGCCGGTTACGGCTTCAACAAGTCGCACGCCGCCGCGTACTCGCTGGTCGCCTACCAGACCGCGTGGCTGAAGAAGCACTATCCCGCCGAATTCATGGCGGCCACGCTGTCGTCCGACATGGACAAGACCGACAAGGTGGTCGGCTTCCTCGACGAAGCGCGCGGACTTGGCCTGACCGTGCTGCCGCCGGACGTCAACCATTCCGATTTCATGTTCGTCGCCACCGACGCCCGCACGGTCCGCTATGGCTTGGGCGCGGTGAAGGGCGTCGGGCAGGGCGTGTGCGAGAGCATCGTCGAGGCGCGCCGCGACGGCGGGACGTTCCGCGACCTGCTGGATTTCTGCAAACGCGTCGATTCCTCGAAGCTCAACAAGCGCGCGCTGGAAGCACTGATCAACGCCGGCGCGCTGGACGCACTGGGCCGCAACCGTGCGTCGCTGGCGCTGCAGTTGCCGGAAGTCCTGAAGGCCATCGACCAGATCAGCAAGAACCGCAGTGCCGGCATCGTCGACATGTTCGGCTCCAGCAGCGGCGGTGACGACATCCACGTCGACCTGCCCGAAACCGACGAATGGCCGCTGACCCAGTTGCTGCACGGTGAGCGCGAGACGCTGGGACATTATCTCAGCGGCCATCCGATGGATCCTTATCGCGAAGACCTGCGCTCACTGGTCGGCAACGACCTGGGCAACCTGGACGCCATCTGGGCCAACCAGTCGCCGGGCGAGAAGAAAGGCTGGCGGCCCGAAGTGTCCTGCGTGATCGCGGGCCAGGTGGTCGGAGTGCGGCGCAAGGGGGACAGCCAGGTCTTCGTGCAGGTGGAGGACGGGTGCGGGCGCATCGAATGCAGTGCGTTCTCCGATGCGCTGGCCGAGTTCGGCCCCCTGCTGACGCGTGATCGCGTCCTCGTCATCAAGGGCGGCCTGCGCGAGGACGAGTTCAGCGGCGGCTACAGCCTGCGCATCCGCCAGGTGTGGGACTACACCCAGCTCTGTCAGCAGCACGCGCAACGCCTGCAACTGCGCCTGGACCTGCGCGTGCCCGGCCTGTGGCAGCGCGTCGATGCGCTGCTTTCACGACACCGGCCCGGCGGCACGCCGTTGCGGCTGGACCTGCTGATGGCCGCGGGCACGTCCGCCATCGCCGGCATGCTGGACCTCAACGGCCAGAAGGCCGTGCGCGTGGACACGGAGCTGCTGGACGCGTTGCGCGCCCTGCCCGGCGTGCGCACGGCCAAGCCCGCATTCCATCGGCCCTGGACCCACTGATACAGCGCGTGCGCCGCATCACGGCCCTACACCCCCGTACGTGACCGTCCGGACGCTTCGGCTACACTTTCCCCCTTTCCGGCCCCTGGCCCGCAGATGAATCCGAACTACCTCGATTTCGAACAGCCCATCGCCGATCTGGAAGCCAAGATCCAGGACCTGCGTACCGCCAGCACCGGCCCGGCGGTGAATGTCGATGCCGAGGTGCACGCGCTGCAGGACAAGCTGCGCATCCGCACCGCGCAGATCTTCCGCGACCTGTCTCCGTGGCAGGTTTCGCAGCTGGCCCGCCACCCGGCGCGCCCGTACACGCTGGACTACATCAAGGTGTTCTGCGACGAGTTCCAGGAACTCGCCGGCGACCGCGCGTTCGCGGACGATTCCGCCATCGTCGGCGGGCTGGGCCGCATCGACGGCCGCAGCGTGATGATCATCGGCCACCAGAAGGGTCGCGACACCAAGAGCAAGATCGCACGCAACTTCGGCATGCCGCGCCCCGAGGGCTATCGCAAGGCGCTGCGCCTGATGAAGATGGCCGAGCGCTTCAAGCTGCCGCTGCTGACCTTCATCGACACCCCCGGCGCCTATCCCGGCGTGGGCGCGGAAGAGCGCGGCCAGTCCGAGGCCATCGCGCGCAACCTGATGGAAATGGCCGAACTGAAGATCCCGATCATCTGCACGGTGATCGGCGAAGGCGGCAGCGGCGGCGCACTGGCGATCGGCGTGGGCGACCGCACGCTGATGCTGGAATACGGCACCTATTCGGTGATCTCGCCGGAAGGCTGCGCCTCGATCCTGTGGAAGGACGCCGCCAAGGCGAAGGACGCCGCCGAACAGCTGGGCCTGACCGCCAAGCGCCTGCATGGGCTCGGCCTGGTCGACAAGGTCGTGCGCGAGCCCATCGGCGGCGCGCACCGCAACCCACGCCAGATGGCGGTGCGGTTGAAGGCCGTGCTGCTCAACGAACTGGATGCGCTGGAGCAGTTGCCGGTCGAACAACTGCTGCAGAAGCGTTACGAGCGCCTGCGCGGCTACGGCGCGTACGAAGCCGCCTGAGGCGGCACGCTTGGCCTACCAGCAAAGCGCCGGCTTGTCCGGCGCTTTTCTATGCGTGCAGCCTGGCTGGTTCACAGCGACCTGAGGAACTCCACCAGCGCGCGACGGTCCTCGGCATTCATCGCCTCGAAGCGCTGCTTCGCCGCCGCGCCCTGCCCGCCGTGCCAAAGCACGGCTTCTTCCAGCGTCGCTGCGCGGCCGTCGTGCAGGTAGCGGACATTCGGATCGATCGTGGCTGCCAGGCCGAGGCCCCATAGCGGTGCCGTGCGCCATTCGCGTGCGGTGGCGCGGCCTTCGACATAGGTGTCGGCGAGCCCGGGGCCCATGTCGTGCAACAGCAGATCGCTGTACGGGCGGATGGTCTGGTAACGCAGTTCGGCGAACCGGTGATGGCCCGTGCGCAATTCCGGCGTATGGCAAGTGCTGCAACGGGCGGCTTCGAACAGTTGTGCGCCGCGCTTGACGCGCAATTGCCGGGCGCGTGCCTGTGCATCCTGCTCCTGCGGGTTGTCGAAGTCCCGTTTCGGAGGCACGCCCAGCAGGCTCAGGTAGAGCGTGGTCTGGTGGATGTCGGCTGCGGTCAGCTTCGCACTGCCGCTGTTGACCTGTGCGCAGGCCGTGCCCTCGCTGCCACGCGCGCATTCCAGCGACGACATCAGCGGCGAAGTGACGCCCATGTCGGTGTTGAACGCCAGCGAGGTCTGCTGTTCCAGCGTGGCGGCAGCGGCCTTCCAGCCGAAGCGGCCCACGCGACTGACACCGGCGTCACGTGGATCGGCCACGATCTGCAGCCGGCCGGCCACGCCGTCGGGATCGCCCTGTTGCGCCAGCGCCAGACGTTCGAGTTGCTGTTCGGGCACTGCTTCCAGCAGGCCCAGCCCTGTCAGCGAGGGCGCCACGCGTACCGACAAGGCGCTGGGCAACGCCAGCGGCTGGCCAGCACGGTCGCGCAGGGCGTAGTTCGGCCGGCGCAGCACATAGCCGGTGCCATCGCCGTACTGGCCTGGCAGTTGCGTGTAGCCGGTGAGCACCAGTTCGGCTTCGCGCCCGTCCACGTTGGCTCCTGCCTCGCGATAGGTGCCCTGCTGCAGGCGCTGGCCGAAGCGCGTATCCGGCGCCTGCGTGCCTGCGCCGGCCACGCCGACGAACACGCCCAGCCGGTCCAAGGGCGCACCGACCACGGGCGAACTGCGTCCATTGCCCGCATGACAGTCCACGCAGCGCGTCTGCGAGAAGCGCGGGGCGGTCTTGCCGGCATGCGCGGCGAACACCGTGTTGCTTTCCTCCGAGTGGCGGCCGCTCGCGAACGAGGTATGGATCAGCCGGCGCCCTTCGGCCCATGGCTGCATGTTGTAGCCGGCGATGTTGTGCGAGGCCTGCTGCAGCATCCGGAACGGCTCGCTGGAGGTATCCTCGTGCAGCGTCATCCACGGCCCGGCGCTGAGTGCTTCCGCCGGCATGGCCAGCGAGTCCAGCGGACGTTGCACGCCGTAGCCGGGCCCACGGAACCAGGACACGATGCCGTGCGATCCCGCGCGGTAGACGAGCGCCTCGGCGTAGTAGTTGAAGCGACCGATGAGATCCGGATTGCCCGCCAGGAAGATGCCCAGCTCGAACTCCACCAGGTCGCCCTTGCGCAAGGGCCGGTGGGCGTCGTTGGCGGCCGTGCGGATCTCTTTGACCAGCACGAAGGCATTGCCCGGCGTGCCGGCCGGCGGGGTGTAGTTGGCGTTGGGATCCTGCCCGAGTTGCGCGTAGTTCGCGATCGGCGTCTGCGCCGCGATGCCGCCGGGCAACAGCTTCATGCCGCCGTTGTCGGCATAGAGCGCGACCGAAGTGGGTTCCAGCGGATCCTCGCTGCGGCGGCCGATGTAGCCGTGGCGGAAATTGGTGCCGTACCAGTAGTGCTGCGGCCTGACGACGATGGTCAGGATGCGCTGCTCACCGGACGTGCCGGGCACCGCATCGTCGTGGATCACGATCTCGTGCGTGCGCCGTTCGAAGTACTGGGGCGGGAAGACCTGGTAGCTGTCATCGACGATGGGCTCGCGCGCGTGGCGGTCGCGCACGCGTCCGCCGACGTGGGTGACCAGCGTGCCGTCGTCCTGCGTGTAGTGCACGGGCGCCACATCATCCGGCCACAGCAAGGGCTGGTAACTCGCAGAAGGCGGTACTGGCCGCGGTGGTGGGATCAGCGGCTGCGATCCGTTCTGCCGCACCGGTTGAGGCTCGCCGGCGCCGAGGTGGAATTGCTGCGCGGTCACGGCGGCGCAGGCTACCTGCTCGACAGACGCACCGGCCATCGTCGACGCACCCACGATGCCCAGGCACTTGCCGCTGTTGACGTTGACGATGCGATAGCGGTCGCTGGCGTCGACGCGCTGCAGGCGGAAGCGCTGCGCGCCGCTGCCGTTGTCGTCCCATTGCTGCACGATGACATGGTCGGCGCCCGAGCCCGCGGGAATGTCCGCTGACTTCTGCGTGTGCAGGTTGCGCAGGCGGTACTGGCCGGCCGTCGTCTCGGCGATGTCGAAGAACTGCCGGTGCAGCGTGCCCTCGCAGGCGGACTGCACCAGCGGCGCTCCGTTGGCGGTACTGCCTTCGCGGATCTCGATGCACAACCCGCTCAGCACGCTGGCGATGCGGTAGCGGCCCGGCGGCACAGGATCGACATTGATGTTCCGGGGTGGCGCGGCCTGCGCCTCGGCGGCAACGGCCGCAGCTTGCTGGTCCAGCGCCTGACCGGGCGGGGATCCCGGAGTGGGTCGTGCGGTGCTCCAGAAAGGGGCATCACGCGCTTCACCGGGCTGTGCGGAGCAAGCCGCCAGCGACATCGAGGCCAATACGACGAGTGACGCCAGCACTCGGCGATGCAGGAAGACTGCAGGACAGGGGCGATGCATCGGGATACCGATTCCTTGGGGACGCGTGGGGAACGTCGGCGGCGCCACGGCCTCTCTCCCCGAGATGCGGTGGCACGCCATCCAATGGCGGGACGCGGCATGGTCGCAGAGGCATGTCCATGCCGCTGTGACCGATGCCGCACAACCCGCGGGTCCGCACGCGGGCGGAGGCGGTCAACCTCAACCGCTCCCTGCCACCCGCTGGCGCCGGCCACGTGGATGACGGATGCTTGACGCTCCGCCGACGGCGCCGCGCTACCCGCATGAGTCCACTCCTCCTGCTCTCCTTCGCCCTCCAGATCGTCTGCTGCGTGCACGTGGTGCGCACCGGGAGACCGCTCTACTGGGTCTTCATCCTGCTCGTGTTCTCGTTCATCGCGGTGATCGTGTACTTCATCGCCGAGATCCTGCCGGACCTGCGGCACAACCCCTCGGCGCGCCGAACGGTGCGCAACGTGCGCAACCGGATCGATCCCGAGCGCGACCGCCGCGACGCAGCCAGGCTGCTGAAGGCCGCGGACACGCCGGAGAACCGTCGCCGACTGGCGGAAGAAAGCCTGCGCAGCGGCGACTACACGCACGCCGCCGAACTGTACGAGCAGGCACTCAAAGGCCTGTATGCCACCGAGCCGGACCTGATGCTGGGACTGGCGAAGGCGCAGTTCGGCATGGGCGAGGCGCAGAAGGCGCGCGATACGCTGGATGCGCTGATCGCAGCCAATCCGGGTTTCCGGTCCGCTGACGGCCACCTGCTGTATGCGCGCGCCGTGGAGGACACCGCCGATGCGGCCGCCGCCATCCACGAGTACGAAGCCGTGGTGCAGGGCTATCCCGGCGAGGAAGCCCGCGCCCGCTTCGGCCTGCTGCTGAAGCGGCACGGGGAGCAGGTGCGCGCACGCGAGGTGTTCCAGGAAATCCTCGACCGATCCGACGCGGCGCCACGCTACTACCGCCGCGAGCAACAGGACTGGATCGCCGTGGCCAAGCGCGAACTCGCGACGCTCCAGGACTAGCCCGGCCCGCATCAGGCGACGGACGGTTGATCGCGATCAATGCCAAGGGACGGTGGACACGCGATGATGCATGCAGCGATCGGCGCATCGCCGATCCACGCGCAGGAGGTGGCCATGGACCTGCTTTCGTTACCCTGGTGGCTGCTGCCCACCGTGCTTTTCGCGTTACCCGTGCTGGTGGCGCTGGCGGTGAACCGCTGGCACTTCCACCGCACCGGCGTCAGCCAGCATCTCGTGCTGGGCCTGTTCGTGGGTGCCTGCTGGATCGCCGCGCTCATCGTCATCCTGCAGCAACTCCGATGAGCATCCGGCATCCGCTCAAGCTGCGTCGCGACGATACGCAAGCGCGTCCTTCTGCAGGCTGAGGTCTTCCTCCGCGCGCAGGTAGACGTGCAACAACGCCTCGTCGGCCGAAGAAGCCGACGCCGTGCCCACCAGCAACTCCATCCCGTGTCGCTGCCGCGCGGCCTGTGCGGCCTTGCGCAGCGCTTCGATCCTCGTCTCCGTGCTGCCTCCCTTCAGCAGGACGACGAACTCGGCGCTGTCGGTCACGCGACTGACATGGTCGCCAAGGTCGTGGCGAACGCAGGCGTCGAAGAGGGATGCGAGTTCCTGCAGGGTCCTTTCCAGCGTGCGCTCACCCAGCCGGCGAGCCGCCTCGGACATGCCCTGTGCTTCCACGATCGCCACGCACCACGGCTCGCCTCGTGCGACGGACGCCTCCTCGCTGCCGTCCTGCAGCGCCACGACCGCCTGGCTTTCGTGATGCATGCGATGGGCATCCAGCAGTGCGACAGTGATCCGTGCCAGCGCCCGCAACGAAGCCTTCTGCTGGTTGCTCAGGCGGCGGGGGTGGGTGTCCACCACGCATACCGTGCCCAATGCCTCGCCCGTGCCGGCCACCAGCGGCATACCGGCGTAGAACCTGGCCTTGACATCGCCGGTGACGATGGGAAAACCGGCGAAGCGCTGGTCTTCGCTCAAGTCGGATATCTCGAGCAGTTCGTCCGGTTGCCGGATGGCGTGGTCGCACACTGCGGTGTCGCGGGTGGTTTCATGGTCATCCAGGCCGATGCGCGCCTTGAACCACTGCCGGTCGCGGTCGATCAGCGACACCACCGCGATGGGCGTGCCGCAGATCATGGCAGCCAGCCCCACCAGGTCGTCATAGGCCGTGACGGGCAAGGTGTCCACGGCGTGATAGCGATCCAGCGCATGCTGGCGTTGACGTTCGTTGTCGCGGGTGCCTGTGGAAGCAGGATTCACGGCGGCTCCTCGTGTGCATGCATGCACATGGTCGAGGTGCGCCGGTTCAGATCCCGTCAACGACAGCGAAAACCGCAACACCCATCACATTGTGCTGCAAGCTGCGCGCATCGCCGCTAGCATGCGTGCATGGATGCCGCGCCATCACCCCTGCTCCTGTTGCCCGCACGTGCCGACAACCGCGTATGGGTCGCGTTGAGTGGCGGACTGGATTCCACGGCATTGCTGCACCGGCTGGCCTACGACGCATCGCATCGTCGCAACGGGCTTGCGGCAATCCACGTTCACCATGGCCTGCAGTTGGACGCCGATGTGTGGGCGGCGCACTGTTCGGCCCTGTGCGCCGCGCTGGACGTACCGCTGCAGGTGCGGCATGTACAGGTGGATACCACGCGCGGCGAGGGAACCGAAGCCGCCGCACGACGCGCGCGTCAGCAGGTGTTCGCCTCTGTCATGGATGCCGGCGACATCCTCGCCACGGCGCATCACCGCCACGACCAGGCGGAAACCTTCCTGTTGCGCGCACTGCGTGCCTCAGGTCCCGATGGACTGGCGGCCATGCGGCCATGGCGCGCGTTTGGTCCGGGATGGCAATGGCGTCCGCTGCTGGAAACACCGCGCGAGGCGCTGCTGGAGTATGCCGGGAGATTCGCGCTGGAATGGATCGAGGATCCCAGCAACGCGCACACCGACTTCGACCGCAACTTCCTGCGCCACGAGATCCTTCCCCTGCTACGGCAGCGCTGGCCGCACGCGGACGCGGCCTTCGCACGCAGCGCGATGCTCAGCGCGGAAACCGTCGAACTGCTGGAGCCGCTGGACGGGCAGCTCCTGGCGTCCGCCGCCACGGCGGATCCCGCCGCCTTGAATGTCGCGCCGCTGCGCGCAGCCGGCCCCGCGCAGCGTGCACGCACGCTTCGACGCTGGATCGAAACGCTTTCCCTGCCGCCACTCCCGGCCGAGGGCGTGGCGCAGATCCAGGCGCACCTGCTGGCGTCACGGGCGGACGCGCAGGCCGAATTCGCCTGGCAGGGCGCGGTCGTGCGGCGCTGGCGTGGCCTGCTTCATGCCGAACGGCAGCGCCCCGCCCTGCCGGTGCACTGGCAGACCCCGTGGGACGGAATGGCGCCGATCCTGTTGCCCGATGGCGGCACGCTGTCGCTGGAGGGCCCGCACCACGGCTTCGGGCCACCGCTGCGGCTGACGGCGCGCCAGGGCGGCGAACGCATCGCGCTGCCGGGCCGTTCGCACCAGCATGCGCTGAAGGACGTGTTGCAGTCGCTCGGCATTCCTCCGTGGGAACGCCGGCATCTTCCGCTCATCTGGCAGGGCGACCGCCTGTGGGCGGCGGGCGATGTGGCGCTGTCGGCGGAATGCGATGTCTGGCTGCGCGCGCAAGGCACCCGCCTCGTCTGGCAACGCGGCTGAATCGGCGTCGCGTTGACCTGACCGCCACCGATCCCCACACTTGTGGCATGGCAAAGAAAACTTCCCCCGACGCTTCGCCCGTCGCCCACTTCGAGCAGTCGCTGGACGAACTCGAACAACTGGTCGAGAAGATGGAACACGGCGACCTGAGCCTGGAAGCATCGCTCGCGGCCTACGAGCGCGGCGTGGGCCTGTACCGGCAATGCCAGGCGGCGCTCGAACAGGCCGAACTGCGCGTGCGGTTGTTGAGTGATCCGGAACAGCCCGGGGACGGCGAAGCATTCGCCCCCGCTCCCGCCCCCGATGGCCGCTGATCCCCGCTTCGCCGCGTGGGCGGCGGGCCTGGAGACCCATCTCGACCGCGTGCTGCCAGCAGCCGATGCGGCGCCTCAGCGCCTGCACGCCGCCATGCGCCATGCCGTGCTCGGGGGCGGCAAGCGCATGCGGGCCTTGCTCGTCTACGCCAGCGGCACGCTGCTGCAGGCGGATGAAGCCACGCTGCATGCGCCCGCCGCCGCAGTCGAACTGATCCACGCCTATTCACTGGTGCATGACGACCTGCCGGCGATGGACGACGACGATCTGCGTCGTGGCAAGCCGACGGTGCACATCGCCTTCGACGAAGCCACCGCCATCCTGGCCGGCGATGCCCTGCAGACGCTGGCGTTCGAGCACCTGGCGTGCGCCGATGCACCCGCCCTGCTGCGCGTGGACTGGCTGGCCACGCTGTCGCGTGCGTCCGGTGCCGCCGGCATGTGCGGCGGGCAGGCACTGGACATCGACGCCACCGGTACGCAGCAGACGCTGGACGCGCTCCAGCGCATGCACGCACTGAAGACCGGCGCGCTGATCCGCGCCGCCGTGCGGATGGGCGCGCAGGCCGGTGGCGCCGACACGGGCACGCTCGCGCGCCTGGATGATTTCGCCACCGCGCTGGGGCTGGCGTTCCAGGTGCGCGACGACATCCTCGACATCGAAGCCAGTTCCGAGCAACTGGGCAAGACCGCCGGCAAGGATGTGGCGCAGGCCAAGTCGACCTATCCCGCACTGCTGGGCATGGACGGTGCGAAGGCCAAGCTGGAAGAACTGGCTGCCGCGATGCGCGATGCGCTGGTGGGCCATGACGCGCGTGCCGATGCGCTGCACGCACTCGGCGAAATGGCGGTCCGTCGCGTGCATTGACCCGCCGGGCCTGCCGGCGCTCAAAGAAAAAAGCCCGGCATTGCCGGGCTTTTCCATGTAACGGTACGCGCGCTTTACTTGATCAGGCGCAGCGCGAACGGGTAGCGATACGCTTCGCCGTTGTTGGCCTTCACGCCACCGATGATCGACAGCACCAGCGCGGCGATACCGATCAGCGGCATCAGCAGCAGGCCGATCAGGACGAACGCCAGGATCCACGAAATCACGAACGCGATGAACACCGTGATCTGGAAGTTCAGCGCTTCCTTGGACTGGTCGGTAACGAAGCCCTTGGAGGCGTCATCCTTGCTGATCAGCCAGATGATCAGCGCGCCGATCGGCCCGGTGACGATGCCCAGCAGGTGGGACAGCAGCGCCATGGTGCGCTGGTCCTGCGGTGCGTCGCCTGCGGCCGGCGGCGGAGGCGGTGCGGTGACGTTGTCGAATTCGCTCATCTGGTGGATCCCCGGTTGGTGAGGTGGGCGGTCGAGCGCTGCGAACCCCCGCAGCACTCCGCATGCCAAGCATAACGGGTAACGGTGTCGCCGTAGGCCACTCGTCGCCGGCCGGTGTCATTCGCCCGCCACGGTCATCCGGCCGACCAGGATCGACCCGACGCCGACATGGGACCGGCGGTCCACATCGCGTCCCACGGCCTCGATGCCGGCGAAGATGGCCTTGAGATTGCCGGCGATGGTGATGCCGTCGACCGGGTACGCGAGCGCGCCGTTCTCCACCCAGAAGCCTGCCGCGCCGCGCGAATAGTCGCCCGTCACCGCATTCACCCCCTGCCCCATCAGCTCGGTGACCAGCAGGCCGGTGCGCATGCCGGCGAGCAGGTCGTCGAAATCTCCCGCGTTCGCCTTCACCTGCAGGTTGTGCACGCCGCCGGCATTGCCGGTGGTCTGCAAGCCCAGTTTGCGCGCCGAGTAACTGCCCAGCACGTAGCGCTCAAGCACGCCATCGCGGATCAGGTGCGAACGCTTCGTCGCCACGCCCTCGGCATCGAATGCTGCCGAGCGCAGGCCATGCGGCAGCAGCGGCAGTTCCTCGATAGCGAACCAGTCGGGAAAGATCCGCTGGCCCACATGATCGAGCAGGAAACTCGCGCGCCGGTACAGTGCGCCGCCGGAAACGGCGCCCAGCAGGTGGCCGATCAGCGAACGCGCGACCTCGGCCGAGAACAGCACGGGGTATTCGCCGGTCGCCAGCGAGCGCGGCTGCAGGCGCGCCACGGTCCGCGCGGCGGCCTTGCGGCCGATGGCCGACGGATCCTCGAGTTCCAGGTGCGACAGCGCCGTGCTGTACCAGCCATCCCGTTGCATCCCATCGCCCTGCCCCGCGATCAGCGCGCAGCCGATGGTGTGCTGCGTATCGCGCTCGCGGCCGATGAAGCCGTGCGAATTCGCGTAGACGGACAGACTTTCGCCGCTTCCGATGGATGCGCCGTCGGAGTTCTCGATGCGCGCGTCCGCCTCGCGCCCGGCCGCTTCGCAGGCCAACGCCAGATCCACGGCACGGTCCATGTCGAGCGCCCAGGGATGCCAGACGTCGAGGTCGGGGAACGCGCCATCCGCCTGTGGACGCGCCATCAGCGCGGCATCGGCAAGGCCGGCCGCTTCGTCGTCCTCGGTGTAGCGGGCGATGGCGCAGGCCTGTGCGACCGTGGCTTCCAGGCTCTCCTCGCGCAGGTCGGCCGTGCTCGCACTGCCCTTGCGCTGACCGAAGTAGACCGTCACGCCGATGCCGCGGTCACGGGTGGACTCCACGGTTTCCACATCGCCCAGGCGGACGCTGACGTTGAGCCCGGTTTCTTCGCTGCAGCTCACCTCTGCCTGGGTGGCGCCCTGCGCCCTGGCACGTTCGAGAAGACGCTGCGACAGCACCTCCAGGCGTTCCAGGCGGGCCAGGCTGTCGTCGGCGGAAGTCAGGGCGGTGGCGTTCAATGCTTTATCCTTGTGTCCTGTGATCCGCGCCCGGGCGCCGGATCGGTATTGGATCAGGCTTCCACGCGATGCGGCGGAAGCGAAAGAGAGGCTCCACGATGCGCGGACGCGACCCCGAAACCGGCGAATTCCTCGGCCCCAGCCGCACCCAGCAACGGGGCGAGGCGCTGGAGATCCGCAGCCTTGCCGAGAAGCTGGTGGCGCTGCCGTCCGCGCAACTGGCGCGCCTGCCGATTCCCGAAGACCTGATGCCGCACATCGTCGAGACGCAGCGCATCACCTCGCATATCGCGCACAAGCGCCAACTGCAGTTCCTCGCCAAGCAGATGCGGCGCGAGGACGACGAAGTGCTGGAAGCGATCCGCGATGCGATGGACGAGGGTGGCGAGGCCGCGCGCCGCGAGACGGCGTTGCTGCATCGCGCGGAACAGTGGCGAGACCGCCTGCTGTCCGGTGGCGACGAGGCGTTGGCGGACCTGCTGGACGAGTTCCCCACGGCCGACCGGCAGAAGCTTCGGCAACTTGTACGCAATGCCAACGACGAACGCGCGAAGAACAAGCCGCCGCGCGCGTTCCGCGAACTGTTCCGCGAAGTGCGCGAGCTGCTGGCCGACGCCAGCGCTGCGCAGGACGGCAACGAAGACGACGCGCTCTAGCCCCTCTCCCCTCGGGAGAGGGGTTGGGGTGAGGGTACGGCGAAGTCCGTATGACGTGAGCATCAAGGACTTCGCCGTACCCTCATCCGCCCTGCGAGCACCTTCTCCCGAAGGGAGAAGGACATGCGCCCACCGGTTCACGCCTTCGTCCCACCCACCGTCAACCCTTCGATCAGCAATGACGGCTGGCCCACGCCCACCGGCACGCTCTGGCCATCCTTTCCGCAGACGCCGACACCCTGGTCCAGCGCCAGGTCGTGGCCGACCATCTTCACCTTCTGCATGGTTTCCGGCCCGTTGCCGATCAACGTGGCGCCCTTGACCGGCGCCGTGATGCGGCCATCCTCGATCAGATAGGCCTCGGTGGCGGAGAACACATATTTGCCACTGGTGATGTCGACCTGGCCGCCGCCGAAGTTGACCGCATACAGGCCCTTCTTCACCGAACGGATCATGTCTTCCGGGTCGTCCTGCCCGGCCCGCATGTAGGTGTTGGTCATGCGCGGCATCGGCAGGTGTGCGAACGATTCGCGCCGGCCGTTGCCGGTGGGCGCCACGCCCATCAGGCGTGCGTTGTGGGTGTCCTGCATGTAACCCACCAGCACACCGTCCTCGATCAGCGTGGTGCAGTTCGTCGGCGTGCCTTCGTCATCGATGTTCAGCGAGCCGCGACGGCCCGGCAGCGTGCCGTCGTCGACGATGGTGACGCCCTTCGATGCGACCTGCTGGCCGATGCGGCCCGCGTAGACGCTGGTGCCCTTGCGGTTGAAGTCGCCTTCCAGTCCATGCCCGACCGCTTCGTGCAGCAGCACGCCCGGCCAGCCGCTGCCCAGCACCACCGGCATCACGCCGGCGGGCGCGTCGATGGCATCCAGGTTCACCAGTGCCTGTCGCAATGCCTCGCGCGCGAGGTCTTCCGGCTTGCCGTCGGCAAACAGTTCTGCATAACCGTAACGCCCGCCCATGCCGGCGTAGCCGGATTCGCGGCGTCCGTTCTGCTCGACGATCACCTGCACGTTCAAGCGCACCAGCGGACGCACGTCGGACGCCAGCACGCCGTCGCTGCGCGCGACCAGCACGGTGTCGATGCCGCCGGACAGGCTGACGGTGACCTGCTGCACGCGCGGGTCGGCGGCGCGCAGGAAACGGTCCACCGCACGCAATGCCTCGACCTTCGCATCATTGCCCATCGCATCGATGGGATCATCGCCGGCATACAGCGCGCGGCCGCCACTGCGCACCAGCGTGCGTGGTGAATGCGCAGCGCCATCGCGCGCGATCGCGCGCGCGGACTTCGCCGCATCCAGCAGGGCCGGTGCGTTGATGTCATCGGAGTAGGCGAAGCCGGTCTTTTCGCCCGAGATCGCGCGCACCCCGACGCCCTGTTCGATGGAATGCGCGCCGTCCTTGACGATGCCGTCCTCGACGGTCCAGCTCTCGCGGCGGGCATGCTGGAAATACAGGTCGCCGAAATCGATGCCCGGCCCCAGCAGGGTGCCGAAGGCGCGATCCAGGCCGGACGGGTCCAGGCCTGCGGGCAGAAGGAGACGGGTTTCGGCGAGCGTGATCGGCAGGGTCATGGTCATCACAATGGGGACGAAAAGCGCTGCCGGCAAGGACGCCCTCGCCGATCGGCGGGTTCAGGGAGCGCCGGCGCTGTCGGTACGGTCGTTGCTTCGGACGCGCGACTGCTCGCGCCCCACCACTTCGACCTTGGGCGATTTCCACGGGCCGGTGACGCGGTAGGTCTTGGCGCCCATTTCCGCCAGCGGCTTCTTCAGCACGGCGTTGGCCACCGCACCCACGGCGGCGCCGATGGGCCCGCCCGCCACCGCGCCCACGGCGGTGAGCACGTTGGCGGATTTCGGCTTCACGTCCACGGTCTGGTCGAACCGTTCGGCCCGCAGGTCGGTGTCGCCGCGGATCAGGATCTCGGCGGCGGGGCCGTCGATCAGCAGGTTGTCGCTGCGCGCCATGCCGCCGGTGAGGCGGATGTCGCCGTCGACGCGGTTGAACGCAAAGCCCTTGGAGAAGAAGTCGCTGAAATCGAGCATCAGGCGGCGACGTACTTCCGCCACGCTCAACAGGCCCAGCACGCGGCCCGCGCCCGGCTCGACTTCAAGCAGGTGCCCATCGCGCGCGGCAAGCTTCACGCTGCCTTCCAGCGCGGCCAACTGGAAGCCCGCCGGACTGCCCGGCCAGCCGGCCTCGGCGGTGATCTGCCCATGGCCTCCGCGCACACGGTCGCCCAGGCCCAGATCGTCGAGCAGTTCGCCGAAGTTCTCGCTCTTCACGTCCACGGCAAAGTGCGTCCGCGCCGCGGCACCGGTACCGGTCCACTGACCGCGCACATCGATCTGCTGCCCCGGTGAGCGCAACTGCAACGGGTCGACATGCATGCCATCCGCCTGTTGCTGCGTCCGCAGCTTGGCGGCGCCCAGGCGCGCATCACCGAAGCGCAGATCGTCGATATCGAGCGACAGTGGAGGAATCGCAGCAGGGTCGATGTCGTCCGTGGCGGCGCGCATGTCCGGATCAGCGCGCGCCACGCTTCCCGCACTCGCCTTGCGCCAATGGACGCGAGCGAGCTTGCCGGCAATCGGCACACCCTTGGCATCCGGCACCAGCAGCGCGCCGGACAGGGCCTCACCATCCAGCGAGACCGCGAGCGCCTGTTGCGCGGGGGCGAGCTGCAGGCGCGTATCGGGGAAGGAGGCGCCGATCATGAGCAACCGCTCCGCGGTCACGTCGATATGGCGCAGGGGCAGGCTGTCGCTTCCACCACTGCCGCCGCGCGCCACCGCCACCCACTCCATCGCATCCAGCGTACCGGTATGTCCGGTGGCCACCAGCCCGGACGGAGGAGGCGCATCCTTCACCTCGTTGCTGCCCAGCACCACGCGCACACCGGTCCGGCCATTGCTTGCGCGCGCGCGCAGCGCGAGCACCTTGCCGAAGGCCACGTCGATCTGTCCGCTGCCCATCGGCAACGGCGCACGCACGGTTGTCGCCAGCGGCATGGCGGCAGACTTGCGCAGTGGCGCCGGCAGGGTCATGGCCGTACCCACCAGGTCCGAAGTCAGATCGAGCTGCGTCGGTGCAGCCGTCTTGCCTGCCGCCACGCGCGGGATCCTGACGCCCACCGTCCATTGCGAACGCCCGTCCATGTAAGGCTTCAGCCATGCCATCTCGGGCGCGCGGTCCAGCAGGCGGTCGGCTTCGACCATCGCGGACAGGTCGGCTTCGAACGCCTGCGTGCGGTCGCGCGTGCCACTGCCTGCACGCAGGCCCAGCACACCGGCCTGCCCGTCGTGCACGACCTGCAGCGGACCCGAGGCGAACCCGCCATCGTCGTAGCGCGCCTTGCCACGCACGTCATCGAACACGAGATCCCAGCGTTTCTCGGCCAGCTGCGCACCTTTCAGGTCCACCGTGCCGGCCAGCTTCTTGCGCGACTGCTCACCCGCGTGCAGCGGTTGCAGCAGGTCGAACGTCGCCGCCACCGGGCCCTTGGCCTGCAGATGGTCGAGCGTGTCGCCGTAGGTCTTGTGCAGCGGACTCTGCCGCAGCAGCGCGAGCAGCTTGCCCGCATCGGTCTCGGTGCGCGCGATGATCTTCAGGTCGGCATCGCGGAAATCGGCGATGCCGGCCTGGAACGCCGGAATCGTCACACCCGCCAGCGCCCCTCGCCCCTGCAGCTGGAATCCGTTGCCGATGAAGGCGATCCCGGCATCGACCTGGTCCAGCTGCGGCCACTCGGGCTGGAACTTGAACTGGCCATCGGCGATGTGGGCGACCGCTTCGAACCTGCCGTTCTGATGGAGGAACGGCCAGTCGTCGAGATCGCCACTGACGATCGCGCGACCTTCCCGCACCGTGCCTCCCACCAGCGCGGCATTGAGCCAGTCCACTGCGGTCTTGGGCATCTTGTGGTGGATCCAGAATCCTTTCGCCACCGGCACCGGCGCATCCGCCAGGTCCGCCGCGATGTCGATCCACGGTCGCGTGCCATCGCCCTGGAACCACATGCCGCCACGCACGTCGGCAGCGTAGTCGGTCCCCTGCACGTGCAACGCCGAAGTCCCGACGCGCCAGCCCGTGCCTTCGCGCCAACCCACCACGTCGCCTTCCAGGCGTACGTCGTGCACCACTTCGAACCCGCTCGGCCAGTCGAAGCGCATGGTCGCGTCCGGATCCAGCTGCAGACGGAACCCTGCATCGTCGCCATCGAAATCCCCCGCCAATCCGCGGATGCCGGGAGCATCGCCCACCGGGCGGAACGCGATGTCGCGCAGCTGCCCTTCCACGCGCACCGGGCCGTTCCTGCGCCCCGCCAGCGTCAGCCGCGCGAGACGTGCGCCAGGCCTTGCCTGCACCAGCCAGCGCCGCATGCCGGGATCGACCTTGTCGCTCAGCCCGAGCACCGCGAACAAGGGCGCCGCGTCCACCTGGTCCGCCAGCAACGCGTAACGCTCGCCGCCGGCCAGTACCAGGCCATCCAGCGTCTGCACCGCAGGCGCCGTGCCCACCCGCAGGCGCGGAGCGTCGAATCGCCAGCCACCGGCCACCAGACGCCAACGCATGCGCCCTTGCATCTGTTCGAAATCGATGCGCGTCGGTGCGGCCGATGCAGGCAGCGGCGCGCCGCGCAGCCCCACCTGGCGCAGGTTGGCATCCGCCGTCACCATCACCACGCGATGCCGGCGCAGTTCCGTCCAGGCCTGCACGCGTCCATTGCCACGCTCGGCCACCACGCCGGCGTAACGCAGCAATGGCGACCAGGCTCCGATATCGTCTGCGGCCACGTCGAGATAGGCACGGCCATCGCCGGCCTTGCGATCGAAGTCCACCACCACGTTCAGTGGCGCCGCATCCTTGCGTATCCACGCGCGCGTGCCTGCGCGCACGCGGTCGCCCTGCACGCGCAGGCGCAGGTCGATTTCGGGCAGCCGGACATCCCATCCCAGCGACGGCGCGATGATCGCAAGCCGTCCGTCGATGACCTGCAGTTCACCCAGGCCTTCAAGGCTCTTCAGCGGATCCTCGGTGGATTGCTGCTGTCCGGGCAGGCCCCGTACCGACCAGCGTCCGTCGTCCTCCCGCTGCAGCGTCAGCGCCAGGCCGCGCAGGCGCAACTCGGTGAAGGAGCGCCCCGGCAGCAGTCCGCCGTACATCGACACCAGCACTTCTGCCTGGCCGATGCGCACGCCGGCATCGCCTTCACCCAGGCGCAGCCCATCGAGCTGCAACAGCGGTCCGCGGCGCGTCCATTGGGTCTTCACCGCATCGAAGGCGACGGGCCGGCCGGCGCGCTCGCTCAGCCATGCCGCGATACGATCGGGATGCCGCTCCGCCAACGGCAGGACCTGGCTGGCGATGCCGAGCACCACGGCCATGCACACCAGCACCACCGCGATGCCATAGACGGCACTGCGGCGAGCCAGGCGCAGGCGGCGGCGCAGCGGGGTGGGCATCAGCGCGCTGTGCTCGCTGCGGGACGTGATTCGTCGTGAGTGACTGGCGAGGGCACGAGTCGCGCTTCGCCTCTGCGAATCATCCCCCACGAATCACGAATCACGGCTTCACAGCAACACGACATCGAACTGCTCCTGCAGGTACTGCTCGTCCGCCTGGAAACGGATCGACTTGCCGAGGAATTCCTCCAGTTCCGCCACCGCCGACGATTCCTCATCGGTGATGCGGGCAACGACCTTCGGCGAGGCGATCACCAGGAGACGCGCGGCCTCGAACTGGCGCACCGCACGGGTGATCTCCCGGAAGATCTCGTAGGTGACGGTTTCGGCGGTCTTGATGGCGCCACGCCCGCTGCATTCCGGGCAGGGCTCGGACAACTGGCGCGCGAGGCTCTCCACGGTGCGCTTGCGCGTCATCTCCACCAGGCCCAGCGGCGAGAATTCGTACACCGTGGTCCTGGCATGGTCCTTGGCCAGCGACTTCTCAAGCGTGCGCAGCACCTGGCGGCGATGCTCGGGATCGTCCATGTCGATGAAGTCGATGATGATGATGCCGCCCAGGTTGCGCAGCCGCAGCTGGCGCGCGACGGCCTGCGCGGCTTCGAGGTTGGTACGGTAGACGGTCTCTTCCAGGTTGCGCTGGCCAAGGAACGAGCCCGTGTTGACGTCGACCGTGGTCATCGCCTCGGTCTGGTCGATCACCAGGTAGCCGCCGGACTTCAGCGGCACCTGCTTGTCCAGCGCGCGGCCGATTTCGTCTTCGACGCCGTACAGGTCGAAGATCGGGCGCTCGCCGGTATACAGCTCGATGCGCTCCGCGAGCACCGGCATGTACTTGGCGACGAAGGCCTGCAGGCGCTCGTAGGTCTCGCGCGAATCCACCTTCACCTTCTCCACGTCCTTGCGGATCAGGTCGCGCACGGCACGCAGCGGCAGGCTCAGGTCTTCGTACAGGATGCTGCACGGCGGCAACTCACGGCCGCGCTTCTCGACGATGTTCCAGACGCGCGACAGATACGCCAGGTCCTCGGCCAGGGCTTCCGCCGGCTGGCCCTCCGCATTGGTGCGGATGATGTACCCGTGGCCACCATGCTGGGCGGCGAGATCGGTCACCACCTGCTTCAGGCGATGGCGCTCGGCATCGTCCTCGATACGCGCGGATACGCCGATCACCTTGGACTGGGGTAGCAGGACCAGGTAGCGCGACGGAATGCTGATCTGCGTGGTGAGCCGCGCGCCCTTGCTGCCGATGGGATCCTTCACCACCTGCACGACGATGTCCTGCCCGTCGCGCAGCAGATCCATGATCGGTGCCGGCGGCGGCGCGGGCAGCGGGGCGTCCTCGCCATCCACCACTGCGCCAGGCGAGGAGCGCACGATGTCGTTGGCATGCAGGAACGCCGCACGGTCCAGGCCGACCTCGACGAAGGCCGCCTGCATGCCGGGCATCACCCGCTGCACTTTGCCCTTGTAGATGTTGCCGACCACACCCCGGCGCCAGCCGCGCTCGATGTGCAGTTCCTGCAGCATGCCGTTTTCGATCACCGCGACGCGCGTTTCGCGCGGGGTGACGTTGACCAGGATTTCTTCCGACATGCTTTCCTTCCCTCAGGCTGACGCGATGGCGACAGGCGCCGATGGATGGATGTCGAACTCGCGCAACAGCTTCGCGGTTTCGTGGAGCGGCAGGCCCATCACCGCCGAGTAGCTGCCGGCCAGGCGGGTGACGAACTGTTCGGCGCGCCCCTGGATCCCGTAGGCACCCGCCTTGCCCATGGCTTCGCCGCTGGCCAGGTAGGCCGCGATGTCGTCTTCGTCCAGTTCGGCGAAACTCACGTCGGTGACGACGAGCGCCTGTGCTTCGCGCGCGGCGCTGACCACCGAGACCGCGGACACGGCCTGGTGCGTGCGGCCCGACAGCCGGCGCAGCATGGCGGCGGCATCGGCGGCATCCAGGGGCTTGCCGAAGACCTCATCGTCCAGGATCACCTCGGTGTCGGCGCCCAGCACCACGGCACCGGGCGAGCCCATGACCTTCAACAGGCCGGCGCCCGCCTTCTCGCGGGCGACCCGGCGCACGTACTCCGTGGCGGGTTCGCCGGGCTGGCGGTGTTCGGGGATGTCGAGGTCGATGCGGCCGAACGAGAGCCCCAGGCGGGTCAGCAGTTCGGCGCGGCGGGGGGATTGGGAAGCCAGGTAGAGCATCCCGGAAGAATAACCCGCGGCGCCTGACTGAATGACCGCTGATGACGGCCGGGACGGCGTAACCCTGCGCCGCATCACGGCCCGTTCATGTCATCGTGAACACCCTTGCGCGTCGACGACGACCGGGTGTCCGCCACCCGAATCACGAAAAGGAGATCCCATGCGTCTGCCCCTGCTTCGCCCGCTGCTGCTCGCCATCACCCTGTCACTGGGAACCACTGCCGCCATGACCACTTCCGCCCAGACTGCGCCGGCCTATGCCATCCCGGCCGACGGCACGCTGCTCAACGTCTCCGCGCAGGCCGAAGCCTCCCGCGTTCCCGACATCGCCACGCTCTCCGCCGGCGTTGTCACCCAGGCCGTCGATGGCAACACCGCCATGCGCCAGAACAGCGAGCAGATGGCCAAGGTCGTGGCTGCGATCAAGGCCGCCGGGATCGCCGACAAGGATGTACAGACCAGCGGCATCAGTCTCAATCCGCAGTACCGCTACGCCGAGAACGAAGCACCGAAGATCACCGGCTACCAGGCCAACAACACCGTCAGCATCAAGGTCCGCGACATCGCCAAACTGGGCAAGGTGCTGGACGCCCTGGCCGGTGTGGGCGCGAACCAGATCAATGGCCCCAGCTTCGAGATCGACAATCCGGAGCCGGTCTACGACGAGGCGCGCCTGGCCGCGCTGAAGAAAGCCCAGGCCCGTGCTGAAACCTATGCCAAGTCGCTGGGCCTGAAGGTGCGCCGCATCGTCAGCATCTCCGAGGGCAACGGCGGCTTCCGCCCGATGCCGATGATGGCGATGGCCAAGGCGGACTCCTTCGAGCGCGCCGGTGCAGCGCCCCCGGTCTCGCCGGGCGAAACCACTGTCTCGATCAACCTGGACGTGGTGTTCGAACTGGGCAAGTAAGTCCTTGCCTGCTCCCGACGACGGCGCCCTGCGGGGCGCCGTTTTCGTTGGATGACCGGATGACCGGACTACGCCGAAGGTCGAAGACCCACCCCTCTTGCATGCGCCATCCGCCGGAGTACAGTCTGGACGTGCGGCGCCGGGACGTTGCAACCCCACTCCTCGCGACCGAGCGTTGTTCCGTTCACAGCCCTCAGGAGGTGGATCATGGTTCGCGCATTACCCCACGGTTCCGACACCCGCATAGAATTCGGCCGCGTCGCGGCCATCGCTGCCGCCATCGCGGTCCATGCCGTCGCCCTGCTCATGCTGCTGATGCCGATGGCGGCGCCGACCATAACGGCAGCCATCGAGCCGAAGCCCGTTGTCCGCTGGATCGAAAAGGAAGAGACCACGCCCGTGGTTGTCCCGATCGTGGAGGAGAAGCGGGTCACGAAGCCGGTTGAGCCGCGACCGGTCACGACCCCGAGGCCTGCCACTATCACTCCGTCGGTCGAGACGCCTGTCATCGTCGATGGCGGCAGTGAAGCCGTGATCGAAACCTCCGTGGCCGACACAACCGAGGTCTCCGGCCCGACGGTCGGCCAGGGTCCTCTCGCCTCCGCCACACTGGAGTACGTCCGCGCGTCCTCTCCGCGCTATCCGATCAGCGAGCTGCGCAGCGGCGTGCAGGGCACCGTGGTCCTGCGCGTGCTGGTGGATGTGGATGGCACACCCCTCGACGTGACCATCGAGAGCAGCAGCGGCAACCGCAATCTGGACAGGTCGGCCCTCCAGCACGTGCTGAAGACCTGGCGCTTCAAGCCCGCCATGCGGAACGGGCAGGCGGTGCAGGCCTACGGGCTGGTGCCGATCGCCTTCAGCCTGCAGTGATGCGGAGGACATGAACGAAGAAGCCCGCCGAAAAGGCGGGCTTCTGTTTTCCGTAGGAGCGATGTGAGTCGCGACCGCAGACCGTCCGATCTCGATCTGTCACTACCTCGGCTCGCTTTCCGTGGAGGATGTCGATTCCCGTGCATGCATGACGCGCGGTCGCGACTCACGTCGCTCCTGCAGAAAGCGCCCATCGCTCAGGCGCGGTGGTAGGGATGGTTCGCCAGCATCGCCGCCGCGCGATAGACCTGTTCGGCCACCAGCAGCCGCACCAGCATGTGCGGCAACGTCAGCGGACTGAGCGACCACTTCTCGTGTGCAGCGGTCACGACATCCGGTGCGTGGCCTTCCGGCCCACCGATCAGCAGCGCGATGTCGCGGCCCAGCGTACGCCAATGCTCGAGCCGCTGGGCGAGTTGTTCCGACGAGTACGGCTTGCCGGTCACTTCCAGCGCGACCACATGGGCATTCTTCGGCAACGCCGCCAGCACGCGCTTGCCCTCGTCCTCGATCGCACGTTGCGGATCGCGGCCCTTGCCACGCAGGCCCGGCTCGATTTCGACCAGTTCGAACGGCAACCAGTGCGACAACCGCTTCTGGTATTCGGCGAAGCCCTGCGCGACCCAACTGGGCGCGCGCTCGCCGGTGGCGATGAGACGGCATTTCATGTCGCCATGATAGCGGCGTCACACGTCCGTCGGCCCGCCTGCAAGGGTCATGCCCTTGTCATGTGGTGGTTATGTGCGCTGCCTAGCGTCGCGGACTCCCCCAGCCCGCAGGAGTCGCATGATGACGATGTTCGATCCCTCCCGCCGCCAGGTCCTAAAAGGCAGTGCCGCCGCCGTCGCCATGGGTGCCATCGGCAGCCTCGGCGCGCTGCATGCGCGGCAGGCCCACGCCGCCACGGCCGCGACGCAACTGTCTCCGGTCCCCAGCCGCTACGGACCGCTCGCGCCGGTCGCGGACGACGCGACCGGACTTCCCCTGCTGCAATTGCCGCGCGGATTCCGGTACCGCTCCTTCGGCTGGAGCGGCGACCGGATGGACGACGGCCAACCCTGCCCCGACCGCCACGACGGCATGGCCGTCGTCGGGGTGCGTCATCCGCGCCACGGTCGCCGCACCCGAGGACATGGGCACGGACTGGAGTACGTGCTGATCCGCAACCACGAGCGCGGCGCGGGCACGCCCATCCGGGCACCCGGCATGTACGACACGGGTACCGTCAGCGGCACGCAGCTCGCCGGCGGCGGTACCACGACCCTGGGCTGGCGCCATGGCGAATGGACGCGCATGGAGCCGAGCCTGGGTGGCACGCTGGTGAACTGCGCGGGCGGCCTGACCCCGTGGGGCACCTGGCTGAGCTGCGAGGAGATCAAGACCGATGCCACCTCGAGTGCGGGCCGCAAGCACGGCTACGTGTTCGAAGTGGATCCCGACAGTGAGCGCACGACCGGCCGTCCACTGGTGGGTCTGGGCCGTTTCAGCCACGAAGCCGTGGCCGTGGATCCCCGCACCGGCATCGTCTACCTGACCGAAGACGATCGCAACAAATCGGGCCTCTACCGCTTCATCCCGAACGACCGCCGCGGCCGCAACGGTTCGCTGGAGAACGGCGGTCGCCTGCAGGCGGCGCGCGTGCGGGGCCGTCGCAATGTCGACCTGAGCGTGGCGGCGATCGGCGACGAATACGCCCTGGAGTGGGTGGATGTGCCGGACCCGGACCTGGACACGATCATGGCGCCGGCCGGCTTCCCTGACGTATCCGCCGGCGAAACGCTGAGTGGGCCGTTCGCGCAGGCATGGAGCGAAGGCGCACTGCGCATGAGCCGTGGTGAAGGCATCTGGTACAGCTACGGCAAGATGTTCATCGTCGATACCAGCACCGGCGTGGACGCGCAGGGCCGCAAGGGCCGCGGCAACGGATCGGTGTGGGTGCTGGACCTGTTCACGCAGCGGCTGAAGGCATTGTTCGTCAGCGGGAACCAGCTGGCGGCGCACAATCCCGACAACATCACCGTCAGTGGACGTGGAGGCGTAGTGCTCTGCGAGGATGGCGGCGAGAGTCCCGACGAATACGGCCCCGGCGCGCGCCTGATCGGCCTGACCCGTGCAGGCGAATCGTTCTACCTGTGCAAGAACAACGTGCAGCTGACCTCCACGCAGATCGCCAATGCCGGCAAATCGGTGCCGGAAGGCGACTATCGCGAAAGCGAGTTCTGTGGTGCGTGCTGGGATCCGTTCTCGCGCACGCTGTTCGTCAATCTGCAGACGCCGGGCATCACCGTGGCGATCACCGGCCCGTGGGAACGCGGACCGCTCTGACGAGGATCAACGGAACGAAGAACGGCGCCCCCGGGCGCCGTTCCTTCGACAGCTGACGAGCCGCCTCACAGCCGCGATTCGTCGGCGGTCTCGATATCTTCCGGCGGCTGGTCGCCCACGGTCCACAGGCGCTCCAGCCCGTAGAACTCGCGCACGCGCGGCAGCATGACGTGGACGATGACGTCGCCCAGGTCCACGAGCACCCACTCCGCCTCGCGCTCGCCTTCCACGCCGAGCGGCATCACGTCCAGCTTCTTGGCGAACTTCACCACTTCGTCGGCGATCGACTTCACGTGGCGCGTCGACGTGCCGGACGCGATCACGAGATAGTCGGCAACGCTGGACTTGCCGCGCACGTCGATCTCGACGACATCCTTGGCTTTCAGTTCCTGCACGGCGGCATGCACCGTGGCGAGCAGATCCGGCAGGGCCGGCGGCGGACTGGGGAGACGGGTCTTGATGACGTGGGCTTGGCTGGACAAAGGCTTGGTGGCTCTGGGAGTACGGGAACGATTATAGCGAACCAACGTCGGCAGCCCGTGATGCGTAAAGCCTTTCGTCGGCAATCGCGTCCGCCACCGCCACAGGCACGAAATGGCGCCAGGCCTCGCCAGTGGCAATGCGGCGCCGGATCTCGGTGGCCGATTCCTGCTGGAGCGGCTGGTTCAGCCGGAATACGCGACCGGCGGGGGCACGCTGCAGGTCCTCTGGCCGGTCGGTCCAGCGCCCTTCCAGCCGGGCGGCCAGCACCGGAGCGAGGCCGGCATCGAGCCCGCTGCCAGGGCGGTCGGCGACGACGAAGTGCGCCAGCTCGAAGAGCGTGGGCCATGCCCGCCAGGTGGGCAGGCCCAGCAGGCTGTCGGCGCCGATCAGCAGGGCGATGGAGACCGTCTGACCGAGCTCTCCACGCAGCTCATGCAGGGTATCGATGGTGTATGAACGTCCGGCCGGATCGCGTTGTGCGCGCTGCAGCTCGCGTCGATCCACGCGTAGACCGGGGACGTCCCGGACCGCGAGATCGAGCAGGTGCGCGCGTTGCGCCGCAGTGGCGCCAGGCGGTGCGCGATGTGGCGGGTCCGCAGCCGGCATCAGATCGATCGACACGCCGAACTCGTCGCGCGCGGCACGCGCAATGGCCAGGTGTCCGTTGTGGACGGGGTCGAACGTGCCGCCGTAGAAGACTCGCAGCATCGCCCCGTCAGGCCACCAGCAGGCGCACGGCCTTCGCCTCGGCGATGGCCAGCAGCAGGCGCTCCAGGCCCACCCAGGCATCGCCATCGCCCCGCCCTTTCGCGGTGCGGTCGATCTTCGATGCTTCGGCGACGAAACGGTCCCAGCGCGCGGGCGTTGCATGCCGCTGCAGCGCACGCTTGAACGGCGCCTGCTTGGCTTCCCAGATGCCCTGCGACTTCATTTCGGCAGCGAGGTTGCCGCCGTTGGCCTGCACACGCGCCAGCGCCGCGGTACGCAACAGTTCCTTGACGACCATCGGCATCAGGCCGGCCACCATGTCGCCTTCTGCGCGCAGGCCGGCGAGGATGCGCGACACCTGCGCGCCCTGCCCGGCCAGCACCGCGTCGGTCAGGCGGAAAACGTCGTAGCGTGCGGCGTTCGCGACCAGCGACTCCATCCGCCCGACATCCAGCACCTCGCCTTCGCTCAGCAGCGCAAGCTTGTCGATTTCCTGCGCGGCCGCCAACAGGTTGCCCTCGACGCGATCCGCCAGCAGTTGCACGGCATCGCGGTCTGCACGCACACCCTTGCTGCGCAGGCGGCTTTCGATCCAGCCTGGAAGCTCATGCGGCTTGATCGCCCATGCCACCGCGACCACGCCGACGCGTGCGATGGCATCGCTCCACTTGCCCTGGTAGGCCTTGCCCCATTCGCCGGCGGTGACCAGCAGCACCACGTCCGGCGGCGGGTTGGCGCAGAACGCACTGATGATCTCGGCGCCCTCCTTGCCCGGTTTGCCGCCCGGCAGGCGGACTTCCACCAGGCGGCGCGCACTGAACAGGCTGGGTGCATTGAAGCTCGCTTCGAGCCGGCCCCAGTCGAAATCACGTCCGTCGGCATCGAAAACTTCACGCTCGCCGATGCCCTGCGCGCGCGCTTGCGCACGCACCGCATCCGCCGCCTCCAGCACGCGCAGCGTTTCGGGCCCCGCGATCAGATAGACCGGATGCAGCGTCTCGGACGCGCCACGCGCGGCGAGCTGTTCCGGCTTGAGTTCCATCAGGGCGCTACGTTCGCCGGGCCGGAGCGCACCACGCCGTCGATGCGGCGCAGGATGGAGGCCGCCATGTCGCGGCGCAGTTCCTCAGCGAGGACTTCGCGCTCGGTCGCGGTACCGGTCGCATCCTGCGGCGGCGATACATAGTCGCGCGACAGCTCCACCACCTGCTGTGGAACCAGATCGGTCCCATCGGCCCGCTTGAACGCGAAGACCACCGCGTAGCGCAGGCTGAACTCCTGCGCACGCCCGAACTGGTCGACCGCGATGGGCAGGTCGCCCCAGCGTTCGGACAGGATGCGCAGCGTAGCCACCTGCTCTTCCGGCGACGCCGCGCTGTCTTCACCGATGGGCGAAGCCAGCGTGGCGCCCGCGCCCTGCAGGCCGCGCGACAGGCTGGTGACCAGCGCGCTGTAGGACGTGGACGGTCCCATGACCCTGACAGGCCCCAGGTCGGACGGCAACGCAATCTTGTTGCGCAGGTGGAAACCACAACCGGCCAGGAAGACCAGGGTGACGACGAGCAGAGGCAGGCGGAATCGGGTCATGGGCGAAGTCTGGACGAGGCCGTCATGGGCGGCAATAGCGTAGCCGGACCGCAGGTGAACACCGGGGCAAAGCGTCCTTCGCCGGTTTCCATCCGCAGCGCGGCTTCGCCGCTCAGCCCGCCACGATGTTGACGATCTTGCCGGGCACCACGATCACCTTGCGGATCGCCAGGCCTTCAAGGAACTTCGCGGTATTCGGCTCCGCCCTGGCCAGCGACTCGACCAGGTCGCGTGGCGCATCGGCGCCCACCTCGATCGTGCCGCGCAGCTTGCCGTTGACCTGGACCGCCAGGGTGACCGAATCGCGCACCAGCGCATCCTGGTCCACCTGCGGGAACGCCACGTCCTCGATCAACGTCTCGTCGTGGCCAAGTGCCTGCCACAACGCGTGGCTGGCATGCGGCGTGATGGGATTGAGCAGCAGCACCGCGGCTTCCAGTGCTTCCTGGCGCACCGCACGCCCCTGCGCACTGGCGTCGTCGAATTTGCCCAGCGTATTGGACAGTTCCATCACTGCCGCGATGGCGGTGTTGAAGCTGTGGCGCTTGCCGTAGTCGTTGCCGACCTTGTCGATGGTTTCGTGGGTCTTGCGGCGCAATGCCTTCTGATCGGCCGTCAGCGCCGGCACGTCCAGCGCTTCGATGCCGGTGCCGTCCGCGACATGCTTCTGCACCTGCGTCCACAAACGACGCAGGAAGCGCGCCATGCCTTCCACGCCTGCCTCATTCCATTCCAGCGACTGCTCCGGCGGCGCGGCGAACATCGAGAACAGGCGCACGGTGTCGGCGCCGAACTTGTCCACCATCGACTGCGGGTCGACGCCGTTGTTCTTCGACTTCGACATCTTCTCGACCGGGCCGATCTTCACCGGCTGGCCATCCGCCTTCAGCGTGGCGCCGACGACGCGGGCCTTGTCGTCGCGCTGGATCTCGACATCGACCGGATTGATCCAGTCCTTCGACCCGTCAGCATTGTCGCGATAGAACGTCTCCGCGATCACCATGCCCTGCGTCAGCAGGTTGGTCGCCGGTTCGTCGCTGTCCACCAGCCGCGCATCGCGCAGCAGCTTGTGGTAGAAGCGGAAATACATCAGGTGCAGGATCGCGTGCTCGATGCCGCCGATGTACTGGTCCACCGGCAGCCAATAATTGCCGCGCTTGTCCACCATGTCCTTGGCGCCCGGCGAGGTGTAGCGCGCGTAGTACCAGCTCGACTCCATGAAGGTGTCGAAGGTGTCGGTTTCACGCTCGGCGGCGCCGCCACATTGCGGGCACTTGGTCTTGCGCCACTCGGGATCGGCCTTGATCGGCGACTTCACGCCGTCCAGGGTGACGTTCTCCGGCAGCACGACCGGCAGGTCGGAATCCGGCACCGGCACCGCGCCGCAGGCGTCGCAATAGATCACCGGGATCGGGCAGCCCCAGTAGCGCTGGCGGCTGACACCCCAGTCGCGCAGGCGGTAGTTCACCCTGCGCTGGCCCTGGCCCTTGCGCTCGAAGCGCTCGGCCAGCGCCTCGAAGGCACCGCGGTAGTCCAGTCCGTCGAATTCGCCGGAGTTGACCAGTTCCAGGTCGTCGCGGGTCTTGTCGCCGTACCAGTCCCGCCAGGTGGTCGGGTCGTAGGTCTTTTCGTCGTCGTTCTTCGGCGCCTTCAGCGCGATGACCTGCTGGATCGGCAGGGCGTACTTGGTGGCGAACTCGAAGTCGCGCGGGTCATGGCCCGGCACCGCCATCACCGCGCCGGTGCCGTAGCCCATCAGCACGAAGTTGGCGACCCACACCGGGACCTTGTCCCCGGTGACCGGATGGATGGCCCTCAATCCGGTGTCCATGCCGCGCTTTTCCTGCGTTTCCAGCTCGGCCTCGGACACGCCGCCGTGCTTCAGTTCTTCCAGGAATGCCGCCAGCGCCGGATTCGATGCGGCCGCCTTCAGCGCCAGGGGATGCTCGCCGGCGATCGACACGAAGGTCACGCCCATCAGCGTGTCCGGGCGGGTGGTGAATACCGTCAAAGGCTCCTGACCTTCGACGACGAACTGGATTTCCAGGCCCTCGGAACGGCCGATCCAGTTGCGCTGCATGGTCTTGACCGCATCCGGCCAGCCGGGCAACTCGTCCAGGCCGTCCAGCAGTTCCTGGGCGTAGTCGGTGATGCGCAGGAACCACTGCGGGATCTCGCGCTTCTCCACCACGGCGCCGCTGCGCCAGCCGCGGCCGTCGATGACCTGCTCGTTGGCCAGCACGGTCTGGTCAACCGGGTCCCAGTTCACCACCGAGTTCTTGCGGTAGGCCAGGCCCTTGCGCAGCAGCCGCGTGAACATGCGCTGCTCGTGCACGTAGTACTCGGGGCGACACGTGGCGAACTCACGCGACCAGTCGATGGCATAACCCAGCGACTTCAACTGGGTGCGCATGTGCTCGATGTTGGCGTAGGTCCACTTGGCGGGCGCGGTCTTGTTCTTGATCGCCGCATTCTCGGCCGGCAGGCCGAACGCATCCCAGCCCATCGGCTGCAGCACGTTGTGGCCGGTCATGCGCTTGTAGCGGCTGATCACATCGCCGATGGTGTAGTTGCGCACGTGCCCCATGTGCAGCGCACCGGACGGGTACGGCAGCATCGACAGGCAGTAGTACTTCGGCTTGTCCGACTGCTCGTCGACCTCGAAGGCGCGCCGGGCCTCCCAGAAGGCCTGGGCTTGGGACTCGACGGTTTTCGGATCGTAGGAAGCGGGTTCGGCAACAGTGGACATGGCGGTGTGCGGCTACGGCGACGGCAAAGCGGCCAAGGGTACCGCAGCGCACCATGGCCCGCCACGCCAACGGTTAGCATGGACGGGTCGAA
The DNA here is from genome assembly GCF_029542205.1 of Pseudoxanthomonas sp. SE1. NCBI lineage: Bacteria > Pseudomonadati > Pseudomonadota > Gammaproteobacteria > Lysobacterales > Lysobacteraceae > Pseudoxanthomonas > Pseudoxanthomonas sp. SE1. The sequence goes on along the minus strand of NZ_CP113783.1, from coordinate 1,183,125 downwards.
ACCGGGGACACCAGATGACCAAGACCTTGCTTGCCCTTGCCCTGGCGGCCGCCAGCCTGCCCGTTGCGGCCGCCGAACCCGTCCCGCCCGCCACGCTGGCCCTGCATTGCGGCCAGTTGTTCGATGCCCGCAGCGGCAAGGTGCTGGGCGAACACACGGTGCTGGTCCGCGACGGCAGGATCGCCGAAGTCATTCCCGGCCGCGCCAAGCTGGCCGACGCCGAATCGATCGTCCTGAACGACCACACCTGCACGCCCGGCTGGACAGACCTGCACGTGCATCTGGGCAGCGAATCCAGCCCGCAGAGCTATTCGGAAGGGTTCCGGCTGGACCCGGTGGACTATGCCTTCCGCTCGGTCGGCTACGCCGAAAAGACCCTGCTGGCCGGCTTCACCAGCGTGCGCGACCTGGGCGGCGACGTGGCGCCGCACCTCCGCGACGCCGTCAGCCAGGGCCTGGTGAAGGGTCCGCGCATCTTCGCCGCCGGCAAGTCCATCGCCACCACGGGCGGCCATGCCGACCCCACCAACGGCTACAACGACCGCCTTTCGCACCTGCTCGGCCCGCCCGGACCGACCGAGGGCGTGATCAACTCACCCGAGGAAGCGCGCCAGGCCGTGCGCCAGCGCTACAAGGACGGCAGCGATGTCATCAAGATCACCGCCACCGGTGGGGTGCTGAGTTACGCCAAGTCGGGCGATGCGCCACAGTTCGTGGTGGACGAGATCAAGGCCATCGTCGATACCGCGCGGGATTACGGCTTCCGCGTGGCCGCGCACGCGCACGGCAAGGAGGGCATGAAACGCGCCATCCTCGGCGGCGTGACGAGCATCGAGCACGGCACCTACATGGACGACGAGATCATGCGGCTGATGAAGCAGCATGGCACCTGGTACGTGCCGACGATCTATGCGGGCCGCTTCGTGGCCGACAAGGCGAAGATCGATGGCTACTTCCCGCCCGTGGTCCGGCCGAAAGCGCAGCGCATCGGTGCGCTGATCCAGCAGACCGCCAGCCATGCGTATCGCAACGGGGTGAAGATCGCCTTCGGCACCGACATGGGCGTGGGCCCGCATGGCGACAACGCACGCGAATTCCTTTACATGGTGGAAGCCGGCATTCCCGCCAACGTCGCCCTGCAGGCCGCCACGATCCGTGCGGCGGAAGTGCTGGGCGTGGACGACCAAGGCGTGATCGAACCGGGCAAGCGCGCCGACATCGTGGCCGTGCCGGGCGATCCGGTGGCCGACATCAATGCGGTGCTGAAGGTCGATTTCGTGATGAAGGACGGCAAGGTGTATCGCCGGCCGCGCCTCGACGCCCCCGCCCGATGACGTGATGACGAACGCGCCGCAGCGCGCCGTCGTGCGGAACGGCCGGTACCAGGCCATGCTCGCGCGGCGGAAGTATTCACCTTCCGGCGCGCGACGCAACGCACAGCCAGCCGAGCCACGCGGCATAGCCGAGTCGCTGCGCCACGCCCGCCGGCATCCATTCGACCGCCAGCAGCGCGCTGAACAGCACGATCGCGGCCGCCGCAACGCTCGCCACCACCGCCGGGCGCCAGCCGCCCCGCCCCCGCATGCCGAAGGCGAACAACGCTGCGCCCGGCACGAATGCCACCCACCACAACAACCATGCCGTCGCGTGCAGGCTGCTCGCGTCGTTGTGCAGGTCATCCGGGTCCAGCGGCAGCACGCCCAGCCCGGCGAAACCCAGCGCGGACAGCAGCAGCAACTGCGCGCCGACGCGGGCGGGCCATCCTGCATCGGCCGGCAACCGGTGCCTCAGGTCCAGCGCAGTGCCTGCGGCCAGTATCCCCGTCAGCATGAAGCCCAGCAGGTTGAAGCCCAGCGCATGCGGCACGCCCTTCGCTCCCAGCACCGCCACCGGATGCCCGATCTGCGAGTAGCCCGACAGCGCCAAGCCGAAGCCCAGCACGGCGCAAGTGAAGACGATCGCGGCGGCCACGCCGGTCAGGGGCAACAGGCGGGACGAGGGGATCGGCATGGCGTTCGCGACAGGAGGAGACGATGCGTGCAGACGAACCGGGCCTGCACGCCGGGGACGCGCATCTTAGCGCCGGGGCCCTATTCCTTTTCCCAGCCGGTGCGGCCGCCCTGCGCGGCAGCCTGGTTTTCCTTGAGGTAATCCAGTGCCAGCGAGGCACTGCGGACCAGCATGCTGTTGTCGGCGGCGCCGAACGTCCAGGCACCCGCCATCCCCTTCGCATGCTGGTAGAACTCGGGCTCGGCGATCAATGCGCCAGTCGCCTGGTCGGTGAGCTTCACCTTCACCAGGATGCGCGAACTGCCCGCGAAGGCGCCCGCCCAGAACCGCGCGCCCCCGCTGATGAAGCGGATCTTCTCGATGCGCGGCTCGATCACCAGCGTCCGCACGGGTGCATGCGTCGCAGGTGCCGCGTTGCGCTCTGCAACCCACACGCCCACGCGCTCGTCGAGGTTGCGCTGGAACGACGCCAGCGCCTCCTGGTTGGCCTTGTGCCCGGCATAGTCGGACGCGAGCGTGGCGGGCTTGAGGTCGTAGCGGTCGAACTGTCCCAGTGCCTCGGCCGGCGGCGGATTCAGCTCGGCTGATGCCTGGATCTCGTCCTTCGCCAGCGCCTGGCCGACGAAAGCCCATCCCAGCAACATGCCCACTACGACGCGACGCACATCCATCACAGCCTCCGGACCGATCATTGACGCGGCCGATGCCGCAGCGGGGACCTTAGCAGAGCGCCGCCGTGGGGCCCTATGCCAAAGGTTGCCAATGGAAAACGTCCTCCACGCCCACCCCGAAGGCGCGTGCGATGCGGAAGGCCAGCTCCAGCGACGGCGCGTAGCGCCCGGCTTCCAGGGCAATGATGGTCTGCCGCGTCACCCCGCAGGCATCGGCCAGACCCTGCTGGGTCATCTCGCCACGCTCAAAACGAAGCCGCCGGATATCGTTGGCGATCGGCGTACCGGTCATAGGCGGTCGCCCCCATGCGGCGGTGAAACCCTTGCCGACGCTTCACCACCGTTCACGCCTGCGTCCCCTGCCTGTCCTTCCAGTACATCAGCGCGGTGGCCGCGCACTCGCACAGCCCCCCACATCAGCGCGAACACCAGCAGGTTGGCGATCATGAGGTGGGTCGCCCACGCCAGCCGGTCCGCGGGCGAGAACGCCAGCATCATCGCCGGGCCGACCAGACAGCATGTCACCGCACCGCGCCCCCAGCCCCAGCCGGCCGCGTGCTGCGCGATCCGGCGGTCGCGCTCATCCTTTTGCACCCGTCCCTTCCAGCGCAGTCCGAGCACACCGTTCAGTGCGCTCCAGGCGACCAGCAGCAACCCCAGCCAACCCGTCCGCTGCCATGCCATGGTGTCCACTCCGACAGACAATATGTAATTCAAACATTACATCTCGACATGCCAATGTAAAACACTTTTTACATCACCTTGTATCCTGCCGCCCGCGGCACCATCTGACCGCCACGCCCCATCCGCCATGAGCGAGCCGATGACCGACCTGCCCCACGTATTCGATGCCACCACCGAAACCTTCGAGGCCGATGTCCTGCGCAAGTCGCTGGAAGTGCCTGTGCTGGTCGACTTCTGGGCGACCTGGTGCGGGCCCTGCAAGACGCTGGGACCGATCCTCGAGAAGCTGGCCGGCGAGTACAACGGCGCCTTCCTGCTGGCCAAGGTGGATGTGGACAAGGAGCAGCAGATCGCAGCGGCCTTCCAGATCCGTTCGGTGCCCACCGTGTTCCTGGTCAAGGATGGACAGCTGGTGGACGGCTTCCCCGGTGCGCTGCCGGAAGGCCAGTTGCGCGAGTTCCTGGCCTCGCATGGCATCCAGCCGGCGGAATCCGCCGCTGAGGTCGCCGAAGCCGCGCCGCTCGATCCGCAGGCGCAGGTCGCCGCCCTGCGCGAGGCCGTTGCCGCAGAACCGGACAAGGATGAGCTGAAGCTGGATCTCGTGCTCGCCCTGCTGAAGACCGGCGAAGCCCCCGAGGCCGAGCGCCTGCTCGATGCGCTGCCCGCCAACCTCGCCACCGACGATCGTGCGGTCAAGGCGCGTGCACGGCTTGGTTTTGCCGCCGCGCTCAAGGATGCGCCGCCGCCGGAAACACTGCTTGCCGCCATCGCCGCGAATGCGGACGACCTGCGCGCGCGCCACCTGCTCGGCGTGCACGCACTGGTCGGCGGCGACTCCGAGGCCGCGCTGGAGCAGTTCCTCGAGATGCTCAAGCGTGACCGTACCTTTGAAGATGGCCTGCCCCGCAAGAGCCTGATCGACGCCTTCCGCGTGATCGAGGACGAGGCGCTCGTCGGTCAATACCGCAGGAAGATGTCCTCGCTGCTGTTCTGAGCCGCGAATCCTTCCTCGTCACTTCAGTAGAAAACAGTCCTGCATGAAACCCGGCTCCCTGCGGCACATCTTCAATGTGTGGCCGCCCTTCCTGCTCAGCGGCATCCACGTCACCGAAATGGCACGCGACTGGAGTTTTGCCCGCGTCGAACTGCGCATGCGTCCATGGAACCGCAACTATGTGGGCACGCACTTCGGCGGCAGCCTGTTCGCCATGACCGATCCGTTCTGGATGATCCTGGCCAAGGAGCGGCTGGGCAGCGATTACTACGTCTGGGACAAAGCGGCGGAGATCGAATTCGTCAAACCCGGCAAGGGCACGCTGCATGCCGAGTTCCGGCTGGATGCGTTCGTGCTGGACGAGATCCGCGCCGAGGCCGCCAACGGCCAGAAATACCTGCGCTGGATGCCGGCGGACGTCTTCAACGCCCAGAACGAAGTCGTCGCCCGCGTACGCAAGCAGATCTACGTGCGGCTGAAGCCCGAGGCGCGGCAGACCGGCGGCTGATCCACGCGCCGCTGCACAGCATCCCGGCGATGGCGCTACGGCAGGGCCTGCGCGCCGGCCTACAATAGCGCCATGCCCCCCGACCATCCCGCGCACCGCGTTTCGGTGCAGAAGCTTTTCATCACCGGCCTGCTGACCCTGTTGCCGATCTGGCTGACGTGGGTGGTCGTCAAATTCGTGTTCGTGATGCTGTCGGACATCAGCAAGCCGTGGGTCGAGCCGATGTCGCACCAGATCGCGGCGACCTTCCCGCAGTCGCTGGGCTGGTTCAACGGCCTGTGGGTGCAGAACACGATTGCGATGATCGCCACGCTGTTCGTGATCCTCGCCGTGGGCGCATTGACGCGCCGCGTGGTCGGGCAGCGCCTGCTGCGCTGGTTCGAGGCCCTGATCGCGCGCGTGCCGCTGGCGAACGTCATCTACACCAGCGCGCGCAAGTTGCTGGACATGCTGGAGACCAAGCCGGGCAGCACGCAGCGCGTGGTGCTGATCGATTTCCCGCACCGGGACATGAAATCGGTCGGCCTGGTGACGCGCGTGATCCGCGAGGAAGGCAGTGGCCGCGAGCTGGCCGCCGTCTACGTGCCCACCACGCCGAATCCGACCTCCGGCTATCTGGAGATCGTGCCGGTCGAACTGCTCACGCCGACCGACTGGACCGTGGACCAGGCGATGAGCTTCATCATTTCCGGCGGTGCCGTCGCGCCGGAGACCATGCCGTTCACCCGCGCCGGGGACCGCTGAACCATGCACGTACCGCGCACCCTGGATGATCGTGCGGTCCGCCTCTTCATCGTGCTGGCGGCGGTGTTCTGCGCCAACGCGGTGCTGGCCGAGTTCATCGGCGTCAAGATCTTCGCGCTGGAAGACACGCTGGGCATCGCGCCGCTGGAGTGGAACCTGTTCGGCCAGACCGGCTCGCTCAGCTTCACCGCCGGCACCTTGCTGTGGCCGTTCGTGTTCATCCTGACCGACACCATCAACGAATTCTTCGGCAAGCGCGGCGTGCGCTTCATCTCATGGCTGGCCGTCGCATTGATCGTGTACGGCTTCCTGTTCGCCTTCGCGGCGATCGCACTGGCACCGGCCGGCTGGTGGGTGGAAGCGGCGCAGGCGCAGGGCGTGCCCGACTATCAGAAGGCCTTTGCGGCCATCTTCGGCCAGGGCATGTGGACCATCGCCGGCTCGGTGGTCGCCTTCCTGGTGGGCCAGCTGATCGACGTATCCGTGTTCCACCGCATCCGCAACGCCACCGGCGAGCGCTGGGTGTGGCTGCGCGCGACCGGCTCGACGGCGATCTCGCAGCTGGTGGACAGCTTCGTGGTGATCTACATCGCGTTCGTATTGGGGCCGCAGAAGTGGCCGACCTCGCTGTTCCTCGCCGTCAGCACGGTGAATTACGCCTACAAGATGCTGGCGGCGATCGCGCTGATCCCGCTGCTGTACCTGATGCGGCATGGCATCCGCCGCTATCTGGGGATTGAACGCGAACGACAGCTGCGCCTGGAAGCCGCCACGGACTGACGCCGGTCACATGCGCTAGGCTTGCACCGTTTCATCGAGGGGTGGGGCGGCGATGAAGGCCATCTGGATACTCGGAGTACTGCTGATGACCGCAGGCGAGGCTGGCACCTCGACGCGCGATGCCGCGATCGACGCATGGATGCACGACTACACCGGCGCGGTGCCCGGCGCATCGGTACTCGTCCTACATGAAGGCGAAGCGGTGTTCCAGCGCAGCTACGGACTGGCCGATCTCGAGGCCGGTGTCGCCACGACGCCGCAGACCAACTTCCGGCTGGCGTCCATCAGCAAGCAGTTCACGGCCGCGTGCATCCTGCTGCTGGCGGAAGACGGCGCGCTGACCCTGGATGACCCCGTGCGCCGCTGGCTGCCGTCGTTGCCCGCGGTGACCGATTCGGTGACGCTCCGCCACCTGCTCAGCCATACCTCCGGCGTGATCGACTACGAAGACCTGGTGCCCGGCGATCAGGTCACCCAGGTGCATGACGCAGATGTGCTGCGACTGCTCGAACGCGAAGAACGCCTCTATTTCACGCCAGGCGGCGACTATCGCTACAGCAACAGCGGCTACGCCTTGCTGGCGCTGGTGGTGGAACGCGCCTCGCGGCAGCCGTTCGCTGCATTCCTGCATGCGCGCATCTTCGCGCCACTGGGCATGGATGGAACCGTCGCCCGCGAAGACGCTGGCCCCCGTGTCGCGCACCGCGCATACGGCTACAGCCCGGTGAATGGCACATGGCAGCGCACCGACCAGAGCACGACCAGTGCGGTGCTGGGCGATGGCGGCATCTATTCGTCCATCACCGACCTCGCGCGCTGGGACGCCGCGTTGTACGACGACCGCCTGCTCAATGCCGCCTCACGCGCGCAGGCATTCCGGCCCGCGACCGTTACCGGTGAGCCCGATGTGGCGCACTATGGATTCGGCTGGCGCCTGCAGGGTGGGATGCAATGGCACTCCGGCGAGAGCATCGGCTTCCGCAACGTGCTGGTCCGCTTCCCCACGCAGCGCTTGACCGTGGTCGTGCTGACCAATCGCGACACGCCGGAACCGTATCGCCTGGCACGTCGCATTGCGGGCCTGTGGGGCGCCCAGCCCTGATCCACAGGCAAGCGGATCGGTTTGGCGAACGAAGCTAATGTGACGTGAAAACCGGCGAAATCCGGCCAATCAATCAACCGCACCCCTCTATAATTGTGACCGATTCAACATTTCGCAGACGCTTACGCGGGAGTGGACGATGCACAAGTGGGCGATCCAAGGGAAAGGATGGCTGGGTTGCGGACTGGCGATCCTGTTACTGGTTTCGTGGCCGGCCCAGGCACAGGAATGGGCCTACCGCGTACGTCCCGGCGACACGCTCTGGGATGTGACGGGTGCATACCTCAAACCCAGCATTCCCTGGCAACGGCTGCAGGACCACAACGGCATCGCCAATCCGTATGCCCTCCCGCCGGGCTCCACCCTCCGCATTCCGCTGCAATGGCTGGACAGCCAACCCGCACGTGCCAAGGTCGTGGCCGTGCAGGGCAGCGCGGTCACCCGGACCACTGCGGCCGGAACCGATGCTCCCGTCACCGCCGGCATGTCGCTGGGCAGTGGCGCCTTGCTGAAGACCTCGCCGGACGCATCGCTCAGCCTGCAGTTCGCCGACGGTTCGCGCCTGTTGTTGCTGGGCGGCAGTGAACTGCTGCTGGACCGCCTCACGCGTTTCGGCCGCTCCGGCATGGCCGACACGCGCCTGCGGCTGCAGCGCGGACGCATCGGCAACGAAGTCCGCCGCCTGCGCGGACCCGCAGCGAACTTCATCGTCGACACGCCCAGTGCATCCTCCGCGGTGAGGGGTACCCAGTTCCGTGTCGAGGCGGGTGACGGTCGCACGCATACCGAAGTCCTCGAAGGCCGCGTTGCGGTGAGTGCACGCAACCAGCGCGGCGCACTGCTCCGTCCGGGCTTCGGCACCGTCGTGGCCATGGGCCAGGCCGCCGTGACGCCGGTGAAACTGCTGCCGGCGCCGGACCTGTCGCGGACCCCATCGCTGTCGCAAAGCGCACGCCCTGAGTTGAGCTGGCCCGCGGTGCCGGGCGCGCAACGCTACCGCGTGCAGGTCAGCGAGCGCGCCGCTTTCGACAGCCTGCGTGTGGATGCGGAAAGCGATGCCCCGGCCTTCACCTTGCCCGCGCTCGGTGCCGGTCGCTACTTCGTCCGCGTACGGCCGATCGATGCCGTCGGCCTGGAAGGCCACGATGCCGTCATCCAGTTCCGGATCGACGACCAGCCCGTGCCGCCGTACTCCGTCGCCCCGGCTGCCGCAAGCATCGTGCGCACGCCGGAGGTCTCCCTGGCCTGGACCGGCGCCCCCGGCGCGATCGCCTATGACTACGAAGTGGCCGGCACCGCCGGATACGCACAGCCGGTCGCACGGGCCCGGGTGAACGACGCCACCTCCACCCGCCTTCCCGACGCCCTCCCGCCGGGCGAATACGCCTGGCGCATCCGCAGCGTGGACAGCCAGGGGAAAACCGGGCCCTTCGGTGACAGCCTCGCCTTCACGGTGCGCCCCCTGGTCGAAGTGACCGCCATCGATGGCGCCGAAGCCGAAGCCGGCAACACGCGCGAAGTGACCTTCCGCTGGCCTGCCGGCCAGCCCGGCCAGCGCTACCGCTTCCAGATGTCGCGCACCCCGGATTTCAGCGGGCCGCAGGTGGACATGCTGGTCGACCAGCCCGAAATCACCCTGCCGCGCCTGCGCAGTGGCACGTGGTACCTGCGCGCCCAGACGATCGATGTCGACGGGTTCGAGGGCCCGTTCCCGGCGCCGCAGGTGATCGACGTGCCCTGCCGGTTGTGCCGCATTGGCGTTGGAGCAGGGGCATTGCTCATACTGCTCGCCCTGTGAGCACCGCCGCGCCCGCGCCCAAATGGAAACCCCGCCTGCTGACGGCGGTGGGCGCGGCTGCGCTGGCGATCCTGGTCACCCTGTCCGGCCTGACCCTGGCGCCGGACGCTGCGGTCTACGACACGCTGGTGCTCGGCGCTGCTCCGGACGCCGACCCCCGCGTCGTGGTGGTCGACATCGATCAGAAGAGCCTGGCCGAACTGGGCCGCTGGCCCTGGTCGCGCCGCACGCATGCCCAACTGGTCGACCGGCTGAGGCTGGCCGATGCGAAGGGCATCGCGTTCAACATCCTGCTGTCCGAGCCGGCCCTCTTCGACCCCGAAGGCGATGCGCTGCTTGCGCGTGCGATCAGTCGCAGTGGCCGCGTGGTACTGCCGGTGTTCGCCGAGCCCGTCCAGCTCAACGGCGCCACCGTCGAGCTGATGCCGATCCCCGAGTTCGCCGCCTCGGCCGCTTCTCTGGGCCACGCCGAGATGGTGCTGGATGAAGATGGCGTGGCGCGCAGCGTCTACCTGCGTGCCGGCCTGGGCTCACCCCACTGGCCCGCACTCGCGCTGGCGTTGCTCCAGCTGGAACCGTCAACCGGTGCCAATGCGGAGCTGCCGGGACGCAGGCTGGTGACCACCGACCTGGCGCCTGCATCGCCGTACGAGTGGGTGCGCGACCACGAAGTGCGCGTGCCGTTCGCTTCGCCACCCAACGCTTTCCGGCACGTTTCGTATACGGACGTCCTCAACCAGCGTATCCCCGCCTCGCTCCTGCGCGGCAACTGGGTCATCGTGGGCGTCAGCGCAACCGGCATGGGGCCGATCGCCCGTGCGCCCGGCCAGCCGGCAACCGCCAGCATGAGTGGCGCGGACTATCAGGCCAACCTTTTGAACATGCTGATCAAGGACGCCGCCATCACCCCGCTGGGAGAAGGCTGGCAGGCAGGCCTGTCCGCGGCGCTGGCCGCACTGCCGTTGTTGCTGTCCCTGCTGCCGGGGCTGCGTCGCGTCTGGCTGCCCACGGTACTGACCATGGCGGGCACCGTGGTGATTTCGGTCCTGCTGCTGCGCTACGGACACGTCTGGTTTTCTCCCGTGCCGGCATTGCTGGTGCTCGCCCTGGGCGCATCGTTGTGGATCTACCGGCTGCTGCGCAGGACCCACAAGCAGGCGCAGTCTGATGCGTTGACGGGGCTCGCCAACCGCACCCGTTTCGATCACGCATTGGACCAGGAGTTGCGCGTCGCGCGTCGCAGTGGCCAGCCACTGTCGCTGCTGGTGATGGACATCGACCACTTCAAACAATTGAACGACACCCAGGGACACGCAGCGGGCGATGCCGCATTGAAGGCACTGGCCCGGATCCTGCGCAGCCGCGCGCGGCGACCGCGCGACCTGGTCGCACGCCTGGGTGGCGATGAGTTCGCGCTGCTGCTGCCGGAAACCTCGGCGCAGGCCGCGGCCACCATTGCCACCACCATCCACGTGGACCTGGCCAACCAGGGCCGGAAGCCCCACGGCACCAGCGCGGGCACATCACCGCCATTCACCGCCAGCATCGGCATCCACACCCACATGAGTGGCGACGACGCCGGGCCGGAAGACGTGTTCGACCGCGCCGACGCCGCGCTCTACCGGGCCAAACAGGCCGGCCGCAACCGCAGCGTCAGCCATACGGGCGAGCCCGAACCGGTCGGAACGTCCGCCACGCGGGTGTGATGCCGGGTATCCGCACCCGCACGGGCCGCCGCCCGCTTTCCTCAGACGTCCAGCACCATTCCCGGCCTTGCGAGTTCCACCGGCGCGCCGTGGCGCTCCCCGATCTCGCCCGCGAGCGCTTCGCGCGCCTTGTCTTCGCCATGCACCAGCACCAGCGGTGGCGATGGCTGGAAGTTGTCGTACCACGCCAGCAGGCCGCGCTGATCGGTATGCGCGGACAGGCCACCGACCGTGTGGCGCTGGGCGTTCACGCGATAGTCGCGGCCGTGGATGCGGACCCACGCTGCGCCATCCACCAGCCGTCGGCCCAGCGTGCCCTGTGCCTGGTAGCCGACGAACACGATGTGGGCGTTGCGGCGCCCCAGGTTGTAGCGCAGGTGATGCTGGATGCGCCCGCCATTGGCCATGCCGGAACCGGCGATGATGATGGCGCCATTCTCGATCTGGTTGATGGCCATCGACTGCTGCGTGGTTTCCGACACGTGCAGGTTGGGCAGGCGGAACGGATTGGGTGACTGCGACCACACCCGTCGCGCGTCCTCGTCGAACAGTCCGTGGTGGCGTGCGTAGACATTCACCACCTTGGCCGCCATCGGGCTGTCCAGGAAGATGCGCCAGCGCGACAGCTTCCACGTCTCCCAGTGCCGGGCGAACCAGTACAGCAGTTCCTGCGTGCGCCCGACCGCGAAAGCGGGTATCAGCACGTTGCCGCGGTCGCGCCACGCATGGTCGAAGATCTCGCCGAGTTCGCGGATCGTCTCCGGGCGGTCGCGGTGGTTGCGGTCGCCGTAGGTCGATTCCATCACCAGCAGGTCGGCATGCGTGACCACGGCGGGGTCGCGCAGGATCGGCGTGCCCTTCGGCCCCAGGTCGCCGGAAAACACCAGCTTGCGCCCTTCGGCCCACAGCTCGACGATGGCCGAGCCCAGGATGTGGCCCGCATCGCGCAGGGTGATGTCCACGCCCGGCAGGATGGTCGTGCGTTCGTCGTAGGGCAGCGGCTGCACCTGGCGCAGGGTCGCGTGCACGTCCTGCGCGGAAAACAGGGGCTGTGCTTCCGGCTCGCCACGGCGGCGGTCGCGATTGGCGCGCTCGGCCTCGGATTCGGACAGCGATGCCGTGTCCAGCAACATGATCGGCAGCAGTTCCGCGCTGGCGCCCTGGGTATGGATGGGGCCCCGGAACCCGCGCTTGACCAGCAGCGGCAGCCGGCCGACGTGGTCGATATGGGCGTGGCTCAGCACCACCGCGTCGAGCGTGGTCGGATCGAACGGGAACGGCTCGGCATTGCGTGCTTCGGCTTCGCGGCTCCCCTGGATCAGGCCGCAGTCCAGCAGGATGCGCTTGCCTGCCGCCTCGACCAGGTGCATGGAGCCGGTGACCTCGCCGGCTGCGCCGTGGAAATGAACCTGCATGCAAATGCCCTCCTCGAACGTGCGCCCAGTATGTGCCCTGCGGGGCGGGGAGGCATGACCTTCGACACACCTGCCCTCCCCGGGACAGGCGTAGAGTCGCGGCACGCCCCCACCCAGGGGGTTCCTTTTTTCCATTGCCCTGCCCGGGGCCGGAGTAGAACGTGATTGCCCGCAAACCCCAGATCCTGATGCTGTCGCTCGCCGTGGCCACCGTGCTGGCCGCCTGCGCCAAGAAGGAAGACGCCGCGCCCGCCGCCGATACCACCGCCCAGGCGCCGGCTGCGCTGGAGCTGAAGCTGGACGAGAGCACCCTGCCCGGCGTGAACCGTTTCATGATCGGCGACCTGGATCCCACCAAGAACGCCTGCACCGACTTCGCCGGCTACGCGAACGGCACCTGGCTGGCCGCCAATGCGATTCCCAGCGACCGCACCAGCTGGGGTGCGTTCGAGATGCTGGCCGAGCGCTCCACCGCCATCCAGAAGCAACTGGCCGAACAGGCCGCCGCGCACCCGGGCGCGACCGGCGTGGAGAAGATCGTCGGTGACCTGTGGGCCACCGGCATGGATGAGGCCAAGGTCAACGCCCAGGGCATCGAGCCGATCAAGCCCATGCTGACGGCCATCGACGGCCTGCAGGACAAGGACGCCATCGTGGCGTACCTCAACGAATCCGCCGCCAAGGGCCAGGCCTTCCTGTTCGGCTTCGGTGCCGAAGCCGACTTCAACAAGCCCGATACCAATATCGCCTACGCGTTCCAGGGCGGCCTGGGCCTGCCGGACAAGAATTTCTACTTCGACGCCGACAAGAAGACCATCCGCGACGAATACGTGAAACACATCGCCAAGGTGCTGGAGCTGTCCGGCGTGACCGCGGCCGATGCGCAGAAGCAGGCCGCCGACATCATGGCGTTCGAGACGCGCCTGGCGAAGGTATCCAAGTCGAACGAGGAAATGTCGCGCGACGTGTCGCTGTACTACAACCCGGTGACGCTGGCCGATGCGGACACGCTGACGCCGAACTTCTCGTGGACGAAATTCTTCGAGTCGCAGGGCGTGGCACCGCAGGAGAAGTTCTCGCTGGCCGTGCCCGCCTTCCACCAGGAAGTCAGCACGATGCTGGGCGACACCGATCCGGCTGCGTGGCGCGCCTACCTGCGCTTCCACACCATCGATGGCGCGTCTCCCTACCTGAGCGACGCCTTCGCCAACGAGAACTTCAACTTCTACGCCAAGACGCTGCGCGGCCAGAAGGAGATCGAGCCTCGCTGGAAGCGCGTGCTGGGCACCATCGAGAACCAGAGCGGCGAAGCGCTGGGCCAGATGTACGTGAAGGTGGCCTTCTCGCCGGAGTCGAAGGCGAAGATGGAAACGCTGGTCGCCAACCTGGGGACCGCGCTGAAGGCCCGCATCCAGAACCTGGAATGGATGAGCGACGAGACCAAGGCCAAGGCGATGGAGAAGCAGGCCGCCTTCACCACCAAGATCGGCTATCCGGACAAGTGGCGCGACTGGACCGGCCTGTCGACCGGCCGCGACAGCTACATCGGCAACGTGATCTCGGCGATGGCGTTCAACTACAAGTGGAACCTGGGCAAGATCGGCAAGCCGGTGGACCGTACCGAATGGGGCATGCCGCCGCAGATGGTCAACGCGTACTACAACCCGCTGCAGAACGAGATCGTGTTCCCGGCCGCCATCCTGCAGCCGCCGTTCTTCGACCCCAATGCGCCGGATGAAATGAACTACGGCGGCATCGGCGCAGTGATCGGCCACGAGATGACCCACGGCTACGACGACCAGGGCAGCCGCTTCGGACCGAGCGGCAAGTTCGAGAACTGGTGGACCCCGGCCGACGCCAAGGGCTTCTCGTCCCGCACCGACAAGCTGATCGCGCAGTTCAATGACTATCGCACCAGCGACGGCCAGAAGATCAACGGCAAGCACACGCTGGGCGAGAACATCGCCGATCTCGGTGGCCTGGCCACGGCTTACGACGCGATGAAGGCGGCGGCCGGCGATACGCCGGATCCGAAGACCGACGGCCTGACGCGCGACCAGCGCTTCTTCCTCAACTGGGCCACCGTGTGGCGCCGCAACTTCACCCCGGAGGAACTCAAGAACCGCATCGCCACCGACGAACACGCCCCGGCGCAGTTCCGCGCGATCGGTGCGCCGTCGAACCTGCCCGCATTCGCGGCGGCATTCTCGTGCAAGGCAGGTGATGCGATGGTGCGCAGCGGCAACCAGCATGTCGTGATCTGGTAAGCCCCGCATAATCGCGCAATGCAGGAAAGGCCCGGCGATGTCCGGGCCTTTCCTTTTGCGCATCCGCGGTTACGGTCCGCCCGACGGTCGGCCGTTCGACGGTGCTCCGGGCGTCCCCCCCAGTGCTGGCCACGCATCGAGGGGGCGTTGCACGGCTGTGCTTCCATCCATCGAAGGAGGACTGCCATGACCCGTCTCACCGTGTCGATACTGGGCGCCGCGATCGCCTGCGTCGTGCTGGCCGCGTGCCAGAAACAGGAAACACCGCCTCCTGCGGACACGCAGGCCACAGCCGAACCCGCCACCGACATCCCCGCCGAACCCGCCGCCCCGCCGGTCGACCTGGAACAACTTGCCCAGCGCCTGGTCGCCAGCGCAGCGGTGAAGGAAGGCGATGCCGTCATCATCGTCGGCAGGACCCACGATGCCGAACTGCTGGAAGACATCGCGCTGCACGTACGCCGCGCGGGGGCTTTCCCGATGATCGAGTACACCAGCGACCGGCTCGCCAAGCGGATGTTCTTCGATGTACCGGCGCAGTTCGACAGCCAGGCACCGGCGCTGGATCTGGCGCTGTCCAAGGTCTTCGACGTGGTCATCTCGTTGAGCAACGGCACCTCGGAAAACCTGTTCGAGGGCGCCGACCCGCAGCGCGTGGCGGCACGCGGCAAGGCCGGGGAAGCCATCGGCCAGGCGTTCATGAAGGAGAACGTGCGCCAGGTGGAGATCGGCAACGGTCTGTATCCCACGCCATGGCGCGCGCAACGGCTGGGCATGTCCGAAACCGAACTCGCCAGGACGTTCTGGGAGGGCGTCAACGTGGATCACGCCGCGCTGCAGACGCGTGGACAGGCGGTGAAAGGCGCGCTGGCCGCCGGCAACGAACTGCACATCAGCCACCCCAACGGCACCGACTACCGGATGCGGATCCAGGGACGCCCGGTGCTGGTCAGCGATGGCGTCATCTCGCCAGAGGACATCCGCAGCGGCGGACCTGCACTGCAGGTCTTCCTGCCCGCCGGCGAGGTCTACACCACGCCCGTCGCGGGCACCGGCGAAGGCCGCATCGTCGCCAGCCGCGACTACTTCCGCGGGCAGGCCATCGATGACCTCGCCGTGACCGTCGCCGGCGGCAAGATCACCGCACTCACCGGGACAGGGCCCGGCTTCGCGGCACTGAAAGCCGAGTTCGATGCAGTGGGCGATGCCCGCAAGAACGAAGTCTCGTTCTTCGACATGGGCATCAATCCGAACGTCAAACTGCCCTCCGGCAGCCAGGTGGGCAACTGGGTGCCGGCCGGCACGGTGACCCTGGGCCTGGGCAACAATCTGTGGGCTGGTGGCGACAACGCCATCACGTACGGCATGAACTTCTTCCTGCCCGGCAGTACGGTGACATTGGATGGCAAGGTCATCGTGGACAAGGGCCAATTGACCTTGTGAGGTCGCAGGTGGGCGGCCGCGCGGACGGCCACCCACCGTTGCATGCGCGCTCTGTGACACAGCGCATGAATCCGTCGCCAAGGCCGTTGGCAGATGTGGGGAAACGTGACCGGGCAGATGGGGCACGCTTGCTAGAATCGCCCGACCCCTGAACCCCTGGATTCTCCTGATGCCCAGCCCGCGCCCCGCTCTCGGCCGCCCCACCCTGATCGCCTTCGCCCTCGTCATCGCACTGGGCGCCCCCCAAGCCGAAGCGCAGCGCAAGAAGCGCGCGACCACCCCTGCCGTGAGCGCGCAGTGCACCGACTTCTACGCCGCCACCAATGCGGACTGGCTGAAGAAGAACAGCCTGCCTGCCGGCGTCGGCAGCGTCAGCGTGCTGGGCGCCTTCCGCGAGCGCACCCTTGAGCAGCAGCGCGCCCTGCTGGATGGCGCCATGAAGGCACCGCAGGGCAACGTGCAGAAACTGCTCGGCGACTTCTGGGCCAGCGGCCTGGACGAAGCCGCCGTGGAAGCGGATGGTTCCAGGCCTATCGCGCCGCTGCTTGACCGCATCAACGCCATCAAGAAGCCCAAGGACGTAGCGCCGGCCATCGCCGCGCTGCACCAGGTCGGCGTGCCGGTGACCTTCAACTTCAGTCCGGACGTGGACCTGCAGGCACTGGACCGCCACATCGGCTACTTCATGCAGGGCGGCCTTGGCCTGCCCGACCCGGCCTACTACACCCGCACCGATGCCGACACCCGCGAACTGCTGGGCCGCTACCGCACCTACGTGAAGCAGGTGCTGGCCCTGACCGGTACGCCGGCCAACAAGCTGGATGCCGAATCCGCGCTGGTCATCGACCTGGAGACCAAACTGGCGCAGGTGTCCAAGCCATTGGTGGACCTGCGCAGCCCGTTCGCCAACTACGCTCCCGTGCCCACGAAAGATCTGGGCAAGCAGTACCGCAACCTGCAGCTGGATGCCTTCCTCAAGGTGCAGGGCGTCACCGACGACACCGTGTCGATGGCCGACCCCGCACTGTTCAAGCGCCTCGATGGCCTCGTCGGCAGCCTGAAGCCGGACCAGTGGAAGGCCTACCTGCGCTGGCGGGTGGGTGATGCGATGGCACCGTACCTGGCAAAGCCCTTCCGCGATGCCGAATTCGAATTCCGCGGCCGCGTGCTGCGTGGCGAAGCCGCCCCGGCACCACGCTGGCGCCAGGTGCTGGATGCCATCAACCTCGCTGCCGGTCCGATGCTGGGCAAGGAGTACGCCGAGCGCTACGTGCCCAGCGAGCACAAGCGCCGGGCCGAGCAGATCGCCGGACAGGTGCGCGATGCACTGGGCCGCGGCATCGAACGCAGCACCTGGCTGAGCGACGCCGCCAGGACCGAAGCCAAGGCGAAGCTGGACAAGCTGAAGATCGAGGTCGGCACGCCCAGGCGCGACCTGGACTACAGCGTGCAGCCGATGGGCCGCGGCAGTTTCGGCGGCAACATGCTGATCGCCTCCACCTGGCGCCATCGCGAGGAGATGAAGCGCATCGGCAAGGGCAACGCCGACCGCCGCTGGGACGTGCTGCCACAGCAGCCCGCGCTGGCCTACGACCTGGCCCAGAACCGCTTGATCGTGACCGCCGCCGTGCTGCAGGAAGAGATCTTCGACGCAAAGCAACCGGCTGCCGTGCAGTACGGCGCGTTCGGCGCACTGGTCGGCCATGAGCTGAGTCGTGGTTTCGATGGCAAGGGCCGGATGGTCGATGCCAAGGCCCAGTTGCGCGACTGGTGGAGCGCAGCCGATGTGGCCGCATGGAATGCGCTGGGCAGCAAGGTGGCGACGCAGTACGGCGCTTACGCATACCCGGGGCTGAAGAACGTCAAGGTCAACGGCACGCTGACCCAGGACGAGAACCTGGCCGACCTGGCCGGCGTGGAACTGGCGTGGGATGCCTTCACCACCGCCGAACCGCAGGCCAATGCCGCCGCCAGGCAGTCGTTCTACAAGGCATGGGCCACGCTGTGGGCGCAGAACCTGTCGGAAACCGAGGCCGCCCAGCGCGCGGCCGTGGACGTGCATGCACCTGGCCAGTGGCGCGCCAACGGTCCGCTGACCCAGCAACCGGCCTTCGCCCAGGCCTTCACCTGCAAAGCGGGCCAGCCGATGCAGGCGAAGGAAGCGGACCAGGTCCGGATCTGGCGCTGAGCCTCACCCTGGCAAGACAGGAAAACGGCGCGGAATTCCGCGCCGTTTTTCTTCATCCCCTTCCGGTACGGCCTATTTGACGGCGCGCAGATGCGGCGGCTTGGGCTTGCGCGGTCCCTTGCGGAACGGCGGCTGGCCACGCCAGTAGCGGATCATCAGCCACCCGAACAGCATGCCGCCGAGATGCGCGAAATGCGCCACGCCAGGCTGCAGGCCGGTGAAGCCGAGCACCAGGGCGAGGACCGCATAGAAGATCACCAGCGTGCGTGCCCGTATTTCCATCGGCAACGGGAACATGATCATGCGCTGGTTCGGAAACAGCATGCCGTAACCCAGCAGCAGGCCGAACACGCCACCGGACGCACCGACCGTGCGATACGGCAGCGCACCGGACGACACCATCCACCATCCCACGACCAGCTGCAGCAGGCCCGCGCCCACGATGCACACCAGGAAGAAGGTCAGGAAGCGCCTGGGGCCCCATGTCTGTTCCAGCGACGACCCGAACATGTACAGCGCCAGCATGTTGAACAGCAGATGCGTCAGGCCGCTGGTGTCGTGGAGGAATCCGTACGTCAGCAATTGCCAGGGCATGAAGCCGTGGCCTACCGGCCACAACGCGAACCATGCCTGGAACGCATTGCCCAGCATGAGCTGCAGGAGGTAGACGCCGACATTGGCGATCAGCAGGTTCCGGGTGACGGGAAGCAAACGGGGAAACATGGGAAACCTCATGACGGTCAGCTCACATCATAAGGGGCCGCGTGTCACCGCGCGCCAGGTCCCCACAGGGCGGCATCGAGATCGTCTTCCCTGCGCGGGCGTTTCACTCGTCCGTTCTCCACCTTCACGCCTTCCGCACGCAGGCGCTGGCTCTGTTCGCGGAACGCCTTCGAGCCTTCCGGGAATGCGATGCGGCCATCCGACCGCAGCACGCGGTGCCACGGCAGCGTGGCATCGTCGTTCTGGCTGAGGATGCGTGCGGTCAAGCGCGCACGGCCGGGCAATCCGGCACGGTGCGCCACTTCGCCATAACCCGCCACCTGCCCGCGCGGAATGGCGCGGATCGCGGCCAGGATGCGATCTTCGGGAGACTTGGCGCTCATGGCGGATTAGCATAGCGGCATCGGCAACACGGGAGTACACCATGCAGAACTTCGAACAGGTGCGCGGCCACCTGCATTCCTCCGGCTACAAGGTGGCGATGCACGACGCCTACGTGGCCTGCGTGGAACTGTCGCTGGACAACGGCAAGCGCCACCAGTCCATCTTCCTTTCCGAACTGGGCAACGACGACGAACGCGGCTACCTGCGCGTGAGCACGGTGATCGCACCGATGACCGGCATCGACGCCAAGCGCGCCCTGAAGTTCAACTGGCAGAGCAGCGTCGGCTATCTGGCCATCGGCGAACTCGACGGCGTGCCCTACCTGCAGTTGTGCGAGAACCGCCCGTACGAAAGCCTCAGCCCTGCGGAAGTGGATCGCCTGGTGCTGGAGATCGGCGGCCTCGGCGACAGCATGGAGCGCGCGCTCTCTGCGGAAGGCGACCTGTTGTAGGGCGGGCCCAGGCCCGCCATCGCGGAGCAAAAAAGCGCCGGAAGAACCGGCGCTTTTTCGTTTCCCCCGGCGCTCGCACGTGGTGGGCCGAGGCCCACCCTACGACGCGTGCCTCACGCCCAGCCGATCGCTTCCAGCAGGCGCAGCAGGCCGTAGGCGATGCCGCCGGCGGCGGGAATCGTCAGCACCCACGCCCACAGGATCCTCTCGATGACACTGAACTTCAGCGCGCGAGGATTCTTGGCGAAGCCCACGCCCATGATCGCGGTAGAAATGCTGTGCGTGGTCGAGACCGGCATGCCGAAGTGCGCGGCCACGGTGAGGATGGTGGCCGAACTGGTCTCCGCGGCGAAGCCATTGATCGGGTGCAGCTTCACCATCTTGTGCCCGAGGGTCTTGATGATCTTCCAGCCGCCCGACGCCGTGCCCAGGGCCATCACGATGGCGCAGGTGATGACGATCCACATGGCGATGTCCTGCTCGCCCGCGGCGCCGGGATGCAGGAACGCCAGCCAGCCCGGCAGGTCGTCCAGCGCACCGCTGGCTTCGGCACCGAACAGCGTCAGCGCGATGATGCCCATCGTCTTCTGCGCATCGTTGTGGCCATGCGCATAGCCCATGTAGGCCGCCGACAGGATCTGCGCCTTGCCGAAGAACCTGTTGACGAAGTGCGGACGCGCCAGCCGTCCCAGCCAGCCGCCCGCCCGCGACAGCATCGCGATCAGGCCCCAGAGCGCCACCATCACCAGGATGCCGAGCAGGAAGCCCGCCACCGGCGAAGTGACCATCGGCAGCACCACCTTCCACAGGATGCCCTTGTTCTTGGTCCAGTCGCCCACCGTCTCGGACCAGATCAGCGCCGCCCAGTCGTTGTGGGCGGCGGCAAGCGCGGCCCCGCACAGGCCACCGATCAAGGCGTGCGACGACGACGAGGGCAGACCCTTCCACCACGTGATCAGGTTCCACACGATGCCGCCGAGCAATGCGCACAGGATCACCTGCGAGGTCACCTGCACCACGTCGGTGTTCACCAGGCCGGACGCGATCGTCTTGGCCACTGCCGTGCCCATCAACGCGCCGACCAGGTTCATGCCGGCGGCCAGCATCACCGCCTGGCCAGGTGACAGCACCTTGGTGGCGACCACGGTGGCGATGGAATTGGCGGTGTCGTGGAAACCGTTGATGAACTCGAAGACGAGCGCGGCCAGGATCACCACCAGCACAAGGGTAAGCATGATGGAGACCCGTCAGCTGTTCTTGAGGACGATCTGGTACGCCACCACGCCGGCTTCACGGCAGCGGTCGATGGCCTTTTCCAGGATCTCGAAGAACTCCTTCAACAGGAACATCTGCAGGTGGTCCAGGCGGCCGGAGTAGATGTCGCGGTACAGCTCCAGCATCAACCGGTCGGCCTCGTTCTCGATCGCGCGCAGCTTCTCGTTGAGCGAGGTCATGCGATCGATGTTCATCTTCTTGATTTCGTGGACCATCTCCACCACCACGCTGGCCGCCTGTTCCAGCATCGCCGCGCGTGGCGCGAAGTCGATCCCGTCCAGGTGCTGGAGGGCCAGCGAATAGCGGTCGGCGAACTTCTCGACCTGCTTGGGGATCTTGTACAGCGCCGACCCCAGGGCTTCGATGTCCTCGCGCTCGATCGGCGTGATGAAGCTGTCCACCAGCGCCTTGCCGATCTTGTCCGAGGCCGCGCGCTCGCGCAGGCGCGCCAGCTTGAAGGCATCCAGCGCCGGCTGGCGGTCGGTGGCCTTCATCATGGTGTGCAGGGCCTTGGTGCTGTCGTGGGCGGCTTGGGCGGCCTCGTCCAACAGCGTGTAGAACTGCTGGCCGGAGCCGAAGATCGTCTGGAGGGAGAACATCGGGCGGTCCCACCGTCACGGGATGGACGGCTTCAGGGGCGGAATTATGACCGTTTCATGACGCCCCGCGACAGCCCGGCGGCGCAAAGGCCGGGACACGGGGGCCTGCATTGGCCGAATGCCTCGTTCAGGTTCACGCCTCGGCCCGCCGGCCGTTTGCTAAACTCGCCACGCGCCTCCGGGTGCACCCTATGGACGACGACCCTACTTCCCCCCACTGTCCCCGCGACAGATCCCCCCGCCCGCCGGCCCTCCCCGCCCTGAACGGAGGTTGCCGTGCTTGAGCTAATTGTCGTATTCGCCTTTGGTCCTGCTGAACGGCTTCTTCGCCATGTCCGAGATGTCGGTCATGACCTCGCGCAAGAGTCGCCTCAAACAGATGGCGCAGACCAGCCACCGCGCCCAGCGCGCGCTGGACCTGTCCGAGAAGCCCGAGAACTTCCTGTCCACGGTGCAGATCGGCATCACGCTGATCGGCGTGCTGACTGGCCTGTTCGGTGGCGAAGCCATCGGCATGGCCATCGCCGACCGGCTACAGGGCGTGTTTCCATCACTCGCGGCCAGTTTCACCCTTGTGGGTGAGCCACAGCCTTGGTCGGAGCTGATCGGCAAGACCCTTGCCGTCGCGCTGATCACCTTCCTCACGTTGATCTTTGGCGAACTGGTACCCAAGCGTCTTGCAATCACGGCGCCGGAAACGATCGCCGGTGTCGTCGCGGTGCCGATGGGCTGGCTGGCGAAAGCCGCCTTCCCCTTTGTCTGGCTGCTCTCCCACAGCACCCGCTTGGTTCTGCGCCTGCTGGGTCTGGGCAAGGACCAGGTATCCACCATAAGCGAGGAAGAAATCCGCATGCTGGTGTCCGAAGGACACGAGGCCGGCGTGATCGACGTCGACGAGCGCAACATGATGAATCGCGTACTGCGCCTCGGCGACCGTACCGCCGACAGCCTGATGACGCCGCGCAAGAAGATCACATGGCTGGATGCGTCGGCGTCGTACGAGGAGAATCTGCAGACGATGCACGAGTCCGCGTTCTCACGTTTCCCCGTGTATCGCGGCAACGACCAGGACGTTATCGGCGTGCTGGAAGTGAAGTCGCTGCTGGACCGTTTCGGCATCGACAAGCCCGATCTTTTCATCAAGCTGCGCGAGCCGCTGTTCGTCTCCGAATCAACCCATGCGATGAAGTTGCTGGAGATCTTTCGCGAAGAGCAGCAGTCGCTGGCGCTGGTCGTGGACGAATACGGCGAGATCCAAGGTCTGGTCACCCAGAGCGACCTGATGGGTGCCGTGGTCGGCCGCCTGCAGGCCAGCGAGAACACCGAGGATGCGCCGCTGGTGGTGGTGCGCGACGATGGTTCGCTGCTGGTGGACGGATCGCTGCCGAACGATGACCTGCGTGAGCTACTCGGCGGCGTAGCCCTGCCGGACGATGACGAATACAACACCGTCGCCGGCATGATGATCGAACGCTTCGGCCGCATCCCGCATGTCGGCGAACGCCTGGACTGGGCGGGCTGGCGTTTCGAAGTGGTGGACCTGGATGGTGCGCGCATCGACAAGCTGCTGCTGCAGAAGCTGCCGGAAACCGACGGCGAAGACCTGGCCGTCTGACATGGCACCCGATGCGACACCCCATACCAGCACCGTCGCCCTGCTGGACGGCTTCGCCACCGGCGATCCAGACGATGTACTGCGCCTGGGCGACCTGCTGAAGGACTTCGGTCCCGCCGCCTTCGGCATGCTGCTGTTCCTCGGCGTACTCCCCGCCTTCATCCCGGTCCCGGGCGTGGGCGGCGCCATCGGCGGCCCGATGGTCATCCTGGTGGGCGTGCAGCTGCTGCTGGGCATGCGCAAGTTGTGGCTGCCGCAGTTCCTGGCCCGCCGTGGTCCTCATCGCAGCGCGATGATGCGCTTCCGCCAGCGCATGGCACCGTGGCTGCACCGACTGGAGAAGCTGGTGCGCCCCCGCATGTCCGCATTCCTGGACAACCGCATCGCGCTCAGTTTCACCGGCCTGCTGCTGATCCTGCTGGGCCTGCTGCTGGCGCTGCCCATTCCGTTCACCAACTACGTGTTCGGCATCCTGCTGCTGCTGTTCGCTTTCGCACTGCTCGAACGCGACGGCGCGCTGCTGCTGGTGGCCTGGGTGACGGGCAGCATCGCGGTCATCGTGTTCGGTTTCCTGTCCGGCAACCTGGTCGAATCGCTGACCGCACTGTTCGCGCGCTGGTTCTGAGTCTTCAAAGTCGGGCAATGATGTGGATCGGGATGCTGGTGTGGGAGCGACGTAAGTCGCGATTGCCTGTCGACGCCGATAAAAGCTCGCGACTCACGTCGCTCCCACAGGAAACAACTTCAGGCCACGAGCTGCGCGAATTCGGCCGCTGTGACCGGATACCCCAGCCAGTAGCCCTGCGCCAGGTCGCAGCCGCGCTCGCGCAGCAGGTTGAACTGGCCTTCCTTCTCCACGCCCTCCGCCACCACGGTGATGCCGAGCGAATGCGCCATCGCGATGATGGCCGTGGTCAGCGCGAGATCGTCGGGATCGCGCAGCATGTCGGCGATGAAGCTGCGGTCGATTTTCACGCCATCCACCGGCACGCGGCGCAGATGGCTCAGGCCTGAGAAACCGGTGCCGAAATCGTCCAGCCAGACCTTCACGCCGGTGCGATGCAGCGTGGCCAGCAGCGCACTGGCGTGCGCTTCGTCGCTGATGACGGCGGTCTCGGTGAGTTCCAGATGCAGACGCGACGCCGCCAGACCGGTGTCGCGCAGGCACTCCGCGACCACCTCGGGAAGATCACCGCTGCGCAACTGGCGCGGCGACACGTTGACCGAGACGAACAGCGGATCCAGCGCGTCACGATCGGTACCCCAGCGCGCGGCTGCCGTGCAGGCAGCACGCAGCACGCGGGGGCCGATGCTCTCGATCAGGCCGCTCTGTTCGGCCACGTCGATGAAGACGGATGGCGCCACCATGCCCAGTTCCGGATGCTGCCAACGCAGCAGCGCCTCGGCACCGACGATGCGGCTGTCCGCCATGCGGAACACAGGCTGGTACATCAGGCTCAGTTCGCCCCGTTCCCACGCGCCACGCAGTTCCTGCTCCATGCGCACGCGCCGCTCCACGGCCTGGTCCATCGCACGGCTGTAGAAGCGGTAGCAGTTCTTGCCGGCCACCTTGGCCTGGTACATCGCGATGTCGCCGTTCTTCATCAGCGCGGTCGCACCGGAGGCGTCTTCCGGGAACAAGGTGATGCCGATGGAGGTGCCCAGGAAAACCTGGCGATCCTGCACCACGATGGGACGGCCCAGCTCGGCCACGAGCTTCTCCGCCAGGCGCGTGGCGCTGCCGCGCACATCGCCGTCCTGGATCAGGATCACGAACTCGTCGCCGCCGAAGCGGGCGAGCAAGGCATCGTCGCCCCCCATCTGCTCCACGGCATCGCGGATGCGGTGCGCGAACAGTTGCAGCACTTCATCGCCCGCTTCGTGACCCAGGGTGTCGTTGACGCGCTTGAAATCATCGATGTCGGCGAACAGCAGGGCCAGCTGCCGCCCCGCACCCCGCAGCATCATCAGTCGGTGATCGAGGCTTTCCCGGAACGCCAGCCGGTTGGTCAACCCGGTCAGCGAGTCGGTGTACGCCATGCGGCGCACATCGCGGTCGTGCCGCGCGATGCTGTCGCTCATGGTGCCGAATGCACGCACCAGTTCGCCGACTTCGTCCTGGCGTTCGCTGGTCATGCGCTCGCCGTTGTAGTTGCCCACCTCGATGTCATGCGCCGCGCGCGCGAGTTGCCGGACCGGACGGATCAGCGTGCGCTGCACATACAGCATGGTCGCCACGCAGGCCGCGACCAGAGCGGCCAGCAGCAAGGCGATCCAGCCGAGGTGGCGCGCGCCGAGTTCGTTGAGGCGCGCCCGCGCGGCCGCGATGGCCTTCTCCTCGTACGCCCGCACGGAGGCCACCGAGTACCCGACGCGTACCCCGCCGATGCGTTCGCTGCCGATCATGATGGGTTCGGACACGTCCACGATCTGCGCCGACCACTGCGTATGCATGCTGCGCGCGTTGACGGCCTCGTAGGCCAACGGGTCGGTCATCGTCTGCCCATAGACGGCGATGTCCGCCGTGCCGTCATGGATGATCCTGCCCTGGTTGTCGTACACCAGCACGTAACTGACGTCAGGCTCCTTCTGCGCCGAACGCACGATGCTGCCGATGGCGTCCAGATCGAAGTAGTACAGCGGGTTGGCCAGCGCATCCCCCAACTGGTCCACCGTGGCCTCGCCGTGCCGGCGCAGGCTGTCCTCGACCATGCCATGCATGGCGTCGCGCCCGAGGTCGGCGACTTCCTGCTGCATCATCTTCTGGCGCTGCAGCAGCGTCGCGAGCAGGGCGATGACCACGACCAGCATGATCGCCATCGCCGCCAGGAAGCGCGCCTGCAGGCCGAAGCGTAGCGCTCTCACTCGACCTGCTCCCTGACGCGCGCGACGCCACGGCGCAGGTTGTCCAGCGCCTGTTGCGATGCCGGATCCACCGGCAGGAAGCGGGTGGTGCGGAAAAAGACGTTGAGCGCGTCGCGGGCAGCAGGATCGTTTGCGGCTTCCAGCAACACCTCGCGCAGGCGTGTTTCCACCCTGGGATCAAGGTCGCCGCGCACCATCTCGAGTGCGCGCGGGAAATCCTGGGTTTCGTGGATCACGCGGAAGTCGCGCCTGAAGCCCGGTGGCATGCGGCGCACATCGTCCCAGTCCAGGTTGCTGACCACGCCGGCATCGACCAGGCGTTTGTGCACCCAGGCCGCGATGTTGAGCTCGGACCTCGCGAAGACATAGCCCACCGAATCGGCAGACGGACGATCCATGGGGGAGAGCAGGATCTCCATCCGCTGGCCCGCTTCCATCAGGGCCACGGAGGGCGCGAAATAGGCGCTGGTCGATGCGGTGTTCTGGAAGGCCACCGTGCGGCCCTTGAGATCGGCCAGCCGCTCCAGCCCGCTGTCGCGGCGGACGAAGAACACACCGTGGTAGCGGCTCACGCCCCCGCGTTCGGTCAGCAGCATCGGGCGCGCGCCTGCGCGCTCCTGCAACCGCATGCCGGTGCCCGCCGTCTCGGTGACCCAGTCCACCCGGCCGCGGCGCAGGTAGCTGGTCATCTGCTGGGCATCACGCGCCATCAGGATGCGGCCTTCAGTGATGCCCACGTCGCGCATCCGCGGCACCACGTAGTCGAGCAGCGGCTTGAGCTGCTCGTAGTGGGCCTTCGGATCGTCGCTGATGCGTCCCAGGACCAGGACGCGTTCGTCTCCGGCAGCGCTGGCCGGCGTGATGCTTGCGGGTAGCGATGCTGCGCCGATCACGGCCAGCGCCAGGCTGAACCAGGTTGTACGCAACGATAGACGCCCGCCAGAACGATGGCGGCAGCCTATCGGAAAACGTGAGGTTAAGACAGTGATCCGGATCCGCCAACGCCCGCCAAGCGCGCCATGCGCTGGGCATCGGCGAGGATGCCGCGCAGCAGGCGGACCTCCTGTTCGTTCAGGTCGGCCTTGGCGAACAGGCGACGCAGCTTGCGCATCGCGGAGTCGGGCGTGCGCCCTTTGTGGAAGTCGATCGCATCCAGCGTATCGGCCAACTGGGCGAAGAACCCTTCCATGTGCGCGTGGCTTGCGGGGATGTCGTCCGGGTGTACCGGGAAAGCCGCTGTCGCCGGCGCCCCGTCCAGCAATGCCATCCTCAGCTCGTAGGCCAGCACTTGCACGGCCGCGGCCAAGTTGAGCGAGCTGTACTCGGGATTGGCCGGGATATGCACCGCCGCATGGCAGAGCTGCAGTTCCTCGTTGCTGAGCCCGGTGCGCTCACGGCCGAACACCAGCGCCACCTCGCCCCCTGTCGCGGCCCGGCCGACCGCGAGTGCAGCTGCCTGCCGCGGCGGATGTTCTTCCAGTTGCACGCGTCGACTCCGGGCGGTACAGCCCAGGACCAGCTGGCAGTCGGCCACGGCCTCGGCCAGCGTTGCCACCACGGCGGCATCGGCCAGCAGGTCGTCGGCTCCGGCCGCACGCCGGTATGCCTCTTCCGCGGGGTAGTTCTCGGGCGCCACCAGCACCAGCCGCGCCAGGCCCATGGTTTTCAGCGCGCGGGCGGCCGCACCGATGTTGCCGGGGTGCTGGGTGCCCACCAGCACCACGCGCAGGCGGGCGGAGGCGGCCAGGGAAACGGGATTGGAGAAGGAAACGGGCGTGTTCATGGGGGCAAATGGTAAACTGCGCGGGCCGGTCTACGCGCCGTGCTGCTCTTTTCCACTTGTTCGCCCCACCCCACGCCTGTCCGAGGTTCGTTCGCATGCAGAAGCCCGTCGTCACCGTCATGACCAAGGCAGCCCGCCTGGCAGGCAACGTGCTGTTGCGCAGCATCAACAAGCTGGATGCACTCAACGTGGTGCAGAAGGAGCGGATGGATTACGCGAGCGAAGTGGACGCCGACGCCGAGAAGGTGATCATCAAGGAACTGCGCCGGGCCTACCCCGATTACGGTTTCGTCGGCGAGGAAAGCGGCGCCCAGATCAACGGCCGCTACACCTTCGTCATCGACCCGCTGGATGGCACCAGCAACTACCTGCGCGGTTTCCCGCACTACTGCGTGTCCATCGCCCTGGTGGACAACGGCGAGCCGACCGATGCGGTGATCTTCGATCCGCTGCGCAACGACCTGTTCACCGCCAGCCGCGGCGCCGGCGCCCAGCTCAACGAACGCCGCATCCGCGTGGCCGACCGCAAGGAACTGGCCGGCACCGTCATCACCACCGGCTTCCCACCGCGCGAGCGCGCCCGCGCCGGAGCACAGCTGGAATGCGTGCGCGAGCTGCTGGTGCACGCCGAGGACATCCGTCGCACCGGATCGGCCGCACTCGACCTGGCCTACGTGGCCTGTGGCCGCGTCGATGCCTATTTCGAGGCCGGCGTGAAGGACTGGGACATCGCCGCCGGCGTGTTGCTGGTACGCGAGGCCGGCGGCAAGGTCTGCGATTTCCGCGGCGCCGCGCTGGGCAAGATCGACGGCCGCACCGCCCTGCCCCGCCAGATCGTGGCCGGCAACCTCAAGATCGCCGAGGCGCTGCAGAAGACCATCGTCGGCTCGGGTTACGCGGCGGCGTTCAACGGCTGACAGTAACCCTTGTAGGAGCGCCCCTTGGGCGCGATGCTGTTGCAAATGCCCGGGTGAAGCATCGCGCCCAAGGGGCGCTCCTACGGGCATCCACCAGACGTTTGGGTGACCACGAAAAAGGCCGCGCAATGCGCGGCCTTTTTCTTTCCGTTGAACGTCCCGCTTACGGACGACGCGCCAGCAGCGCCTCGTCCTTCGCCTTCGGCATCAGGTCCTGCTTGGTGACCGTCAGGAAGCCGATGGTCAGCAGCGGGCACGCCACGAAGATCGACGAGATCGTACCCAGCACGATGCCGATCATCTGCGACAGCGCCATGCCTTCCAGCGAACCGCCGCCATACAGGTACAGCGCGAACACGGTCAGGAACGCCACGAACGACGTGATGATCGTGCGCGACAGCGTCTGGTTGATCGAGCGGTTCAGGATTTCCATCGGCTCGGCGCGCAGATTGCGGAAGTTCTCGCGCACGCGGTCGAACACCACGATCTTGTCGTTGATGGAGAAACCCATCACCGACAGCAGGCCGGCCAGGATGGTCAGGTCGAACTCGATGCCGCTGAAGGCGAAGAAGCCGGCCACGATCAGCACGTCCGCCAGGGTCGTGATGATCGCCGAGACCGCGAACTTCCATTCGAAGCGCACGGCGATGTAGATCAGGAAACCCACCACCACGAACAGCAGCGTATACAGGCCATTGAGCGCGAGTTCCTTGCCGACCTGCGGGCCGACGAACTCGCTGCGCATCACGGTCGCCGTGTTGCCTTCGCTGGAAGCCAGGCGCAGCACGTCCTGCGCGGTGCGGTCGCTGGCCTCGGCGCCGACCGCCGTGCCGGCGTCCTCGCGGGGCTGCAGGCGCACCAGCAGGTCGCTGCCGGTACCGAAGGTCTGCACCTGGGCGCTGCCATAGCCGCCGGCCTCCAGGCGCTCACGCACGCTGTCCACGTTCGGTGGCGTCTGGAAGCGCAGTTCGACCACCGTGCCGCCGGTGAAATCCAGTGCGAAATTGAAGCTCTTGAACGCGATGGCGCCGATCGCGGCGATGGCGAGCAGCGCCGCGATGCCGATGGACACCCAGCGCACGCGCATGAAGTTGAAGTTGGTGGTGTGCGGGATCAGCCGCAACGGGAAAAGGCTCATCTTCTGTCTCCCGTCAGATGGCGATGGACTTGATCTTGCGGCGGCCGCCGTAGATCAGGGTGGCGATGCCGCGCGACACGGTGACCGCGGTGAACACCGACGTCAGGATGCCGATGACCATCGTCACCGCGAAGCCCTTCAAGGGTCCGGTGCCGAAGGCGTACAGCGCCACGCCGGCCAGCAGCGCGGTCATGTTCGAGTCGAAGATGGTGCCCGACGCCTTGTCGTAACCGGTCGCGATGGCGGCCTGGGGAGGCACCCCCGCCCGCAGTTCCTCGCGTATGCGTTCGTTGATCAGCACGTTGGCGTCCACCGACATGCCGATGGTCAGGGCCAGGCCGGCGAAGCCGGGCAGCGTCATGGTGGCGCCGAACAGCGACATCACCGCCACCACCATCACCAGGTTGAGCAGCAGCGCGATGCAGGTGATCAGGCCGAACATGCGGTAGTAGACCAGGAAGAACGCCAGCGCGAAGACGAAGGAGAACACCACCGCCTTGGTGCCGCGCGCGACGTTCTCGGCGCCCAGGCTGGGGCCGACCACGCGTTCTTCGATGAAGTCCATCGGCGCGGCCAGCGAGCCGGCGCGCAGCAGCTTGGCCAGGTTGTCGGCCTCGGTCTTCTCCAGGCCGGTGGTCTGGAAGTTCTTGCCGAACACGCCGGCGATGCGCGTCGGCGCCAGCGCTTCCTCGCGCACGCGCACGCTGCGTACTTCCTTGCCGTCGACCATGGTCACGGTCGGCACGCGTTCGATGTACACCACGGACATCAGCTTGCCCACGTTGGCGCTGGTGTAGTCGAACATGCGCTGGCCGGCGATATTGTTGAGGGTGACGTCCACGGCCGGCAGGCCGTTGTTGTCCACGCCGACGCGGGCATTGACCATTTCGTCGCCGGACGCCAGCACGCGCTTGTTCAACAGCACCGGACCGGCGTTGTCGCGCAGCTGGTAGACCTTGGCCTCCGGCGGGATGCGGCCGCTGGCCACGGCGTCGGCGGCATTGCCTTCCACCACGGCGCGGAATTCCAGCGTCGCGGTCGCGCCGATCAGGCGCTTGGCCTCGGCCGTATCCTGCACGCCGGGCAGCTGGACGACCACGCGGTCGTTGCCCTGGCGCTGGATGATCGGCTCGGCCACGCCGATCTCGTTGATGCGGTTGCGCAATGTGGTGAGGTTCTGTTCGATCGCCTCGCTGGCGATCTGCTCCAGTTCCGCCTGCGGCAGGCCGATGGTGATCTGCTGGCCCGCGGCCTGGTAGGTCAGGCCCGAACCCGTGGCCAGCGTGCCGGCCGTGTTGCCACGCGAACTGAGGGTCTGCGCCAGTGCCTGCTGCGCGGCGGCAACGTCCTCGCCATCCGCCAGCGTCACCACGATGCTGTTGTTGGGTCGGCGTTCGACCGAGGTATAGCGGACGCGCTTGTCGCGCAGGGTGACCCGGGTGTCTTCCAGATAGCCGTCGACACGCTTGTCCAGCGCCGCCTTCTGGTCGACCTGCAGCACGAAGTGCACGCCGCCCTGCAGATCCAGGCCCTGCACCATCGGACGCGCGCCGATGTTGCCCAGCCAGTCCGGCACGGTGGATGCGAGACTCAGCGCGACCAGGTAGTCCTGGCCGAGCGCCTCGCGCAAGGCATCGTTGGCCGTGGTCTGCGCTTCCAGGCTGGGCAGGCGCACGAGCATGCTGGCGGCCTCGGTATCGACCTCCCTGGCCTGCACGCCCGCATCCTTCAACGCGGCATCCACGCGGCTGCGCAGGGCGGCGTCGATGGCGAAGCCGCGGTTGGCGGTGATCTGCACGGACGGATCCTGCGGATACAGGTTGGGCAGCGCATACAGCGCGCTCGCCAACACGACGATCAGGATCAGGACATATTTCCAGCGTGGGAATTCAAGCATCGTGGCGACCCGCGCAAGCCCTTCCCGGGCACGCGCTCAACAGTGGTTCGGAACAACGGGAATCCATCCCGCCGCAGGCGCGGCGGAACGGAAGAAGCGGATCAGGCGGACTTCAGCGTGCCCTTGGGCAGCACGTTGCCCACGGCGGCCTTCTGCACGCGCACGCGCACGTTGTCGGCCACTTCCAGGGTGACGAAGTTGTCGCCGATATCGGTGACGGTACCGGCGATGCCGCCGGAGGTGATGACCTCGTCGCCCTTGGACAGCTTGTCCAGCATCGAGCGATGTTCCTTCGCGCGCTTCATCTGCGGGCGGATCATCAGGAAGTACATGACGGCGATCAGGGCGATCGGCATCAGCAGGCCGAAGCCACCCATGCCCTGCGGGGCCGGCGCGGCCTGCGCGAACGCGGGGGCGATGAAGAAATCAAGCAGATTCATGGACTTGTCCATTGGGTATGAAAAGCAGCCGGGGATTATGCCACGCGTCGGGAAGCCCCGCCCGGACTTCCCCATCGGCCCGGACCGGAAAAGACCGCATCGGCGCCGGATGGTTCCCGGCCGATGATGGAAACCGCCCTGCGCCGGGGCGCCATCGGCCCGTCAGCGATGCTCGTTTGCCTCCTGTAGGAGCGCCCCATGGGCGCGATGCTCTTCCGGACCGCCCAAGGAGAGCATCGCGGGCATGGCCCGCTCCTACAAAGCCTCCCGAATGACGCATGCGGGCGCGACCCCGGTACGCGACTAGGGCGCCGGATCGATCCCCCGGGCCGCATAGAAGGCAGCCCGGAAATCCGAGAATCGCCCTTCCGCGATGGCCGCCCGCATTTGCGCCATCACCTGCTGGTAGTACCAGAGGTTGTGCAGGGTGCCGAGCATCGGGGCCAGCATCTCGTTGCAGCGGTCCAGGTGGCGCAGGTAACTGCGGGTGAAGCCGTTGCGGCAGGCATAGCAGCCGCAGCCGGGCTCGATGGGCTGCAGATCGTGTTCGTACTTGGCGTTGCGGATGCGGACTGTGCCGAACGAGGTGAAGTAGTGGCCGTTGCGCGCGTTGCGGGTCGGCATGACGCAGTCGAACATGTCCACGCCGCGCGCCACCGCCTCCACCAGGTCTTCGGGCCGGCCGACGCCCATCAGGTAACGGGGCTGGTCCGCCGGCAACTGTGGACAGGTATGTTCGAGCGTGGTGTTGCGCTCCTGCTCGGTCTCGCCGACCGCAAGGCCGCCGATCGCGTAACCATCGAAGCCGATCGCTTTCAGGCCATCGGCCGAACGCGAGCGCAGGTCATGGTGTACGCCGCCCTGCACGATGCCGAACAGCGCCGCGTCGTTGCCCTCGTGGGCGCGCTTCGAGCGTTCCGCCCAGCGCAGCGACAGTTCCATCGAGCGCTCGATCACCCGCGGATCCACCGGCTTGCCGTCGACGGTCACCGGCGGGCACTCGTCGAAGATCATCACGATGTCCGAACCCAGCACACGCTGGATGTGCATGCTCTCCTCGGGACCCAGGAACACCTTGCTGCCATCGACCGGCGAGGCGAAGGTCACGCCCTGTTCGGTGATCTTGCGCCGGTGCGCCAGCGAGAACACCTGGAAACCGCCGGAGTCGGTGAGGATCGGCTTGTTCCAGCGCGCGAACCCGTGCAGGCCGCCATGCGCGCCGATCACGTCCAGGCCCGGCCGCAGGTACAGGTGGAAGGTGTTGCCGAGGATGATCTCGGCGCCCAGGTCTTCGACATGCTCGGGCAGGATGCCCTTCACCGAGCCGTAGGTGCCCACCGGCATGAAGGCCGGCGTCTCGATGGTGCCGCGCGGAAACGTCAGCCGGCCACGGCGCGCGGCGCCATCGGTGGTCAGCAGGTCGAAGGACATGCGGCTCATGCGGCCAACCCCGCGTCGTCATGCTCCCGCCCGTCATACCTGCATCCGCCGCTCCCCGCGCCGTCATTCCAGCGCAAGCCGGAATCCATCTTGATGTTTGCTTCTACCAGCAACGGCAACATGGATGACCCGCCATTCGGCGGTTGAAAGCCCGGCTTGCGCCGGAATGACGGTGTTGATGATGTCGTGGCGACGCCGACATAGCTCATTTGTTGCACTCCGGGAACAACAGCATCGCGTCCCCATACGAAAAGAACCGGTATTGCTCGCGGACCGCGTGGGCGTAGGCCGCCATGATCCGGTCCTTGCCGGCGAATGCGCTGACCAGCATCAGCAGCGTGCTTTCCGGCAGGTGGAAATTGGTGACCATCGCATCGACGCTGCGGATGCGGTAGCCGGGGAAGATGAAGATCTGCGTCTCGCCCGCGAACGGCTGCAGTTCGGCGCCGCCTGCTTCTGTACGGTGTGTGGCCGACTCCAGCGCGCGCACGACGGTGGTGCCCACTGCGATGACGCGTCCGCCGCGCGCGCGCGTCGCGCGGACCTGCTCGACCAGCGCCGCGCCGACGTTGAGCCACTCACTGTGCATGTGGTGCTCGTGGATGTTGTCCACGCGCATCGGCTGGAAAGTGCCGGCGCCCACGTGCAGCGTCACGTGGCCGAATTCCACGCCGCGTTCGCGCAGCGCCGACAGCAGCGCATCATCGAAATGCAGACCGGCGGTGGGCGCGGCGACCGCGCCCAATTCGCGCGCGAAGACCGTCTGATAGCGCTCATCGTCGTCCCTGCCGGGATCGCGCTGGATGTAGGGCGGCAGCGGCAGGCGCCCGGCCGACAGCAGCCAGCTCTCCAGCGAATCCGGGACGTGGAAGCGCAACTGGTAGAACTCGCCGTCGCGCCCCATCACTTCCGCCTCGCCGCCGGCATCCAACTGGATGCGGCTGCCTGGCCTGGGCGACTTGCTGGCGCCGATCTGCGCCCGCGCGGCGTTCTCCGGCAACAGGCGCTCGATCAGGATCTCCACGCGTCCGCCGCTTTCCTTCTGGCCGAACAGGCGCGCGGGAATCACGCGAGTGTCGTTGAACACCAGCAGATCACCGGGCTGCACCCATTCCGGCAGGTCGCGTACATGGCGGTCAGCGAACGGCACATCGCCTGGCGGCACCACGAGCAGCCGGCTCGCGGAACGCTCGGGCAGCGGCGCCTGGGCGATCAGCGCCTCGGGCAGGTCGAAATGGAAATCGGACTTCTTCACGGTCGGGGCCTTGCGGGGGCGTGCATTGTACGGGAGCCCGCCGGGACGCCCCGTCAGCGTTCGAACTTGGTCGACAGCACGATCGACGAGGTGGTGCGCTCCACGCCGTCGAGCGCACCGATACGATCGGTCAGCACATCCATGTCGCCCACCGTCGGCACCGCGCCGATGGCGATCAGGTCGTGGCTGCCGCTGACCGAATGCAGCACGCGCAGCTCCGGCATCGCGCGCAGCGCCGCGACCACCGAGGTCATCTGCTTGGGATGCACGGCGATCATGATGTGCGCACGCAGGTGGCTGCGGTCGTATTCGTCATGGACACGGACGGTGTAACCGCTGATCACGCCCTCGCGCTCCAACCGCTCGATCCGGCTCTGCACAGTGGTCCGCGACAGGTTCAGCCGCCGCGCGATCTGTGCCGTGGAGGCACGTGCGTTCTCACGGAGCATTGAGAGCAGTTGCTGGTCGGCGTCAGTGAGCTTCATTGAACAGGCGCGATTCGTCGAATCGACGAAATATCCTCCAAATCCGCGCAGTTCACAACTGTCAAACGACGAATTAATCCCGATAATACGGGTTTGCCGTTTCCCGCCGGAGGATTGCCATGGCCCTGATCGACCATCTCGCCCCGTTGCGCGCCCACCCGGGCCAGCGCCTGACCCGCGGCCTGGACGATGCCGCCATCGAACGCCTGGCCAAGGGCCATCCGGACCTGGCGGCCGTCATCGAGGCCGCCGCCGCAGAACATGCGCGACTGAAGGACGAGTTCGCCGAACTGTTCGACCTCGACGAAGCCGAGCAGCTGCGCGCCGTGCAGGCCGGCTACGTCAACTTCTACGCCGAAGACGCCATCAACCCCTACATTGCGCTGGCTGCACGGGGCCCGTGGGTGGTCACGCTCAACGGGGCGGTGCTGTACGACGCGGGCGGCTACGGCATGCTCGGCTTCGGCCATACCCCGGCCGCGGTGATGGAGGCGATGGCCCGCCCGCAGGCGATGGCCAACATCATGACCCCCAGCCTGTCGCAACTGCGTTTCGACCGCGCCCTGCGCAAGGAGATCGGCCACACCCGCGGGGGCTGTCCGTTCGCGAAGTTCCTGTGCCTGAATTCCGGCTCCGAGTCCGTCGGCCTGGCCGCGCGCATCGCCGACATCAACAGCAAGCTGATGACCGACCCGGACGGCCGCCACGCCGGCCGCACCATCAAGCGCATCGTGGTGAAGGGCAGCTTCCACGGCCGCACCGAACGCCCGGCGCTGTATTCCGATTCCTCGCGCAAGTCCTACCAGCAGCACCTGGCCAGCTACCGCGGCGAGGATTCGGTCATCGCCATCCCGCCGTACGACGTGGACGCGCTGAAGCAGGCCTTCGCCGATGCGGAGACCAAGGGCTGGTTCGTCGAAGCCGTGTTCCTGGAGCCGGTGATGGGCGAAGGCGACCCGGGCCGCTCGGTGCCGCCGGCGTTCTACGCCGCCGCGCGCGAACTGACCCGCAGCCACGGCAGCCTGTTCCTGGTGGATTCGATCCAGGCCGGCCTGCGCGCGCACGGTGTGCTGTCCATCGTCGACTACCCGGGCTTCGAAGGTATGGACGCGCCGGACATGGAGACCTATTCCAAGGCGCTCAACGCTGCGCAGTACCCGCTGTCGGTGCTGGCGGTGAACGAGCGTGCCGCCGGCCTGTATCGCAAGGGCGTGTACGGCAACACGATGACGACCAATCCCCGCGCACTGGACGTGGCCTGCGCAACACTGGCCCAGCTGACCCCGCAGGTGCGCGAGAACATCCGCAAGCGCGGCGTCGAAGCCGTGCAGAAGCTGCAGCAACTGCAGGCGGAGCTGGGCGGCCTGATCACCAACGTGCAGGGCACCGGCCTGCTGTTCTCGTGCGAACTGTCGCCAGCCTTCAAGTGCTACGGCGCCGGCTCCACCGAGGAATGGCTGCGCCAGCAGGGCCTGAACGTCATCCACGGCGGTGCCAATTCGCTGCGCTTCACCCCGCATTTCGCCATCGACGGCGAGGAGCTTGACCTGCTGGTCGGCATGGTGGGCAAGGCGCTGCGCGAAGGCCCGCGGATCAGCCAGGCCGCGGCGGCCTGACGTCCGCCAGCGCTTCATGAAAAAGGCGAGCTCCGGCTCGCCTTTTTTGTTGTAGGAGGGGCTTCAGCCCCGACCGCCGCCCGACGAAGAGGTCGGGGCTGAAGCCCCTCCTACAGCCGCAAGCGACCTTTTCAGTCGTTCGCCGACTGGACGAAGCGCTCCAGCGATTCGCGGATCAGCGCCTTCGCTTCCTTCGCATCGCCGTAGCCGTTGAGCTGCACCGGATTGCGACCCTTCGGCAGGTCCTTGTAGACGCGGAAGAACGCCTCGATGCGCTGGCGCTCGATCTCCGGCAGGTCGGCAAGATCGCGGATGCCGACGTAGGTCGGGTCGACCTTGTCGGTGGGCACGCCGATGATCTTCTCGTCGTGCTTGCCGTCGTCGAGCATACGCAGCACGCCGATCGGCCGGAACTTCACCAGCACGCCGGGATGCAGCGGCTCCCGCGTCAGCACCAGCGCGTCCAGCGGATCGCCGTCGCCGGCCAGCGTGCGCGGCATCGAACCATAGTTGGCGGGATACGCCACCGGCATCGACTGGAAGCGATCGACGAAGACCAGCCCTTCGTCGTTGATCTCGTACTTGGTGAAGCTGCCCGCGGGAATCTCCACGGCCAGAAGCACTTCCTCCGGCGCGGCCTTGGGCTGCTGGGCGAGGAACGGATGGCGGATGTGCGCTTCGCGCGCGAGGGCGTTCCCCACGGAGAGGGCAAGCAGGAACATCAGGCAGACGAAACGCATGGAACACCTCGTGTAGGAGGGGCTTCAGCCCCGACCGGTGGGTGGAGAAGGTTTGGCTGTCGGGGCTGGCTTTCAACAGCCGAATGGCTGGTCAGCCCCTCCTACATGAAGCGACTCATTCCCAGCACCGATCGGTGCGGCCCTTCAGGGTCTCGGCACGGGTGCAGGTGCGTTCGTCGATGCGGCCTTCCGCGTGCTCGACGAGCTGCTTGCCCGCCACGCCATCATCGACGAGGTCGAAGGCATCGTAGAGGCGACCCGTCGCCGTGCGCGCTTCGTAGCGCAGGCGCGGACCGTCGAAGCGCAGCACCTGGAACAGTTGCGTATCTTCCGCGACCGGCCGCATGGTCTTGCGCGCTTCATCGGAGAGCCGGTACTGCTTGGCGCCAGTGACCGACACGACGAAAACGGGTGTGGGCACTTCGTTCTTCAGGCGACCGTACACATGGTCATGCCCCTGCAGCACCAGGTCGACCTTGCGCTTGCGGATCACCGGCAGCAGGTGCCGGCGCAGCAGCACGTTGTCGCGCCCCTCGCGTGGCGAGAAGAACGGCTGGTGCGTCAGCACGATGCTCCAGCGCTTCGGATTGCTGGCAAGGACACCCTCCAGCCACGCCGCCTGCGCCTTCGCCGTGCCCAGGTCGAGCGCGGAGGTGCCGTCGATCACCACCACACGCACATCCTGATAATCGAACCAGTACGTGGTCTGCTTCGCCTGCGCCACGCCATTGCCCGGCAGCGCGAACGTCACCGGCCAGTGCGCACCCAGCACGCGGCGCTCCTGCGGCGTGTCCTCGAACTCCTCGAAGTACTCGTGGTTGCCCGGCGCCGGCGCCACGACCAGCGAGGTCGGCAGCACTTCATTCGCCTCGAACCATTCGCCCCACTCGGTGTCGTCCTCGCCATCGCCGCCGCTGACCAGGTCGCCGGCGAACAAGGCCAGACGCGCCTCGGGCGCGGCCCGCATCGCTTCGCGGACGACACGGGTGGTCAGGCTGACGTTCTTGTTCTGGGTGTCGCCGAAATACAGCAGCGTCAGCGGCGCGTCTACCGCGGCAGCAGTACGGGTGTGGTGCCAGGCGCTCCAGGTGCGGTCGCCCTGCACGCGCCACGCATACAGCGTGTCCGGTTGCAGGCCATCGACGTCCGCGCGATGGTGATGGGCTTCGCCGTTTTCGGTCTTCAGCGGCGTGCTCGTCGCGTTGATCCGGCGCGGCTCGCCCATGTCGGGCGAGTCACCGGCGACGACGATCTCGAGCACGGGCGCATCGACCTTCGTATCCGTGCGCCATGCCACCGAGAAGCCGGAGGCGGCCTCCTGCGCCGGCGAGGCCACGATCCGGTCCGGAAAGCCGCTCGGCGCATAGCGCACCACGCCCTTCGGCACGCGCGTGTTCGGCTCGGGCTGGCGTGCCGTCGCTTCCTGCGCGAGCGGTGCCGCACAGGTCCCCAGCAACAGCACGGCCAGCACCCACTTCATCCCCGCATCCCCTGCCCGTCTCATTCGGCGCGGCACTCCGGCAGCGACAGAGCCTTGGCGATGTCGCGCCAGTCGAACGCGGCCACCGCCTGGTCGTCGTCGACGGCGTAGAACGCGCCCTGCGGGAAGCGTGCGTCGGCGCTCTGGTCCAGCCACACGCCATCGGTGTTCGCGGTCTTGTTGCCGGCGAACGCACCCTTGTAGGCCAGCGTCACGCGATCGAACACATGGAACACGCTGCGGTCCTTGAACTGGTCGGTGGCGATCCAATAGCCAGCGCCGCCCGCGCACTGCGCCAGCGCCATGCCCTCGGCCTGCGCCTTGAACAGGTCCGCGCCGATGTCGCGACCGCGATAGGTGCCGTCCAGGCCGTATTCGCGCAGGCGAGTGCCGACGGCGACATCCTCTTCGGCCAGCAGCAGGCGGTCGTTCGCCGCATCGCCGAATACGGACTCCGCGATGCGGATCGCGCCGGCTTCCCCGGTGTCGCCGAACGTGCCGGCGAGTACTGCCTTCCAGCCGCCCTCGGCGCGCTGCAGGTGGTAGCGCTTGAAGCGCTGGCCCAGTTCGGCCAGCGGTGGCGGCACGTCCTCGTTCTGCGGCGACATGTAGTTGTCACTGACGACGACCTCGTAGGCATCCTTCTGCGGGCGCACCCACAGCCCGTACGGCTGCTTCAGGTCTTCCGTGCCGAAGACGAGCAACGGCTTGAAGTCCGGCAGCTGGAACACCTGCACGCGCCGGTTGTCGCGCTCGACCACCAGCACCAGGTCGTCGATCACCGCGATACCGTTGGGCCGCTGCATCTGCCCGAGTTCGCTACCCGGGCCGGACACCGTGCGCAGTTGCTTGCCCGTGCTGCCGTCGTAGACGACCAGGCGGTGCGTGTCCTTGGCGGTGGCGATCAGCCAGCGCGTGCCATCGGCCGCGCGCCAGCTGGCGGGCGAATCGACGTTCTCCGCCGGCGTCGCCGGCGTGATGAAGGCTTCCGGTACGACGACGTGCGCGATCTTCGCCTCGCTCAGCAGTGGGTCCTTCTCGACGTTCTCGTCGGGCTCCTTTTCGCGCGCGGGTGTCTCTGTCGCCGCGGCGGGCACCGCAGGCGCATCGGGTTTTCCACCGCAGGCGGCGAGCAGGAGAGGAATCGCAAGCAAGACAAGGCGTGGTTTCACCGGTATCCCCATGACATGAAGGCGTCAACAAACTGCCATGTTCTACGCAGGCGCCATGACATTTTCATGTCAGCGCACTACACACGGATACCTGTCACCGCGCTGGAACCTGCCTGTCATGTTGCCGCCATGTGACGTGCTTACAAAGTCCCGTTTACTTTCGTCACGGGGACGACACACGATGAAACGCAATGCCTTGGCCGCCTCGCTCTCGCAGGTGCTGTTCTGCGCGGCCCTGCTGCCGGCCAGCTTCGCCGCCACCGCCCAGAACCAGGCGCCGGATGCCGGCGTCGCGGGCGATCCCAAGCAACTGGACACCGTGGTGGTGCAAGGCGAGATCGCCTACCGCGACCGCACCGATGACATCGCGCCCACCCTGGTCTACGACCTGGAATACTTCCAGCGCTTCGAGCCGAACACCGTCGGCGACATGTTGAAGCGCGTGCCCGGTGTCGGCTTCGTCGGTTCGGACATCATGGAATACGACGGCGTGCAGCTGCGCGGCCTCGGTGGCGGTTACACGCAGGTGCTGATCAACGGCAAGAAGGTGCCGGGCGCCGGCGACGACCGCTCGTTCTACGTCGACCGCATCCCGGCCGAAATGGTGGACCACATCGAGATCAAGCGCAGCGCCAGCGCCAACCGCAGCGGCGATGCTATGGCCGGCGCCATCAACATCGTGCTGCGCGATGCCTATGAATTCACCGGCAGCTACATCCGCGTCGGCGTGAACCGCTGGGACGATGGCGAGGTCAACCCGACCTTCGGCGCCGTGACCTCGTTCGAAACGCTCGGGGGCCGCCTGTTGGCCGGCATCAACGTGCAGGACCGCTATCGCGCCAAGACCAAGCGCTCCGACCGCTTCACCGACAATACCCAGGAAGAAAAGGTCAGCTGGGAAGACCAGACCGAAGTGAAGGATGGCCGCGACTATTCGGCCAACCTGTCCTACACCGCGGACGTCGGCGACACCGGCCGCTTCAGCATCGATGCCTTCTACGTCAAGACCGATCGCGACGTGACGGAAGTGTCGTTCGAAGAAGAGCTGGACGACGATGAGACCATCAACCTGCGCGTACCCGGCCGTGACCCGTACGACCAGAAGAACTACGGCATCGGTGCCGAATACACGTTCGACATGGGCGGCGGCACCACCGCCGTAAGCGTCGACTACGCCCGTTTCGAGAACTCGCAGGCGACCACCGAAGGCGAACACGTCTACGTGAGCGGCGCGGAGAACTGGGACGACACCTGGAGCATCCCTGCGGACGCGGAGTGGGACGAAACCGCCTACGAAGCCGAATCCGTGACTGCCAAGGATGCGGAGACCGGCTTCCGGCTGACACACGCGCGCCCGCTTGGCGGCGCCGAGCTGGAATTCGGCGTGGACTATCGCACCAAGAAGCGCGAAGGCCTGCTCGTGAGCTACGAGTGGGAAGCCGAGGAGGAAGACGAGGCCCCGGCGTCCCTGGCGGACTATGAGCTGGACGGCAGCGTGGCTTCGGTGATCGAGGAAAAGCGCCTTGACCCTTACATCATGCTCAGCAACAAGGGCGAAGCCTTCTCGTGGGAAGCCGGCCTGCGTTACGAGACCACCAAGTCGGAAGTGGAATACCTCGAGGACGAGGAAAGCGAAGGCCGCGTCAGCAAGGACTACAACGAACTGCTGCCGTCGGTGAACCTGCGCTGGAACCTGGGCGATGCGGACCGCATCAGCCTGTCGCTGGCCAGGACCATCAAACGTCCGAACTTCAACGAGCTGCTGCCGGCCCTGCTGGACGGCGAGTTCGGCGACAACGACTACATCGGCAACCCGGAGCTGGATCCGGAAACCGCCAACGGCCTCGACCTCGGCTTCGAACACCGCCTCGGCCGCAAGGGCGTGGTCGGCCTGAACTTCTTCTACCGCGACGTGAAGGACCTCATCGAGATCGTCAACACCGGCGAGCCCAGCGAAGAGATGCAGGACACCTGGG
The DNA here is from genome assembly GCF_029542205.1 of Pseudoxanthomonas sp. SE1. Classification (NCBI taxonomy): domain Bacteria; kingdom Pseudomonadati; phylum Pseudomonadota; class Gammaproteobacteria; order Lysobacterales; family Lysobacteraceae; genus Pseudoxanthomonas; species Pseudoxanthomonas sp. SE1. Next base: position 1,140,564 of record NZ_CP113783.1, on the reverse strand, counting down.
AAGAGATGATCGAGGACGGCGACGCCGTCGACCTGGCCGATGCGATGGCGCAGGAGCCTGCATCGAGCTGGCTTTACACCTCCTCCAATGTCGGCGATGGCAAGGTCTACGGCTTCGAGTTCGACGTGTCCACGCCGCTGTCCGCCATCGGGCTGGAGAACACCGGCGTCTTCGCCAACTACTCGTGGGTGAAGTCGAAGGTCGACGATTTCCTGGGCGAGCGCCGCTTCAACGACCAGGCCAAGTCCGTCTACAACATCGGCTTCATCCACGACCTGCCGACCCTGGGGGCCAGCTTCGGCGCCACGTACCGCAAGCAGGGCGATGCCTACGCGCGCGTGCTGGGCGAGGAAGCCATCATCCGCTACGGCGGCGAACTGGACGTCTTCGTCGAGAAGCGCTTCGGCACGAACGTGTCGGTGCGCCTGAGCGCCAACAACCTGCTGGATGCCAGCAAGGACGAGTTCTTCGACAAGTTCAACACCCTGCAGGACCAGATCGACCGCGACTACGACGAGTACGAGCTGGAAACCGAAGAAGCAGGCCCGAGCTACCAGCTGGTGATGCGCTGGGCGTTCTGATCCGTAGCGCCTCCACGCTCAGGCAGAAAGCCGGCTCGCGCCGGCTTTCTGCTTTGTGGGACCACCGGGTTTGATGCAGACTTCCCGCATCGCCTGCCGCCCTGCCCCGCCATGAAGACCGTCGAAGTCCGCCACCCCCTCGTCCAGCACAAGATCGGCCTGCTGCGCAACGCCGGCCTCAACACCAAGGATTTCCGCGAACTGGTCACCGAGCTGGGTACGCTGCTGGCCTACGAGGCCACGGCCGATCTCGAACTCACCACCGAGACCATGGCCGGCTGGGCCGGACCGGTCGACGTGAAGAAGATCGCCGGCGCCAAGATCACCCTGGTACCGATCCTGCGTGCCGGTCTGGGCATGCTGCCAGGTGTGCTGGCGCTGATCCCCACCGCGCGCGTCAGCGTGGTCGGCCTGCAGCGCGACGAGGAAACGCTGCAACCCGTGCCCTACTTCGAGAAGCTGACCGGGCGCCTGGAGGAACGCGACGCGCTGATCCTGGACCCGATGCTGGCCACCGGCGGCACCCTGATCGCCACCATCGACATGCTCAAGCGCGCCGGCGCGAAGCGGATCAAGGGCATCTTCCTGGTCGCCGCACCGGAAGGGCTCAAGGCACTGGAAGCGGCGCATCCCGATGTCGAGGTCTACACTGCCGCCGTCGACGAACGACTCAATGACAAGGGTTACATCCTGCCGGGCCTGGGGGACGCAGGTGACCGCATCTTCGGTACGCGGATCGGTTGAAGCCCTCTGCTGGTGTGGGAGCGACGTCAGTCGCGACGACAAGCCACCGCGTCGCGACTGACGTCGCTCCCACTTTCCTGCCGGTTCACGCCGCCAGCGTACGCGCGTGCAGCTCGGTGACCTCGTGGGCGACGCCAAACTTGCCCTTCTCGTCGCGCGTGACCTGCGCCAGTGCGCAGCCCGGGTCGTGGGTGAAGAACAGGTGGACGTTGCGGGCGAGCTTGTCGTCGAGGAAGGCGCGCTTCTCGTCGATCAGCAGTTCGGCGTTGCGGTCGTAGCCCATGGTGATGGGCACGTGCACCCAGGACCGGCCGGGAATCAGGTCAGCGCAGAACACCACGCCACCGTGCGCCTGTCCGTCCACCCTCTCCGGTCCGACGATCTCCGCCAGCATCAGGCCCGGCGTGTGGCCGTCGCTGAAGGTGAAGCGTACGGATTCGCCGAGCACGTTTGAGTGGTCGCTGGATACGAGTTCCAGTCGCCCACTCGCTTCCAGCAACGGCTGCAGTTCGGGAATGAAGCTCGCGCGATCGCGCGGATGCGGCTTCAGGGCACGCTGCCAATGGTCGGCACCGACGACGAACGTCGCGTTGGGGAACAGCAGTTCCGGCGCCTTGCCGTCCTGCCATGGCGCCAACAGGCCACCGGCGTGATCGAAGTGCAGGTGGCTGAGCACCACCACGTCGATGTCCTCGTGCGAGAAGCCGGCCGCCTGCAGCGAATCGAGCAGCACGTGGCGGTCTTCCTGCACGCCGAAGCGGGCGCGCATCTTCGGCTCGAAGAACGCGCCGATGCCGGTCTCGAACAATACCGTCCTGCCGTTCAGCGGCTGCACCAGCAGCGCGCGGCAGGCCAGCTCGATGCGGTTCTCCGCATCAGGCGGAGACCACTTCTCCCACATGGCGCGCGGCGCGTTGCCGAACATCGCGCCCCCATCGAGTTTCTGGGAATTGCCCAGCAGCGACCAGAGTTTCATGGGGCGATTCTACGCCCGACGGAGCCTCGGGACATTCCCGGTCCGACCCCCACCGTGCCCGCCCGCTGTAGGAGCGCCCCGTGGGCGCGATGCTTTCCCGCATCGGACAAAAGAGCATCGCGCCCATGGGGCGCTCCTACAAGCCCGGAATCAGCGTGTCGGCTCCGACTCCACCACCTTCGCCGCACCCACCGGATTGCGCGGGTCGCTGCCACCGTGCAGCGTATTGGTCGTCCTGTCCCATTCCACCGTCTGCAGGTTACCCCAGACATGGCTGGAACCGCGGCCGCCCTGTGCACTGTTGCCTGGCACCTTGAATTTGTGACCCATCGCTTCCAGCGCCTGCTGCGACGCGGGACTCAGTGCGTCGGTCTCCATCTCGATCAGGTCCGGCATCCACTGGTGATGGAAGCGCGGCAGGGCGGCGACCGCCTGCGGATCCAGACCGGCGTCGTAACCCAGCACGCCCAGCAGCACCATGGTGATGATGCGGCTGCCACCCGGCGTGCCCAGCACCGCCACCTTGTCCGGCGACTCCAGGAAGGTCGGCGTCATCGAACTGAGCATGCGCTTGCCCGGCTGCGGCGCGTTGGCGTCGTAGCCCATCACCCCGAAAGCATTCGGCGTGCCGGGCTTCAATGCGAAATCATCCATCTCGTTGTTCAGCAGCACGCCCGTGCCCGGCGGCACCAGGCCCGAGCCGTACAGCAGATTGACGGTCTGCGTGCCGGCAACGCGGTTGCCCTCGGCATCGATGATGGAGAAATGCGTGGTTTCCTCGTCTTCCAGCGGCGTCTGCTGGCCCGACAACTGGTCGCTGGGCGTCGCCTTCTGTGGGTTGATCGTCGCGCGCAGGCCGGCCGCGTAGTACGGGCTGGTGAGCGTCTTCATCGGGATCTGCACGAAGTCCGGATCGCCGAGATAGAAGGTGCGGTCACGGAAGGCGCGGCGCATCGCTTCGACGATCAGGTGCGTGCGCTGCGCCTGATCCAGCTTGGACAGATCGTAGGCATCGAGGATCTGCAGCATCTGCGTCAGCGCCACGCCGCCGGACGACGGTGGCGGCGCGGTCGTCACCTGCCAATCGTTGTATTCGAACGTCAGCGGCTCCCGCTCGCGCACCGTGTAGCCGGCCAGCTCCTTCGCCGTCCACTGCCCGCCTTCGGCCTTCACGCCGGCCAGCAGCAGCTTCGCGGTCTCGCCCTTGTAGAAACCATCGAAGCCCTGTGCAGCCAGACGCTCAAGCGTGCGGGCCAGATCGGGTTGCCTGAAGACATCGCCTTCCTTGATCGGCTGTCCGTTCGCGAGGAAGACCGCGCGCGTGCCCTTGTACCGTTCCATCACCTCACGGCGCGCCTGGTATCCGCGTGCCATGCGCGCGTAGACCGGGAAGCCCTCGCGTGCAGTGCGGATAGCGGGCGCCAGGGATGTCTTCAACGGCAGCTTGCCGTACTTCGCCGCCAGGTGGACGAACGCGGCAGGCAGCCCGGGAATTCCCGCGGCCCACGGGCCGTTCTCTGCGCGATCGCGGTTGAAGTCGCCATTCGGCAACAGGTACTTGTCCGGCGTAGCCGCTGCGGGTGCGGTCTCGCGCGCATCGATGAAGACGTCCTTGCCGGTCTTGCCTTCGTGCAGCAGGAAGAAGCCGCCGCCACCCAGTCCGGAACTGATCGGCTCGACCACCGACAGCGTCGACGAGACCGCGATGGCGGCATCGAAGGCGTTGCCGCCCTGCGCGATGACATCGAGACCGGCCTGCGTGGCAAGCGCGTGCGCGCTGGCGATGGCCACGCCCGGGGGATGCGGCGCAGAAGTGCGGGAAGCATCGGCCGCCCACGCGGCAGGCGCGAAGGCGACGACGAACAGCAATGCGAAAAGACGGCGTTGGATCACGATCGCTCCTGTTGCGGAAACCGGCACGAAGCGATGACGCGCGAGGGGATCAGCCGGCCTGCAGCCGGAGCATCTTCGCCAGCAATGCTTCGTGGGTCTCAGGATACGCCGGATCGGGGTCGATGCACTCGACCGGGCACACGACGACACATTGCGGTTCGTCATGATGGCCGACGCATTCGGTGCAGCGCGCCGGATCGATCACATAGATCGTCTCGCCCATCGAGATGGCCTGGTTGGGGCAGGCCGGCTCGCAGACATCACAGTTGACGCAGAGTTCGTTGATCTTGAGGGACATCTTGTTCCGTCATCCCCGCGAAGGCGGGCACCCAGTGACTTTCGACGCGGCATTCGTCGGAAGTACCAAACCCGGCGTCCAGTCGCTGCAGGCTGGCTGCGATGCGCGACTGAAAGTCACTGGATCCCCGCCTGCGCGGGGATGGCCTTTCCGCCAAGGCGTGGCCGCCGGAGCGGCCACGCGCGGAAAGGTCACTTGGCTTCGACGAACACGTACTCGGCGCTGCTCGGAGTGACGGCGGCCTTCACGCGCTCGCTGTCTTCCGCCTTGCCGATGAAGAGGATGCGCACGCCCTTGAACGTATCGGCTTCCACGCCTTCGAACGCGGCCACGGCCAGGTCGGCGATCTTGACGCTGGAGGGCGAGCCGAACGCGATCAGGTTGCCGCTGGTCACGCCGCGCGCCACGGCGCCCTTGGCCTGCTCCAACTGGCGGCCATACTTGGCCTCGAACTCCGGGTCGGTCTCGGCGGGCAGGTAGTACACGTACGGCGTGTTGGTGATCGTGCCCATGTTGGCGTCGACCACCTTGCTCAGGTACTCCTTCCACGCGCCATCTTCGGTCGTGGTCGGTGCGACCAGGGCGACTTCGGCCGGTTCGGCCGGGGCTTCATCCTGCTTCTTGCACGCCGCGAACGGCAGCACGAGGCAGGCGGTGAGCAGCATGCGGGTTGCGATGTTCTTCATGGGTGTTCCCCCTCCTGTTGGATCTGTTGTCGGAATCGCGGCGCGCTCAGGCGCCTTGTCTTTGTTTCTGCCATTGTGCCTTGAGCGCGGCAACGACGGCCGGCGGCACGAAACCGGACACGTCGCCGCCCAGCCGGGCGATCTCGCGCACCAGCGACGAGGAAATGAATCCGTACTGCTCGGCCGGCGTCAGGAACAGCGTCTCGACCTCGGGGATCAGGTGGCGGTTCATGCTGGCCAGCTGGAACTCGTACTCGAAGTCGGACACCGCGCGCAGGCCACGCAACAGCACGCCGCCGCCCACGTCCTTCACGAAGTGTGCGAGCAGGCCGTCGAAGCCCTGCACTTCCACGTGCGCGTGCTTGGCCACGGCTTCGCGGGCCAGCGCGACGCGCTGCGCCAGCGGCAGCGCAGGCCCTTTGCCCGGGCTCTCGGCCACGCCGATGATCACGCGCTCGAACAGCGGCGCAGCGCGGTCGATCAGGTCGATATGGCCATTGGTGATGGGGTCGAACGTGCCGGGGTACACGGCCGTCCGGGTGCGCGCCACAGTCATTCAGTCGTCGCCGGCGGATCGTCGGGGCGCAGTGTAGCAGTGGGCTGCGCGCCCGGGGTCCGGTACAGCGCATAGCGGACCTCGCGTGTCCGACCCTCGCGGTGCAGCGCCCAGGCCGGCGGGACCCCCGGCTGGACGTCCGCCGGCGATTCCACGTAGACCCAGGCACCGGGCGCCAGCCTCGGCGCCAACCCGTCCAGCGCGCGCGCCCACAGGCCATCGGCGAAGGGCGGGTCCAGGAATACCAGGTCGAAGGCGTCCCCACGGCCGTCCAGCCACGCCAGTGCGTCAGCCGCATGTACCTCGGCGGGCGCGGACAGCTTCGCCGCCGCCTCGCGCAGCGCCTCGGCCAGCCCGGAGTCGCGCTCCACCAGCACGGCGTGCGCCGCGCCGCGCGACAGCGCCTCCAGCCCCAGCACGCCGGTACCGGCGAACAGGTCGAGCACGCGCGCGTCCGGCAATGCCGGCATCAACCAGTTGAACAGGGTCTCGCGCACGCGATCGCTGCTGGGCCGCAGACCGGGACGGTCCGGCACCGCCAGCTTCGTGCCACGCCACCGCCCACCGATGATCCGCACCTGGCCGGTGCCGCGCGGCGCGGAGGCGGAAGTTGAAGAGAGGCGACGAGCGTTGCGGGCCATCAGGAAGCCGGAGAACGGGATGCCACGCATGATACGACCCCGCAGGAAGGGCTTCAGCCCCGACCACGCCCAACAGGCGGTACGCCCTGGAACGGTGAATGCCTGGCGCACGTTCCAGAGCACAGTCGGGGCTGAAGCCCCTCCTGCAGGGCATCGCGGGTTGAAATCGGCGGCCATACCCATACACCGGGATGCATCGGCCGCGCCTGCGGCCCGCACACCGATCCAAGGAGCACGTCCACGATGACCATCGAAACCCGCAAGGAAACACTGGGCTTCCAGGCCGAAGTGAAGCAGCTGCTGCAGCTGATGATCCACTCGCTGTACTCGAACAAGGAGATCTTCCTGCGCGAGCTGGTGTCCAACGCCGCCGACGCCGCCGACAAGCTGCGCTTCGAGGCGCTGAAGGAACCCGGCCTGATCGAGGAAGATCCCACCCTGCGCATCCGCATCGGCTTCGATGCCGCCGCGCGCACGGTGACCATCGACGACAACGGCATCGGCATGAGTCGCGATGAAGCCGTCGCCCATCTCGGAACGATCGCGAAGTCCGGCACCGGCGACTTCCTCAAGGCGCTGTCCGGCGACCAGAAGAAGGACGCCAACCTGATCGGCCAGTTCGGCGTGGGTTTCTACAGCGCCTTCATCGTGGCTGACCGCGTGGACGTGTTCAGCCGTCGCGCCGGCCTGCCCGCCAGCGAAGGCGTGCACTGGTCAAGCGCCGGCGAAGGCGATTTCGAGGTGGCCACGGTCGACAAGCCCGAACGCGGCACACGCATCGTGCTGCACCTGAAGGAAGGCGAGGAAGGCTTCGCCGATGGCTGGAAGCTGCGCGGCATCGTCAAGAAATATTCGGACCACGTCGGCCTGCCGATCGAGATGCCGAAGGAGCACCACGGCGAGGACAAGCCGGCCGCGCCGGAATGGGAGGCCGTCAACAAGGCCAGCGCACTGTGGACGCGCGCCAAGTCCGAGATCAAGGACGAGGAATACACCGAGTTCTACAAGCACATCGCCCACGACTTCACCGATCCGGTCGCGTGGAGCCACAACAAGGTCGAGGGCAAGCTGGAATACACCTCGCTGCTGTACGTGCCCGGTCGCGCGCCGTTCGACCTGTACCACCGCGACGGCGCCAAGGGCCTGAAGCTGTACGTGCAGCGCGTCTTCATCATGGACCAGGCCGAACAGTTCCTGCCGCTGTACCTGCGCTTCCTGCGCGGCGTGGTGGATTCATCCGACCTGTCGCTCAACGTCTCGCGCGAGATCCTGCAATCCGGCCCGGTGGTCGACTCCATGCGCTCCGCGCTGACCAAGCGCGCACTCGACATGCTGGAGAAGCTGGCCAAGGACAAGCCCGAGGACTACAAGGCGTTCTGGACCAACTTCGGCCAGGTGCTGAAGGAAGGCCCGGCCGAGGACTACGCCAACCGCGAGAAGATCGCCGGCCTGCTGCGCTTCGCGTCCACCCACGACACCTCCGGCGCGCCCAGCGTGTCGTTGGCCGACTACGTGGGTCGCCTGCAGGAAGGCCAGGACAAGCTGTACTACCTGACCGGGGAATCGCATGCGCAGATCAAGGACAGCCCGCACCTGGAGATCTTCCGCAAGAAGGGCATCGAGGTGTTGCTGCTCACCGACCGCATCGACGAATGGCTGATGGGCTACCTGACCGAGTTCGACGGCAAGTCCTTCGTCGACGTCGCCCGCGGTGATCTGGACCTGGGTGCGCTGGACAGCGAGGACGAGAAGAAGGCGCAGGAGGAAAGCGCGAAAGCGAAGGAGGCCCTCACCGGCCGCATCAAGACCGTGCTGGGCCCGGACGTGGCCGACGTGCGCGTCTCGCATCGCCTGACCGATTCGCCCGCCATCCTCGCGATGGGCCAGGGCGACCTGGGCGTGCAGATGCGCCAGCTGCTGGAAGCCAGTGGCCAGACGGCACCGGAGAGCAAGCCCGTGTTCGAATTCAACCCGGAGCATCCGCTGATCGCGAAACTCGATGCCGAGAGCGATGCGAACCGCTTCAACAACCTGACCCGCGTGCTGTTCGACCAGGCTGCGCTGGCCGCGGGTGAGAGCCTGAAGGACCCGGCCGGCTACGTGAAGCGGCTCAATGCGCTGCTGCTGGAGTTATCGGCGTAAGCGACGCCTGCTGTTGCTGCCCTCTCCCCGCGCAACGGGGAGAGGGTGCCGAAGGCGGGTGAGGGGCAAACGGAGACAAGACGCATTGAGCGCCGACAACGTGCCCGCGCGAGCGAGGCTGTCGCCTCAGCAGCGTCTCCGCGCGAAAAGCGCCCCTCATCCGCCCTTCGGGCACCTTCTCCCCGCAAGCGGGGAGAAGGGATCGTATGCGCTACGCCCTGACGTCCAGCAGGCTGCCCAGCGTCTGATCGGCCACTTTCAGCACGAACAGGTTCGCGCCGGCCATCGCCTTGTACGTCAGCATCGCGGCCACGTCTTCGAGCGGGGCGGCGGGATCGGCAGGCGCCTCGACCACGCGCGCGGACACGCCACCGGCCTCGGCCGACGACAGCGCCACGCCCTGCCGCGCCGCGTCTGGCGTAGCCAGGTTGGCGATGTTGTGCGCTGCGGCCTGCATGCCGAGCGAGGCGGCGCGCAGGCCGGAAGCAGCGATGCCGGCGATGGGGGTCATGCGATGACTCCACGGGGTTTCCAGCCTCGATATCGGCCGCCGCCGGCCCCACTTTAGCCCGGCGTCCACGGCCGCCCGACAGCCGGGTGGTAGCATGTCGCCCTCTTCGAGATACCCCCTGAAATGATCGGTTTTTTCCGCCGCAAGAAGCCCCAGGACGGCCCGGACGCCGCCCAGACCCGCCCCAGCACCGAAGAACTCGCCGCCGCCTTCCCGCGCGCGCCGGGCGAGATGCTGCCGACGGACGCACCCCCGGCCGCCGCTGCCGTAGTGGATGAAGCGGTATCGAAGACGGACGCGCCCAACGACGATGCCAGCGCCCTGTCCGAACCCGCCGCTGCTGCATCACGAGCAGATGAGCCGGAACCCGCCGATGCCGCGCCCGCCGCGCCGGCCGGCAAGTCAGGCTGGCGTGACCGCCTGCGCCGCACCAGCGCCGCGCTCGGCCTGGCCGGCCTGTTCACGCGCAACCCGCGCCTGGACGACGACCTGCTGGACGAGATCGAAACCGCCCTGCTGACCGCCGACGTGGGCGTGCCGGCCACCACCGCCATCATCGAAGACCTGCGCAAGCGCATGAAGGAGCGCGAGTTCGCAGACGCACAGGCCTTGCTGAAGGCGCTGCGTGCCGACCTGATCGCGCTGATCACGCCGGTCGCCAGACCGCTGGTGATCGACACCAGCCGCAAGCCGTTCGTCGTGCTGACCATCGGCGTCAACGGCGTGGGCAAGACCACCACCATCGGCAAGCTTGCGCGCCGCTTCAAGCAGGACGGCCACAGCCTGATGCTGGCCGCCGGCGACACCTTCCGCGCCGCCGCCGTCGCGCAGCTGCAGACCTGGGGCGAACGCAACGGCGTGCCCGTGGTCGCACAGGGCCAGGATGCGGATCCGGCGTCGGTTGCCTTCGACGCGCTCCAGTCGGCCAAGTCGCGCGGCTTCGACGTGCTGATCGCCGACACCGCGGGCCGCCTGCATACGCAGACCGGCCTGATGAGCGAACTGGGCAAGATACGCCGCGTGCTCGGCAAGATCGACGAGAGCGCGCCACACGAAGTGCTGATGGTCATCGATGGCACCACCGGCCAGAACGCGCTCTCGCAGCTGCGCCAGTTCCATGCCGCCGTCGGCGTCACCGGCCTGGTGGTCACCAAGCTGGATGGCACTGCCAAGGGCGGCGTGGTGTTCGCGCTGGCGCGCGAGTTCGGCATCCCGATCCGCTACGCCGGTATCGGCGAGCGCGTGGAAGACCTGCGCGTGTTCGATGCGGAAGCCTTCGTCGATGCGCTGTTGCCGGAAGCGCTGGGTGCCGGCTGACACCTTCGCCCAGCGCCTGCTGGCCTGGTTCGACCGGCACGGCCGCCACGACCTGCCCTGGCAACATCCGCGCACGCCTTACCGCGTTTGGCTGTCGGAAATCATGTTGCAGCAGACACAGGTGGCCACGGTCATCCCGTACTTCCTGCGCTTCGTCGAGCGCTTTCCCACCCTGCCCGACCTGGCCGCGGCTTCCACCGATGACGTGATGGCGCACTGGGCGGGGCTGGGCTACTACGCCCGCGCCCGCAACCTGCATGCGGCGGCGAAGGCCTGTGTCGCGCAGCATGGCAGCGACCTGCCACACGATTTCGACGCGCTGCATGCACTGCCCGGCATCGGGCGCAGCACCGCGGGCGCCATCCTGGCACAGGCGTGGAACGACCGTTTCCCCATCCTCGATGGCAACGTCAAGCGCGTGCTGTCGCGCTTCCACGGCATCTCCGGCTGGCCCGGCCTGCCGGCGGTGGAAAAGCCATTGTGGGCACTGGCGGAAAGGCACCTTCACGACGTGCCCGACGGCCGCCTGGCCGACTTCACGCAGGCGCAGATGGATTTCGGCGCCACGCTGTGCACGCGCACCAGGCCAACCTGTGCGATGTGCCCGCAGCAGGACGACTGCGTGGCGCGCCGCGATCGCCTGGTCGACAGGCTGCCCACGTCCCGTCCCTCGAAGATGCTGCCGGAGCGGGAAGCCGTGGCGTTGTGGCTCGAGAACGCCGACGGCGACATCCTGCTGCAACGGCGTCCGGAAACCGGCATCTGGGCGTCCCTATGGACGCTGCCGCAGGCGGACACCGACACAGGCATGCGCGACTGGTTCGCGCACGAAGTGCAGGGGTATTACGACGATGCCGAGGAACTTCCGGTGGTGGTGCACACCTTCAGCCACTACCGTCTGCATCTGCAGCCGATGCGGGTACGCGGGGTCGCCCTGCGCGGCAGGGTGCGCGACAATGACGATCTGCGATGGGTCGCGCGCGGCGAACTCGCCAAGCTGGGCCTGCCCGCGCCGATCCGCAAACTGCTGGGAAATTGACCGATGTCGCGCACCGTCTTCTGCCAGTACGAACAACGCGAAACGGAAGGGCTCGACTTCGTTCCCTACCCCGGCGACCTGGGCAAGCGCATCTACGCGAACATCGGCAAGCCGGCGTGGGCGGCCTGGCTGGCTCACCAGACCATGCTGATCAACGAGAACCGGCTGTCCCCGCGCGATCCCAAGCATCGCGCCTTCCTTGAAGTGGAACTGGAGAAGTTCCTGTTCGGCGGCGGCGCGGACAAACCGACCGGATACGTGCCGGAGTCCTGAACTGCGCCACCCCTGCTGTCCTGCCGGGACAGCGTGGTCCGGCATCGCGTCACGGGACGAGGCCAGGAAAGCGACAGCTTTCCTGCGCAATCACCGCTTTCCAGCTTCCCGCTCCACGGCCGCGGCTTCGCGCAGTTCCTTCTGGCTGGCGCGCAGGGCCTTCACGTCCAATGGCCTGATGGTCTCGATGCGGCAGGGAATATTGATGCTGGAGGTGCCAGCCCCCAAGGGGATCACGTCGTCGAACTTTGCCGACACCCGACTGCCGAACTGGGTCACGGATATCGCAGTGGCATAGTCCAGGTCCTGGCAGGGGCCGGACAGCTCCAGCAGATACCCTTCGCTGGGCTTGGTCCATACGGCGAGCGCACCATCGCCCAGCGGCGTCCAGCCATTGAGCCTGCCGAAATACTTGAAGTCCTTGACCGGCTCCCCGGCATGCCCGCGGTAGAAGGCGAGTTTTTCGGCATCGGTCTGCTGGCCGTCGGTCGCGCAGGCGACCAGTCCGGTCGCGATCAGCAGGGCGAAAGGAATCAGGCGTTTCATGGTCGTCCTCTGTCGGTGCGCTGAGAGGCGCACTCCCGAGGTGCATGATGCCCCCGCCCGGCGCAGCCTGCGGCGGCCGTCGGACCCGCCATTCAGGGGCTGTCCGGCTTGCCATCGCCTCCACCGGTCCGTATCATTGCCGCTCTTCGCGCCGGCACTGCCGCACCGCGACAGATCCTGGCCTGGTAGCTCAGTTGGTAGAGCAGCGGATTGAAAATCCGCGTGTCGGTGGTTCGAATCCGCCCCGGGCCACCATTCATTCCGAAGGGCCTGCCGCAAGGCGGGCCCTTTTGTTTTACCTGCGCCCAGGGCTGCGCTGACGCGCCCGATCCCGCACCCTCATCGTGTTACTCCGCAGCGGCCGCTTCCCTGCCCTGCTGGCGGATGATCGCTTCCTGCCGCGCGTCCTCGATGGCGTGCCGCACGCTGTCCACATCCACGCGCGACGCGTCGTGGGCGAACAGGCCGGTCAGCTCCGTATCCGGGCGCAGGGCGCCTGCTTCGTACAGCGCCCACATCTCCTCGCCATACCAGGTATCCAGCAGCTCCGGCGCGTAGCGGCCCAGGCGCGCCGTCAGGGCATTGACGTCGCGCAGCAGCAGGCGACGACTGGCGTTGTTGCCGGCGGCGCTGACCACCTGCGGGAAATCGATGATCACCGGGCCTTCCCCGCCGACCAGCACGTTGTACTCCGACAGATCCCCGTGGATCAGACCGGCACACAGCATCTTGACCACCTCGCGCACCAGGAAGCGGTGGAAGTCGCGTGCCTGCTCCCGGGTGAGGTCCACCTCGCCCAGGCGGGGCGCGGAGTGGCCGGTGGCATCGGCGACAAGTTCCATCACCAGCACGCCGTGCACATAACCGAACGGTTCGGGCACGCGCACGCCGGCATCGCGCAACTGGTACAGGGCGTCGACCTCGGCGTTCTTCCATGCCACTTCCTGCTGCTTGCGCCCGTAACGCGTGGCCTTGCCCATCGCACGCGCCTCGCGACTGCCGCGGACCTTGCGGCCTTCCTGATACAGCGTGCGCTGCTGGAAACTGCGCTGCGCCATGTCCTTGTAGACCTTGGCGCAGCGGACTTCCCCGCCCGCCTCCACCACATAGACGGAAGCTTCCTTGCCGCTCTTCAGCGGGCGCAGCACGCGGTCGATCACACCATCATCGATCAGCGCTTGCAGTCCTGGGGGCGTTTTCATGCGGTCCTGGCGGGAAATGAAGATGATCGACGAAGATTCGACGCGGGGCGTCCCCGCTATCTTTACACTAGCCGCCCTGAAACGCCGGTGTTCCCATGCCTGAACCCATCCGCCTTGCCAAGCGTGTCGCCGAACTCACCGGCTGTTCGCGCACGGAGGCCGAGCAGTACATCGAAGGGGGCTGGGTCACCGTGGACGGTGAAACGGTGGAGACGCCGCAACACCCGGTGACCACCGAGCGGGTGGAGATCGATCCGGCTGCCGAACTCACGGCCACCGAGCCGGCCACCCTGCTGCTGCACAAGCCTGAAGGCATGGCCTGGCAGGATACGGCCGCCCTGGCCACCCCGGCCACGCACCTGCCCGGGGACGACAGCGGCGTGCGTGCGCTGAAGCGCCACTTCCATCGATTGACCCCGCTGATGCCGCTGGATACCGAAGCCAGCGGACTCATGGTGCTGAGCCAGGATGGCCGCGTGTGGCGCCGCCTGACCGAGGACTATGCGGAGATCGAGCAGGAGTTCGTGGTGGAAATCCGCGGCAACACCGACCCGTACACCCTCAGCAGGATCGGCCACGTGGCCACCTACCAGGACCGTGGACTGGCGCCCTGCAAGGTCAGCTGGCAGAACGAGGTGCGGCTGCGTTTCGCGATCAAGGACGTACAGCCGGGCGAACTGAGCCATCGCTGCCGCGCAGGCGGGCTTGAGGTCGTATCGATCCGGCGACTCAGGATTGGCCGCATTGCGCTGTCGAAGATGCCGGTGGGCCAATGGCGCTATCTGCCGGTGGGTGCGCGCTTCTAGGCTTGCATCACGGGACCGGCGGCTCGCCGCGACGCCGGACGCCCTGCAAACGGCTATCCGCACCAGCAATACGCGGCCCCGGGTCGGCGGCTATCCCACTCGGCGCACCAGGTCGGGCCTGACAGACGGCAGAGCGCTGGCACGGGATTACGAGCGCGGGGTTGCGTTGCGCGCACGCAGGGCGCGACTCGGCGCATCGCGATCCATCTGCAGTGCATCTGCGTGCGACGCCTCATCGCGCTCGCAGGAGATGCAGTCGCGCGGTTGCTGCGCCTGCACCCCGCCCGCCTCGCAGTGCGACAGGGCCCGGTCCGGATTCCTGCCATTGCCATGGAACCAGGCCGCCAGCAGGATGACGGCAGCACTGCACACCCCGGCGATGAAACGGGAGTTCGCGTCGAGCGGCATGGTGGGAAAGTCCTTGGGAAGTTCGGGTGTCCAGGGCGGGCACTGTGCGTGCGCAGGCCGGGCGTCGAGATCAGATATCGCCGCACGCGGTCCGATCCGGACAACGGCGAACCCCATCGTCGACCACGGGAGGGGCGCAACGCTCTCCGGACTTTTGCGCAAGGCGGGTCGTACCCGATCAACCCGGCTCAACGCGCCCATCGTGGAGTTCCAGCTCCACCCTCCGGTATCGCCCCACTTTGCCGCATCGGGCCATTCGAGCCCTCATGCCACCGCGCCACGCAGAATCCGTCATGCTCCGCCTATCCTGCGTAGCTCCGTTCCCGACGTTTTCCGATCTCCATGACGAACGCCCCTGCCTCCGCCCCCTACGCTGTCGGCCAACGCTGGCGCTGTCGTGGCCGCGGCGCCAGGGAGACGCCGGTACTGACGATCAATCGCATCGATCCACACCCGCTGGGTGGCGAGATCCTGCACGTCAGCGTGAGCGAAGCGCGCATCCGCCACCCCGGTCTGCCTGCCGGCGTCATCACCACCTTCGCCCATCTGCCGATCATCGGCCAGGTACTGGAACGCAGCGGCGCCGAACGGGTCGGCCAGGGCGCCATCGACCCGGCCTACCTGGACGGCTACGGCGAGTGGAAGCAGGCCTTCGATGCCGGCCAGGCCGGCTCCTACGGCATCAGCCTCGCGGAGATCCTGGATCTGATCGAAGACATGCTGGCCAAGCGCAGCGGCTCGGCGGCGCGCTGACGCCAGCACGCACTCAGGGCGTAGCCGGGCGCGGCTTCGGCTTCGGAATATCCGCCTTCGGCGCACGCCCGGATCCGATCATCGCGATCGCGCGCATCTCCACCACCGCACCGGGTGCGAGCAGCGCGCTGGTGCCGACCGCACTCCACGCGGGGTAGTTCGCAGGGAAGAACTCGTGGTGGATCGGGGCGAAGCGGGCGAACTCGGCCTGGAAGCTCTGTGGATCAGTCGGGCCGGTGTGGAAGGTCGTCAGTTCCACGACGTCGGCGTAGGTCGCGCCGGCCTGTGCCAGTTGCTTTCCCAGCCCAACGAACATGCGGCGCACCTTCTCTTCGTACGTCCCCGGACCGGCGGCGGGAATGCCGGACACGATCACCATGTCGCCCACTTTCACCACGGGCGTGTAGTGCCAGTCGTGGTAAGCCGCTTCGTGGCCGGGAGTGGCGAAGTGTTCGCGCGTCGGGGCTTCCTGCGCCGTGGCGTGGAAGGCAACAAGCGATAGCAGCAGGCATGACAGGCGCGGCAACATGTGCGTGACTCCGGAGGAAGTTTCACAGTCTTGCTCCGCCCGAGGCCTGCGCCATGTCCCATCCGTCACGCCGCCGGCCCGTCCATCCTCAATGGCCGGCACGCAGCGATCGCACTTCATGGAGTCCCCCCAACAGTCTCCATCGACGCAGCCGTCTGCGTCCTTCGTCGCCATGCCTGCCCCGGAAGCCAGATCCAGGAGGGCGATGTTGCTCCTTTGCGCGCGAGGGCAAAGGGACGGCAACCAAAAAGAAAAGCCACCGGGCTGGAGAGTGGCCCGGTGGCTTGGGGATGCGCGCCGGCCTCTCTCCGGCGCGCACCGCACTCAGTGGCCGCTGCCCGCGGCGAGCTTGTCCAGGTCGATGCCCTGGTTGCGCAGCGTACGGGTCGCGGCGATGGCGTAGAACGCCAGATACGCAAAGCACGCCACGCCGACGATGAAGCTGTAGTGGATGCCGACCTTGTCCGCCAGCGCTCCCTGGGCCCAGCTGACGATGCCGCCGCCCATGATCATCATGATCAGCAGACTGCTGCCCTGGTTGGTCTTGTTGCCAAGGCCCGTAATGGCCAGGGCGAAGATGCACGGCCACATGGTGCTGCAGAACAGGCCGACGCTGATGAAGGCCACCACGCTGGTCCAGCCGGTGGTGAACATGCCGATCAGCAGCGCCGCGATGCCGCAGAGGGCGAAGTACAGCAGCATGCGGGCCGGGTTGCCCCCGCTGGCCAGCGTCGCCAGGATCATCAGCACGATCACCGCGGCGTAGCCGAAGAACTGCGACGGGTCGTGGCCGGTGATCGCGTTCACCGCCAGGAACACGCCGAACGCCAGGTACGGCAGGATCAGCATCAGCATCTTCTTTGCGCCTGCACCGATATCGAATGCACCGGCCGCGCCGCTCCAGCGGCCGATCATCAGGCTGGCCCAGTACAGGGAAACGAAGGGCGCGATCATCGAGGTATCGATGCCCAGCCCTCCCTTTTCTACGGGCAGCTCCAGATAGGCCGGCAGGTTGTCGATGGTCGAGACCTCGACACCCACGTAGAGGAAGATGGCGACCATGCCCAGCACCAGCTGCGGATACGAGAGCGCCGACTTCTTGTGGATCAGCTTGCCACTGTCCTGGGCTTCGCTTTCGGACAGTTTCTCCAGGTCGATATGGTTCGGGACCGACGAGAACTTCAGGAAGATCGCAACCAGGATGAAGGCCGCGCCGAGCACCAGATACGGCGTCTTGACGCTTTCAATGCTGGCCTCGGTGTTGCCGGCCGTGACGCTGCCGAAGATCGCCACGCTGACCAGCAACGGCCCGATGGTGGTGCCGAAGTTGTTGATGCCGCCCGCCAGGGTCAATCGCTGCGCGCCGGTCTTGGGGTCGCCCATCACGATGGCCAGCGGATTGGCAGCGATCTGCTGCAGCGAGAATCCCAAACCGACGATGAAGAGACCCGACAGCATCAGATTGAACGAACCCGTGTTGGCCGCGGGATAGAACAACAGCGCGCCGAGCGCCGAGATCACCAGGCCCAGGCAGATGCCGTTCTTGTAGCCGATCTTGTTGAGCACGTCCTGGCCCATCGACTTCGAGATGGCGACATAGATCAGCGACCCCACGGTATAGGCGACGTAGAAGGCCAGCGCCACGTACATGCTCTGCGCCTGCGTCAGGTCGAACGCTTTCTTGAACACCGGTATCAGGATGCCGTTGCTCGCCGCAACGAAACCCCAGAAGAAGAACACGGTGATCAGCACGCCGAACTGCGACCATCGGGTGGTTTGTGTGGTCATGGATTGGTATGCCTGCTGGTATGGGATCCGGACGGAACGGCCAGCCTACGGGGCGGCCGCGCGATTGCAACTTGCACTGCGTCAGCGCCCCACGGTGGTGCCGCGGGGCGCTGCTGGAGCCGTCTTACTGCGCGCACTTCACCGCATCGGCAGCGTCGGCCGCGCCGGCGACCACCTGGATGTTGGTGAAGGCCGCGGCGAATGGCGCGTCGGCGGTGATGCTGAAGGGCGTATCCACACCGCTCAGGTCCGCGCCCAGCTTGCCGAAGCACGCCAGCGGCACCTTGACCGTCTGCTTCCTGCCGACGGCATCCCCGGAGAAGGTCGCGGTGAGGTCCAGGCTGGCGCCGCAGTTCGCACCACACCGGACGGTGAACTGCACCGGCTTGGTCGGCGCTTGCCTGACGATCACGTCGAACTGCACGGCACCGCGTGCGGTCGCCATCGCGGCGAGGTTGTTCTTCGACGGATTGCGGGCGAAGAATCGCGCCGGTGCGAGCCAGGTCACTTCCTTGGCATCCTGCTGCGTGTTGACCTGCACGGTGGCGACCTGCAGCGCGGGCTTGGCCTGCGGCCAGTGCCGGGTCGCGTTCATGTCCGACCCCACGGCCTGTTCGTCGCTGCCTGCGCCCATCTGCAGGGTGAAGGGTGCGACGTCGGACTGGTTGAACACGCCCATCGCGGTGGCTTCACCGCAACTGGCCGCACTGTCTTCCGGCAGCTTGCCGACAGTGCTGTTGTCGCCATAGCGCAAGCCGGTATCCAAGGCGAACTGCGGCGTGCTGCCGGATTTCGGACAGGCCGCGGCCGGCCACGGGAAGGTCAGCTTGCCTTGGAAATCATGCGCCGGTTTGCCGTCCGCACCCGCGACCAGCACATCGGTGACGCCCTTGCCTTCCGTGCCCGGCAGCCACGCGGCGACGAAGCTGTTGGAGAGGTTGATGAGGTCGTTGGCGTACAACGCGCGGCCGGACAGGAATACGGTGACGACGGGCTTGCCGCTGGCCGCAGCCGCCTTCAGCGTGGCCAGGTCTTCCGGATGACGGCGGCTGTGCGCCATCGTGTCGGAAGGCACGATGTCGCCATTGGTCTCTGCATACGGCGTCTCGCCGATCGCGGCCACGATGACATCGTAGCTGGCCGGATCCACGCCTTCGGCACTGTCGCGCAACAACACGTTCGCCTCGCCCAACTGCTCGCGCAGGCCGGCGGCGATGCTGTCGGCATTCGGGAAGTCAGCGTTGGTGTTGTCGGTACCCTGCCATGTCAGCGACCAGCCACCGGTCTGGTTGGAAATGCTGTCGGCGCTCTTGCCGACCAGCAGCACGCGCTGGCCCTTCTTCAACGGCAGCGTGCCGCCGTCGTTCTTCAGCAGCACCAGCGACTCGCGCGCGGCGCGACGGGCCAGCTCACGATGTACCAAGGCCTCCGGCTTCCCAGCGTACTGGCTGGCCGATGGCTTGTGGTCCCACAGCCCGGCGCGCAGCTTGACGCGCAGGATGCGGGTGACGGCGTCGTCGATGCGCGCCTGCGGGATCTCGCCCGACTTCACCTGCCCGATCGTGTTGGTGATGAAGGACTTCCATTTGTCCGGCACCATCACCATGTCGATGCCCGCATTGATCGCTTGCGGGCAACTGTCGTCGCTGCAACCGGTGACCTGGCCGATGCCG
Source organism: Pseudoxanthomonas sp. SE1 (assembly GCF_029542205.1). Taxonomy (NCBI): domain Bacteria; kingdom Pseudomonadati; phylum Pseudomonadota; class Gammaproteobacteria; order Lysobacterales; family Lysobacteraceae; genus Pseudoxanthomonas; species Pseudoxanthomonas sp. SE1. Next base: position 1,121,202 of record NZ_CP113783.1, on the reverse strand, counting down.
TTCCAGTCGGAGACGACGAAGCCATCGAAGCCCATCTTCTCCTTCAGCGCCACCGTCAGCAGGTCGCGCGTGCCGTGCATCTTGCCGTAGTCCTTGCCTGCGGCGACGTCGTTCCAGCTGTTGAACGACGCCATCACGGTCTGCACGCCCGCCTCGATGGCGCCGTAGTAACCCTGCCCGTGGATATTGATCATCTGCGACTGCGTCACCGTCGCGTTGCCCTGGTCCTTGCCGCCATCGGTGGCACCGTCGCCGATGAAGTGCTTGGCGGTCGCGACGACATTGCCGTCCTTGTCCAGCACGCCCTGCATGCCCTTGACATAGGCGGCGGCGTACTCGCGGATCAGTGCCGGCTGCGAAGAGTAGCTTTCGTAGGTGCGCCCCCAGCGGGCATCCTGCGCCACGGCGACAGTCGGCGCGAACGTCCAGGCCACGCCGGTGGCGCGGGTGGACTGGCCGGTGGCTTCGGCGATGCGCTCGATCAGTTCGACATCATGCGCGGCACCCAGGCCGATGTTGTGGGGGAAGATGGTCGCGCCGTGGACGTTGCTGTGGCCGTGCACGGCGTCGGTGCCCCAGATCACCGGCACCGGGATCTTCGCATCGGTGGACATCGACGCGTCGTAGTAGGCATCAGCCAGCCTGACCCAATCCTCGACCCTGGCGTGCTTGTTCATCGCAGGCCATGAGCCACCGCCATTGAGCACCGAGCCGATGTAGTACGTCCGCACCTCGGCCGGCGTGATCGACTTGATCTCCGGCTGCACCATCTGGCCGATCTTCTGCTCCAGCGTCATGCTGGCGAGGATTTCCGCCGCACGTGCTTCCACGGCAGGATCCTTGGCGAAACGGCTCTTCAGCGCCGGCCAGTCCTTCAGTTCCGCGGCATCGCTCACAGTCGCATCGGCGGGCTTCTGTTCGGGCTCTTTCTTGGCCGTACACGACAGGCAGGCCAGCAGACTGGCTCCCAGCAGGGTCACTCGGATCGGATTCACTCGCTTCTCCCTTGGATGAAGGCGCTGACGACATCCCCGACAGGATCCGCGCCTTGACGAAAAGTCCGACGGGACGCAGGGCCAGGCCCCGCATCCCGTCAGGTACTGCGGCTATCGACGGACAGGCGCGGTCACAGCTTGTAGCGGAAGCCCAGCAGATACTGGCGGCCGTACTCGGTGTACTCCTCCGGGAAGAACAGGTCCGGATGCGTGCCGGAACTGACTTCGGTACGGAAGGGCTCGTTGTTGACGTTGTTCACCTGGAACAGGATCGACAGGCCCGACAGACGGCTGGATTCCGGGAAGTCGTAGCCCAGCTGCAGGTCGATCGTGCGCTCGTTCAACGTGTAGCGGTACGTGCGCTGGTTGAAGATCGAGCCGTACTCGCCGCGGTACGGGTCGCGGAAGCGCTGGCTGACACGCGCCGAGAAGCCGTGCTTCTCGTAGTACACCGTGGCGTTGGCGACGATCTTGGACAACCCCGGGAACGTGTCGGTGCCCGAACCGATGCCCGGGCCGTCAGGATCGATCGACGACTCCGTGTACGACGCGTTGAGCAACAGGCCGAATCCGTCGAGCGCATCGTGGATCAGCTCGCCGCCCAGTGCGGTGGAGAACTCGTAGCCGCGCATGTAGCCGCCGGTGCCATTGGCCGGCGTGGAGAACAGACCCATGTTGGACGCCGGCGGCTCATCACCCTCGTAGTCGTAACCGGAGAAGTCCCATGGGATCTCGCGCGTATAGATGTACGAATCCATGTCCTTGTAGAACGCAGCCAGCGCGACATAACTCGCTTCGCCGAAGTACTTCTCGATCGAAAGATCGTAGGCGTTGGCGCGGTACGGCTCGAGCGCCGGATTGCCACCGCTGCCACGCCATTCGGACGGACCGCCCTGCGACGTCTGCACGTAGACACTGGCGCGGGCGCCCATGTCGTTGATGCGCGCGCGCATCATCTCCCGGGCGGCACCGAAGCGCAGGTTCCATCCGTTGCCGAAGTCCGCCACCAGGTTGAGGCTGGGCAGGATGTCGCCGTACGACGCACCCGCAGTGCCGGCCACGAGCGCCTGGCCGTTCTCGTTCTGCTGGACGACGACGCCTTCGGACGTCTGCTCGGTGCGGATGTACTGCACACCGGCATTGCCGCGCAGGCGGACCGCATCGGTGAGGTCCATGTCGAGGTTGGCCTTGAAGTAGAACGTCTTCACGTCCTCTTCGGTGATCGCGTCCTTCTGCAGGTCGTCATTGGACTCGCTGAGGTACACGTCGTAGTAGCGTGACAGCAGGGCGCGCGGATCGTAGGTGATGACGCGGCCCATGCCGGCGAACCCGAGATCCGTCGGCGTGGACAGCAACGACGGATCGATCAGTGTCGGCGTGCGACCGGGAAGGTCGGCGAAGTAGACCTCCGCACTCTTCTCCTTGGTGCGCTTGCTGACGTGGACGCCGGCATCCCAGCTGCGCAGGAAGTCGGACGACTCGATGACGTGGTTCACGGCCACGCGGAATGCCTTCATCTCGTCCTTCTGGTGGCTGTCCTCCAGGCGGCCGTCATGGCCCCAGTTCTGCGGGTCGCGCAGGTACACAGCGGCGGGATCCGCCATGTCCGGCAATGCGTAGTAGCCATACCCGGGCGAGAGGCGCGCGCGGAAGTCGGCAGACACGCCGCCCAGGCGGCCCGCATAGGTCTCGAGTTTCGAGTCCTCGACCTTGGCGCGCGAGTAGCTGAGGTCGGTGGCCAGCGTCCACGTCTCGTTGAGCTTGAACTCGTTGTTCCAGCCGGCCGAGAACAGACGCGACTCACGGGTGTTGTTGTCGTTGCGGATCGCCGGCTGGATGCCGTTCAACGTGCCGCCGGTGACCACCGGCGTGCCGTGGTAGTCCGTCGTGCTCACGTTGCTGTAGCTGACCGCGCCGCCGTTGAACCAGGGGTCGTTGCTCCACATCGCACCGCGCATCCACTCTTCCTGGTCGAAGCGCGATGCGTACACGTCCAGCACGCTGTGCCAGCGGTCATTCGGCTTGAACTCCAGCACGGCCATGACGCCATCGCGCGTGGTGTCGCGCGATTTCACCCAGGCTTCGGCACCCTGCAGCGCGATCGCATCTGCAGGCTTGCCGGCCTGCGGCGCGCCCCACATGTCGGTGTTCGCCCACCACCACGACTTGTAGTGCTTTTCCTGGAAAGGCGCATCCATGCGCGCCACGCCGATCGCGAAGCCCACGGTATCGTTGGCGAACTGGTCGACATACGAGGCCGACACGCGGTAGCCCTTGTTGTTGCCGCCTTCGGTCAATTCGTCGAACGAGTTCACCTCGCCCTGGCCGGTGAACACGATGCGTTGCTCGCCGAACGACAGCGGGCGGATCGACTGCAGGTCGACCGTGCCGGAAATGCCCTGGCCGATCAGCGATGCATCCGGGGTCTTGTACACCGTGACGCCATTGATCAGCTCGGCGGGATACTGATCGAGTTCGACGCCGCGGTTGTCGCCGGTGGTCACCTGCTCGCGGCCATTGAGCAGCGTGCCGGCGAACTGTTCGGACATGCCACGGATGTGGATCACCTGTCCGCGGCCATCGAGACGCTGCATGGTCAGGCCCGGCAGGCGCGAGATCGAGTCCGCGATGCTGATGTCGGGCAGCTTGCCGATGTCTTCGGCAGAGATCGCCTCGACGATCGAGGCGGACTCGTTCTTGGTCTCCACCGCGTTGGCGATGGCGGCACGGATGCCGGTGACTTTCACGGTATCCAGGGTTTCGACGGTCTGCTCGGCAGGAGAAGCTGCCTGCTGTGCGCTCGCGAGGCCCGGCAATGCCAGCGCCAGGCAGCAGGCAGCGGCCAGATGATGTTTGCGCAGCGCGCGACGCGAGGATGGATTTGCGATGTGGTTCAAGTGCTTCATCTGGTCCCTCTCCGACCACTGTTGACAGCGCTGTCATATAGAAGCTTCAATGCACTGTCAACAAATTCCTAACAAACGTGACATATGGGCGCATGCAGGATCGGTTTTCCTTGTCGCGCGGCCATGCGCCTAGAAAATTGCGCTGCGCTGCAGCACCCACTTTGCGTGGACTCCGGGAGGGGTTCGCGTATCCCCAGCGAGAGGATCCCGCCATGACACGACAACGCATCCGACGACTTCGCCGCGCCTGCCTGACGTCCGCCCTTGCACTCATGTTCGGCCCGTTGGCGCACGCACAGGAGGTCTCGGTGTGGATCACCACGGCGGACCACGAGATCGCGCTGTCGCCGTCGACACCTGCCCGGTTCCGCGACGCTGCGTCGGCGGGAAAGTCTGGAATCCTGATCGATGACGCACAGCGATTCCAGGAGATGGTGGGTTTCGGCGCCTCGCTCACCGATTCATCCGCCTGGCTGATCCAGCACAGGCTCAACCAGCGGCAACGCGATGCCCTGCTGGAGGAACTGTTCGGCCGCGACGGCAATGGCCTGGGCTTGAGTTTCTCCCGGCTGACCATCGGCGCATCGGATTTCTCGCGGCACCACTACAGCCTGGCGGATGCACCCGACGGCAAGCCGGACCCCGGACTGAGGCATTTCAGCATCGACGAGAACCGGAGCGACGTGATCCCGGTGGCGCGCGCGATGCTCGCCATCAATCCGCAGCTGAAGATCATGGCGTCGCCGTGGAGCGCGCCCGGATGGATGAAGGACACCAACAGCCTGATCCAGGGAACGCTGCTTCCGCAGTACTACGATGCGTTCTCGCGCTACCTGCTCAGGTACGTGGATGCATACGCCGGGGAAGGCATACCGATCTTCGCGCTGACCGTGCAGAACGAGCCGGATTACGAGCCGAAGGACTATCCCGGCATGCGGTTGAACGCGCCGGCACGCGCGCGCCTGATCGGCGACCACCTGGGTCCGATGATCGCGGCGCGCGGCAATGGCCCGTTGATCTTCGACTGGGACCACAACTGGGACAAGCCGCAGGAACCGCTGGGCGTGCTGGCCGATGCGAAGGCCAATCCGCACGTCGCGGCGGTGGCATGGCATTGCTACGGCGGCGACGTGGCCGCGCAGTCGCCGGTGCATGATGCGTTCCCCGACAAGGACGCCTACATGACCGAATGCTCCGGCGGCGACTGGGAACCGGTGCGCAGTGGCGGCCTGCCCCTGCAGATGAAGAACATCATCATCCGCAGCGCACGCCACTGGGCGCGTGGCGCGCTTTTCTGGAACCTGGCGCTGGACGAGAACAACGGACCTTACGCAGGGGGCTGCCATACCTGTCGCGGCGTGGTCACCATCGATTCGCGTACGGGTGCGGTCACCCGCACCGACGAGTACTACGCGCTGGCGCACGCCAGCCGCTTCGTGCGTCCGGGCGCGCACCGGGTCGCCTCCAGTGAGGCAGCCGACGACCTCGACAACGTCGCGTTCCGGAATGCCGACGACGGTTCGCTGGTCTTGCTGGTCGCCAATTCCGCGGAGCAGTCGCGCCGCTTCAGCGTCGGACAGGAGGGACGGGTGTTCGACTACACCCTGCCCGCACGCAGCGTCGCCACGTTCGTCTGGAAGCCTGACGCAGTGCAGCACGACTGATCCGCCTCCTGCCCGGGGACTGTCATCCCCGCTGCCATACGCCGTAGTATCCTGCCGCATTCCCTCACGGAGCGGCGGCATGATGCGACGTACTTCCCTGCTGGCACTGCTGGCGGCCACGGCCCTGTTGGGCGGTTGCGGCGATGGCATGGTGCGGCGCGTTTCCGATCCCGCGGTCAGCGTGCAGCAGCTCACGGTGAAGGCCGACGGCCAGTGGTCCGTCGACCTGCGCCTGCAGAACTACAGCAGCATTCCCATGCGGTTCGACTCCGTCGACATGGACGTGCAGGTCGGCGACCAGAATGCGGGCAAGCTGCGCGCTACGCCTGGCCTTTCCGTGGGCCCCGAATCGGCCGACGTGGTCACGGTGGCATTCGCACCCAGCAGCGCCGGCCGCATCGTGGTGGCCGACGCCCTCGCCGGTCGCCGCGCCCTGCCCTACACATTGAAGGGCAGCGCCAGCGCGACACCGGAAGAAGCGAAACCCCGCACGTTCGACATCGACACCCGCAACACCCTCAACCCTGTCCCCGGCCTGGATGGCGTGCTGCGCTGAGCGCCGCCCCGCCCGCCCCTACACGTCTTCTCGAGAACCTGCATGCCTGCGTCCTACAAAGCCCCCCTGACCGATCTCCGCTTCGCCCTGTACGACGTGCTTGGCGTGGAACCCCTGTTCCAGCGCCTGGGCTACACCGAGGCGACCCGCGACATCCTCGATGCCGTTCTGGATGAAGCCGCGCGCTTCGCCGAAACTGCGCTGGCACCCCTCAACAGCATCGGCGACGAAGTCGGCAGTACGCTCGACAAGGCCACCGGCGAAGTCACCACGCCGCCGGGTTTCAAGGAGGCATACACGCAGTTCGTCGAGGGCGGCTGGACCGGGCTGACCTCGTCGCCCGAGTTCGGCGGCCAGGGATTGCCGCACACGATGGGCGTGCCGCTCAACGAACTGGTCAACGCCAGCAACCTGGCCTGGGGCAACTTCCCGCTGCTGTCGCACGGCGCCGTGGAAGCGCTCAAGCACCACGGCGAGGCATGGCAGCAGGAGGTCTTCCTGAAGCCGCTCGTGGAGGGCCGCTGGACCGGCACCATGTGCCTGACCGAGCCGCATTGCGGCACCGACCTCGGCCTGCTGAAGACCAAGGCCGAACCGGACGCCGATGGCAGCTACGCCATCACCGGCACCAAGATCTTCATCACCGCCGGCGAGCACGACCTGACCGACAACATCGTGCACCTGGTGCTGGCGAAGCTGCCGGATGCACCGGCGGGCGCGAAAGGCATCTCGTTGTTCGTCACGCCGAAGTTCAAGGTCGCGCGCGACGGCACGGTCGGCGAACGCAACTCGGTGGCCTGCGGCTCGATCGAACACAAGATGGGAATCAAGGCCTCGGTCACCTGCGTGATGAATTTCGACGGTGCGCAAGGCTACCTGGTAGGCCAGCCCCACAAGGGCCTGCAGGCGATGTTCACCATGATGAATACCGCACGCCTCGGCGTGGGCCTGCAAGGCGTCGGGCTGAGCGAACGCGCCTACCAGAATGCATTGCGCTACGCGCGCGAACGCCTGCAGACGCGCTCGCTCAGCGGCCCCAGGTTCCCCGACAAGCCGGCCGATCCGATCATCGTCCACCCCGACGTACGCCGCATGCTGTTGACGATCAAGTCGCTGATCGAAGGCAGCCGACTGCTCGCGCTGCACGCCGGTACGCTGATCGACATCGCCAACCACGCCGAAGACCCTGCCGAACGCGAGCGCGCCGACACCCTGGTGAGTTTCCTCACGCCCATCTCGAAGGCATGCCAGACCGAATGGGGCATCGAGAACACCTACCACGCGCTGCAGTGCTTCGGCGGCCACGGCTATATCCACGAACACGGCATGGAACAGCTGGCACGCGATGCGCGCATCACCACACTGTATGAAGGCACCACCGGCATCCAGGCGCTCGACCTGATGGGGCGCAAGACCGCGTCCACGCAGGCCGCCGGCCTGAAGCTGTTCCTGGCGGACGTGCATGCCTTCGTCCAGCAACACAAGGACGATGCGTCGCTTACCGAGTTCATCGACCCGCTGCAGCAGAAGGCCGCCGAATGGGCCGGCCTGACGAAGAACGTCCTGCAGCGAGCCGCCGCGAACCCTGAGGAGATCGGCGCGGCCAGCACCGACTACCTGTTCTATTCCGGCTACGTCGTGCTGGCCTACTGGTGGGCGCGCAGCGTGGCCGCCGCCGATGCCTCGACGCACGGCGATGCGTTCAAGCAGGCCAAGCGCGAAACTGCGCGGTTCTACTTCGCCCGCATCCTGCCGCGCACCCTGGCCCACGCCGCCGCCATCGAATCCGGCGCGGACACGCTGATGGCCATGGACGAGGCGCGCTTCGGCGAGGCGTAATCCGGCCCACGAGGAGCGCGGACAACGCGCTCCTCGTGTGAAAAGCCACGCGCGATACACATTTCGTCAACATTTGGGTATAACCTGCTCCTCCATGGAAGCAGACAGAGCTCAGCTTCACCTGGTCAAGACCGGTTCCCTCCCAACGCCGGTCCCGTCTCCGTCGTCGCCCCGTCCCCACCCCGCCACCCTGCGGCTGCTGTCGCTGGACGCGCATGGCCGCGTGCTCGACTGGATCAACTGGCAGGATGCGACCTGCCTGTACGCACGCGGCGCGGTCGCATGGACACTGGGCGACCCCTGTCTGCATGTGCACGGTGGCATCTCGCGGCTGACCGGCGAACAGAGCCTGATCGAATTGCATCCCATCGTGGCCTCGCGCGGCCACGCCCGTGCGCATGCCCTGTCGCCCACGCCGACGCTCACCAACACCGCCCTGTTCGCCCGCGACGCGCACCTGTGCCTGTACTGCGGCCACGAATACTCGCGCCCGCACTTGACCCGTGATCATGTGCTGCCGCTGTCCAAGGGCGGCCGGGACATCTGGGAAAACGTGGTGACCGCCTGCTTCACCTGCAATTCGCGCAAGAGCAACCGGACCCCGCAGCAGGCGCACATGCCGCTGCTTGCCGTGCCATACCGGCCCAGCTGGATCGAGCACCTGATCCTGTCGAACCGCAACATCCTGGCCGACCAGATGGCTTTCCTGAAGGCCCAGCTGCCGAAGAAGTCCAAGCTGTCCGCCTGAGCGGGGCCAAGCCCGGCCGCGACCTTGCTGAACCGCCCCGGCCGGCCCCATGCCGGCTTCACGTGCTTGCTTGCCCCACTTCACATCAGGGGGGGACAATAACGGCTCAGAACAAGCCTGCTGCCGATGATCGCCCCCGACCGCTACCCCCGTCTGTCCCGCATCCATGTCCCGGCCGACCTGCGCCAGTTCGATGAAGCCGAACTGCCCGCCATCGCCGAGGAACTGCGAGGCTACCTGATCGAGTCGGTCGGCAAGAGTGGCGGGCATTTCGGAGCCGGCTTGGGCGTGATCGAACTGACGGTCGCGCTGCACTACCTGTTCGACACCCCGCGCGACCGCCTGGTGTGGGACGTAGGGCACCAGACCTACCCGCACAAGATCCTGACCGGCCGCCGCGACACCATCCACACGGTAAAGCAGAAGGACGGCGTGGCGCCGTTCCCGAAGCGCGAGGAAAGCGAGTACGACACCTTCGGCGTGGGCCATTCGTCCACCTCGATCTCCGCCGCGCTCGGCATGGCCATCGCGCTGCAACAGCAGGGTGACGACCGCAAGGTGGTCGCCGTGATCGGCGATGGCGCGATGACCGCCGGCATGGCCTTCGAGGCGCTCAACCACGCTGGCGGCATGGAGCCGGAGCCGAACCTGCTTGTGATCCTCAACGACAACCAGATGTCGATCTCCGAGAACGTCGGCGGCCTGACCAAGATGCTGGGCCGGCTGAGCAGCAGCCGCACGCTCAACGCGCTGCGCGAGGGCGGCAAGAAGCTGCTGGGCGACAAGAAGAAGCCGCCGGCGCGCTTCATGCGCCGCTGGGAAGAGCACTGGAAGGGCATGTTCGTGCCGTCCACGCTGTTCGAGCAGATGGGCTTCCACTACACCGGGCCGATCGACGGGCACGATGTCGAAGCGCTGGTCGGCGCGCTCAAGACGCTGAAGACCCTCAAGGGCCCGCAGCTGCTCCACATCCTGACCACCAAGGGCAAGGGCTACGAGCTGGCCGAGGGCGACCAGATCGGCTACCACGCGGTGGGCCCGTTCGATCCGGAGAAGGGCCTGGTCAGCAAGGGCGGCGCGAAAAAACCGACCTACACCGACATCTTCAGCGACTGGCTGTGCGACATGGCCGCCGCCGAACCGAAGCTGCTGGGCATCACCCCGGCGATGCGCGAGGGCTCCGGCCTCGTGCGCTTCAGCAAGGAATATCCGGAACGCTACTTCGACGTCGCGATCGCCGAGCAGCATGCGGTGACGCTGGCGGCCGGCATGGCCTGCGAAGGCAGCAAGCCGGTGGTTGCGATCTACTCGACGTTCCTGCAGCGCGGTTACGACCAGCTGGTGCACGATGTGGCCATCCAGCAGTTGGACGTACTGTTCGCCATCGACCGCGGCGGCGTGGTCGGTCCCGACGGCGCCACCCACGCCGGCAACCTGGACCTGAGCTACTTGCGCTGCGTGCCGCACATGGTGGTGATGGCGCCTGCCGACGAGAACGAATGCCGGCAGATGCTCAGCACCGGCTATCACTTCAATGGGCCGGCGGCAGTGCGTTATCCACGCGGCACCGGTCCCGGCGTGGCGCTCGAATCGAACCTCGACACGCTGCCGATCGGCAAGGCCGACCTGCGCGTACGCGGCAGCCGCGTGGCACTGCTCGCCTTCGGCTCCACCGTCGCCGCCGCCGAGCAGGTCGGCCGCGAGTTGGGCCTGACCGTGGTGAACATGCGTTTCGTGAAGCCGCTGGATCGCGACCTGGTACTCGAACTGGCGAGGACCCACCAGGGGTTCGTCACCATCGAAGACAATGTGGTGATGGGCGGCGCGGGCTCCGGCGTCGCCGAACTGCTCAGCGCGGAAGACGTGTCGCTGCCGGTGCTTCACCTGGGCCTGCCGGACGAATTCCAGCACCATGCCAGCCGCGAAGATCTACTGGCTGAAGCCGGCATCGACGCCACCGGCATCCGTGCCGGTGTGCTGAAGCGCTGGCCGGCGCTGGCCGCCACGCAGCCGCCGAAGACCGCCGCGGGCTGACCGCCACGGCGGGGCGCCGCGTCATTCCGGCGCTTCCACCTCGTAGCCCTTGGCTTGCAGCGCGGCGAGGTAGCCGTCGGGCTTGACCAGCTGCCAGACGGGCAACGTGGCGAACGTGATCCGGTTCTTCGCCAATGCGCCTTCGGCCACCTCCATCCAGCGCGCCTGCATGCGGGCCTCGACATCGGAGATGCCGCGCTTGCGCGCCGTTTCGGTGCTGAACCAGGCGGTGGCGCACGCTTGCTGCCAGTCCTGGCGCGAACTCGAGCGCAGCGCGGGCCAGTCGCCGACGGCCCACGCATTCGCGCGCGCCGCCACCTGCGGCAGATCGCGCTCGATGACGTCCAGTGTCTTGCCGAAGCAGACCAGATCTTCGGGCCTGAGCGTTTCCTTGCGGAAATCCGCCAGCGCCGCACGTGGATCATCCAGCTTGAGCTTCAACAAGGTAGGGGTGCGCTTCATCTTGCGCTGTTTCAGCGCCGCGTCGATGACCGGATCAATGACACCGCCTTCGCGCAGTCCGGAATCCGACAACGCTTCGTTGTAGAGCTGATAGGCGGCGATCAATGGGCGCTTCTTCTCTATCCCGCCATCGCGCCCCATGTAGCGCTGCTTGAGCGAACTCCAGCGCGCGTAGAGATCCGCGGGCAGGACATCCTGCAGTTTCCGACCGTCCGGATTCCTGGAAGCCTTCATGGCCGAGGGCAACAGCGTCAGTCCCCGGAAGAATCCGACATCGGCATCGACGGTGATTCCGGGCGAAGCCAGGACTTCATCGGCGATCTGCAGGACCTGGTCGACTTCGTCCGAACGCCAGGTGATGCGCTTCGGCAGCGGTGATTGCGTGCCCAGCACGTACAACAGATGGTCGCCATGGCGCACCTTCCACAGCCCTGGCCCGGGTTGCACACCGGCCACGACCACCGCATCCATCTCGATCACGCCATCCTCGGCTGCGGTCGATGCCTCCCCGGCTTCCTGCGCACCTGCACACGGCACGAGCAACGACAACGCGCACAGCACCCCATAAAACGGCAGACGCATCCGGAAGACTCCATGCAGAAGGATCCGCCGGAGTGTGCCCGCTGCAAGCCGGCATGGCGCGCGACGGCGCGCGGCCGTGGGGGAGTTGTTCAGGCGACCTTGCCGCCGGCCTCGCGCAGCGTGCGCGCGACGTCGCTGCCGCTCTGCATCAGCTCGAAGCCTTTCCAGCTGAAACCCGGCGACACGGAGCAGTCGACCAGGGTGAAATCGCCAAGCGAGCGGGCGCTCTGCCAGACACCGGCGGGCACCACCTGGCTGGACTGCCCACCCCTGGCCGAGGTATCCAGTTGCACGCGGGTCAAGGTGCGCTGCTCAGGGTCGAACATCGACAGTTCCATCGCACTCCCTTCATGCCAGTCCCAGACCTCGGTCGCGTCGACACGGTGCCAGCGTGTCACTACGCCGTGCGGCAGCAGGAATTTGATGGCGGTGAGCGTGGGTCGCTCGATCCCGTTCACCTCGGTGCGTTTGGTCGACTCGTAGACACGACGAAAGTGCCCGCCCTCGGGATGCGGCACCAACTGCAACGTGCGGATCAGCTCTTCGCTGCGTGGATGCATGGGCCTTCCTGTAGACGGCGTCCGGGAGTTGCCGTCGCCAACGGCGCACGACAGGCACAAAAAAGCCCACGCGACAGCGCAGGCTTGATGTCGAACCGCGATTGGTCGGGACGGCCGGATTTGAACCGACGACCCTCTGCCCCCCAGGCAGATGCGCTACCAGGCTGCGCTACGCCCCGAATCTCGCGGATCGGCCCGCCTTGCGACGGGCCGCGCATTATAGCCGGAATTCTTCGGCGACTCCCAGCAGGAGCGCCGTGGTGCCTCAACGGCGTAGCAACTGGAGGATTTCCTCCAGCTCCATCCGCACCTGGCGCACGATCTGCGCGCTCATCGCGGATTCCTGTTTCGCACCTTCACCCTCCAGACGCAGGCGTGCGCCGCCGATGGTGTACCCCTGCTCGTAGAGCAGACCCCGGATCTGGCGCACCATCAGCACGTCATGGCGCTGGTAGTAGCGGCGGTTGCCGCGGCGCTTGGCGGGCTCCAGGCTGGGAAACTCGGTTTCCCAATACCGCAGCACGTGCGGCTTGACGTCGCACAGTTCGCTGACCTCACCGATGGTGAAGTAGCGCTTGGCCGGGATCGGCGGAAGCTCGCGGTTACTGCCCGGATCCAGCATAGGTCTCCACCCGCTCCTTGAGTTTCTGGCCCGGCCGGAAGGTCACCACCGTCCTCGCCGAGATCGGGATCTCTTCGCCGGTCTTCGGGTTCCGCCCCGGGCGCTGGTTCTTGCGGCGCAGGTCGAAATTGCCGAACCCCGACAGCTTCACCTGCCGGCCCTGTTCCAGGGCCTCGCGCAGCACGTCGAAGTAGGCGTCGACGAACTCCTTCGCCTCGCGCTTGTTCAGGCCGACTTCGTCGAACAGACGTTCGGCCATCTCCGCCTTCGTCAATGCCATGGATACTGCGTCCCCATTGCGGCCGTCGCCGGCCCCGCCACTGTCTTCTTCATCCGGTTCAACCGCGGATCCTCGCCCCGTGCACGCTGTCGATCGCGGCCACGACATTCGCCACTACCTGCGCCACATCGGCTTCAGTGAGAGTGCGTGAGTTGTCCTGCAAAATCAAGCCCATAGCGAGACTCTTTTGACCGGATTCGACCCCCTGCCCGACGTACCGGTCGAACAGCTGGACATCGCGCAGCAGCGGGCCTGCGGCGCTCCTGACCGTCGCCGCCAAGGCGGACCACGAGACCTCCTCGGCCACGACGAACGCGAGGTCCCGGCGGACGGACGGATAGCGCGACAACTCCGCCGCGCGCGGCACCGCCCGTGCGGTCAACGGCGCCAGATCCAGTTCGAACGCGACCACGTCGGCATCCAGGTCCAGCTGGCGCTGCAGGCGCGGATGCAGCTGCCCGATCCAGCCGATATGGACTCCATCGCGGTAGACGTCGGCCGACCGGCCGGGATGGCCGTGGGCTGTGCGCGAGGGCCTGAATTCGAGGCTGGCGCCCGCCAGTGCCGCGACGCTTTCCAGGTCGCCCTTGAGGTCGTGGAAATCGGCCTTGCGTGCCGGCACGCCCCATTGCTCCACCATCGCGTCACCGGTGATGGCGGCCGCGATGCGCAGCGACTCGACAGGCGCATCACCCGGCTGCGCCGGCGCATGGAAGACGTTGCCGATCTCGAACAGGCGCACGCGGCCGGCTTGCCGCGCGGCATTGCGCTGCACGGCCGCCACGACGCCAGGCAGCAGCTGCGTACGCATGATCGCCAGTTCCGCGCTCAGCGGATTGGCCAATGGCACGGCACCGTCCGCCGCATCCCAGTACGACAGCCACTGTGCGTCGACAAAGGCGAAATTGACCGTCTCGAAATAGTCGCGCGCGACCAGCTGGCGACGCACCATGCCGGACTCGACCCGGGTCTCGCTGGGCGCCGCGATACGGGTCGCGCCACCCGGGAGCGTGGTGGGTATGCGGTCGTAGCCGTGAATGCGCGCCAGTTCCTCGATCAGGTCCTCCTCGATGGCGAGGTCGAAGCGCCGGCTGGGCGGCACCACGCTCCAGCCCTCGGCGACGGCGGCCGCCTGCAGGCCCAGGCCGCGCAGGATGCGTTCGATGTCCGCATCGGGAATCTCGACGCCCAGCACACGCGCCACGCGCCCACGGCGCAGCAGGATCGCGGTCGGCCTGGGCAGATGCTCGGGCAACACGGCCTCGGTCGTCGGCCCGGGAACGCCCCCGGCGATGTCGAGGATCAGGCGGGTGGCGTACTCCAGCGCGATACGCGGCAGTTCCGGATCGACGCCACGTTCGAAGCGATGGCCGGCGTCGGTGTGCAGGCCCAGCTTGCGGCTGCGTCCTATGATCGCGGACGGAATCCAGTGTGCGGCTTCCAGGAACACGTTGCGCGTGGCGTCGGTGACGCGGGTATCGAGCCCGCCCATGATCCCGCCGAGCGCGACCGCGCGGGCGCCGCGGCCACCCCGGCCATCCGACACGACCAGGAAGTCGTCGTCGAGCGCCACGGTGCGGCCGTCCAGCAGTGCGACCGTCTCGTCCGCGCGCGCGGCACGCACGACGATGCCGCCTTCCAGTGCGTCCTTGTCGAACGCGTGCATCGGCTGGCCGAGTTCCAGCATCACGTACTGGGTCACGTCGACCAGGAAGCTGATCGGACGCACTCCGCTACGGCGCAGTCGCTCCGCCATCCATACCGGCGAAGGCACGGTAGCGTCCACACCTTCGATCACGCGGCCGACGAACCGGGGCACGCGCGCGCCGGCCTCCAGTTCGACGCTCAGTTCGGACGGGCTCTGTGCCGGAACGGGTGTGGCGTCGAACGGTTTCACTTCGCTGCCCAGCGAGGCTGCGACGTCGTAGGCGATGCCGCGCACGCTGAAGCAGTCAGCACGGTTCGGCGTCAGCTTGATCTCGATGCTGGCGTCGGGCAGCTGCAGGTAGTCGGCGATGGGCGTGCCCACCGGTGCGCTGGCCGGCAGTTCCAGCAGGCCGGACGCGTCGGCATCGATGCCCAGCTCCTTGGCCGAGCACAGCATGCCGTTGGATTCCACGCCGCGTAGCTTGGCCGCCTTGATCGCGATGCCGCCTACGTTGGCACCGACCATTGCCAGCGGCGCCAACAGGCCCGGGCGCGCGTTCGGCGCACCGCAGACGATCTGCAGCAGCCCGCCTTGGCCGGCATCGACCTGGCAGACCTGCAGGCGGTCGGCTTCGGGATGCCTGGCGCATTCCACGATGCGCGCCACCACCACGTTCGCAAGGCCGTCGCCCAACGCGGTGACCTCTTCGACTTCCAGGCCGATCGCGGTCAACGTCGCGGACAGTTCATCGCGGGTGGCCTGAGTGGGGACGTGGCTGCGTAGCCAGTTTTCAGAGAACTTCATCGTTCGTGATCCGTAGGGCGGGCCCGGGCCCGCCGTCTTCAAGAGTCAGGTGTCGTAGTGCCGCGGGAGCGCTACGCGAACTGCCGCAGGAACCGCACGTCGTTCTCGAAGAACGCGCGCAGGTCGTTCACGCCGTAGCGCAGCATCGCGAAGCGTTCCACGCCCAGGCCGAACGCGAAGCCGGTGTAGCGCTCCGGATCGATGCCGCAGTTGCGCAGCACGTTCGGGTGGACCATGCCGCAACCCAGCACTTCCAGCCAGCGCGTGCCGCCGTCGGGCTGCTGCCAGGCGATGTCGACTTCGGCGCCCGGCTCGACGAACGGGAAATAGCTCGGGCGGAAACGCATCTCGAAGTCGCGCTCGAAGAACGCGCGCACGAACTCGGCCAGCGTGCCCTTGAGGTCGGCGAAGGTGGAGTGCTCGTCCACCAGCAGGCCTTCGACCTGGTGGAACATCGGCGAATGCGTCTGGTCGCTGTCGCTGCGGTAGACCTTGCCGGCGGCGATCATGCGCAGCGGCGGCGTGTGGGCATCCATGTAGCGCACTTGGACGCCCGATGTGTGCGTGCGCAGCAGGCGACCGTCGCCGAAGTAGAACGTGTCGTGCATGGCGCGCGCCGGATGGTGCGGCGGGAAGTTCAGCGCCTCGAAGTTGTGCTGGTCGTCCTCGATCTCGGGACCGTCGGCCAGTTCGTAGCCCAGGCGGCCGAAGATGTCAGCGATGCGTTCGAGCGTACGGCTGATCGGGTGCAGCCCGCCGCGCGTACCGTTGCGGCCCGGCAGCGTGACATCGACGGTCTCGCCGGCCAGGCGCGCGTCGAGCGCGGCGTCTTCCAGGACCGCCTTGCGGGCGGACAGTGCGTCGCCGATGGTATCGCGCGCACGATTGATCGCCTCGCCCGCCGCCTTGCGCTGGTCGGCAGGCAACGCGCCCAACTGCTTGAGCTGTGTGGTGATGCTGCCACTCTTGCCCAGGAGGGCGACGCGCAACTGCTCCACCATGTCGGGTGTCTGCGCAGCGGCGATGTTGGCCAGCGCTTGCGTGGAGAGGGATTCGATATCGCTCATTGGAGGCCCATGAGAGGTGCCATCTTGTGGGAGCGACGTCAGTCGCGATGGGGCATCCGGACGCCCTCATCGCGACTGACGTCGCTCCCACAAAACAGAAACCACAAAAAACAATGGGGAAGGACTCGCGCCCTTCCCCACGTGTTCCCGGCGCTGGACTGCCGGAGTTCTGTACGGTGGAGACGCGGCTTACGCCGCGAGTGCGCCCTTCGCCTTTTCAGCCAGGGCCGCAAAACCCACCGCGTCGTGC
Organism: Pseudoxanthomonas sp. SE1; assembly: GCF_029542205.1. Classification (NCBI taxonomy): domain Bacteria; kingdom Pseudomonadati; phylum Pseudomonadota; class Gammaproteobacteria; order Lysobacterales; family Lysobacteraceae; genus Pseudoxanthomonas; species Pseudoxanthomonas sp. SE1. Next base: position 1,104,185 of record NZ_CP113783.1, on the reverse strand, counting down.
ACGGCGATGTCCGCCAGCACCTTGCGATCCAGGGTGATGCCGGCCTTCAGCAGACCGTTCATGAAACGGCTGTAGCTGAGGCCATTCATGCGGGCCGCCGCGTTGATGCGGGTGATCCACAGCGAACGGAAGTTGCGCTTCTTCTGCTTGCGGCCGATGTAGGCGTACTGACCCGCCTTGATGACCGCCTGCTTGGCGACGCGGAACACCTTGCGACGGGCGTTGTAATAGCCCTTGGCCAGGTGGAGGACTTTCTTGTGACGGCGACGCGCCGTCACGCCACGCTTAACTCGTGCCATGTCTCAGTCCTCAGAGGTAGGGAAGCATGCGGTTCAAACGGCCGCTGTCCTCGGCGCGAATGATATTCGTCGCACGCAGGCCGCGCTTACGCTTGGTCGCCTTCTTGGTGAGGATGTGGCTACGGTTGGCGTGGCCAGCCTTGAACTTGCCGGATGCGGTCTTGCGAAAACGCTTCGCCGCCGCCCGGTGGGTCTTGATCTTGGGCATTGCTATGTCCTTGACGGGTTTATGTCACTGATCGGGGCGGCGCCCTTTCAATGCTTTGCGGCTTTGCCGCGAAGCATTGAAAGGCCACTCTTTCCATCCATGCCCATATCGGCTTGTAAGTCGTTGATTCCAGAGCGGAACCCCCGACGGGTCCATCGGCTGCGAACAGCCTCCCGGCGTACCGGGCCGCGTATTATGCCCGCTGCCGTTTTTTCTTGCAAATCCGGCTACTTAGCTCTGCAGCCAGAAGGCGGAAAAGCGAAAGGCGCCTTGCGGCGCCTTCCCCTCACCCTTTGCCCTCTCCCCGCACGCGGGGCGAGGGGAACGGGTGGCGTCGGCGGCGGAGCCGCCGACATCATTTCTTTTTGGGGGCGATCATCATGACCATCTGGCGGCCTTCCAGGCGCGGACGGGACTCGATGACGATCTCGTCGCCCAGCTCGGCCTCGATGCGCGCAGCCATCTCGCGACCCAGCTCCTGGTGGCTCATCTCGCGGCCACGGAAGCGGATATTGACCTTGACCTTGTCGCCCTCTTCCAGGAAGCGGCGGATGTTGCGCATCTTGATCTGGTAGTCGCCCTCGTCGGTGACGGGGCGGAACTTCAGTTCCTTGATCTCGACCTGCTTCTGCTTCTTCTTGGCCTCATTGGCCTTCTTCTGCGCCTCGAACTTGAACTTGCCGAAGTCCATGATCTTGCAGACAGGCGGCTCGGCGTTGGGCTGGATCTCAACGAGATCCAGTCCTTCGTCTTCCGCCTTGGCCAAGGCTTCGTCGCGCGTGAGCACGCCGATCATTTCGCCGTCCGAACCGATCACGCGCACGCGCGGCACGCGGATCTCGTGGTTTTTGCGGTTTTGCTTGTTGTCAGGGATGCTGATGTTGCAGTCTCCAGGGAGGGGTGCGCCGGCCTATCGGGCCGGAACCAATTATCGCGCGGCGTGCTCGTTCCGCAAACGTTCGGCGAAGGCATCGACGGACATGCTGCCCAGGTCTTCACCGGAACGCGTGCGCACGGCGACGGCGCCATTCTCCTTCTCGCGGTCTCCGACCACCAGCAGGTATGGCACCCGCTGCAGCGTGTGCTCGCGAATCTTATAGCCGATCTTCTCGTTCCGCAAATCCGCCGCGACCCGGAAGCCTTGATTTGAAAGGGTTTTCCGGACCTCAGCCACGTAATCGGCCTGGGCATCGGTGATATTCATCACCATGGCCTGCTCGGGGGCCAGCCAGGACGGGAATGCACCAGCATGGTGCTCGATCAGGATGCCGATGAACCGCTCCATCGAGCCCACGATGGCCCGGTGCAGCATGACCGGATGCTGGCGCTGGCTGTTCTCGTCCACGTACTCGGCGCCCAGGCGGCCCGGCATCATGAAATCGACCTGCATCGTGCCCAGCTGCCAGGTCCGGCCGATGGCGTCCTTCAGGTGGTACTCGATCTTCGGGCCGTAGAAGGCGCCCTCACCCGGCAGTTCCTGCCACTCCACCCCGCAGCTGCGCAGGGCGGCACGCAGGGCGGCCTCGGCCTTGTCCCAGGTGGCGTCGTCGCCCAGGCGCGACTCGGGGCGCAGGGCGATCTTGATCTGGATGTCTTCGAAACCGAAGTCCGAATACACCTTCAGCGCCTGCTGGTGGAATGCCGTGACCTCGGCCTCGATCTGGTCTTCCGTGCAGAAGATGTGGCCGTCGTCCTGGGTGAAGCCGCGCACGCGCAGGATGCCGTGCAGCGCACCCGAGGGCTCGTTGCGGTGGCAGGCGCCGAATTCGCCGTAGCGGATCGGCAGGTCGCGGTAGCTGTGCAGGCCCTGGTTGAACACCTGCACATGCCCCGGGCAGTTCATCGGCTTGACCGCATAGGTGCGGTTCTCCGATTCGCTGAAGAACATGTTTTCCTTGTAGTTGTCCCAGTGGCCGGACTTCTTCCACAGGGCGACGTCGAGGATCTGCGGGCAACGCACTTCCTGGTAGCCGCTGTCGCGGTAGACCTTGCGCATGTACTGCTCGACCACCTGCCAGATGGCCCAGCCCTTGGGATGCCAGAACACCAGGCCGGGCGCCTCTTCCTGCAGATGGAACAGTTCCTGCTGCTTGCCGATCTTGCGGTGGTCGCGCTTCTCGGCTTCCTCGATGCGCTGGATGTAGGCCTCCAGCTGCTTCTTGTCGGCCCAGGCAGTGCCGTAGATGCGTTGCAGCTGTTCGTTCTTGGCGTCGCCGCGCCAGTAGGCGCCGGAGATGCGGGTCAGCTTGAATGCCTTCAGGAAGCGCGTGTTCGGCACGTGCGGGCCGCGGCACATGTCCACGTATTCCTGGTGGTAGTACAGGCCCATGGCCGTCACTTCCGGACCCATGTCGTCGATCAGGCGCAGCTTGTAGTCTTCGCCACGGGCCTTGAAGACCTCGACCACCTCGGCGCGCGGCGTCATCTTCTTGATGACGTCGTAGTCCTGCGCGATCAGTTCCTGCATGCGCTGCTCGATCGCCGCCAGGTCCTCCGGCGTGAACGGGCGCTCGCTGTGGATGTCGTAGTAGAAGCCTTCGGCGATGACCGGGCCGATCACCATCTTCACGTCCGGGTACAGCTGCTTGACCGCGTGGCCGACCAGGTGCGCACTGGAATGCCGGATGATCTCCAGGCCTTCCTCGTCCTTCGGCGTGATGATGCGCAGCGAAGCGTCATGGTCGATGACGTCGCTGGCGTCGACCAGTACGCCGTCGACGGCGCCGGCCACGGTGGCCTTGGCCAGCCCGGCACCGATGGACTGCGCCACCTGCATGACGGAAACGGGATTCTCGAACTCGCGGCGGCTGCCGTCGGGGAGCGTGATGGTGATCATCGGTAGGGCTATCCGGTTGCCTGCGAACAGGGCTCTGGCATTGGAAAGTCCGGCCATGGATGGCCGGGCTCTTGTTCAGGGACGAACGAATGACATGAAAAAAGCGCCACGAGGGCGCCTACGGGATGCAGTGCCTCGGGCAGTACCAGGTTCAGGCGTTGGTAGTGCTCATGTCGCACGCTCGGCCGGCGTTTCCGCGGGCCACCTCGTGATGCTGCAGATGGCGACAAAGGGAATCGATGCCACGCTGTGGAAGCGTGGTGGGCGGTACAGGGTTCGAACCTGTGACCCCTACCATGTCAAGGTAGTGCTCTACCGCTGAGCTAACCGCCCGGTCTGCCCTTTGCAGGGGCGCGAATTCTATCCCGGATACGGGGTCGCCGACAACCGGGCCACGATTTCCATCGCTCAGCCGCCCAGGCTGGCTTCCTTCAGCCGCTGGATCTGGTCGCGAAGGCGCGCCGCATCTTCGAATTCCAGGTCACGGGCGTGCTGGTACATCTGCTGCTCCAACACCTTGATGCGAGCGACCGCCTTGGCCGGATCCATCACCCCGTACTCGGCAGGCTCCTCGGCCACCCGGCGCGATTTGCCCCTTCCCGCCTTGCCCTCGCCGGCCGCCTCGCTGCGCGCGCCCTCCAGAATGTCGACGATGGGGCGCGCCACCGACTTCGGCGTGATGCCGTGTTCGAGGTTGTATTCCACCTGTTTCTCACGGCGCCGGCCGGTTTCGTCTATGGCGGCCTGCATCGACCGGGTCATGCGGTCGGCATACAGGATCGCCTTGCCGCGCAGATTGCGCGCGGCTCGGCCGATGGTCTGGATCAGCGAGCCGGTGGAGCGCAGGAAGCCCTCCTTGTCCGCGTCCAGGATCGCGACCAGCGACACCTCGGGCATGTCCAGGCCCTCGCGCAGCAGGTTGATGCCGACCAGCACATCGAACTTGCCCAGGCGCAGGTCGCGGATGATCTCTACCCGTTCGACCGTATCGACGTCCGAGTGCAGGTAGCGCACCTTCACCCCGTGCTCGCCCAGATACTCGGTCAGGTTCTCCGCCATGCGCTTGGTCAGCGTGGTCACCAGCACGCGGTCGCCCCAGGACACACGCTCGTTGATCTGCGACAGCAGGTCGTCCACCTGCGTGCCGACCGGACGGATTTCGACTTCAGGATCGATCAGGCCGGTGGGGCGAACCACCAGTTCCACGATCTCGCCGTTGGATTCACGCAACTCGTAAGGGCCGGGTGTCGCCGAAACATAGATGCTGCGGGGCGAACGGGCCTCCCATTCCTCGAAACGCAGCGGCCGGTTGTCCAGCGCAGACGGCAGGCGGAACCCGAACTCCACCAGCGTTTCCTTGCGCGACCGGTCGCCCTTGTACATGGCGCCGATCTGCGGAATGGTCACGTGCGATTCGTCGATCACCAGCAGCGCATCGGCCGGCAGGTAGTCGAACAGGGTCGGCGGCGGTTCGCCGGGCGCCTTGCCGGTCAGGTGGCGCGAGTAGTTCTCGATGCCGGAACAGAAGCCGACTTCCGCCATCATTTCCACGTCGAACTGCGTCCGCTGGGCCAGCCGCTGCGCTTCAACCAGTTTGTTCTGCGCGTAGAGCTGCTCCAGACGGTCCTTCAGCTCGATCTTGATGGTATCGATGGCGGCCAGCACACGCTCGCGCGTGGTGGCGTAGTGCGTCTTCGGGTAAACCGTATAGCGCTGCAGCTTGCGCAGCGATTCGCCCGTGAGCGGGTCGAACAGGCTCAGGCCCTCCACCTCGCCATCGAACAGTTCGATGCGCACTGCCTCGGCATCGCTTTCCGCCGGATGCACGTCGATGATCTCGCCGCGCACGCGGAACGTGCCGCGCTGCAGTTCGTACTCGTTGCGGGTGTACTGCAACTGGGTCAGGTGACGGATCAATTCGCGCTGGTCGATGCGTTCGCCCAGCGACAGGATCAGGCGCAGCGACAGGTAGTCCTCGGGCGCACCCAGGCCGTAGATCGCGGACACCGTCGCCACCACCAGCGCATCTGGCCGGGACAGCAGGGTCTTGGTCGCCGCCAATCGCATCTGTTCGATGTGCTCGTTGATCGAGCTGTCCTTCTCGATGAAGGTATCGCTGGACGGCACGTAGGCTTCGGGCTGGTAGTAGTCGTAATAGCTGACGAAATACTCCACCGCGTTGTGCGGGAAAAAGGCCTTGAATTCGCCATACAGCTGCGCGGCCAACGTCTTGTTCGGCGCCATCACCAGGGTCGGCTTCTGCACCTGCTGGACCACGTTGGCGATGGTGTACGTCTTGCCGGACCCCGTCACGCCCAGCAGGGTCTGCTTCGCCAATCCCGCCTCGAAGTTCTGCACGAGCCTCTCGATGGCCCGCGGCTGGTCACCGGCGGGGGAATACGGAGAAACAAGCTGGAAACGATCAGTCATCGCGCGTTGCCGGGAAGTCGACTGTTGAGTATAGCCGCGCAGGCGTGACGGCCCTTGCGGCGATTTCCTACACGCGGACAGGCACCGCCCTGATAGCGTGCCGCCGCTTGGCGGATGACTGTGGTAGCCGTCAATTGGGACAAGGAGTCTTTGATGGCATGGATGCCCTCTTCTCCCGGATACGGGACCCGCACGTGCGGGAACAATGGCAGGACGGGATTCACTCTGGTCGAGCTGTCGGTCTGTCTCGCCGTCCTGACCATGCTGGTCGCGATCGCCCTGCCGTCGTTCCAGCGATTCCGCGTGCGCCAGCAGGCAACGGCGACCATGCACCTGCTGACCTCGCATTTCGCGTCGGCCCGGATGGCCGCCATTGTCCAGGGGGTGCCGGTCGTGGTCTGTCCGAGCGCGGGCGATGGCCGATGCAGCCAGGACAGCGACTGGAGCGGGCACTGGTTGGCCTTCCGCGATCCGGATGGCAACCGTCAACCCGACGAGCAGATCGACATCTACCGGAACGATGCCGCTCCATCGGATCCGAAGATAAGGATCGTATCCAGCAACGGTCGACGTTTCCTGCGCTACCAGTCCTCGGGCCTGAGCTACGGCACCAACCTCACCGTTCGCGTCTGTCATGACGGCCTGGTAGCCGGAAGTGTGGTCGTGAACAGCACCGGCCGTGCCCGCACGGTCCGCGGCGACATGAGCACCCCCTGCTGAGGCCCGACCCGGGCTTGCAGATCATGGGAGACTTGTTCCCGCCTCACCGGCTGGCTACAATACGCGCCCCGCCCGAATAGCTCAGCCGGTTAGAGCACTTGACTGTTAATCAGGGGGTCGTTGGTTCGAGTCCAACTTCGGGCGCCAGACTCAAGAAAAAAGCCGCATCGTCGATGCGGCTTTTTTTATACCCCGGTTACGTAAACGCAAACTTCAGCCGGGTCGCACATCTATGGCGGTGGAACACCACCAGCCCCATGATCGCAACTTACCAGCAACCTGCCGTGCCTGGCGTCCTGTCGCCAGCCTGGTTGAGCGTCAGCGTGCCGCAGCTGTCCCCGGATTGCCTGCCAATAGGCGTGGCGCTCAAGGTGTAGGTCCTCGCTGCGGCGGCTGCAGGGACGACAGTGTAGAAATCCGCAGTATCGCCATCGCATGCAAATGCGGCGGGCGCATCCTCGTACGACAATTCCGTGGTGTAAAGACGCTCCATCTGCTGCGCAGCCTGCAGCAGGCACGCAGTACCCGCTGCGCGCCTGCTCTTGCGAAGATGTTCGTTGTAACTTGGCAGCGCGATCGAGGCGATGATCGCCATGATCGCGACCACGATCATCAACTCGATCAGGGAAAAGCCCTGGGCATCGCCACGCGACGCGCCGCTCTTGAAAGTAATCATTGCGTCAGTCTCTCCTGATCTCTCGCCAAGATGCACGGTCCCAACGCGGAGTGCTGGTCCGCGGAGACCGCAGATCACCACCACCCGTGCCGCCCACCACAACCAATCCACGCAACAGGTTGGGCAATGTCGGCATACCGATGCCCACATTCACCGAACCCACGGGCAGATTGTCTCCGCCCACCGCGGCGTCGTCCGTATGGCCGTCTCCGTCCAGGTCGAAGTAGGACCCACCCGCACTGGTGCCAGTGAAGGCGTCCAGTGCATTGATGAAGCCCGTGCCATCCGCATCGCACGCATTGCCTGTCGGCACCATGCTGGCCGTGACCAGGAACGTCGAGACCACCTGGGCGTCCTGCACGATGCGCTCGCCTGCCACCGGCAGATCGATGAACCAGCCCTTGGACGTCGCAGGCAAGCCCGTCCTCGCTTCGAACGCCCGCACGGGATAACCGTTGACGGTGTCGCCCGTCACGGCGATGGTGCGCTGGGTCAGGCTCGAGCGGCTGTATGCCGCATCCTCATCCATCACCCCATACATGCTCTGCACAGACGTGCTGGTCGAGTCCGCGTCACTCGCAGTGAGATAACGGCCCGTTCCGAAGAACACCCAGCGCTTGTTGGTCCTGGGATTGGTGGCAACGGCAACACCCGCGGTGATCGGTTGGGCGTTGCCATCCGGATCCTGGGCACTGAAGAGGCGAGCCACGCTCCACGAGCCGGGCGTACTGTCGCTCAGGTTGAACTTCCATACGTTACCGAGCATGTCGCCCGCGTAGACATAGGCCAGCGTCCTGCCATCTGCACCGTACACACCGGTGGGCGCGAAGAGGCCATTCGGTGCGAGCGCCGAGCCTACGCCCGTATCGATCTCGCGAATCACGGCGCCTGTTTCGGCATTGAGCACCACCAGCACCGCACGCTCGTTGGTGCTGTTGATGCCATTGCCGATGATGGCCGCAGTGCTGCCGCCCTGCACCCGGGCAAGAATCGGCTTGCCCAACACCAGCCCCATGTTGGACTCCGGCGTCTCCGCGAGTTCCCACTTGTGGATGCTGTCGGCCGTGGCCGCCGCAGGCGCTGACACGTCGAGTGCGTAAACGCCCTTGCCACCCTTGCCCAGCGTGCCGACCAGGATATTCCTGCCAGGCGTCAATGAGCGGCTGGTGACGCTGATGGGACCGTCCACGAAGAACTTGTGGGTGTAGTCCCCGCGACTGAGGGTCGACAGGTTGCCCATGTTCACGATTCGCGGCACATAGGCGAACTGCTCGACGCCCGTGCGCGCGTCGAACGCATGCAGCATGCCGTCGTTGGCGCCCACGTACAGCGTGTTGGTGTCCTTCACGTAGGCTGGCGACGAGCCGACGATGTCGCCAAGGACGGACGTGCGGTTGCGCAACAGCCCGCCATTGCGTTCTTCCTGCGTCGCGTCGCCCTTGATGTAGTTGGCGTTCTGCTCGCCCGTCGCCGGGTAGTTGACGGGTCCGCCGGTACGGGCGAGCGCAGCTGACTGCGTGCCGCTCGGGAATGTCGTGCCGGCCGTGCCGGTACTGGTGAAGACCTTGCGCGTGGTCCAGGCGGGTATCGAAGACGTCCAGCTGATCGTGCCGGATACACCGCTGGTGGTCACCGGACGCGCCGTCAGCTGGCCAGTCCATACGCCGGAGACATAGCTCGCGTTGAACACCTGGGAACCGGTATCGAGCGATACGGAGTTGGCCGCGACGTTGGAGAAGGAACTCGTGCGCTGGGCGATCGCGGCCAGCGCCTCGCCAAGGCCCGCGGTGAACTCGGACGGGTTCGACGCAGAGACAAACGTACCTCGCCCGTTCACGGCCGCGTGCAGCAGATCGTCGATGCGATCGGCGTCTTCCGTATCGGTGGGGTCATTCCAAGTCGCATTTGCGGGCACCGCCGCGACACTCGACCAGCCTTTTCGGCCACTGAGACCGATGGAAATGCCGAACGTGACCATGTGCTGCCAGAACGCCGGGTTTGCGGCGGTGGGTGGCACATTGTTGGTCATGTGCGACTCTGTTCGCAGGTCGGTCTTCCAGTACTTCATCGCCACGTCGGCCAGGGTGTTCGAATAGGCATCCTGATACGGCGCACCGGGCGAGTACTGGAAGCTCTGATTGTTAGGACCAGTAATGGCGTCGCCGGCAGCGTTGTCCTGGTTTCCGGCATCGATGTCGACATTGTTCCAGTAGCCGTCGGTCGTCAGGATGGCGAAGTTCTGGCGGCACGAATACTGATTCACGCCGGATTGCGGTCCATAGGGGCCCGACTGCGCGTTGCTGCTGAAGTACTGGCCCGCGCCGTCCAGGGCGCCATGCAGGGGCGTACCGTTGTAACCGATGACGTTCTGCAAGCGGCTGTACCATGTCGAACGCGAGGTGGTCACCACGTCCCCCGTGCTGTCGACAAACCGACCATCGTTGCCGTCATTGACGGGAATGTCGAAACGGCTTCCGCTACGGTCCCAGATGGTCCTGAAGCCGGCGCGCACCTTGCTGTCCAGGGAAGAGAACGCCTCGCTGGCGCCCGCCTTCGCAGCCTTCATGCGGCTCCGGTGATAGGAAAACCAGGTGGCGTAGTTGGTGTGCTCAGCCGTGACCGTACGCCCTGTTGGCGTCGTGTTCGACTGGCAGTTGATCCAGCCCGAACCGCTGGTGGCGCCATCGCAACTGTTGGTGGTGTAACGGATCGCGCTGAGCCGGTAGGCCGTGCTGCGGTCGTTGTTACGTTGCACCCACACGTGGTACTGGCCCGACGCGGTCGGGTTGACGGTACACAGCGCGTTGTTGCCCTTGCCCACCGTGCCGGTGCATACCTGCACGCCACCGGGACTGTAGACCCAGTAAGTCAGATTCCGCGTGTTGTTGCCCGTTTCCGTGTTCTGGATGGTGACCTCGAGCACCACATTTGCCGTCACCGTGGCCAGCGCATGATCCACCGCAGTGTTGTTGCCCAGCGTCCCGGAATACGGCGTAGCCCCATTGATGGCAACGTTCTGCTGGTTGGACCGGACAACATTGCCGTATTCCGAGCGAATGACGTCTCCGCCCGTAACGTGATACCGGTAGTAGTTGACGCCCACATCAAGATAGGCGGCATCCGTGCGCGACGTGTCCTTGGGGGCATAGAACACCTGGTCGCCACCGCACACCTGGCTGCCACCACTACTCAACTCATCCGTGGTGGCATTGCTGTTGTAGTTGTATCGACGGCAACTGGAGGCATCGCCAAGATTGATGGTGCCGCCGCCCACCAGATTGAAGCTACCGTACGCGGCCGTGAAGCTCGTGCCGCCTGTCATGCGAGTGCCGTCCGCCCTCATCCACGGCAGATAGGTCACCGTCGGGTTGTAGTACAGCGTATTCCGTGTATACGCGCGACTGGCCACGTTCGGTGTGCCCGTGCTCGGCGGGTTTTCCGGCATGCTCGTGAACGCCATCGACCCCGAATCGTCGAGGATGAAGAGGACGTTCGGCGCCACACGGCTGGCCGTGGTCAGCGGATCCTCCGGGATCGCGATGCCGGCATTGACCGGCAGCGCCAGAAGGGTTGCGATGAAAGCCGCCGGAGCCGCCCACCATTGGCGCGTGGCGCCAGACGACTTCTTGATTCGAATGTTCTTCATGGCTCAGGTCCCCGGTTCCGGGATGCGGCTTACGATATTGGCTTGGACCATCACATCCGCACGGCCGACACCTCGGCTGCGGGCGGTGACGCGATACATCGGACTTTGACAATCGACCGAGGGCGGAAGGGTGTCGCAGGCGCCCTTGTAGCCCGGCCCCACACCGAGATACTCGATCCAGTACTCGGGGGCCGCATCCGCCAATCGCACTTCGTCATATGCCCCAGGAGGCACTGGCACCCATACCGGATCCGAACCGGTGGGGCAGATACCATTGGCACAGTTAGCAGGGGTGGGGATCTGCGTGTCCCAGTTGCCCGCTCCCAGCACTTGGTCCTGCGCAAAGCGGAGCGCCCCTTCGGCTGCCTGGAAACCGAGGCTGCGGTCGCGCAGATTGGCGCTCATCCGTTCCTGCATGGCGGAACTGCGCATGATCACGATGCCCAGGATCGACATCACGATCAGCAGGATCAGCACGACGATCAGGGCGACACCCTGCTGACCCCGCGCCGCGGACACCGTCGGGATTCGACTCACGGAATTCATAGGGTACGCCCTCTCAGGCTGACGACATTCGACGACTGACGTGTAAGTGCCCTGCCCTCCACGTCCTGCCCTGTGAGCGTCATGGTGACGCGCACGGCCACCACGTCCACCCAGTTGCCGGGCGCGTTGGTGTACGCATTCGCACCGGACTCCAGGTACTCGAAGGCGAGGTTCTGGATGCCCTCTGCGACCTCTTCACCCGCGCCGCCGGAGCGGCTCACGTACAGAGAGCTGCCTCCTCTGGGATTGGCGGCAACAAACCAGCGGACATCGCGCATGCGCGACAGCACGACGGCGGCCGGCGGTGCGAACTCGTCTTCGCTGGGGTTGTAGCCATCGGGCAGGGCCGCGAAGCCGACCGTCATTCCCGCCACGCTGTCGGCGCGCACCAGATGGGTCTTGCGCGCATTGCACAACAACAGGATGTCGCCGACATCGAAGGCCTCGTCGGCCGCATCGAGTTCATCCGGATCCAGGCTGACGGAGGTGCTGGTGGACGCCAGCACCCGGTACGCTGTGTCGTCGCCCGACATCACTTCGAGCTCCGTGTCGCTGCCTGCAACCGGCGCGTCACGGAAGCTGTTCGCTTCGGCGCTGCCGCCTTCGACGACGGAGAAATTCGAGCACGCGGTACCCCCGGCTGCGCGGATGTCGCGCGACATCAGTTCGAAGGCGATGCGGGCGTTCTCCTGGATGCGGTTGAGGCCCTCGTTGGAGCGATAGGTCGTCTGGTTGGACTGCAGGATCGCCAGCGCAGCGCCTGCCACCAGCAGACCCAGCACCATGGCCACCATCAGTTCGATGAGACTGAAGCCCGCTTCCCGGTGCGGCAATGCCCCCATCCTGTTGCGAACCGGCTTCATATCGTGGTCCTCGTCACAACCTGCCGCGTGTTACCGCCACCGGCGCGCGAGTCGTCCCACTGCACGGTGATGACGCACGCCGCGGGGCAACCCGTTATCTGGCCGCAGACCGTGGGATCGTCAGCATCCGCACCGATGGTTGTCTTCATCGAGGTGATCCAGTCACTTACGTCCTCCTGCGCGAGGCTGCCGCCACCCGCCGCCGCACAGACCATGCCGGCCGTGTTGTAGTTTGCGGCGTTGATCCGGTTGGCCCGCATGGCCTCCAGGATCGCCGAGGTCTGGATAACGGCCTGGCTGCTTTCAAACGAACTCTGGCCACCGCGCAATGCGATGGATTGCATGGCCGCGACGCCCAGCAACCCGATGCTGAGGACCACCACGGATACCAGCACCTCGATCAGGCTCACGCCGCGCGCGTTGCGCAGCCCGCCACGTGGCGCGCGCAGGCGTCGGTCTGCTTTGCAGGAATCACCACGCTTCATGGACATGCACCTCCACCATTGTTCCGTCCTGCCAGCACTGCGCCGCTGACAAGCACCGTGATGACGCGCTGATTGTCTGCAGGCTCGTCGGTGGGAATGCACACCGTCAGGTTCTGCTGCGCGGCGATGAGGCCGGCGGAGTTGAAGCGGATCCCCGCGGCAGGCCCGCTGATCTGCAACCCATTCGGCAGCGTCCCGCTGCGCACGACTTCAATGGCCGCGTCCTGGTTGTTCTGTCCCGCGATGATCCAATTGGCCCAGTTGGCGCCATTGGTGCAGGCGAGGCCGTCGGCGCTGCCACACACGGTCACCGGCGCGCTGCGCCGGACGGCCTCGGCACGCGCGAGCTGCAGCGCGGCCGTCAGCTCTCCTGCCGTGCTGCTGAGCCGGTTGGAGTTCATCAGCGTCACCATGGCCGGGGCTGCCACGGCCGCGAGCAGGGCGACCACCGCGATGGTGACCATGAGCTCTATCAAGGTGAAGCCCCGCATGCGCCTGGGCGCGCAAGGCTTGCACCGGTTGCGGTCGGATGGACACGGGACAGGCATATCACTCCCCTTGTAGTCGAGCCAAGCTAGCCCGCGTGCCCCTGCCCGCACCAGCGTTTCCAGAATGAACGGCGGAATCCGGGGCCCGAAAGGCAAGTGATGCGCGAACCGCACGGTACCTTGCGGCATCATGGGCCGGACACACCCGCCACCCGAGCGAGCCCATGCCGCCCCGTTCCCCCACCCTCCTCAGTCCCCTCGACACCCTGTGGCAGGCCAGGACGCTGATCTGGATTCTGTTGACGGGGGAGACGTTGGCGGCGGTACTGGCGGCGGCGCCAGGGCTGGAGGCGGACCGCCTGACCTATTTCGGCGTGGCGTCGCTTGTCATCCAGTGGGTCGCGCTCGCGTCGTTGGGCCTGCTGTATATGCTTCGCCACAGACTCGCCAGGATGCGGCCACCTGTCGTGGCCCAGATCGGACTCGGTGCGCTACTGCTGAGTACATGGATCGTGCTGGGAGCCGGCTGGCTGGCGATGCGAGGGCTCGCGCTGGCGCCAGACGAAGGCTGGATGCGCTTTTCGCTTCAGGTCACGGCGATCTCCCTGATCGTGGGCCTGCTTGGCCTGGGCGCCTTCCAGGCCCAGTGGCGGGCAAGGCAACTCGCCGTCAACGCCGAACACGCCAAGCTGCAGGCCCTGCAAGCCCGTATCCGCCCGCATTTCCTGTTCAACACCCTCAACACCGGCATCTCGCTGCTGCACGCAAAGCCCGACACTGCAGAACGGCTGCTACTGGATCTTTCGGACCTGTTCCGGGCCGCGCTCTCGACGCGGGACACGATCCTCCTTTCCGAAGAGCTTTCCCTCGCGCGGCGCTATCTGGAGATCGAACAGCTCCGGCTGGGTGATCGCCTGCGCCTGACCTGGGAGCTGCCCGAGACGCTGCCCGACATCAGGGTTCCGACGCTGTCGATCCAGCCACTCGCGGAAAACGCCATCCGGCATGGCATCGAGCCCTCCACGCATGGCGGAGAGCTGAGCATCCGGGTCGAGGTAGGACCCACGGAACTCCTCGTATCTGTGACCAACACCCTGCCCGTCGACTCCGCGCGGGTCGCGACGGGCCATCAGGTGGGACTCAGTTCGGTGCGCGAGCGCATCCATGCACTGACCCACGGCATGGGCGGCGTCAGCATCAAGACGGCGGATGGCTGCTACCTGGCGACCATCCGCATGCCCTACGACGCATCCGTCATTGATGGTCCAACGCCTCAGGTCACCACGCGATAGCAAGGCTTGTACTCGCCGGCGATCTTCATCCGCCGCTGTTCGACGAACGCGCGCAGCAGGGCGTCCAGCGCCTGCATCATCGCCGCGTCGCCGTGGATCTCGAACGGGCCGAACTCTTCGATCCGGCGCATGCCATCTTCCTTCACGTTGCCGGCCACGATGCCGGAGAAGGCGCGACGCAGGTCGGCGGCCAGGTCGTGCACCGCGCGTCCCGGCCGCAGTTGCAGCGCTGCCATCGCTTCATGCGACGGGACGAACGGCTGCTGGTAGTCCTCGGGGATCTGGATGGCCCAGTTGAAGAAGAACGAATCCTTGTGCTCGATGCGGTACTCGCGCACGCGGCGGACGCCCGCGATCATCTTCTTCGCGACGGACACGGGGTCGCCGATGATGATCTCGTAGCGCTCGGCCGCCGCATCGCCCAGCGTCATGCGGATGAACGTGTCGATCTGCTCGAAATAGGGCGCCGCGATGGTCGGCCCGGTCAGGATGAGCGGGAACGGCAGGTCGGCGTTCTCAGGGTGCAGCAGGATGCCCAGCAGATAGAGGATTTCCTCTGCCGTCCCCACGCCGCCGGGGAATACGATGATGCCGTGGCCGATGCGGACGAACGCCTCCAGGCGCTTCTCGATGTCCGGCATGATGACCAGGTGGTTGACGATCGGGTTCGGCGATTCGGCGGCGATGATGCCTGGTTCGGTCACGCCGATGTAACGGGTCTTGGCGCGGCGCTGTTTGGCATGCGCGATCGTCGCGCCCTTCATCGGCCCCTTCATCGCGCCGGGCCCGCAGCCGGTACAGATGTCCAGCCCGCGCAGGCCCAGCTCGTAGCCGACCTGCTTGGTGTAGAGGTATTCGTCGCGCGAGATCGAATGACCGCCCCAGCAGACCACCAGGTTGGGGTCGCTCGGCTTCAGGATCCGCGCGTTGCGAAGCAGGCCGAATACCGCGTTGGTGATGCCCGCGGAAGACTCCAGATCGGTCGCGTACTCCGGGCCCAGCTCGATGGCGGTGTACGCCAGGTCGCGCACCACCGCGAACAGCAGTTCGGCCACGCCGCGGATGATTTCGCCATCGACGAAGGCCATCGAAGGCGCGTTGATCAAGTCGATGCGCACGCCGCGATCCTGCTGCAGTACCTGGATGTCGAAATCCGGATACAGATCACGCGCGGCGCGCGGATCGTCGGATGCACTGCCGCTGGTCAGCACCGCCAGCGCGCAGCGGCGCAGCAGTTCGTGCATGCCGCCGGAGGAAGCGTCACGCAGGCGCGCCACTTCGGCGCGGGAAAGCACGTCCAGGCCACCGCGCGGGTAGATCCGCGCGTCCTGCACCGGCAACGCCCTCGATGCCGTTTCACTCATGGGAGTTTCCTGTCTTCGTTCGTCAGAGGCGGGACTTTAGCGCAGTCCCCGGGGCCTGAGGAGCCCGTCCAAAAGAAAACGGCCGGGTTTCCCCGGCCGTTTCCAGTATCGACATGCAGATGGATCAGAACTTGTAGCGGAAGCCCAACTGCAGCGACCACTGGGACACACCGGTATTGAAGCCGTCGGCATCGCCGTTGGCGACCGAGGGCGAATCCGGCGAGGTGAAGTTGTACACGTACTTGCCCTGGTACATCCCCGAAACCGATGCCACGCGCTGATTGGCGAAGAAGCCGTAGTCGTAGATGTGGCCCCAATCCTTGTTCAGCAGGTTGCCGACGTTCTGGATGTCAAGCCAGATCTCCGACTTGTGGCCCTTGAAGAAACCGGGAAGCTCCTGCGAGATACGCACGTCGAAGGTGTTGACCCAGGACGCACGACCCGAGTTCTGCGGTGCGTACGTACCAGCAAAACGGCCCAGCTGCGGGTTCTTGGCCAGCCAGTCGAAGAACGCCTGTTCCATCGCGGGGTTGGCCGTGAATACACCTGCGCTGCTGAGCGAGCCGAACAGCACATCGCCCTGACCCGACGGCACGTAGAAGAGGTCGTTGGCGGAACGATTGTCACCGTTGGCGTCATTGAAATAGACGTAGCTGAACGGACGGCCGCTACGACCTTCGTACACCAGGCCCAACTCGGTCTTGTAGTCGCCGAAGAAGTTGTGACGCCAGTTCAAGGTGCCGAGGATGCGGTCCTTGATTTCATAACGCGACGTGGCGAGGTTCTCCTCGTTCGCATCGAACTGGTAGGTGTAGTTCCAGCCGGACGTTGCGGTGGAGCTCGTCAGACCCGCCACTTCCTCGGCGTTGGTGTACGTGTACGCCAGGCTCCAGGACCAGTCGCTATCCGCCATCCAGGGCCTGTCCAGGCCAACGGTCAGCTGTTCGGTGTGACCCTTGTCCGTGGTGTCGAGCAACAGTACCGAGTCGAAGCGGCGATCGCGGTTCGAGCGGTTGTTGCCGGAACTCCAGGGACGACCCACGTTCGAGGTAGCGTAGAACAGATCGCGGCCATCCTGACCTTGCATCGTCGGGGCGCCCAGGTTGAGGTTGCGATAGAACAGGGCACTCTTCACGCGGGTGGCCAGAATTTCGGCCGATGCCACGATCCCGTACCACGGCAGCTCATGTTCGAACGCCAGGTTCGCCTTCCACACGGAGGGCTGCTCGAAGTCGGCCGCGACGAAATTGACGTTCTGCAGCGCGGCGGTCGGATTCGTGGGTACCGGCTGGTTCAGACCGTCGCCACTGAACGGCAGGTCCTCCCAGTTCTCGGCCGAATTGAGGCGCTGCGAGTACTGGATGTAGTTGAAGCCGGTCGTGTTGTAGGCATTGCTGAGCCAGACCTGCGGGGACTCACCCTGGAACAGGCCGAAACCGCCACGCAGTTGCATCGGGCGGTCGCTGTCGAACGTATAGTTGAAGCCGAAGCGCGGCTGCACCAACCAGTCACCCGACAGCACCTTGCTGTTGTCGTAGCCGAACACCTGCTCGGCCAACGCGTTGTACTGCGGCACCTTGTTGACGTCAGGCTTGTCGGCGCGGAGGCCGAAGGTCAGTGTCAGGTTGTTGTTGACGTACCACTGGTCCTGCAGGAACAGTCCGTAGGACTTGTACTTGTAGGCTGCGGCCACGGAATCGAAGCCCAAGCCAGGCTGTGGCGTACGGACGTTGTAGGTGCTCCAGCGACCCGCGGCGAAATTGTCCAGACCCCAGAATTCATAGACGCCGTAAAGCTGCGGGCCGTAGATGTTGTAGATGTCGTTGGTGCTGTAGTCGACACCGAACTTGAGGTCGTGATCGCCGAGGGTCAGCGTACCGGAACCGAACGCGTTCCACGTCTCCGTGTACAGGGCGTTCTGGTGTGAATTGACCTCGGTACCCAGGTACAGGGAGTCGCCGGCAAGCGCGTCTTCCGTACCACCGAAGTAGATGCGGACGCTGGGCGCCGTCGTCGGCGTTTCACGCACGGCCGAGTAGTCGCGGTACGAAACCTTGAACTCGGTGGAGAAGTTGTCGGTCCAGTCACTGAACAACTGACCAACGTAGCTTTCGACCGACTTGACGTGCTGGTACCAGTAGGAACTCAGCGACACCGAGCTGCTGCTGATGCCGTTGACGCGCAACTTGCTCTGCTCGAGGTTGCTGTAACGCAGGCTGGCGCGATGGTTGTCCGTGATGTTCCAGTCAAGCTTCAGCGCGTACTCTTCCAGATCGGTATCGCCCGCACTCGTGAGGCCGCCGGCATCGAAGCCATAGCTCTGTGCGATCTGCTGTGCACGCGTGATGTCGTCCATGTCGATGACCGCATTGGCCTTGCCAAGGGCGCTGCCCGCGATATCCGCACCTGGCGCTTCCTGCTTGAACTTCTCGTAGTTGGCGAAGAAAAACAGCTTGTCCTTCACCAGCGGGCCACCGAAGGTCGCACCGTAGGTCTGCTCCTTGGTGAAACCGTTGAACGTGGCGCCGGTCGGATCGTCGCCAAACCACTCGCCGTCACGATAGGTGCCGTATACCGAACCGTGGAACTCGTTCGTGCCCGATTTGGTCACCGCGTCGACCACAGCACCGGTCGCGCCGGTGATGGTCACGTCGTAGCTGGCCAAATCGATGTTGATCGCCTCGATGGCATCCATCGCGACCGGCTGGCGGCGGGTCGGCATGTTGTTGCCTTCCAAGCCGAAGGTATCGCTGGCGGACACGCCGTCGATGCGGATCGCGTTATAGCGCGGATTCTGGCCGCCGGCACTGATGCCGCCTTCGGCGCGATTGACGTAAGCGACACGCGGGTCCAACCGCATGAAGTCCTGGATGTTGCCGTTGATCGAGGGCAGGGCTTCGATCGTCTGGCGATCCACATTCGTACCGGTGCCCATCTTGGTGGCGCTGAACACTTCCGACCCGCCGGCGAAGCCAACAGCGGTCACGGTTTCCAGGGTCGCGACATCGCCGGTCAATGCCGCATTGACCGTGCTTACCTGATTCAGTCCCAAGTAAACGCCGTCCTCAGTCTTGGTGCCAGCGCCGGCCTTGTTCACCGTGATCTGGTAAGGACCGCCCACACGCAGGCCGCGCGCGTTGTAGCGGCCGCTGGCATCGGTGGTGGCGCGGCTGACCGTACCGGATTCGACGTGGGTGATGGTCACCTCGGCGCCAGCGACGGGCTGGCCGCCGTTGTCGGTGACCAGGCCGCCCACGCCGGCCGTGGTGCTCTGCGCGAAGGCAGGCGCGGCAGCGAGTGCGACGACGAGGCCAAGGCTGAGCTTGGACAGGCGAAGACGACGGGATTGGTTCATCGGATAAACCTCGGTACGGGAGTGATGTGGCGAAGCTGGCTGACGAGACGTGCGGAACCACCCGGTGGGGGTCGGTTCTGAAGGGCGTGCTAGGGGTTCCCATGGCCCACGCGGCGTCCGCGGAGGTTAATAACAGGTTAACACGATAGGACCATTTTGTGACCGCGGCATGACAATCTTTCGCAGTGCAACATGACAGTCGGGCCGCCAACGCGCGGCGTTCCGCGGCGTCGTGGCGGCGACCTTCACCGGGGGGACGGCGGTCAGATGTTGGGCGGGGTCAACTTGAGGTAGGTGCCGATGCCGTCCAGGACCATTTGCACGGAAATGGCGACCAGAAGCATGCCCATTAGCCGCTCGATCGCGGTCAGTACGCGCCGGCCCAGCCACTTGTACAGGACGGTCGCGGAAAACAGGATCACTGCCGTCGCGCTCCAGGCCAGCAATAGGGCCAGGCTCCAGTCGCCGAGCCGCGAAGGGTCGTTGCTGCCCATCAACATCACCGCCGCCATGCCCGACGGCCCGGCCACCAGCGGGATCGCCAGCGGCACGATGAAGGGTTCGCCGCCGGGGAGTTCGCCCATCAGGCCCTCGGGCCGGGGAAAGATCATCCGCACGCCGATCAGGAACAGGACGATGCCGCCGGCGATGGCGACCGACTCCTGGCGCAGGTGCATCATTTCCAGCGCGTACTTGCCCCCCCACAGGAACAGCATCAGCACGACCAGCGCGATCAGCAACTCGCGCACCACCACGATGCGCTGGCGACGCGGTGGCAACGGCTTGAGCACGCTGAGGAACACCGGAATGTTGCCCAGTGGGTCCAGGATCAGGAACAGCAGCAGGGCCGCCGACAGGACGGTCATGCCCGTACCTTCCATATCTGCCCCCTGTGTGCTGCGCCGGCGGATGACAGCAGGGTGACGCAGGCCGCTGCGTAATCGGTGGCGTCCCGGGCCTGCGCATCGTTGTCGTCGGCATACGCGCGCGAGCGCAATGCCGTCCGCATCGGTCCCGGCTGCAGTGCGGCGACACGCACGCTGCTGCTGGCAAGTTCGGCGTGCAGCATGCCCACGAGCGATGTAAGCCCATGCTGGGCCACGCCATACGCACCCCAGTACGCCTGCCCCACCCGCGCAAGATCGTCGACGCTGAAGACCAGCGCCGCGTCGTCCGACTGCTTCAGCAGGGGCAGGCAGGCCTGCGACAGCCACCAGGGTGCGGTCAGGTTGACGTGCACGACGCGCGCAAATGCTGCAGGGTCGGTATGTTCCAGCGGCGTCAGTCCCTTGAACTCGGCGGCGCAATGCAGCACGCCGTCCAGACGACCCAGCTCGGCGTGCAGGCGATCAGCAAGCTCGGCATAGTCGTCGGGCGTCGCACCTTCCAGATCGAGCGGATACAGCAAAGGCTCCGCGCCCACCTGCGAGACGGCGTCGTAGATCCGGTTCAACTTCGGCACCTTGCGGCCCAGCAACACCACCGTGGCGCCCGCTTCCGCACAGGCGACCGCTGCCGCACTGCCCAGCCCACCATGCGCGCCACTGACCAGCACTACGCGCTGGTCCAGGGCGCGGGGTACACGCTTGGGCAACCCGATCAGGCTCACTGCGACAGCGCCTCGGCCACGATCCGCTGCAGTTCGCCGGACTCGTGCAGCTCCAGCGTGATGTCGCAACCGCCGATCAGTTCGCCATTGATGAAAAGCTGGGGAAACGTCGGCCAGTTGGAGAAGCGCGGCAGGTTGGCGCGGATCTCGGGCTCTTCCAGCACGTTGATGGTGTAGACATGCTCCGCGCCTGCTTCGCGCAACGCGTGTACCGCACGACTGGAGAAGCCGCACATCGGGAACTGCGGCGTTCCCTTCATGAAAAGGACGATCGGGTGGCCATCCACTTCGGCCTGGATGCGTTCCATCACCGGCATGCTGATTTCTCCTTCCTTGACGGTTTGGCAACCACCGTCGGGTACACTTTCGGTCCGTTCCGCCGGCTTCGCCTGCGGATTGCATAGTGTAAGCCCTCGCATCGCCCCGACGGTGCCAGCACACCCTTTTTACCCGCCTAGCGTAAGGAACCGAGCCATGGCCATCGAACTGCCCCCCCTGCCCTACGACCGCACCGCGCTGGAACCGCACATCTCCGGCGAGACGATCGACTTCCACTACGGCAAGCACCACAAGACCTACGTCGACAACCTCAACAAGCTGATCGACGGCACCGAGTTCGCCGATGCATCGCTGGAGGAGATCGTGCGCAAATCGCAGGGCGGCATGTTCAACAACGCCGCCCAGGTCTGGAACCACACGTTCTACTGGAACTGCCTCAAGCCCAATGGCGGCGGCGAGCCGACCGGCAAGCTGGCCGAGCTGATCAACAAGGCCTTCGGCGACTTCGCCAAGTTCAAGGAAGAATTCACCAAGACCGCCATCGGCACCTTCGGGTCAGGCTGGGGCTGGCTGGTGCAGCGTCCGGACGGTTCGCTGGCCCTGGCCAGCACGTCCAACGCCGCCACCCCGCTGACCGGTGAGGACAAGCCGCTGCTGACCATCGACGTGTGGGAGCACGCCTATTACATCGACTACCGCAACGCGCGACCGAAGTACGTCGAGTCGTTCTGGGCGCTGGTGAACTGGGACTTCGTGGCCGGCAACCTGCGCTGATCCACAGGCTCCGCTTCGAAGCAGAAACGGCCGGGGAGACCCGGCCGTTTTCGTTTCCATCCCTGCAGGAACCGCCAGGTCAGGCGGACAGTCGCCCCACGACAGGAGCCACCTGCGCTTCGCGCCCCAGCGCCGAACCCACGCGGCGCAGCGCTTCGGCCAGGATGGCGGCATCGTCGGCACGCAACGTGGCATGGCCGACCTTGCGCCCGCCTCGAGGCTCCTTGCCGTAATCGTGCCAATGCCCGCCCGCCTCCTGCAGGACTGCGCCGGACGCCGGCATTTCACCGATCCAGTTGAGCATGCACGCATGGCCAAGGACCTGCGTGTCGCCCAGCGGCAACCCGAGTACCGCACGCAGGTGGTTCTGGAACTGCGAGGTTTCCGCACCTTCGATCGTCCAGTGCCCGGAGTTGTGCACGCGCGGCGCCATCTCGTTGGCCAACAGCGCGCCGTCGCGATAGAACAATTCAAGTGCGAACACGCCGACGTAGTCGAGCGACTCCGCCAGCCGACGCGCGTGTGCGCACGCGGCCCCGGCCAACGCGGCGTCGACGCGTGCAGGCGCCAGGCTGGCGGACAGCACACCATCGACATGCCAGTTCTCGGTCATTGGCCACGTGCGTACCTCACCGTCACGACTGCGTACGGCGATCACCGACAATTCCCGCTCGAAGGGAATGAATGCCTCGACGATCAGGCCAACGGTCTCGGCCTGCGCGCCAAGCGCCTGCCAGGCCGCGTCGACGTCCGCCGGCGACTTGATGCGGAACTGGCCCTTGCCGTCGTAGCCCAGCCTGCGCGTCTTGAGGATGCACGCACCGCCCAGTTGCTCGACCTCCGCCTGCAGCTGTGCGTGCGTTTCGATGTTCGCGAAGGCGCCAACCGGAATCCCGAGTTCGCGGAACAGCGTCTTTTCCACCAGTCGATCCTGCGCGACAGCGAGCGCACGCGGATTCGGGAACACCGGAACGCGACGGGCGAGCCACTCGGCGCTCTCGGCCGGCACGTTCTCGAAATCGAACGTGGCCACGTCGACTTTCGACGCGAACTCGGCCAGGGCGGCTTCGTCGCGGTAGTCGCCGACGAGCAACGGAGCGAACTGGCCGGCGCACGCATCGGCCGCCGTATCCATCACCAGGAAGCGCAGGCCCAGCGGCGCGCCGGACAGTGCCAGCATGCGCGCGAGTTGCCCGCCGCCGAGGATACCGACCGTGGTCATAGCGGCTGGCGGGGATCGTCGTGCGCCATCACATCCTCGGTCTGGCGCGCACGGAAGGCGGCAAGCGCGGCGCCGATGGCCGGATATCCGGACGCCAGCAGGGCGGCGGCGAAGAGGCCTGCATTGGCGGCGCCTGCATTGCCGATCGCGAATGTCGCCACCGGTATACCGGCCGGCATCTGCACGATGGACAGCAGCGAGTCCATCCCGTTGAGCGCCTTCGATTGCACTGGCACGCCAAGCACCGGCACCGCCGTCTTCGCCGCCAGCATGCCCGGCAGGTGCGCAGCGCCACCCGCCCCGGCGATGATCGCGCGCAGCCCGCGTGATGCGGCCGAGTCCGCATATGAGAAGAGGACGTCCGGCGTGCGGTGTGCCGATACCACCTTCACTTCGTAGGGAACGCCCAGCGCATCCAGTTTCTGCGCGGCATGCTGCATGGTCTCCCAGTCCGAGCGGGAACCCATCACGATGCCCACCACGGGGCTGGAAACGCTGGCGGTCATGGCCGTCCTCAGTCGCAAAGACGTATTCTACCCTCCTGACCGAACCGCTGATCGAGTCCCCCATGGATCGCAAACTGCTCGACCTCCTCTGCTGCCCTGCCACCCGCCAGCCATTGGCCATGCTCGACGCCCGCAGCCTGGACACACTCAACCATGCGATCAGTGCGGGACAGGTCAAGCGTGCCGACGACACCGCCCAGACCGAACCCCTGCGCGAGGCACTGGTCACGCATGACCGCAAGATCGTCTACCGCGTCGAGGACGGCATCCCCGTGCTGCTGGCGGAAGAAGCGATCGCCACCGCGCAGGCCAGCGACTTCGCCAGCCGATGAGCGCGCGCCCGACGCCACCCGACGCGGGCGTGATTGCCGACGACGTGGCGCGTGCGCTGGCCGAAGACGTCGGCAGCGGCGATGCCACGGCGGCCCTGCTTCCGGACGTCGCCGACATCGCCTACCTGCTGTGCAAGGAAGAGGCCGTCATCGCCGGCCAGCCCTGGTTCGATGCCTGCCACCGCGCGCTCGATCCACAAGTACGCATCGACTGGCGTTTCCAGGACGGCGACCGTGTGCCGGCCGGCACGGTGCTGGCCACGCTGGAAGGTCGCGCACGCGCGCTGGTAACTGCGGAGCGTTCGGCGCTCAACTTCATGCAGACGCTGACGGGAACGGCCACGGTGACGGCCGCTTACGTCGACCTCGTGCGCGGTACCGGCTGCACGATCCTGGATACGCGCAAGACCCTGCCAGGCCTGCGCCAGGCGCAGAAGTACGCGGTCCGCTGCGGTGGCGGGCAGAATCACCGCATGGGTCTGTACGACGCCGTGATGCTGAAAGAGAACCATGTCCGCGCGGCGGGGTCGCTTACCGCTGCGATCCGCGCGGCACGCCATCTGCACCCTTCGTTGCCGCTCATCGTCGAGGTGGAGACATTGTTGCAGCTGGATGAAGCGCTGGCGGAAGGCTGCGACCGCATCCTCATCGATGACTTCGATGCAGGTACGCGGCGCGAAGCGGTCCGCCGCGCCAAATCAGCGCCGTATTCCGGGCGCATTCCGCTGGAGGTCTCCGGCGGGGTCGATCTGGGCACGCTGCGTGGCATCGCCGCAGATGGCGTGGATTTCGTTTCCATCGGCGGACTGACCAAGCATGTCCGTGCCATCGACCTGTCGATGAAACTCGGCCCCGCGCCATGAGGCCGGCATGTCTCCGTTGAGCGCCTTGTTGTGGTTGATCGCCGCAGCGGCGGCGTTCGCCTACTGGAATGCGGCGCGCGCCGCCGCCGAGCGCGCCGGCGCACTGGGCCGGAACGCCTGCCAGGCAGCCGGGGTCATCTGGCTGGACCAGAGCGTCCACGCGAACGGGCTCCGCCTGCGCCGTGGCGAAGATGGCTGGCTGGGATTCGAGCGCTGCTTCCGCTTCGAGTATTCCCACGACGGCGTAGATCGCCACGTGGGCCGCCTGGTGCTGCGCAAGGGCGAACTGGTCTCGTTCGTCGGGCCGGTGGCGCGCTCCGTGGCGCCACTCGATCTGCACTGACTTCGCTGCGCGGGTTCGTCGGCAGATCCGCGCGGACGCCGAACTACTTCACCACGCGCAGGAACGGCGGGCGCTTGCCGGCAGGCGGCGGTGCGTCGTCATCGGGTGGCGTGTCCGGAGCGGACGGCGGGTCATCGTCACCACCACCGGCATCGGGATCGTGTGCCACGTCGTCGGGCAACGCCATGCCCTGCCCGGTTTCGCGCGAGTAGATCGCCAGCACGGCGCTGACCGGCACGTACACGGCCTGGCTGACCCCGCCGAACCGCGCAGTGAAGCTGACGGCCTCGTTGTCGATCAACAGCCGCACCACCGCACGTTCGGCGATGTTCAACACCACCTTGCCTTCCTTCACTGCACTGGCCGGCACCTGGACACCCGCCTGCGTGGCGTCCACCAGCAAATGGGGCGTCATGCCGTTGTCGGCGATCCATTCGTTCAGCGCCCGCAACAGGTACGGGCGATGGCTGGTCATGCGGGGCGTGGCGTCAGTCATTTCGCGTCTCGGCTGCCGGTCGCTGGGCTGTCCTGCAATGCCTGCGAACCAAGCCTTGCTCGGATCCCGGTCAGGCCGGGATCTCGCGCAGCTTCCTCTCGGCATCCGTCAGGCTGCGCAGGAAACCGGGATGGCGGAAGATACGGTTGCCATAGTCCTCGATCGCCTTGCCGTCCTTCGGCAGCGGCACATCGAGCGAAGGCAGGCGCCAGATGATCGGGGCCATCGCACAGTCGGCCAGGCTCATCTCGGGGTTGAGGAAGAACTTGCTCGCCTTGAACAGCGGCACCGAGGCGGTCAGCAGTTCCTTCAGGCGCTTGCGGCCCGCTTCGACCTGCTGCTTGTTGCCCAGCTGGATGGCCTGGACCTGGGGGACCCAGTCGTGCTCGATGCGCAGCATCGCCAGGCGCAGGCGCGCACGCGACAGCGGGTCCACCGGCATCAGGGGCGGATGGGGATAGCGCTCGTCGAGGTACTCACTGACGACGGAGGCGGCGTACAGGACCAAGTCGCGCTCCACCAGGGTGGGCACGGAATGGTAGGGATTCAGATCGATGAGGTCTTCGGGCGGATTCTGCGGATCCACCGGCACGAGGTCGTAGCTGACACCCTTGGCGGCGAGCACCAGCCGCACGCGGTGGCAGAGCACGTCATCGGTGGAAGAAAACAGCGTCAGTGTATTGCGCATACGTGGACTCGCAGCCATTCACGGCTCTCCGACGATCGGAATCCGCCGATCGCACCGACGCCGCCAGCCCCTTGCTGACGGTCGCCACGGTCCCTGAGTGTGCAATCCCTGCCGAAAAAAGCCAAGCAACCCCAGGCCCGGCCATTTCGTCTGCGGTGCGGGCACGGAGGCCCTGCACCGCTGCAGTGGATGCGCGGACGGTCCTTAGTGGACGTCCTTCCAGTACTCCTGCTTCAGCAGGTAGGCCAGGAACGTCAGCGCCGCCAGGAACAGGATCACCCACACGCCGATGCTCTGGCGCTTCAGGGCCGCCGGCTCGCCGACATACTCCAGGAAGTTGGTGATGTCGCGCGCGGTCTGGTCGAACTCCTGCGCGCTCTGGCGGCCGGCCTGCGCCACCTTCAGACCCTCGACGTGGCGCTCGCCGGTGGCCGGATCGACCGGGCCGAATTCGGCGTGCTGCAGGCCCTGCAGCTCCCACAACGGGTTGGGCATCGAGGCGTTGGGGAACAGCTTGTTGTTCCAGCCCAACGGGCGCGATTCGTCCAGGTAGAAGGACTTCAGGTAGGTGTAGATCCAGTCGCTGCCACGCACGCGCGAGATCACGCTCAGGTCCGGCGGCATCTTGCCGAACCACTTCTCGCCGCCCGCGGCGGGCATGGATACCTGCACCTGCTCGCCGAACTTGGCGCCGGTGAAGTTGAGGTTCTTCATCACCTCGTCTTCGGTCAGGCCCAGATCCTCGGCCATGCGCGAGTAGCGCATGTACTTCAGCGAGTGGCAGCCCGCGCAGTAGTTCATGTACAGCTGCGCGCCGCGCTGCAGCGAGGCGCGGTCGCTCAGGTCGTTGCCGGCCTGGAGCGTGGCGCCGCCGCCGGCAGCGAAGGCAGTGAACGAGATCAGCAACCCGCTGGCGAAGACAGCTAGGCGAGAGGCGAAAGTCTTAGTCATGCGTCGTCACCCGCTCGGGCACTGGCTTGGTCTTGTCGATCTTGGTCCAGATCGGCATGGTCAGGAAGAACAGGAAGTAGAACGCGGTCAGGAAGCGGCCGATGATGGTTTCCACCGGGTCCGTGCCCGGGCCGGCGCCGATCTTGCCCAGCCAGACGAAGCTGATCGCGAACAGGCCCAGCAGCACCTTGGACATCAGGCCACGGTAGCGGTAGGACTTCACCTTCGCGCGGTCCAGCCAAGGCACCAGGAACAGGATCGCGATGGCGCCGAACATCACCAGCACGCCACTGAGCTTGTGCGGAACCACGCGCAGCATCGCGTAGTAGGGCGTGTAGTACCACACCGGCTTGATGTGCGCCGGCGTGACCAGCTTGTTGGCCTCGGTGAAGTTGTCGTGCTCCAGGAACCAGCCGCCCATCGCGGGCGCGAAGAACACGATGAACGCCGCGATGATCAGGAAGCCGCCGACGTAAAAACCGTCCTTGACCGTGTAGTACGGGTGGAACGGCACGCCGTCCGCCGGGGCGGTCGGCGACCAGCGGTTGCCCTTCGGGCCCTTCTTGATCTCGACGCCATCGGGGTTGTTCGAGCCGACTTCATGCAGCGCGAAGATGTGCAGCACCACCAGCAGCAGCAGCACCAGCGGCAGCGCGATGACATGCAGCGCGAAGAAGCGGTTGAGCGTGGCGTCGCTGGGCAGGTAGTCGCCCATGATCCACTCGGTCAGGCCGTTGCCGATCACCGGAATGGCGCCGAACAGCGAGATGATGACCTTCGCGCCCCAGAACGACATCTGGCCCCACGGCAGTACGTAGCCCAGGAAGGCTTCGGCCATCAGCACCAGGTAGATCAGCATGCCGAGGATCCACACCAGCTCGCGCGGCTTCTGGTACGAGCCGTACATCAGGCCGCGGAACATGTGGATGTAGACCACGATGAAGAACAACGAGGCACCGGTGCTGTGCATGTAGCGGATCAGCCAGCCCCACTCCACGTCGCGCATGATGTATTCGACCGAGGCGAAGGCTTCCGCCGCGCTCGGCTTGAAGTGCATCGTCAGGAAGATGCCGGTCAGGATCTGGTTGACCAGCACCACGATCGACAGCACACCGAAGATGTACCAGATGTTGAAGTTCTTGGGCGCGTAGTACTCGCTCATGTGCTTGCGGTACACGGGCATGAAGCCCGGCGCGCGCGCGTTGAACCAGTCCATCACGCCATCGGCGGTGCGGGTAATGATGTTCGCCATGGCTTATGCGCCCCCCTGCGGGTCGAGGCCGACGACGATGGTCGTGTCGTTCTCGTAGTAATGCGGCGGCACCACCAGGTTGGTGGGGGCCGGCACGCCCTGGAACACGCGGCCCGCCATGTCGAAGCGCGACTTGTGGCAAGGGCAGAAATAGCCGCCCTTCCAGTCCGGGTCGTACGGCTCGGGCTTGATCTCGGCCGCCATTTCCGGCGAGCAGCCCAGATGCGTGCACAGGCCGACCAGCACGGAGATCTCCGGCTTCAGCGAGCGCGTCTCACCCTTGATGTACGACGGCTGCTGGTCGAGGTTCTGCGATTGCGGATCGCGCAGGTTCGCATCCAGGGTCGGCAGCGCATCCAGGATCGCCTTGGAGCGCTTGACGATCCAGATCGGCTGGCCGCGCCACTCCAGGATCAGGCGCTGGCCTTCCTGCAGACCGGTCAGATCGGCGGTCACCGGGGCACCGGCCAGCTTGGCCCGGGCGCTCGGATTCCACGACTTGATAAAAGGTACAGCTGCAATACCGGCACCCACTGCACCCACCACAGCGGTGGTCGCAGTCAGGAACCGGCGTCGGCCCGTATTCACAGGCCCATTGACCCCATCGATGGCCATCCGGCACTCCGCAAAACAATCAGGTAGCTAAAAAGGCTGCCAAGGCCGCACCCGAAACGCCGGTGCGGGCCGCATAAAGACGGCAAAGTGTAACGGATGGCTTAATGAGCCGACAACGGCTGCCGTGGAATCAATGGCTTGCATGCGCCCAAGGCGCCCGCCACGGCTCAACGCGCGGCGACGGCCTGCCGGTAGCGATCGGCCAGCACGGCCACGCGCTGTACGTAGCGCTGGGTTTCCTTGTACGGCGGAACGCCGCCATGGCGGTCGACCGCACCCTCGCCGGCGTTGTAGCCGGCAGCGGCCAGGGTCAGGTTGCCGTTGAAGCGCTTCAGCAGCCAGGACAGGTACTGCGCACCGCCGCGGATGTTCTGTGCGGCGTTGTAGGAATCGGTGACGCCGAACCGGCGCGCCGTGGCCGGCATCAGCTGCATCAGGCCCTGCGCGCCGGCATGCGACAGCGCCATCGGGTTGTAGGACGATTCCGCGTGCATGATCGCGCGCAGGATGGATTCCTCCACACCGAATTCGCGCGATGCGGCGGCGATCTCGGCCTGGAAGGCGGAGGTGTTCAGCCGCAGCCGTCCGAAGTCGACGCTCGGATTCCCGCACGCGAAGCAGGTTTCGATGTAGCTGTACTTGATGGTGCGCAGGCTGGCGACCTGGGTGCCACCGCGGGGGCGCGTGCTGGTGTAGTGACGCACGCCGTCCTTGATGTAGGAGTAGACCTGCCCGCTGACCACGCGGCGCGGACCGCTGGCCGGCGCGGGGACGGACGCGGCTGGCACCGCCGCCGGAACGACGGCGCTGGCCGAATCGGACAGGGCAGGCGCGTTGGCCGCCCCCACCGCCGGCGTGGCGACGGCGGGCCGTGACACGGCGGAGACCTGCGTCGGCCGGTTGCGGTCCGGGGTGTAGCGGCTGACCACTTCGCAGCTTGCGCCACTGACGCGCTTGCTGACGTAGTTCGGCACACCGTCATTGCCGGTGCACTTGTACAGCGTGCCCGCGCTGGCCGACAGTGCGGTCAACGCGGTCAGCACGGCCAGAAGCGTCAGAGTCCCCCTCATGCCGCGCAGTGTCCCGAATTCCCGGGGGATTGCCAAGTCCTTGTCCAACAAAGGTTTCCTCCAATCTGTGCGGCCGGTCGGAGTTCCGATGGCCGGACGCCGGCCGCTGCATGCCGGGCTGTTGTCCCCTATCAACGCCGGCCATGGCAGGGACCGGCCGTCGCGCAGCGCGTAAACTACGCGTCCTGCCCGCCCACCCGACTGGAATAAGCGCCATGACCGGGACGCAAGCCCCTGCACTGCCGACCACGGCCGGCCCCGCCGTGACCGACCCCGCCCTCGTTCCGCTGCCCGTCGGTCGCCCCCGTGCGCCCGATCAGGTCCGCGGGAAGCTGTACATCAAGACCCACGGGTGCCAGATGAACGAGTACGACTCGGCCAAGATGGCCGACGTGCTCGCCGCGTCCGACGGACTGGAGTTGACCGACAACCCCGAGGAAGCCGACGTGGTGCTGGTCAACACCTGCTCCATCCGCGAGAAGGCGCAGGAAAAGGTCTTCAGCCAGCTCGGCCGGTGGAAGGCACTGAAGGCCGGCGGCCGCGACGTCATCATCGGCGTGGGCGGCTGCGTGGCCTCCCAGGAAGGCGAAGCCATCGTCAAGCGCGCGCCCTACGTCGACCTGGTGTTCGGCCCGCAGACCCTGCATCGCCTGCCGGAGCTGATCCGCGCGCGTCGCGAGCAGAACAAGCCCCAGGTCGACATCAGCTTCCCCGAGATCGAGAAGTTCGACCGCCTGCCCGAGCCGCGCGCCGAAGGCCCCTCGGCGTTCGTGTCGATCATGGAAGGCTGCTCGAAATACTGCTCGTTCTGCGTGGTGCCCTACACCCGCGGCACCGAGGTCAGCCGGCCGTTCGAGGATGTGCTGGTGGAAGTGGCGCAGCTGGCGGCGCAGGGCGTGCGCGAGATCAACCTGCTGGGCCAGAACGTCAACGCGTATCGTGGCCCTTATGGTGATGGCGAGATCGCCGACCTGGGCCTGCTGATCCGCACCATCGCCGAGATCGACGGCGTCGGGCGCATACGCTTCACCACCTCGCACCCGCTGGAGTTCAGCGACTCGCTGGTGGACGCCTACCGCGACGTGCCGCAGTTGGCCAATTTCCTGCACCTGCCCGTGCAGGCCGGCAGCGACCGCATCCTCTCTGCGATGAAGCGCGGCTACACCGCGCTCGAGTTCAAGCAGAAGATCCGCAAGCTGCGCGCGGTACGCCCGGACATCTCGATCAGCTCGGACTTCATCGTCGGCTTCCCGGGCGAAACCGATGCCGATTTCGAGAAGACGATGAAGCTGATCGAGGACGTGGGCTTCGACCAGAGTTTCTCCTTCATCTACTCGCGCCGCCCCGGCACACCGGCGGCCGACCTGGAAGACGACACGCCGGACGCCGTGAAGCACGCGCGCCTGGACCGCCTGCAGCAGCACATCAACGCCTACGCCGCAGGGATCTCGCAGCGGATGGTGGGCACGGTGCAGTCGGTGCTGGTGGAGGGGCCTTCGAAGAAAAATCCGAACGAGTTGACCGGCAAGACCGAGAACATGCGCTCGGTGAACTTCCCCGGCCATCCGCGCCTGGTGGGCCAGTTCGTCGACGTGGTGATCACCGAGGCGCTGAGCAACTCCCTGCGCGGACGCGTCGCCGGCGCCGACTGACGTCGGTCAGCCGACAGCGGGCAACGGCACGCCGTCGCGCTCGTTGTCCCAGATCATGTGGATGATCTTCCAGCCCTCCTCACCCTTGTAGAGCTGGATGCTGTTGATCCCGCGCCGCTCAGGCGCGGCGTCGCCCGGAGCTTGGCGCGCCTCATAGGCGCTCCACACGTGGGCGATGTTGCCGAACACGCGGATTTCGCGCCCGGTCTCGACTTCGAAGAAGTCCATGTCCGCCAACAGCGCGTCGGCGTTGGCGCGGTATTCCGCCAGCGAGAACGACAGGCGCCACGGTGCGCCCTGCGCATCCACACCCGTGCGGATCTGCCGGCAGTCGGGATGGAAGACCGCGTCCTGCGTCGACCAGTCGCGCGGACCGGCAGGGCCGGAGATCATCGCGTACATGGCGTCCACCACCGCGCCGATCGACGCTTCGTCCATTGCCGCACTCCAGGGTCGGGATGAAGCGCCAGCCTATCAGTCCAGCCGCTTGCGGAACCGCAGGATCGCCGCCGTCATCATCACCGCGGTGAAGGCCAGCAGCGCCAGTACGTCGGGCCACAGTTCCCACAGGCTTGCGCCACGCAGCATCACGCCGCGGATCAGCCGCAGGAAGTGCGTAAGGGGCAGTGCCTCGGCGATCCACTGCACCACCTTCGGCATGCCGGCGAACGGAAACATGAAGCCGGACAGCAGGATCGAGGGCAGGAAGATGAAGAACGTCATCTGCATGGCCTGGAACTGCGACTGCGCGCGGGTGGAAATCAGCAGGCCCAGCGTCAGGTTCGCCACGATCAGCAGGCACGCGGCGATGTAGACATGCAGCAGGCTGCCACCCAGCGGCACCTGGAACAGCCACATGCCCAGCGCCAGCACCACCGTGGTCTGCACCAGCCCGATGGCCACGTAGGGCAGTACCTTGCCTATCATCAGCTCGGCGCTGCTGACCGGCGTGGCGATCAGCAGTTCCATGTTGCCGCGCTCGCGCTCTCGCACGATGGCCACGCCTGTGAACAGCACCATGGTCATGGTCAGGATCACGCCGATCAGCCCGGGCACGATGTTCACTGCCGAGCGCCGCTGCGGGTTGTAGAAGCCGACCACGCTGATGGTGCGCGTCGCCAGCGGCCCGCTGCTGCCGTCCAGCGGCATCTGCGCAAGTTGGGCGGCGGCGCTCTGCACGGCGTTGTCGCTGCCGTCGACGAAAATCTGCACGGCCTCACGACCTTCCGCGCGACGGCGCTCGTAGTCCGGCGGGATGACGATGCCGATGCTGATCTCGCCGCGGCGCATGGCCTGGACGAGTTCCTGCGGCGTGGCGGCTTCCCGGGTCGGCGTGACCACGCCGGTGGCGACGATGTCCATCACCAGCGCGCGCGATGCCGCGGTACGCGCCTGGTCGGCGATACCGGCGGACAGGTCGCGCAGGTTGGTGTTGATGGCATAGCCGAACAGCAACAGTTGCATCACCGGGATGCCGACGATCATCGCCAGGGTGATGCGGTCGCGCCGCATCTGCCGCAGTTCCTTGACCATCACGGCCATCAGGCGGCGGAACTTCATGCGGCCTCCTCGCGGGCCGGCTGGCCGCGCGTGGCGGAGACGAAGACGTCCTCCAGGTTGGCCGGTGCGGCGGACACGTCCGCGCCGATGCCGGCCGTGCGCAGGCCATGTGCGATGCGGTCCGCGGCCTGTCCGTTCTCGGCCAGCAGTACGCGCAACAGGTTGCCGATCTGGGCCACGCTGATCACGCCGGGCAGGCCGACCAGGACTTTCTGCGCCTGCCGCGGATGCGCGGCTTCGACCACCAGCGTGCGACCGGCGAGTTCACCGGTCAGCGCATCGGGCGTGCCGTCCGCCACCAGCACGCCGCGATCGAGGATGGCGATGCGGTGGCAGCGCTCGGCTTCGTCCATGTAGTGCGTGGACACCAGCAGCGTAGTACCCGCGTCGGCGAGTTCGAACAGCTTCTCCCAGAAGTCGCGACGCGACTCCGGATCCACCGCACTTGTCGGCTCGTCGAGGAACAGCAGTTCCGGCTCGTGGATCACCGCGCCCGCCAGTGCAAGGCGCTGCTTCTGTCCACCGCTCATCGTGCCTGCGAGTTGCTTCTGCCGGTCCTGGAAGTGGTACTGCTCGACCAGCGCGTCGATCCGCCGCCGCGCCTGCGCGCGCGGGATGTCCTGCACGGCGGCGAGGAATTCCAGGTTCTCGCGCACGGTCAGGTCCTCGAACAGCGAAAACTTCTGGGTCATGTAGCCGATGCGCGTGCGCAGTTGCTCGGCCTGCTCGGGGATGCGCAGGCCCAGCACTTCGATGTCGCCCGCGGCAGGGGTCAGCAGCCCGCACAGCATGCGGATGGTGGTGGACTTGCCGGAGCCGTTCGGACCAAGGAAGCCGTAGACATTGCGCCGCGGCACGTCGAGGTCGACATCGTTCACCGCCACCAGCGCGCCGAAGCGCTTGGTCAGTCCGCGGACGCGGATCGCAAGATCGTCCCGCCCTTGCAGGAGGGGCTCACTGCGCTTCATCGGACACCACCTGCAGGGGCGCACCCACCGGCAGACCGGCTGCGTCCCTGCCCAGGCTGATTTCCGCCAGATAGCTCAGGCGCTCGGCGTCCTGGCCGGTCAGCGCGAAGTACGGGGTGAAGCTGGGCTCGCTGCGGATCATGCGCACGCGCCCTTGGTAGATCGTGTCCCCACCATCCAGGCGCACCCTCGCCGTGTCGCCGACCTTCAGCCGGTTGCGCATGGCCTGCGGCAGGTAAACGCGCGCGTAGGGCGCCTCGCCCACCAGCATCACCGCGAGCGGCGCGCCCACCGGTGCCTGGTCGCCAAGCTTGTACGGGAGGCTGTCGATGCGGCCCGCGCGCGGTGCGGTGATGTTGAGTTTCTCCAGCGTCACCGCCTGCACCCGCGCCTGGGCGTCCGCCGAGGCGACGGCGGCTTCGCCCTGCGCGACCTGTTCGACACGCGTGCCATGCTCCAGCTCCAGCAGCGCGGCCTGCGCCTGCCGGACCTGGGCCTGCGCGCTCTGCGATGCGGCGCGTGCGCGATCCACTTCGGAAGCCGCGACCAGCCGCTGCCTGCCCAGCGGCTGCAGGCGCGCATAGTAGGCATCCGCATCGCGGACCTGTGCCTGCGCGGCGGCCAGGCTGGCGCGGGCCTGCGCGATGGCCTCGCGGCGTGGGCCGGCCCGCAGTTCCGCCAGCGCCCCGCGGCTCTGCGCGGCCTGCGCCTGCGCGGCCGCCAGCTGCGACTGGGTGCGGGTCAGTTCCAGTTGCAGCAACGGTGCGCCTGCCGCCACCTGCTGTCCTTCGCGCACATCGACCCGCACGATCTTCTCGGTCACCGGCGACGGCAGCGTCACCCGATCCCATTCCAGCGTGCCCAAGGCTTCGGGCGCATCGGCGGCGCAGCCCGCCAGCATCAGGACGGCGGCCGCGAGGGCACCGCGTTGCAGTTCATTTCGCACGGTCAAGCTCCAGTCCACGGTCCAGCAGCACCAGCGTGTGCCGGCGCAGGTCGTTGAAATCGATATCGTCGGCGCCGAAAAGCTGGCGCCAGATCGGCGCGCTGGCCATCGGGAACATGGTCAGCCCGATCAGCGACACCATCAGCAGGCGCGGGTCGAGATCCGGATTGAGTTCGCCCGCCTGCTGCGCGGCGGCGAAGCGGCCCGCCATCATCTTCGGCAGCATCGGGCCGACCTGGCTGATCATCATCTCGCGCAACGCGCCGCCTTCGCACAGGATCTCGCGTACCCACAACGTCGGCAGCCAGGGGTGCTGCGCAACCACGCCGCCGATGCCATGCACGAAACCTGCGACCAGGCTCGCAACGTCACCCTCGGCCTGCATCACCGGCGCGCGCATCTGCCCCACGACGGGCAGCAGTCGCTCGGCCACCACCGCTTGCTGCAGTTGCGCCTTGTCGCCGAAGTAGTAATGCACCAGGGCCGGCGTGACGCTGGCTTCCGTCGCAATGTCGCGCAGCGAACTCGCAGCGATGCCCTTCCTGACGAAGCAGGTCAACGCGGCGTCGAGCAGCGTGGCGCGCAGATCGGCCGATTCGGAGGTCGGGCGCCGTCCGGGGGCGCGCTTGCGCGCGGGCTTCTTCAACGTCGCGCCCGGCGTGGTGCCCTGCGCGGATCGTGGTGCACGGATGGTTCCGGCGGGTGGCTTTGGGGTCGTCATGCGACATATTTAATTTTATGATTAATTAAATCGCAAGACCGATCCGACGAACGGCATTGGCTGGCCGGTTCCGGGGCGCCGGGTTACGCTGCCGCCCCGCCTTGTGTTTGCAGGAACAGCCGCCATTTCCACCGATAACGTCCAGTTGTGGGTGTTCACGCTGGAAGCCCGTCCCCTGCCCGACAGTCCCGACTTCGTGGAGGCCGGTGGTGCTTTCATCACCTGCTACCTGCGCCCCGCTTTCACGCCGGACCCCATGCGCCGCGCGGTGGAATTCGTCCGCGAGCAGGGTTGGGAAGTCATCGCGGTGGAGGACGAGCCCCTGCAGATCGAGCGTCACGACGCGCCGGAAGCCGAACACTTCGACCAGGCCCTCGTCGATGACGAGGTCTATGTCTTCCACCAATGGCCGGTGGACGACGCGGGCGACGAGACGCGCCACTAACCGCTATTGCCACGAGTATTCCCCCGGCCCATGACCGTTCCCAGCAAACACGAATTCACCCTGGAACCCGAGAACATCGAGCGCCTGGCCAACCTGGCTGGCCCGTTCGATGCGCACCTGCGCCAGATCGAACTGCGCCTGGGCGTGGAGATCGCCAATCGAGGCGCCATCTTCCGCGTCACCGGGCCGGAGAAGTCCGTCGCCGCCACGGAAAAGCTGCTGCACGCCCTATACGAAGAAACGGCGGGCGAGACTTTCGACAGCGAGGCGATCCACCTGCGCCTCAACGCGGCCAATGTCGACCGCATCGCCGACGAGGACTACCAACCGCAGGACGTGGCCATCAAGGTCAAGCGCGGCA
The DNA here is from genome assembly GCF_029542205.1 of Pseudoxanthomonas sp. SE1. Classification (NCBI taxonomy): domain Bacteria; kingdom Pseudomonadati; phylum Pseudomonadota; class Gammaproteobacteria; order Lysobacterales; family Lysobacteraceae; genus Pseudoxanthomonas; species Pseudoxanthomonas sp. SE1. Next base: position 1,067,324 of record NZ_CP113783.1, on the reverse strand, counting down.
CCGTGCGCGGTCGTGGCGCGAACCAGGCGAAATACCTGCATGCCATCGCCACCCACGACATCAACTTCGGCATCGGGCCGGCCGGCACCGGCAAGACCTTCCTCGCCGTCGCCAGTGCGGTGGAAGCGCTGAACGAATCGCGTGTGCAGCGGCTGATCCTGGTGCGCCCGGCGGTGGAGGCCGGCGAGAAGCTCGGCTTCCTGCCTGGCGACCTGTCGCAGAAGGTCGACCCTTACCTGCGCCCGCTGTACGACGCGCTGTACGAGATGCTGGGCGTGGAGAAGGTGGTCAAGCTGCTGGAGAAGAACGTCATCGAGATCGCCCCGCTGGCCTACATGCGCGGCCGCACGCTCAACGACGCGTTCGTCATCCTCGACGAGGCGCAGAACACCACCATCGAACAGATGAAGATGTTCCTCACGCGCATCGGGTACGGCAGCACCGCCGTCGTCACCGGGGACCTGACCCAGATCGACCTGCCCAAGCACCAGAAGTCCGGCCTGAAGGATGCACTGGACGTCCTGCACGGCGTGGACGGCATCTCGTTCAACTTCTTCACGAGCCGCGACGTGGTGCGTCACCCGCTGGTGGCGAAGATCGTGCGGGCTTACGATGCGCGGGACGGCAAGGATTCCGAAGTCGGGCCGGCCGCGTGATGACCGTTGCGTCGAGCTTGCTCGACTGGTTTGCTTCGCGGGATGATGACGCCATGAGCAGTCGAGCAAGCTCGACTCTACCGAGGCACACCCCATGACCCAAGGTCCCGTCCGTCTCGAAGTCGCCGTGAATTACGCGTTGCCGCGTGCGGGCATCCCGTCCGCCGTGAGTTTCCGCAAGTGGGTGGCGGCGGCGCTGAAAGGCCGCATCCGCGAAGCGGACCTCGCCATCCGCATCGTCGACAGCAAGGAAGGCCGCGCGCTCAACCGGCATTACCGGGGACGCGACTACGCCACCAACGTGCTGAGCTTCCCGGCCGAGATGGCCGAGGGCGTCAAACTGCCCAAGGGCGTGAAGATGCCGCTGCTCGGCGACCTGGTGATCTGTGCGCCGGTCGTGGCACGCGAAGCGAAGGAGCAGAAGAAGCCGCTGGCGGCGCACTACGCGCACATGACCGTGCACGGCGCATTGCACCTGTTGGGCTGGGACCACGAGGACGACAAGGAAGCCGAGTGCATGGAACAGCTGGAACGCGAGATCCTCGCCGAACTCGGCATCGCCGATCCCTACGCGGAAGACTGACCGCATGCTGCGCACCCTGCTGTTCGTACCGACACTGGCATTGACCCTCCCCATGTCTGCCGCCGCGCAGGATGCGCGGCCGGACCTGCCCGCCCTGATCGAGTGCCGGAGCGACATCGCCCGGTTGACCGCGCTTGCGCCCGCGCTGGAGGATCCGCTCAAGGCGGTCGCGCTGGGCTGGCAGCCGCTGCCGCAGGCGAACATGTTCATGACCGAATACCGGTTGGCCAGGCCGATCCGCGTCTTCGGGCACGAGACCGACCACATCGCATTCTCCGGCGGCAGCGCGATCGCGCTGCTCGACCTGCCCGATCCCCGGCCGCTGGCGAAGCAACTGGCACTCGAAACCGCCATCGACACCCCCGCCAAGGCGATGTTCGGCAAGGAACTGCGCAGTGAGGAAACCCGCGACACGACGTCAGGCAAGCTGCTGATCGAATCGGTGGTCTTGAACGTCAGCAACGTCGCCTCGCACCCCGGCAAGACACTGGTAGGCTGCAGCTACAGCCTTGACCTGCCGGAGGAGGCGCCCGGGGACGAAGCGGCGCCGTCCGCCGGGTCCGCACCGCCTGCGTCCGGCGCCCAACCGGGTTAGACTGGCCGCCACGCCCCGCGGGCGACCACTCCCCCGAGATGTCAGAAGACGACAGTACCTTCGCGCCGGACGGCTCCGACAAACCTTCGGAGAAACGGCGCTCCTGGCTGGACCGCCTCAGTTCGGCGTTCTCCGGCGAACCCAGCACACGCGACGACCTGGTGGCCATCCTGCGCGATGCGCAGTCCGACGGCCTGATCGGCGGCGATACCCTGAAGATGATGGAAGGCGCCATCGCCGTCGCCGACCTCACCGTGGGCGATGTCATGGTGCCGCGCGCACAGATGGTCTCGCTGCCGGTGGAAGCGCGCTTCCTCGACCTGATGAAAGACGTGGTCGAATCCGGCCACTCGCGCTTCCCGGTGCACGGCGACGACAAGGACGAGATCCTCGGCATCCTGCTGGCCAAGGACCTGCTGCGCGGCGTGGTGGCCGACAATGGCCCCGGCAGCGTGCGGGAACTGCTGCGCCCCGCCGTGCTGATCCCCGAGTCGAAGAAGCTCAACCTGCTGCTGAAGGAATTCCGCCTGTCGCGCAACCACATGGCGATCGTCGTCGACGAGTACGGCGGCGTGGCCGGGCTGGTCACCATCGAGGACGTGCTGGAACAGATCGTCGGCGAGATCGACGACGAACACGATGAAGCCGAAGATGGCGCCGCGCTGATCGCCGCGCAGGCCGATGGCCAGTTCGTCGTGGATGCGCTGACGCCCATCGCCGATTTCAACGAGCGTTTCGGCGCGGATTTCCCCGACGACGAGTACGACACCGTCGGTGGCCTCATCACCGCCGCGATAGGCCATCTGCCGGAGACCGGCGAGGAGCTTACGCTCGGGCGCTTCATGTTCCGTGTCGCCCGCGCCGATGCGCGTCGCGTACACGCCTTCCATGTCGGAGTGCTCGCCGATGCGTAGCGTCGCCACACGCCTGGCGCTGCTGGGCGTGCTGTCGCTGCTGGCCATGACGGCATGGGCCGCACCACGGATCGGCGTGGCGACGATGCAGCCGGGCGAGGTGTTCTTCGAACGCTTCGGCCACAACGCGATTGTCGTCGTCGATCCGGCCAGCGGCGACGCGATCTCGTACAACTTCGGCTTCTTCGATCCGGGCGAGTCCGACTTCGTCGGCAATTTCGCCCGTGGCCACATGATGTACTACCTCATGGCGCTGCCGTTCGAGCAGGATCTGCTGCACTACCGCGACAGCGGCCGCGGCGTCTCGCTGCAGTGGCTGGACCTGGCGCCGGACCAGGCGCAGGCGCTGGCGGATGCGCTGGTTGAACGGGCCAGGCCGGAGAATGCGCGCTACCGCTACGACTACTTCACCTCCAACTGCTCGACACAGGTGCGGGACGCACTCGATGCCGCGCTCGGCGGCACGCTGAAGTCGCAGCTCGCCGGCCGCTCGCGCGGCAACACCTTCCGCAGCGAAGCGGTGCGACTGGCCTCGCCGGCGACATGGATGTGGCTGGGCTTCGACGTGGGGCTGGGACCGTCGGCCGACAAGCCCATGTCGCGCTGGGAAGAGGCCTACGTCCCCATGCGACTGGCCGACAGCCTGCGCGAGGCGAAGAACAGCGCAGGCCGCCCGCTGGTGCAGTCGGAAATGCAGCTGCTGCCGCACCGCATCGCGGCCGAACCGGCGGAAGCGCCGCGTCGATGGCTGCCCTGGCTCGGCGCGGGCGCCGTGGCGGCGTTGCTGATCGGTTTCACCGGTCGCCGCTGGCCGCGTGCCATCGCCGTCGCTGCGGTGCCGTTCTGGCTGCTGTGCTTTGCTGCCGGCGGCCTGCTGGTCTACCTGTGGGGCTTCACCGACCACTGGGCCGCATGGGCGAACCGCAACCTGTTGCTGCTGAACCCCCTCTGCGTGCTGCTGATTCCCGGCGCAATTTCCGTGCTGCGCCGCCGCACGCCGCCCGCCTGGTTCGGCTGGCTGGCATGCGCCATCGCGGGCGGTGCCCTGATCGCCTGGTTCCTGCACTGGCTACCGTTGCGCCTGCAATACAACCAGCCATGGATCGCGTTGCTGCTGCCGGTGCACCTCGCGCTTGCATACGTATTCATGCCGCGACGCTTGTCGCGCTGAGCCCCGCCACGCACGATGCGGCCCTCTGCACACCGCGAGGGTCGCATGCTCCGTTATCTCTTCCCGCTCGTCGTCCTGCTCACCGTTGGCGCGGACGTCGCGCAAGCAGCCCCGGGGCCGCGCGTCGCATCGCCTGACGGCGCCATCGTGGTGGAACTGTCCACCGACAACGACGGGCGCCCCGCTTACGCGGTCTCGCGCAAGGGCCAGCCCGTCATCACGTCGTCGCGGCTGGGGTTCCTGCTGCTGGATGCGCCGAAGTTCGAACGCAACATCGAGATCGTGCAGCCGCGCACGCGCACCTTCGATGAGACGTGGGAACAACCCTGGGGCGAACGCCGCTTCATCCGCAATCACTACAACGAACTGACCGTCACGCTGAAGGAGAAAGCCAAGCCTTTCCGCAGCTTCGACGTGGTGTTCCGGGTGTTCGACGACGGCGTCGGCTTCCGCTACCGCTTCCCGAAGCAGCCCGGACTGGAGCAGGTGAGGATCAGCGAGGAACTGACCGAATTCACGCTCGCGCGCGATGCGACGGCGTGGTGGATCCCCGCTGGCGAGTGGAACCGCGAAGAGTATCTGTACCACCGCACGCCCCTGCAGCAGGTCGGCGATGCGCAGACGCCGATCACCTTCAAGTTCGAGGACGGCACCCACCTGTCGATCCACGAAGCGGCACTGGTCGATTACAGCGGCATGAACCTGACCCGCGTCGAAGATCGCAAGTTGAAGGCCGACCTGACGCCAGGCATCGGCGAAGGCAAGGTGGTGCGCGCCGCACCGTTCGACACGCCCTGGCGCACGCTGTTGCTGAGCGATGATGCCGCCGGCCTGGCGATGTCTTCCCTGACGCTCAACCTCAACGAACCCAACGCGCTCGGCGACGTGTCATGGGTGAAGCCGATGAAGTACGTCGGCGTGTGGTGGGAGATGCACCTGGAGCTGAAGAGCTGGGCGTCCGGCCCCAAGCACGGCGCCACCAACGAGAACGTCCGCAAGCACATCGATTTCGCCGCCAAACACGGCTTCGGCGGCGTGCTGGTGGAAGGCTGGAACGTGGGCTGGGACGGCGACTGGTTCGGCAACGGCGAGGACTTCAGCTTCACCAAGCCGTATCCGGATTTCGACCTGGAAGCACTGAGCGCCTATGCGCGCTCCAAGAACGTCGTGCTGATCGGCCATCACGAAACCTCGGGCAACGCCGCGCACTACGAGTCGCAGCTCGGCGACGCGTTCGACCTGTACCAGCGCGTCGGCGTGCCGGCGGTGAAGACCGGCTATGTCGCCGATGCCAGCCAGGCCAAGGTCACCGGCACCGACGGCAAGCGGCATTACGCGTGGCACGAAGGCCAGGACATGGCGCGCCATCACCTCAAGGTGGTGACCGAAGCGGCCAAGCGCCACATCGCCGTCAATCCGCATGAACCGATCAAGGACAGCGGCCTGCGCCGTACCTATCCGAACTGGATCACCCGTGAAGGCGCGCGCGGCATGGAGTTCAGCGCCTGGGGCCAGCCCGGCAATCCGCCGGAACACGAAGCCAACCTCGTGTTCACCCGACTGCTGGCCGGACCGATGGACTACACGCCGGGCATTTTCGGCATGAAGACGCGCTCCACCGACGGCATCGCGACCACCTGGGCCAAGCAGCTGTCGCTGTACGTGGTGATCTACAGCCCGCTGCAGATGGCGGCCGACCTGCTGGAGAACTACGAGAAGAATCCGGCACCGTTCCAGTTCATCAAGGATGTCCCGGTCGATTGGGACGACACGCGCGTGCTGAACGGCGAAGTCGGCGACTACGTGACCATCGCGCGCAAGGAGCGCGGCGGCGACAACTGGTATCTCGGTGCGCTGACCGATGAAGACGGCCGCACGCTGAGCGTGCCGTTGACCTTCCTCGACGACGGCCGACGCTATACCGCGCAGATCTACCGCGACGGCGACAAGGCGAACTGGAAGACGGCGCCACAGGACATCGTGATCGAGGAGCGCAGCGTGACCCGCGCAGACACGCTGACGCTGAGATTGGCGCCGGGTGGTGGTCAGGCGATCCGCTTCGTGGCGCAGTAATGACGGAAGCTCGTGTGTAGGAGCGCCCTTGGGCGCGATGCTCTTGTGCTGGCATCCATCGGAAAGCATCGCGGGCATGGCCCGCTCCTACACAGCGCAGGACGCAACCGGACTTGCCGCCGCCGCGTGCGTGGCGCACGATTCCCGCCATGAATGACCTCACCGCCGTCGACACGAAACCCGCCCTGCCGCAGTGCGTGATCAACTGCGTGGTCTACGACAAGGGCGGGAAACGACGCGACATCGGCCTGGACGAGATCAGCGACGTGCTCGCCATCGACGACGGCAGCTTCATCTGGGTGGGCCTGTACGAACCGGCCGATGCGATCCTGGAGAAACTGCAGGAAGAGTTCTGCCTGCACGACCTGGCCGTGGAAGACGCGCAGAACGCCCACCAGCGCCCGAAGCTGGAGGCCTACGGCAACTCGCTGTTCGTGGCCGTGCACACCGCGCAGGTCGTCGACGACCGCATCCGGTTCGGCGAAACCCATGCCTTCCTGGGCCCGCGCTACCTGGTGACCGTGCGCCATGGCGCCTCGCTGTCGTACGCGCCGGTGCGCGAGCGCGTGCAGCGCGAAGCCGACCTGCTGGCGCTGGGTCCTTCGTACGGGCTGTACGCGGTGCTGGACTACATCGTCGACAACTACCGCCCGATCATCGACCAGTTCAAGCAGACGCTGGATGCGCTGGAGAAGGACATCTTCGCCGACACCTACCGGCGCGGCACGGTGGTGAAGCTGTACGACCTGAAGCGTGAACTGACCCAGATGCGGCTGGCGGTAGCACCGTTGCAGGACGTGCTGGCGCAGCTGACCCGCTCCCAGAGCGCGCTGATCCCGGAAGAAGTACGCCTCTACTTCCGCGACGTGCAGGACCACGTGCTGCGCGTGAACGAGTACACCGACACGCTCCGCGAGATGTTGACCACCGCACTGAGCGTCAACCTCTCGCTGGTGACACTGGCGCAGGGCGAGACGGTCAAGCGTCTCGGCGCATGGGCGGCCCTGCTCGCGGCACCCACGTTGATCACCAGCTGGTACGGCATGAACTTCGAGCACATGCCCGAACTGGGCGGACGCTTCGCCTATCCGATCCTGATCGCGGGCGTGGCGCTGGCCTGCTTCGGCCTGTACCGCCTGTTCAAGCGCTCGCGCTGGCTCTGAGGCAGTACGCCGTCGCACTGCGACCAAAGTCGAAGGCTGAATCCGGGATTACGGATTGACCGGCCTCCTGCATGGGGCGACCCTTGTCCGGACTTGTCGGAGGGTTGCCGGATGAACGGTTTTTCCAAGATCGGCTGGGCGGCGCTCGCGCTGCTCGGCGCGGTGTGCCTTGGTGTGGTAGCGCTGCGCCAGGGTGAGCAGATAAGCGCGCTGTGGATCGTTGTGGCGGCGGTGTCCATCTACCTGGTCGCCTACCGCTACTACAGCCTGTACATCGCGAAGAACGTGATGGGGCTGGATCCGCGCCGGGCGACCCCCGCGCATCTGAACAATGACGGCCTGGACTATGTCCCCACCAACAAGCATGTGTTGTTCGGCCACCACTTCGCCGCCATCGCCGGCGCCGGCCCGCTGGTGGGCCCGGTGCTGGCTGCGCAGATGGGCTACCTGCCCGGCATGCTGTGGCTGATCGCGGGTGTGGTGCTGGCGGGCGCGGTACAGGACTTCATGGTCCTGTTCATCTCCAGCCGCCGCAACGGCCGTTCGCTGGGCGACCTGGTCCGCGAGGAAATGGGCCAAGTGGCCGGCACCATCGCGCTGTTCGGTGCGTTCCTGATCATGATCATCATCCTGGCGGTGCTGGCGATGATCGTGGTGAAGGCGCTGGCCGAAAGTCCGTGGGGCATGTTCACGGTGATCGCCACGATGCCCATCGCGATCCTGATGGGCGTCTACATGCGTTACATCCGCCCCGGCAGGATCGGCGAGATCTCGGTGGTCGGCATCATCCTGCTGCTGCTGGCGATCTGGTTCGGCGGCAAGGTTGGTGCGCATCCCACCTGGGGCCCGGCCTTCACCTTCACCGGCACCCAGATCACCTGGATGCTCATCGGCTACGGCTTCGTGGCCGCCGTGCTGCCCGTGTGGCTGCTGCTGGCGCCGCGCGACTACCTGTCGACCTTCCTCAAGATCGGCGTGATCGTGGCGCTGGCCATCGGCATCGTCATCGCCAGTCCGGAAGTCACCTCGCTGAAGATGCCGGCGTTCACGCAGTTCGCCAGCACGGGCGACGGCCCGGTGTGGAAGGGCGGCCTGTTCCCGTTCCTCT